>JAIPJY010000080.1 GCA_021733925.1 Prosthecobacter sp. | reverse complement strand
AGAGACTGGAGCATGCCCCGGCAGAGCCGCCGCTGGCACCGATGCGCTGCTTGTCGATGTTCCATTCCGGCGCCAGGCTGCGCACAAACTGCAGCGCACGCGCGGCATCCTCCAGCGGCCACTTCACCGGCGGCATCACACCCGCAAGCTGCGCCTGCCAGGAGTAGCGGTAGTTGATGGAGACGACGGAGATGCCTGCCTTGAGACAGGCTTCGAGCTCGCCGACTCCAGACTTGTCACCTGCGACCCAACCGCCGCCATGAATGAAGAACAGCAGCGGCGTGGGCTTCGGTGAATCGGCTTTGTAGAAATCAAGCACCTGCCGCTCATGCTCACCATAAGGCACATTCGCGACTGTGGGCGCACGTTTCGGTGCCGGAGCGGGCTTGACGGCAGGAGCAGGTGTCTGCGCCTGTAGAGACGCAGCGAGGAGCATGATGAGAATGGTTGGTGATTTCATGGCGGGATATGGTGCCGCCTAGTCACTTCGCAAAGCAGTCAGCGGCGACTTTTTGAAAGGCTGGCAGGAAGGAAACCAAACGTATCAAGCAAGCCATTCGATCAAACAAAAACAACCGTGAAGCTGCAGTCTATGCCAGCGCCTGCGTGATCACCCGCCGATCCTCCACGCCTGTGAGTCGCTGATTCAGCCCCTGATGAAGATAACTGAGACGCGAGTGGTCGATACCCATCAAATGCAAAATCGTCGCGTGCAGATCACTGACGTGGCAGCGGTCCTCGACGGCTTTGAAACCGAGTTCATCCGTGGCACCGATGGCCTGACCGCCTTTCACGCCTGCTCCGGCCATCCACATGGAGAAGCCATGCCAGTCATGGTCGCGTCCCGGTTTGCCCACGCCTTCACTTGTTGGAGTTCGGCCAAATTCACCGCCCCAGACGAGCAGTGTCTCATCCCACAGGCCGGTGCGTTTCAGATCGGCAATCAGCGCGGCGATGGGCTTGTCGGTTTCACCCGCGTGCAGGGTGTGGTTCGTAATGCAGTCGTTGTGACCATCCCATGTGTCCTCGATATGGCCGCCACCGGAGTAGAGCTGGATGAAGCGTACGCCTTTCTCGATGAGCTTGCGGGTGATGAGGCACTTGCGGCCAAAGTCTGCCGTCCGCTTGTCATTGAGGCCGTACATCTCACGCGTGGCGGCGTCTTCGCTGTCGAGATCGACCACGCTCATCGCCTCCGTCTGCATGCGGTAGGCGAGCTCATAGGATTCGATTCGCGCCATCAGTTCCGTCTCTTCGGGATGCCGCTTGAGGTGTTCCTCGTTCAAAGACCTGAGCAGATCGAGACTGCGGCGCTGGGTGCGGTCGCTCGTGCCTTCCGGTGTCGCGAGATCCAGCAGAGGAGAGCCGCCGCTGCGAAACAAGGTGCCCTGATACGCCGCTGGCATGTAGCCCGCCGTCCAGTTCGATGCGCTGCCGATGGGCCCACCACGCGGGTCCGTCATCACCACGAAGCCCGGCAGGTTTTGATTCGCCGTGCCAAGGCCATAGTTGAGCCATGAACCGAGGCAGGGCTTGCCGATGAAGATGCTGTCCGTGTTCATCTGCAAACAGCCCGAAGCATGCGCCGCCGTGTCCGCGTGCATGGAGCGGATTACGCACAAATCATCCGCATGCATGGCGGTATGAGGAAACAGGCTGCTGATCTCCAGCCCGCTGTGCCCGTGCTTCTTGAACTCAAACGGCGACTGCATCAGATGCCCCACCGCACGACCGTTGGATCCCACCTTCGCATCACCCATGTAAGGCATGCCGTGGTATTTCTTGAGCGCTGGTTTCGGATCAAACGTATCCACCTGGCTCGGCCCGCCATTCATGAAGAGGAAGACGCAATGCTTTGCTTTCACCGGGAAGTGCGGCCGCTTTTCCGACAGCGGCGATGCCGCCATCAAATCTGCCAGCGCCAGCCCGGCAAAGCCGCCGGTGGCACGCATCAGGTATTCGCGTCGTGTGAGATGGCGGTTCATGGCTATTCAGGATAAACAAACTCGTTCAGATTCAAAATCACCCGGCAGGCCTGCTCCAGCGGCTGGTCTTGAAGAAACATGCGCATCTCTGCCATTTCATCGCGTGTAGGCTCGCGACAGAAAGCGATCTTCCATGCGAGCGTGATCTGCTTTTCAGGATCATTACCCGCCTCGCGCTGCAGGCGTGCGGCAAAGTGCCTGGCCTGCTGGTTGACGAATTCACCGTTGAACAAACTCAGAGCCTGTGGCGCGACGGTGGTGACCTGGCGTTGCGGGCAGCTGCTGACGGTGTCGGCAAGGTCGAGCGTTTCTAGCATGGGAATGACGAGACCGCGTTTGATGAAAGCGTAGATGCTGCGGCGCGAGGCTTCCCGTTCATCGGAGGGCTGCCAGACTTTTTCCTTGTCGGTATTGGCTTCGAGCGCGGCCTTGGGAATGCCCGGCTTCATCGCAGGACCGAAACGCTTCGGATTGAGCTGCCCGCTGACGGCGAGCATGGAGTCGCGGATGGCTTCGACTTCAAGGCGTCGGTAGCACATGAGCGAGTCTGTTGATTTGCTCATCTGCCACGCACGGCTGGTGAGGATGAGGCGATGCAGCTTTTTCAGCGACCACCGGACATCGTGCATGAACCAGTGAGCGAGCCAGTCAAGCAACTCAGGCTGGGAGGGCGCGGCCCCCATGAGGCCGAAATCATTGGCGGTGGTCACCAGCCCCTGCCCGAAGTGCTGCTGCCAGACGCGGTTCACCATCACGCGGGCCGTGAGCGGATTTTGCTCACTGGCGATCCATCGCGCCAGACCGAGACGGCGCTGCGTCGTCTTTTCACCCGATGGAAACTGCGGCTGCTGTTTGACGAGAATGGCAGGCACCGCTGGCTCGACGAGATCACCAAAGCGTGTGGGTGATCCCCGCACGAGCACGTGGGTCTCCGGCGCTTTCGCGAATGGCTCGCGCCAGGCATAAACCTCGGTGCCTTCGACAGGCAGCGTGAGCTCCGTGCGGCCTTTGGCCGGACGCTGGAGCGGATTGAACACAGCAATGAGGCTGTAGTAGTCGCGCGTGGCCAGTGGCTCGAACTTGTGATCATGGCAGCGGGCACAGCCGATGGTGAGAGCGAGAAAGGCCTGCCCGGTGGTGCTGACGATGTCATCAAGCTGATCGTAGCGATCCGCCGCAGGATCCGCAGGCTCGTCGTCCCAATGACCGAGCCGCAGAAATCCGGTGGCAATGACGGATGCGACGGAGCGATCCGGCATTTCATCGCCCGCAAGCTGCTCCATGACGAAGCGGTCGAAGGGCTTGTCCTGATTGAGCGACTCAATGACGTAGTCGCGATAGCGCCAGACAAAGGGTTTTTCCGCATCACGCTCGTAGCCGTTGCTGTCGGCGTAACGCACCACATCCAGCCAGTGCCGCGCCCAGCGCTCGCCGTATTCAGAACGCACGAGCAGATCATCGATCACCGCATTCAGCTCACCAGATTTGGCAAAGCGCTCCTGCTCTTGAATCGTCGGCGGCAGACCGGTGAGGTCGAGATGCACACGACGCAGCAGCGCCAGCGGATTTGCCTGTGGCGCAGCGTCCCTTTTGCCGAACACGAAGGCGTCAATCGGATGAGTGAAAGCAGACGCAGGCAGCGGTGGACTCTGCACGGGTTGGAATGACCAGTGCTCGGAGGGCTTCTTGGGAATCACTTCGTCCTGCGGAAATGGCGCACCGGACGCGATCCACTGCCGCAGCAGTTCGATTTGCTCCGCGCTCAGACGTTTGCCTTCCGGCGGCATGCGTTCGTCTTCATCCGTGGAAGCGATGCGTTCGAGCAAGTCGTGGTGAACACCCTTTTGAATCAAAGCGCCGGCATCGAGCCGCAGGTCGCCTTTTTGTTTCACGGTGCCATGGCAGGAAATACAACGCTCCTTGAGCAGCGGTTTGATGTCCTTCACATAGTCCACCGCCTTCACTGGCAGCGAGAATGCATACGCGCACAGCACTGCGAAGAACGCAGATGGCAGGGGAATGCGGCGATGGAGTTCGGGCGGGCGCATGGCGTGACATAGACTGTCTGACATACACATACGGTCATTCCACCGTTCTCTAAATTGAATGTTTGACCTCATGCATGTAGATTTTGACATGTCCGAGGAGCGCGACCCCAATCTCTACTTCAACATTCCAGGCCCCTGGAACATGAACGCGACACGGCCCGTGCACTGCGATCTGGGACAGATCGTCTATGCAGGAACCAAGTGGAACAGCCAGGCAACCTACGCGCATGCACCGCCGCCGCATTACCTGCGCCCCACGCCACATTACCTGCTGGTTTTGACACTCGAAGGCACGGCTGACTACATGGATGACACGGGAGTGCGCTGTACGCTGCAACCCGGCACGTTGGTGTGGTCAAAGCCCGCCATCAATCAAAGTTACGGCCCTCAAGAGGGCGTGCGCTGGAGTGAGTTGTTCCTGTGGTTCAATGGCAGCGTCTTCGATGCCTGGCAGTCTGCCGGTTATCCCGGCGACCGTAGCAGGGTACTGGAACTCAGCCCCCTGCCGTACTGGACAAACCGGCTGCGCCGCATCCTCCAGCCGCCACCAGATGCGCCTGCGGAAACACCTCTGTCACGCCTCTGCCACTTCCAGCAGTGGCTGGCCGACTCCCTCCAATTTGATGCCTCACAGCATCAGACCACGGAGACCTTGCAGTGGCGGGAGACTGCGGAGCGCATGCTGGGAGATGGCAAACTCGGAGCGCCGGCGTTGGAGGAAATCTCGACAGCTCTCGGCATGTCCTACAGCGCCTTTCGGAAAAGGTTCGTGCAGATGACCGGCAAAAGCCCCGGCGAATTTCGCGCCGACGCGATCGTCCTGCGCGCCTGCGCCAGACTGCTGGAAAGCAGCCATACGCTGGCCAGGATTGCGGATGATCTGGGATTTCATGACGCTTTCCATTTCTCGCGGCGGTTCAAGCAGGTGGTGGGGATGTCGCCGAAGGATTTTCGACGACAGAACACGCCGAGGTGAGGCCTACACCGCCGGCAGTTCAAATCCGGCGGCGTATTCCTCCTGCGCCAGCTTGTTGGCCTCGGCGGCAAACTCACCGGTGAAGACCTCGTTCACCGGATCGAAATCGAGCCACGGACCGACGACGACCTGCTCGACCTCCGTGTTGATTTGATTCGCCGCAAGCGTGGTGAGCATGTCCGCAAACATGGCCTGGCCGAATTTGTCGGTCTGTAGGCGCTCTTTGATCTCCTCATTCTTCATCGCCTTGCCGAGGCGGTAGGAGGTGTTCGCGAGATGCGAGAGTGCGGCAGCCTGCTGACCGTGGCGGATGTGGAGAACGTCTTTGGTGTATTTGCCGGCGCGCACGGAGTCGATGAAGTTCTTCATGTGGTCGGGGCCGGTGAGGAAGTTTTCAAACTTCGTGATGGTCTTGCCCTCGTTGTCGTAGGCTTTGGATTCGGCCACATAGCCGCCTTCGCAGTGGATGATGTTTCCGGTGCGGATGCCCTTGTAGGGCGGTTCGCCGGATTTCTTGTCCATGTTCTTCATGGGAAGGCCAAACATGTCCATGAGCAGGGGCACGGGCTCATAGGGATGGAAGGCGAGCTGGCAGTTGGCCGTCTGGCCGTCATCCACATAGCCCCAGCGATGGCCGAGGCTCATCACACGCTGCGGCAGCGTGGCAGGATCATTGAGCGCCCAGCGGGCCACGTCGTACTGATGCGGCCCCTGGTTGCCGATGTCACCGCCGCCATAGGGCCACTGCCAGTGCCAGTCGTAGTGGAACTGCTTGCGCATGATGGGCAGCTCCGGACGCGGAGAGGACCATAGCTTGTAATCCACCGTGGCGGGCGGCGGCTGGGGAGCTTCCACTTTGTCGATGCTGAGGCGCATGCCGTGGACCAGCGCATGGGAGAGCTTCTTCTGGCCGATGTGTCCTTCATTCACCCACGCCATCGCCGCCGCCCAGCCTAGATCCGAACGCCGCTGCATGCCGTGCTGCACGATGATGCCTTTGGCGGCGGCCTTTGTGGCAGCGGCCATGAGCTTGCGGCCTTCGACGAGATTGTGGCAGACGGGTTTTTCAACATAGACGTGCTTGCCATGCTGCAAGGCGGTGAGCGCAATGAGCACATGGCTGTGGTTTGGCGTGGCGATGGTCACGGCGTCGATGTCCTTGTCCGCACAGCACTCGCGGAAATCGCGGTAGGTTTTGACCGTGATGTTCTGCTTCGCGAGCTCGGCCACTTTTTTGTCCACGACGGCGGAATCGACATCGCACAGCGCCACCAAGCGCACGCCGGGAACCTTGAGCAGTTCCTTGATATGACCGCCGCCTCGACCGCGAAAACCGATCACCGCGACGCGCACATCCCCGTTCGCCCCGAGCGGTGCCGCCCAGGCGGGTGATGATAAAACTCCGGCGAGGGAGGTCTGAAGGAAACGACGACGGGAAGTGGCAGGCGTGTTCATGGTGCGCCTCTTAACGTCGGCTGCGGGCTTGCCTTTGCGAAGTTCATGCCTAGCCATGCAGAATGGAGCCCCTGCCGACCCTCAGCGAAATCGAAGCCGCCAAGGCGCTCATTCGTCCGCACATCCGCGAAACGCCCACCTATCGCTGGCCGCTGCTCGAAGCAGGTCTGGGCTGCGAGCTGTGGTTAAAACATGAAAACCACACGCCAGTCGGGGCTTTTAAGATCCGCGGCGGGCTCGTCTATATGGATGAACTGAAACGCCAGCAGCCCGAAGTGCGCGGTGTGATCGCCGCATCGACGGGCAATCACGGGCAATCCATCGCTTTTGCAGCCAGACGAAATGGTCTGCGGGCCGTGATCGTGGTGCCGCACGGCAACAACCCGGAGAAAAACGCCGCCATGCGCTCGCTGGGTGCAGAGCTCGTGGAGCATGGCCGCGAGTTTCAGGAAGCGCTCGAATACTCGTGTGCAATCGCAGCCCAAGAAGGACTGCATGCCGTGCCGTCATTCCATCCCTGGCTGGTGCGTGGCGTGGCAACCTATGCGCTGGAGCTGTTTCACTCCGTGAGTGACCTGGATGCCGTGTTTGTGCCCATCGGCCTCGGCTCCGGCTTCTGCGGCGTGACTGCAGCACGTGAAGCGCTGGGATTAAACACCAAGATCATAGGCGTTGTATCGGAGCATGCGCCAGCATATGCGCTGTCGTTTCAGCAGCAGCAGTTTGTTGAACAAACAAGCATGACACGCGTGGCGGAGGGAGTGGCCTGCAAAACGCCGAACCGGGAGGCGCTGGAGCATGTGATGCGTCATGCCCATGAAGTCGTCACGGTGAGTGATGAAGAGGCCGTGACTGCGATGCGAGAGATCATTCAGGCTACCCACAACATCGCTGAAGGAGCGGGGGCTCTGGCGTATGCGGCGTTGAAGAAGCAGCGTGACACATGGCAGGGCAAACGTGTGGCCTGCGTGCTCACGGGCGGGAATGCGAGCATGAGCATCCTGCGCGAGGCGCTGCTCTAACGTCGTGGCACGAACGGCAGCACAATGTGCGAGGGATGCTCGCTGCCATAATGGACCGTGTTCGTGGCTGTCACCGTACGGCGATGCTGCTGGAGGGGTTCTCCGGTGTTCGGGTTCACGTCGAAGCGCGGGAAGTTGCTGCTGCTGATGTCCACGCGAATACGGTGGCCTTTTTTGAAGACGTTGCTCGTGGGATAGAGCTTGATCGTGAAGGGATAGACCTTGCCGGGTTCCATGAACTTTTCCTCCTGCAAGGAATCACGAAAACGGGCGCGGACGATGCCGTCGGCGAGATTGAGATCAAAGCCATGCGGCCAGTCGGCGCTGAATGGATACACATCGATCAACTTGGCGGTGAAGTCAGTGTCCACGGCATCGGATGAAGCCCAGAGCTTCACCTCGATCTCACCGGTGATTTCGGTGTCTTCGGCCAGTGGTGCGGTTTGGAACACGAGAACGTCACTGCGGGCTGACAGCGGAATGGGCTTGGTCCAGTTCCAGAATTTGTCACTGCCACGCTGATCCCATGCGCCCTGCTGCATGATGCCGTCTCCGGAAGAAATGTTGCCGCCGAGCGTGGGCACCGGGTTCTTGGGGTCAAACGCATAGGTCACGGATGCGCGCTCATCCTTGGGCTTTGCGTCGCTTAGCAGTCCTTCGGGATGCAGATAGAACGGGGTGGGTTTCATGCGCGCCAGCGGCCATTCGTTTTCATCACGCCACTGCCCGCCGTGGTTGAGCAGTCCGTCCTTGGTCTTGCTGCCATCTCCGGTGCCCATGACGAAGATGCGTACTTTTTTGGCAAAGGGCGCGGCTTTGCCGACGCTGTTGTCGATGCCCTTCATCCAGTGATCAAACCACTCCTTGCGCCAGGCAAGCTGGTCCGCGACGGCGGCGTCATTGCCGAACTCGACCTGACCGTGGGATGACTTGTTCTGCGCACCATGAATCCAAGGCCCCATGATGAGATAGACATCACTTTTGAGCGTCTTCGAGAGCGCCTTGAAATTGGCAGACGTGTTGCCAGCCCATGAATCATACCAGCCGCCGACAAGATAGACCGGCATGTCCTTGTAACGCGTGGGATCGGCCAGAATGTTGTTCTGTGCCCAGAAAGCATCGTCCTTGCCGTGGCGCATGGCCTGAATGAGCCAGTCTTCATATTCAGGAGCGAGCTTGAGCGGCGTGGTGCCGGGACGCAGCGGCAGCAGCGAGAGATAGTCCCAGCGATGGTCCGCCATCTCCTTGAGTTCACCTTGCGTGGCAGGATCGAGCGCCGCGTTGCTGCCCTTGCCTGCATTGAGCATGATCCAGTTCCAGAAGCGCATTTCAAACGCACCCGCATTGCGCATGCTCTGCCGTCCCATGTTGGAGACAGCATCCACCGGGATGACGGTGGTGAGCTGCGGCACTTTTTCCAATGCCATCGCGTGCTGCGTGCCACCGACGTACGAGGTGCCCACCATGCCGATCTTGCCGTTTGACCAAGGCTGCGCGGCGATCCATGCCGCACAGTCGGTTCCATCTACACCATCATCGCTCATCCAGTGCCAGACGCCTTCGCTGGCATAGCGCCCGCGCGTGTCCTGAGCCACGAACACATAGCCGTGCGTCGCAAAGTATTCGCCAAAGCTTTTCGCGCCGTCCTTGTTGTAAGGCAGGCGCGTGAGAATGACAGGCAGCTTTCCAGTATTGCCCGCAGGCAGATACACATCCGTGGCGAGCTTCACGCCATCACGCATCGCCACCATGACGTTCTTTTCGACCTGTATGCCCGCTTCCTGGGCATGAAGAAACGAAGCAGCCAGCAAGACCGCCATGAAGGCTGAACGATGGATCATGAGCTTACTCTGCAAGAAGTTTGGCCACCTGCTCCTCCAAACCGCCGCGCGCATTGGTGCTCACGACCATGCCCTTTTTGTTAAGCAGCCACATGGCAGGAATCGAGGTGATTCCGTACTTGGTGGAAATCTCGTTCTGCCAGCCTTTGCCATCGAAGTACTGCGGCCATTCCATGCCCTTTTCCTTCACGAATGCTTCCAGTTCGGCCTTGTCGCCGTCGAGCGAGATGCCGACGATTTCAAACCCCTTGGGGTGCAGCTCCTTGTAAGCCTTGATCACATTCGGCAGTTCGGCCACACAAGGTCCGCACCAGGTGGCCCAAAAGTCGATGAGCACGACCTTGCCCTGCAGCTTTGACACATCCACTTCACGACCGTCCACGGCGGTGAACTTCAGTTCGAGCGGCTTGTTTTTGAGCTCGGCGGCGGCCTTAATGCTTGCGATTTTGCCTTCCACCATCTTGTTCATTTTTTCAGCGGGAAAATCCTTCAGATGCTTCTCCGCTTTCGCCAGCCATGCGGCGGGGTCGCCCTCTGGACTTTCGGCGGCCTCTACAGTCTCCATGACACTGACCAAACTCGCCTGCGATTTGGTTTCAGGCTTCGCATCTTCGGCCTTGAGAATGTCTTCGAGCGTGATGGCCTGCTTGGCAGGAGCCGGAACTTCCGCGAACTCACGCGCACGTCCGACCATGGTTTCAAACAAGGCGGCATCCCAGCGGATAGGATTGTTCGGCCCTGCTTTCAAAGCGGCCGCATACGCAGCATCGAACTCCGTCAGGCCTTTTTTGAGCATCGCGATGGCTTCCTCCCGCGATTTGGGCTGTGCCGCTGGATTTTTGATGCCTTCCATGGCATCGTTGACCTTCTTCCATTCGGCATCGCCGTCAGCAGCACGAAGAGATGAGGAGACGGTCAGGACAAAAGTCGTGACCCCGATGCAGAGAAGGCGGAGGGCGTTCATGTGAGAAAGTCTAAACGGGAGAAAGCCACGCCTCCAATCGTTTTAAGCGAAGATTTCCGTCACCGCCCTGCCTTTGCCGTCTGCCGTGACATAGAAAGGCCGGCCTTCGATTTCGAATTCCGTCTTTGGACTGATGCCCATCGCCGTCATGATCGTGGCATGAAGATCCATGACGCTCACCGGATTCTTGGTGGCAATGAGCGGGCGCTCATCGGCGGTCTCGCCATACAAGTGGCCTTTCTTAACGCCGCCGCCGAACATCACCACGCTGGTGCCGCCGGTGAAATGGCGGTGCAGTCCGTAGTGCTTCATCTCGCTGAGCGTATCGACTTTGAAGGTCGTCTGATCGTTCGCCGTGGAGCCGGGCTTGCCTTCCATGAGCGCATCGCGGCTGAATTCGCTGGCGATGACGATAAGCGTGCGATCCAGCAAGCCCTTCGCCTCCAGATCGCGCACGAGCTGCGAGATCGGCAGGTCGATCTCCTTGTGCATGGCATCCACGGTCGTGTGGCCATCCTTGTGCGTGTCCCATTGGAAAAACGGCACATACTCGGTGGTCACCTCGACGAACCGCGTGCCCGCCTCAACCAACCGCCGCGCAAGCAGGCAGCCACGGCCAAAGCGACCCGTGTCATATTTCGCGAAGCTCTCCTTCGGCTCCAGCGTGATGTCGAAGGCTTCGCGCTCTTTGGCGCTGAGCAGGCGATACGCATTGTCCATG
This sequence comes from Prosthecobacter sp., assembly GCA_021733925.1. Classification (GTDB taxonomy): domain Bacteria; phylum Verrucomicrobiota; class Verrucomicrobiia; order Verrucomicrobiales; family Verrucomicrobiaceae; genus Prosthecobacter. The sequence continues at coordinate 13,219 of JAIPJY010000080.1, read as the reverse complement.
CTCCGCAGCATGGATTCCTGCTGGTAGTCGCTCATGAACTCGCGCTGCGGGCTTTGATCGACCAGCTTGCGAAAAAGACGGTCGCGATTGGCAAAACGATTCGCGTCCATGCCCTTCGGCGGCTTCACCGACTGCGCGGCTTCTTCAGGAAACGGCAGGTTCATGGGGCCAAACTCGCTGCCAAAAAATCCCGCCGTGGTGAAGGCCTTCAGCTCTTCGCTCTCGCCCACGCCCTCGAGCCGCTGGCCAATGTTGATGAACGCGGGCATCACGGCATTGCGCGGGCCGAGCACCTTCGCCATCCAGGCACCGATGTGCGGGCATGCCACCGTCTGCGGCGGCACATAGCCGGTGTGCCAGTGATACTGGTGCCGTGAATGCAAAATGCTGCCGAGATCCGGCTGCACCGCGCTGCGGATCAGCGTCGCCCGGTCCATCACCTGCGCGATGTTTTCCAGCCCCTGGCAGATTTTGACGCCATCCACGTTCGTGTTGATCGCTGGAAAGGTGCTGAGCATCCGTTTAACCTCCAGGCCCTGCTCAAAGGGCAGGTAGCCCTTCGGATCAAACGTGTCCGGCGCTGCCATGCCACCTGCCATCCAGAGCAGGATGCAGGCATCAGCTTTCGCCGGTGGGTGCGTCACCTTCTCACCCGTTTTTGCCCAGATCGCACGCGGCTCGCCGGTCATCCACGCGGCAGTGCCCGCAGCCGCGAGTTTCTTCAGGAAATCTCGGCGGATAAGGTGCTCAGGGAGCTGGGGGTCGATGTCGTCCATGACAGTACTAAAACGCTGCGAAAAGCGCTTCACTGACGTATTTTTCTACGTTCTCCGCCAGCCCAGCGGCGGCAAACAGTGCCTCGCGGCTCAATCAGTGATCAATGCACCCAAGATTCCATGATTGACGGGCGTCTAGCCCTCCGCCATCTCCATACCTGTGCTCATCAGTTTCCACCATCTGCTGTTTGTGCTGCTGCCCGCCGCATTAACGGTACGCCTGTACATCAAACCACGACCGGCCACGCCCGACGTGGCGAATGGAATCACGCGCTTCTGCCTCGGAATTGGCAAGTGGGTGCTGCTGGTCGATCCACTGTGGCATCTCGCGACGGTCGTTTTCCGAGGCGGACCGGAAAGCCTGGGCACCAGTGTCGCATGGATGGGCTTTCTGGGACTGCTCCTCAGCCTGCACTTCGCTTTCACCGCCGCTGGCGATGTGATCACCGGACTCGGTGGCATGTTCGGATTCAAGGTGGCGGAGCCGGTGCAGGAAGCGCTGACGCTGCGACGCTTCACCCAGGGAAAATGGCTGCGCCTGATCGCCCTCCTGCTGGCCGTCACCGTCCTCGGAGCGCTGCTGCAAACAGCTTCCTTCGGCGACACCTGGCTGCATCTGAAGGCGCTGTTTGCACCACCGCCCCGGACGATCGCCACGTTGCTGCAGCAGGCGCGGGTGCGTACGGATTTCAACGTCCTCACGATCTTTGCCGCGCTGGTCTGTCTCATCGGCCTGCCGTACTCGCGCGATTTTCTACGCGAGCCCGCGCCATGGAAGGCAAAAATCGGCTTTTTCATTTTCACCTTTGCCGTGGCCATGTTGTGGACGCACGCCGCACCCATGTCATGAAACCGACGCTTCCTCGAATCGACCCAACGAAGCGCACCCTGGTGCCGCCCGAGCCAGAACTGAGCCCCAAGGAGGCGCGGAGCATCATCCGTGTGTTTGTCATTCTGCTGGCCATTCCTCTGCTGTTTGAAGCCGCCTCCTGGTTCACGTCTTCCAAGACCAATCTCGCGTCGGCAACTGTGCGCAGCGGCATGCAATGGCTGCTGATGCATGGCTTGAACGAAGGCAATCATACCGTTTATCTGGGGCGCGAAGGCTGGCTCTTCGACCAGCATGATCTCGACCGTCTGGCACATGCCAGACGCCCAGGCAACGACGTGCAGCCCGGTTTGATCAAACTGGCGGCACAGCTGAAGGAACAAGACACGCCATTGCTGGTGATCACGATCCCAGACCGTGCCACGATGTACCCTGAACAGATCCGCCCCGGTCACTATCTGGATGTGGTGCGTTTGAAAGATGAAGCGCCCAGGCTGGCCGAATTGAAAGCGGCGGGCATCGATGTGCTGGACATGACCGAGGCCCTGTGGGACTTCCGTGACAGGCAGCCGGTTTATTATGCGCATGACAGTCACTGGACCCCGGAAGCTATGAAGGCTGTGGCCGTGGCGGTGAACAAGCATGTGCACGAAAAGCATCCACGCCTAAGCAGCACCGAAACGCCCATCATCAATGCCAAGATTCTCGACCACACGGACGCCGGCGACCTGGCACGAGGGCTCGATCCGCTGCATGCCGCAAAGCTTCTAGGAGTAGAAGAAGCAACCTTGGTTTCAATTCATGGCATCCCGCCGAGCGACAAATCCCCCATCGTTCTGCACGGTGGGGAACTGATGCGTGTGTATGATGATGCGCAGCTCAGCTTTGGCGGCGGCGGTCAGGCGCCAGACGCCGGCTTTGCCACGCAGCTTGCCACCTTGCTGGGACGCCCGGTGGATGTGCGGGGCTTGCCCCGCCCTGGAGAAAGCTACGAAGACAAAAAGCTGGTCATCATTCTGTTGCCGATGGCGGAACTGGTGCCGTAAGTTTGGCCACCCCATGCTGCGACTTCTCCTTCACTTCTTTTTCGGTGGCGTCTTTGTCTATGCAGGGATTCTAAAGGTGGCGGACCCGATGTCGTTCCTAGATGACGTCCGCAGCTTCGACCTGCTTGGAGACCCTTGGGCCGCATGGCTGGCCATGGGGCTGCCATGGCTGGAAATCTTCGCCGGACTTGCCGTCATGAGCGGTCTGCTGCGTTCCGGCGGCCTGCTGATCTTGAACGGAACACTGCTGATTTTTTTGGCTGCCATCAGCATCTCGTGGTGGCGCGGCATCGACATTCGCTGCGGCTGCTTCGGCCACGCGGACGCCACTTCCAATTACCGCGACCTCATCCTGCGTGATCTGCTCTTGCTCCTCGCAGGGATCGTGCTGGCATGGCATGGGAAACCGAAAGCCAAAGCATGACAGCTGAACTGAAATACCACTTCGCCTCGGACAACACGTCCGGCATTTGTCCTGAAGCCTGGCAGGCACTGGGGGAGGCCAATTCAGGCTATCAACCCAGCTATGGGGCAGACTCAACCACCGCTGAGGCCTGCGAAACATTCCGGCGGTTTTTCGAGACGGACTGCGATGTGTACTTCGTCTTCAACGGCACGGCGGCGAATTCGCTCTCGCTCGCCACTCTGTGCCAGAGCTACCACAGCATCATCACAGCACAGGAGGCGCATGTGGAGACGGACGAATGCGGAGCACCAGAGTTTTTCAGCCATGGCTCGAAGATCTTGCTCGCCCGCAGCCCGCTTGGAAAGCTCGACCCCGCTGATGTCGTACGACTGGCGACGAGCCGCAGCGACGTGCATTTCCCCAAACCACGAGCCCTGAGCATCAGCCAAAGCACGGAGCTGGGCACCGTGTACCGCCCGGGCGAGCTCAAGGGCCTCGGCGCTGTCGCGAAACAGCATGGCCTGTCCATTCACATGGATGGTGCGCGGTTCTTCAATGCGCTGACCGGGTTGAACTGCGCCCCTGCCGACATCACCTGGCGCGCCGGTGTGGATGTGCTGTGCTGCGGCGGCACCAAGCTCGGCATGGCGGTGACGGAAGCCGTCGTGTTTTTCAACAAGGAGCTGTCCCAGGAGTTTGCGTACCGCTGCAAGCAGGCGGGTCAGCTTTGCTCCAAGATGCGCTTCATCTCAGCACAATGGCTGCGCATTTTGAGTGATGAAACCTGGCGCAGGCATGCTCAAAATGGCAACTCCCTGGCCAGACGCCTCTCGGATGCCCTCGGCCACCTTCCGGGGGTGCAGATTCTCTACCCCGTGGATGCCAACGCGGTGTTTGCCAAGCTGCCTGACCAGATGAAGGAAGGCCTGAAGGAGCGTGGCTGGGTGTTCTACAGCTTCATCGGCGGCGGTTCTCGCCTGATGTGCTCATGGCGCACCACAGAAGCGGACGTAGATGCGTTTGTGACTGACGCAGCAGCCGTGGCGTGAGCCACCTCACACGCCTTCCGGCTTTTCGTCAGCCGCAGCGGCTTCTTCAGCCAAGGTGGAGAGGCGCTTGAAGTGCAGTTGCAGCACACGCCGGAGATCCGCCTTGGTGGTGGTCACTTCATATTCTTCAATGATCACTTTTTCGCCCACCTTGGGCAGATGGCCGAGAAGATGCGTGACATAGCCGCCGACGGTGGTGACTTCGTCGCTGTCGAGGTCGATGCCGGTCTGGTCAGCCAGTTCGTAAAGGTTGTAGGTGCCTTCGACGGTGAATTCGTTTTCGTTGATGCGGCGAAACTCGCTGACTTCGTGATCGAATTCATCCTGAATGTCACCCACGATTTCTTCGAGCACGTTGTCCAGCGTCACAATGCCGACGGCACCGCCAAATTCATCAACGGCAAGGGCCACATGAACGTGCTTGTCGAGGAAGAAGCGCAGCAGCTTGTCGATGGGCATCATCTCCGGCACCATTTGCAGCTCGCGTTTGATCTTGCGCAGGTCGGGCTGCGGTTGGCCGATGAGGCTGAGCAGATCTTTGATGTGAATAGTGCCGATCGCGTGGTCGAGATGACCTTCGACCAGCGGATAGCGCGTATGCTTGGAATCGATGGCAATCTTGAGGCTGGCCTCAAAGGTTTCATCCGCATCCAGCGAGACCACCTGGTTGCGCGGCGTCATCACATCACGCACGCAGCGGTCATTGAGGGCCAGGGCGTTGAGAAGGATGTCCTTTTCGGTCTCCGTCACCTCCTTGGATTTCTGGCTTTCAGCCACGATGTGGCGCAGTTCTTCTTCAGAGTGGGCGATCTCGTGCTCGGACACGGCCGTGATGCCCAGAAAGCGGAGGACGAGATTGGTGCTGGCGCTGAGAATCCAGATCGCCGGCTTCAGCACGACATAAAACAGGTGCAGCGGACGCGCGATCAGCAGCGCGGTTTGCATGGATTTGCGGATGGCGACCACCTTGGGCGTCTGTTCACCCAGAACGACGTGCAGGAAGGTGACAATGGCATAGGCGATGCCGATGGACGTCCAGCGAATGACAGTCTCGTTGACGATACCGATCTTGAACAGCATCGGCTGCACCAAGACAGAGACAAACGGCTCGCCGAAAATCCCCAGCGCGATGCTGGTAAGAGTGATGCCCAGCTGCCCGGCGGAGAGGTAGGCGTCCAGATTGCGCGTCACGGTCTGCGCGAACTGGGCACCACGCGTGCCGTCTTCGATGGCGGCCGTGAGCTGGCTGTCCCTGACCTTGACGATGGCGAACTCAGCCGCCACAAAGAAGGCGTTCAGCAGCACGATGACCAGCACGATGACAGCCTGCCAGAAGACTTCACTGGCGGTGAAGCTCCACTCGCGAACGAGTTCAGCAGAAGCATTGGCGAGCAAAGGAGTCATGAGGCGGCGCTATCAGGCGTTCACAGCTTCTCGTAATTTCCATCGCATCGTTTTTCGAGGATGGTGAAGCCGGCGGCCTTGGCGTCGGAAACTGAGAGGGGTTTGGTGATCTTGGGCGTGTTAAAACCGGAAATAAGTTTTTTGACCGGTTGCCTGCAGAGAGGGCATGCCTCAAGAGCTGGCCTGCTGAGCGGACGGCGCAGGTCAAAGCCCCTGCGGCAAGCAGGGCATCCCTTTTCAGGGTCGTCGGCGATGTAGGAGTAGGTAGGCATCAGAGATGATACGCGCCGCCTCTCCATGCAGCCAGAGACATTCCTCCGGCTGCAAGTTCGGACGGAATTCTACCAGCTGGACTTCGTCACCCCGGGGATCATCCCTTGGGAGGCAAGCTCGCGGAAGGTCATACGGGACATCTGGAAGCGGCGAATGAACGCACGACGACGGCCAGTGACGCGGCAACGGTTGATGAGACGTGTCGGACTTGCATCACGAGGAAGCATGGAGAGACCGACGAAATCGCCTTTCTCCTTGAGTTCAGCACGGAGTTTAGCGTACTTTTCGACGGTTTTACGTTTGCGCTTGTCGCGCTCGAGCCAGCATGTTTTTGCCATAGGGGCGCGGAGTCTGCCCCAAAGTCCTCCTTTCGCAAGAACAAATTTCTACTGGCAGTCTCTCTGATTCACGCTAAATCCCCAATCACTATGATCATCTTTTACGGAATGTGTCTCGCATTCGCCCTGCTTTTCGGCGGCGTCATCGCTTTCACCTACCTGGTGAAGGGCTGAAACGCGCTGTCTTTCAGGCTGCTTACTGATAGAGAAAAGTTGTCAGCGGACTGGTGGCTGAAGCCTCCGCCGCACCCTCGCTCAGGCCGATTTCATAGGCGCTGCGCCCGGCTTCCACGGCCATTTTGAAGGCCTGCGCCATCCGTAAGGGGTCGGCAGCCACGGCAATGGCAGTGTTCACCAGAACGGCATCTGCCCCCATTTCAAAGGCCTCCGCCGCATGGCTGGGCGCCCCAATCCCGGCATCCACCACAACCGGCACAGTGGCTTGGGCGATGATAATTTCGATCATACGCCGCGTCGTAATGCCTTGATGCGAGCCGATGGGCGAGCCCAGCGGCATCACCGTGGCCGTGCCCACATCCTGCAATCGGCGGGCCAAAACGGGGTCCGCATTGATGTAGGGAAGGACAATAAACCCCTCCTTCACCAGAATTTCAGCCGCCTTCAGCGTCTCAATCGGGTCTGGAAGCAGGTAGCGTGGGTCAGGATGGATTTCCAGCTTCACCCAGTTGGGCAGACCTGCCGCCACGGCCAGCCGCGCCAGGCGCACCGCCTCCTCCGCATTCATCGCCCCGCTGGTGTTTGGCAGCAGCAGGACATTCTTCGGGATGAAATCGAGGATGTTGGCAAAAGGATCGCCCTTGCCGCTCAAATCGGCCCGACGCAGCGCCACGGTCACGATTTCCGTCTCCGACGCCACGATGGCATCCCGCATCAGCTCACCGCTGGCGAATTTACCCGTGCCCAGCATGAGACGGGAGTTGAACTGACGATTGGCGATGGTGAGGGGCTGATTTGGCATGCTTTATTGAGTAAAACGGTCGTCGATCTTTTCAGCAATGTCATGCGGATCACGGCGGTGATCTTGCAAAGCACGCACCAACACTTCTGAACCTGCCAATATCTCATAGTAAACGACAAAGTACGGAAACCTGCCACGTGAAATCACCTGGCGGTAAATACCCCGGCAGTGAGGATGGATGCCCGCCAGCGTTTGCAATCGTCCCAGACACTCAATGAGAAACTCCTCAACTTCTGCGCCCATCCCAGGTTCCTGCAGATCATAAAAATCAGCAATCTCCTCAATGTCCGCCTCAGCCACGAGATCAACTGTGACTCTCATGGCCTGGCGGCTCTGCGCGCCCGGAGGCGGCTTGCGACGTCCTCCAAGGGAATGGCGCTGCTTTCACCCCGCTCCAAGGCGGCTTTGCGTTTTTCAAGCAGCTCCCAAGGCCAAGCGATGGAATCCCATTGACCGTTTTCACCTTCGACACGGAGAACCTCGTCCAACAACAGCCGGTCTTGCCGGGATAGCTCGTCAATGCGGCCTTTGATCTCGGCGACCGGGGCTGGAAGCGTGGCTGTCATGGCACCGAAGATAGTTTCTGAATCACTTAAATCAACTCAGCATCACCCGCTGCAGCAGTTCGCCCGTCGGCGGCTGGATGCCGATGTAGAAGTCGCCAAATTCACCATACTGGGTGGTGACTTCATCGAACCTCATCTCATAGACGATGTTTTTGATCTGAACCATGTCGTGCGCGAAGAGCGTCACGCCCCACTCGTGGCTGTCCAGCCCAGTAGAGCCAGAAATGAGTTGGCGCACCTTGCCTGCGTATTTGCGGCCCGTTTTTGCATGGCCGCCCATGAGTTCACGACGCTTGGCAAAATCGTTGGCATACCAGTTTGCGCCCACGCTGCGGCGCTTGCTCATCGGATAGAAACAGAAGACCTGCCAGTCGGGCATGTTCGGGTAGAGGCGGTCGTTGAAATACTTCGTCATGTGGCCCTTCCATTCCGCCACACGTTTGTCGAAGGCCTCCGTGCCGGGGGTCAGGTTTTCCGCCTTCTCGATCTGCGCCTTGAACTCCTCTTCGGACTGCGAGTATTCCGTCCACTCCGTCATGGAAAGATAGCTGTAGGCCGGCGTCAGCACGTCCGGGCCCAGCGCAAGGTTGATCTGCTTCTCAAACCGCTGCGAGTCATGCAAATCCGGCGTGAGCAGCATGAAACCCAGCTCCGATTTGGGCGACACCATCGCAAACGCGAGCAACTGCGTGCCGGGGTGCTTGCGGATGGCATCAATCGTGCGCGTGAAGTTCTCACGGCGCTCCTGACGCTCTTCCGGCGTCAGCGCCGCCCAGTAGCCATGATCGATGGTGAAAAACAGGTGCTGCACGACCCATCCCTCCTCGGAAATCAGCGGTTTCGATTCAGCAGGGCCGGTGGACGTGGGAAAAGAGGTCGGAATGAGCATGGGTTGATGGGAGGTTGCCAGTCACATACGCCGGAATTCAGACGTCTCAACGGACGATCATTGGCTTTTGCTGTGCCAATTCTCATGCAAGCCTGACATCAGCCACCATGAGAGTGGCGTTCTTCACCGCCATGGCTAGCATGGCATGACATGAAAAATCCGTCGAGACTGTTTCTGTTTCTTTTCGCCCTGAACGTCTGCTCTGCGCAGGAGGCGTTTGACCGGCTGACTTTTCATGCGGCTCCGAAGCCACTGGCAGCAGAGGCGAAGACGAGCGACTGGCCGCGCGTGCTCGGCCCCACGAATGACGCCCATTCGCCGGAAACCCATCTGCTCAAAACCTGGTCGCAGAATGAACCCAAGACGGTGTGGGAAGTCCAGATGGGCGAGGCTTACAACTCTCCCGCCATCAGCGGCGACTTCTGTGTGATCTTCCATGCCCTCGAAGGCAGGGAAACCATCGAATGCCTGAATCGCGAAACCGGGAAGCGGTTCTGGTCCCAGGATTACCCGATCTCGTATCAAGATCGATACGGCTTCGGCAATGGCCCGCGCGGCAGCCCGGTGATCGCCGATGGTATCGTGGTGACCTTTGGCGTGACGGCGGAGTTGCACGCCTTCGATTTGAAAACCGGCAAGGCCTTGTGGCAGCATGATCTGCGCAAAGAATACAACGTCCCACAGGATTTCTTCGGCGCGGGCGGCACACCGCTGATTCTCGACGGACGCGTAATCCTGAATGTCGGCGGCAAGAAAGCCCTGATCGAGGACAACGAAGGAATGCGCGACCGTAAAACAAAGCTCGCGGAAGCAGGCGTGAGTGTGGCGGCGTTTGATTTGCAGAGCGGCAAGGTCGTGTGGACACTCGAAGACGCCTGGGGCGCGAGCTATGCGTCGCCGATTCCCGCCCAACTGCATGGCCAGACAAAGGTCCTCATCTATGCCGGTGGTGAGAGCGATCCCGCCACGGGCGGCCTCATGTGCATTGATCCGGCGAGCGGAAAACTGCATTCCAAATTTCCTTGGCGCAATGAAGACTACATCCAGGCCATCGGCAGTTCCCCCGTCGTCATCCCGGAGAAAAATCGCGCCTTCATCACCACTGCGTACCCGAAGGGCCGCCCGCTCGGCGGTGTGATGGTCGAGTATGATGCGGAGTTTCAGGCCAAGGAAGTCTGGCAGTCGAAAAAGCTCGCCGTTCATTGGATGAACCCGATCTATCACGACGGTCATCTCTATGCTATCGATGGCGAGACAGAACCAAAGTCGCGCCTCGTCTGCGTGAACGCCGAGACCGGGGAAGAAGTCTGGGAACAGCACATCGAATGGGAGGATGCCGAGTTCAGCAAGCTGACCGGCCGTGCCAATCCTACCCGTCTCAGCATCCTGCGCGCCAGCCTGCTGAAAGCCGACGGTGCCTTCCTCTGCCTCGGCGAAACCGGTTCACTGCATTGGCTCGACCTGAGTCCAGCCGGGGCCAAAGTGCAGGCTCAAGCACAGCCATTCTATGCTCTCAACACCTGGAGCCTGCCCGCGCTCAGTCACGGGCTGCTTTATGTGCGCCAGCAATCGCAGGATCTGCTGCGGAAATCGGGTCCCCGGGTGCTGTGCCTGGATTTTCGCGGCGAATAGCTCTGCCTTAAACGCAAGACTACCTAGTTTGGTCAAGGTCTGACATAAATATATAAGACGTATTTTTGTAGCGTTTTCCGCTATTCGAGGCGCCCTGCTTTTTGACTTTGCCCTTCCGTTCAAGGACTAGCACCTTGCAGTCAGCACCGCCATCCCACCATCTAATCCGTTGATGATGTGATGTTTATATAGCTGCCAAAACAGCATCTCCATTAGAGATGCTGAACTGCTGCCGGACACCCGGGTTGTCAGGCTTCCTCCAGCATGAAATGGTGCTTCAAACCCACCCCCGACCTGCCATGAGACATGGCATGTCACATGCTAGTTCAAAATTACATGACCCCACTTAAAAACGTACTCGAAAAGTTTTCCGGATTAAAAGCGGTCTGCTGTCTGCCGCTCCTGTTCTCCATGGTTTCCTGCCTTGAGAAATCAACAGCAGCCACTCATGAGGCCAGCAAATCTTATCCCGTCACATCTGGCGTGCTGATGAATGTGCCGAACGGTCAGGATTACGTCGCGAGCATTCAGAACTCCAATTTCATTGAACTCGAAGCAAGGGTAAGCGGACGTCTGGAGAAAGTCTCAGTCGATGAAGGCCAGCGGGTCACCTCAGGACAGCTGCTCTTCACCATCAGCAGTCATTCCTATCAGGAGGAGGTGAAACGGGCCAATGCCAAACTCAAGAGCACCATGGCCGAAGCCAAGATGGCGGAAATCGACCTGCAAAACAATCAGCTGCTGCTGGAGAAGAAAATCATTGCCATCTCCGAGCTGGAAATGTCCCAGGCAAAACTGGATTCAGCGATGGCCAAAGTGGACGAGGCAAAAACCACGGTCGCCGATGCCGAGCGCATGCTCACTTACGCCGAGGTGCGGGCGCCGTTCGACGGCATCATCAACCGGATTCGAAACAAAACCGGCAGCCTCGTTTCTGAAGGCGACCTGCTGACCTCCATCTCCAATGACGGAGATGTTTATGCCTATTTCAATGTCTCGGAGCGTGAATATCTGGAGCTGGCCAAACGCAAGGACTTGGGGGTCCAGGGCAGCGTGGCGCTGCAACTGGCCAATGGAGAAATCCACCCCTTCAAAGGCAGAATCGAAACTTGGGAAAGTGTGATTTCCAAAAGCACCGGAAACATTGCTTTCCGGGCCAGCTTTCCCAACCCTGACCATCTCCTCAAGCATGGTTCCAGCGGCAAGGTGATTGTTCAGTCAGAGCTGAAAAATGCCTTGGTGATACCCCAGAAGTGCACCTTTGAAGTCCAGCATAAAACCTGCGTGTACATGCTGAACGCTGACAACAGCATCCAGTTGAGAAGCATCGACACGAAGCTGCGCCTGCCGAACCACTATGTGATCGACTCCGGGCTGCTGCCAACTGACCGCATCATCTTTGAAGGCATTCAAGTGGTGAAGGAAGGCGATGTGATTGCGCCCGACTTCAAAGCCCTCGCTGAAGTCGCCCCGTTCTGATGCCGCCAGATTCGCGGACAGAGTGTCATAAACAAAGGGTGTGGAGAGGTTCCGTCAAATCTGGCGGCCTCAGGCTTCAACAGCCATGCACCAAACCGATGAATAATACGCCTGAATGATTAACGAGTTCATCCGCAGACCGGTGCTGTCGATGGTCATATCCATCATCATCACTTTCCTGGGTCTGCTGGCATTGTTCCAACTGCCCATCACGCAGTTTCCCAGCATTGCTCCACCGGAGGTCAATGTGACGGTGGAGTACATCGGTGCCAATGCCGAGACGCTGACGAAGGCCGCCATCGTCCCGCTGGAGCGGTCAATCAACGGGGTGCCTGGCATGAAGTACATGTCCTCACGGGCAGCCAATGACGGCGTCGGCGTCATTTCAATCATCTTTGATGCAGGCACCGACCCGGATGTGGCGGCGGTGGATGTGCAAAACCGCGTGAACAAGATGATGGGCGAACTGCCGGAGGAAGTCATCAAGGCCGGGGTCCAGATCGCCAAGGAGGAGAAGGCCATGCTGATGTACCTCGACGTCACCAGCACGAATCCTGAACTCGATGAGATGTTTTTATACAACTTTGCCGACATCAACATCCTCACCGAGCTCAAGCGGATCGAGGGCGTGGGGTTTGCGAAGATCATCGGCGTCAAGGAATACTCCATGCGGATCTGGCTCAAACCGGACAAAATGCTGACCTACAACATCTCGACAGAGGACGTGCTGCAGGCCTTGAAAGAACAGAATGTGGAGGCCGCGCCTGGGAAGGTGGGGGAAAGCTCCGACAAGACCGAGCCTCACCTGCAGTACGTGGTGCGTTATGCAGGCAAATACCAGAACCAGGACGATTACGAAAAGATCCCCATCCGCTCCAATGACGAGGGCCAGGTACTGCGCATCAAGGACATTGCCGAGGTCGAATTCAGCACTCTTTACTTCGATATGGAGACCCGGTTCAATGGCAGGCCCACGGCCGCCATTCTTCTCAAGCAGCTGCCCGGATCCAACGCCAACGAAGTCATCGCCAGAATCAAACAGCGCATGGCCGAAATCAAAGAGGCCACTTTCCTTCAGGGCATGGACTATGATATCAGCTATGATGTGTCACGCTTCCTGGACGCCTCGCTGCATGAGGTGGTGCGCACTCTCGCAGAGGCTTTCCTGCTGGTCTCGCTCGTGACGTTTATTTTCCTGCAGGACTGGCGTTCCACCCTGATCCCGGTCATTGCCGTTCCCGTCTCCTTGATCGGCACCTTCTTCTTCATGCAGCTGCTGGGCTTCTCGCTGAATCTGATCACGCTGCTAGCCCTGGTGCTGGCGATCGGCATCGTGGTGGATGGTGCCATCGTGGTGGTGGAGGCGGTGCATGCCAAGATGGAAAGCACCGGCACGGGGCCGCGCCAGGCCACGGAGGGTTTGAACTGGAACATGGGTGACACTTGTACCGGGGACATAGGTTACACTGCCTGCTCCGTATTTTGAGGGTGTTCACAGCCAGGCAGCGAGCGGAGCGAGTTGCATGGCTGTGAACACCCTCAAAATACGGTCG
>JAIPJY010000022.1 GCA_021733925.1 Prosthecobacter sp. | reverse complement strand
CGGGCAGCAAACCCAGCGCGCCCTTCGCACGCCGCGTCCGCCAGCAGCGCCTGCCCGCCATTCCGCCGCACGCAGGCAGTGCTCCCGCAAGCCCCCATGTCTGCTCTCGATGCCTCCACCCAGTTCATGGGGGATCACTCGATCGCACAAATCTCGTCAGTCGGCTGAAAGACAGACCCGTTTTCAATCCAGTGTGGTATTGGCTGCGAAATTATTAAAACGCTCTAGCTCGATTGAGTTTTTATCACGCAACGAGGCCATGGTGCCAAGGGCCGAACCATGAACTTAGAGGAGGCGACGGGCGTTGCGGAGGCCGTCGGCGGTGACGACGGCTTGATTGCGGGCGGCGACCATGAAGTCGAGGTAGTTGAGCCACTGCATGGGGCGCAGGGAAGCGAGGCCCATGCTGCGGCGGCTGTAGCCGTAGTCGGCGATTTCCCAGCCGAAGTCCGAATGGCGGTTGCGATAGTCGGTGCGGTGAATCCAGGCACCGAATTCGTCTTTGCGCCAGACCTCGGGGTCGTTGCCAGGAATGACCTGCGCGAGACTCCAGACGCTGCGGACGACTTCGAGGTCGTAACCTTCGGCGCTGTGACTGGAGTGGAGTTCGGACATGAAGGGTGGAAGATCGACGGACGGGAGTGTCGAATGGGGGAACTGACGGACAGGAATGTCCGTGTTGCTTATTTCAGCTCGATGTTGTCGATGAGACGGGTGGTGCCGAAAAAGACGGCGACGGCAATGACGACTAGCTCGGTGGTGGCCGAGACGGGCTGCAGGGTGGTGGCATCCGCGACGGCGACGTAGTCGATGCGGCTGGAGGGGGCCTTCTCCTGGATCATCTGGGTGATGAGCCGTCGCAGGACATCGGGGTCACGCGCGCCGTTTTTCCAGGCATCTCGTGCGGCGAGGAGCGCGGTGCGGAGTGAGGGGGCTTCAGTGCGTTCTTCGGGGCTCAGGTAACGGTTGCGGCTGCTCATGGCGAGGCCGTCTGCTTCACGCACGGTTTCGATGCCATGGAGCACGACATTGAAATCCAGGTCACGCACGAGACGGCGGATGATGGCGAACTGCTGGTAGTCTTTTTTGCCGAACACGGCGTCATCGCACTGGACGAGGTTGAACAGTTTGGCGACGATGGCGCAGACGCCTTCGAAATGGCCCGGACGGCTGGCACCACAGAGCATCTGTGAGAGGCTGGTCTCGTGCAGGACGATGCTGCGATCTGGAAGATACAAATCCTCGGCCTTCGGCGCGAAGATCATGTCCGCGCCATTGTCACGGCAGAGACTGAGATCTTCGATGAGGGTCCGCGGGTATTTGCTGAAATCTTCACCGGGGCCGAACTGCAGGGGATTGATGAAGATGCTGACGGCCACATTGCCGTTCTGTCCGGCGATCTCGCGCGCGGCGCGGATGAGCGCGGCATGGCCCTCGTGCAAAGCGCCCATGGTGGGCACCAGAACACAGCGCGCACCTTTGTTGATGGTGCTCCAGGAACGAAGCTGGCGGATGTTGTTGATGACGTTCATGATTTTAAGTCCCTGGATTCAAATACGGCGTAGCCCAGGGTGAAGAGAGTGATGTTTACGGCAAAGATCACGGCGTAGCCACGCCAGATGAGAGGCCAGTCGATGTTTTCTGCGAGAATGCGCCCCCAGCAGGCCATGTGCTTGGTGACCAGCAGATGCTGATAGTTTTCCATGAAGCCGCTGGTGCGAAGGATGAAGTCGACCAGGACGTAGGCCAATGCGCCGATGGTGGCGGCGGCCGGTTTGATGCGGAAGCAGGAGAGAAAAAACGCGATGCTGCTGATCGTGGTCATGCTGAGGCCGAGATAGAGCGAGCTCAGCGCGTAGCGCTGCAGGCCGGGCCACCAGTCATAAAACGCGACGACGGAAACTTCGGGCACGATGGCGAAATAGCCACCGCCCCAGCCACGCAGGACGAGACCAAGCAAAAAGGAAGTCCAGGCGAGGAACTGGATCAAAAACAACGCGTAGCCAGTACAGGTGAGATATTTGAGCAGGAGCAGGCGGAAGCGGCTCACGGGACGTGCGAGCAGCAGCCGCATGTGGCCGTCTTCGCCTTCCTTCGCGACGATGTCACCGGCGACAAGGCTGAGGAACAAAGCGCCAAGGAGGAACACCGAGAAGCCCATGACTGTGCTGGCCACCGTGATTGCCGAAAAGTAATATTCGAAGCTCTGACCTGAGCCAACGATGGCTTTCTGGATCGGCCCCATGCCGAATTTTTTGATGAGCAGCAGGATGTTCATCTCCAGCGCCACAAAGACACCGAAGCCGATGTAGGTGCGCCGGCGTGCAAAGAGCTTGAGGAGCTCGCCATACCACTGCTGGAAGAAGAGTGTCATTATCTTGAGGAAAGGCCCATGTAGAGGTCTTCGAGGGTGGGGCGATGCGACTGCCAGGTGTTGACCTGCACCCTGCCATTCACGAGTGCGGCGACGAGTTCATGCGGCTCCATGTTGAGCGGGACTTCGACGATGCCGCGTTTGTCCATGGTGGCACCGCAGCGGTCGAGCACTTCGCGGGCGAGACCGAGGTCGTTGGTGTCGAGCTGAAAGATGCGGCGGGATTTTTCCTGCGAGGGGACGGGGCCTTCGAAGACTTTTTTGCCGTCCTTGAGGATGACGCAGCGGTCGCACATCTGCTCGACTTCGCCGAGGAGATGCGAGTTGAGCATGATGGTCATGCCGTGGTGTTTGCGGAGGTGCAGGATGAGCTCGCGAAATTCGCGAATGCCTTCGGGATCGAGGCCGTCAGTGGGTTCGTCGAGCAGCAGAATTTTCGGCTGCGGCAGCAGGGCCTGGGCGAGGGCGAGGCGCTGGCGCATGCCGTGGCTGTAGGTGGCAGTTTTTTGCTGGATGGCGCGGTTGAGATTGACCATCTGCACGACGCGTTTCACCTCGGCCTCGTCCCACCAGCCGGAGAGGGAGCAGAGGACGCGGAGGTTTTGCCAGCCGCTGAGGTAGTCGTAAAACACGGCGGCTTCATAGATCGCGCCGATCTGCTGGAGCGCCGCGCCGCGATTTTGCTGCACGCTGCGACCGCCGATGCGGACCTCTCCCGCATCAGGCCGGACCATGCCGAGGGTGATGCCCATGATGGTGCTCTTGCCGGCGCCGTTGTGACCGAGGAGGCCGAGGATTTCGCCCTCGCGAACTTCGAAGCCGACGTCATCGAGCGCGAGCCGCCCGGTGGGCCAGCGCTTGGTGAGATGTCGTACTTCGAGGAGTGCCATGGAGTGCGATAGTGGCGAGATGCCGGTGCGGATGCGAGTTTTTAGTCTGCCTGTAGAGAAGAAGTCGCCAAATTCGCATTTACACCGCAGCCGCCCGACTGCATTACTGCGGCGTCCACGCCCCCTCTCGTCATGCAGTTTTATTTCCCTACGACTCTCAATCTCGGCCAAGAACACAGCGAAGGCTTTCACCAGGAACTGCTGCGTGGCCTGACCCACAAGCTGAACAACCTGCTGGCGGTGATCCAGGGCTTCAGCAGCCTGATACTGATGACAGATGACCTGGATCCGGGTGTGAGCGAAAACATGCAGCACATCCGCGAAGCTTCCCTGGGTGTGACCAATCTGAGCGAGCGCATTCGCTCTGCCGGGGGCTGTGCGAAGATTACTCCGCAGTCACTGGGTCTGAACGAATACCTCCCCGTGATCGAAGGCGCGGTGATGGAGCCGTTTCAAAAGGAGGGTGTGCAGCTCGAAGCCGATGTGCAGGCCGGCCTGCCGCCGATCTTGGTGGATCCGACGAAGTTCAAAGACATCCTGACCGAGCTGCTGAAAAACGCCGCCGAAGCCGCTGCCAAGGGTGGTGGCCGCTGCGCGCTGAAAATTTGCGGCCCGGGCACGATCACACCGGCTGAACAGCGCCGGGTGGACATTCTGGTGAGCAACACGGGGTCCCAGATTGCCCCGGAGAAAATTCAGGAGGTTTTCCGTCCGTTCCATGGTTCCAAGAACAGCAATCATCTCGGTCTCGGGCTGACGATTGCCGCGATGCTGAGCCATCAAATGAACATCCAGCTTGGCGTGGCTTCGGAGAACAACACGACCACGTTTTGGTTGAGCTGCCCGATGGTCTGAGACCGTCGGTTGAATGTTTTTTGAGTTTTGGCGTTTAATTTAGATGCAACGGCGGCCCCGCCTTCGTTGTCGTATTGAACATCACCTTTTGGAGGTCTCTCATGAAACGATCTGTTCTGTTCGCCGCCCTGCTGCTCAGCGTGGTTCCGGCTGGTGCCGCCCCAAAGAACTACGGCACCATCACGACCCGTGACGGCAAGTCCTTTTACGAGTGTCAGGTCATGCGCATCTATCCGGATGGGGTGACCTTTGCGCACCGGGATGGTGCGTCGAAAATCCCCTTTGCAGAGCTACCTGCGAATCTGCGCAGTGAATTCCGTTACGATCCGAAGGCGGAGGCCGACTATCAGAAGCAGCAGGCTGCGTTGCGCAAAGCCGAGCAGGAGCGGCAGAAGCAGAGGGAAATCGCGATGCAGGAACAACTGATGGAGGCGAAGATGGCGGAGGCCAGCTATCTGGCGGCTGCCAGCAAGCTCGCAGCCGCGTCAGCAGCGACACCGGCGGCAGGGAATCAAACGGCTTCGTGGGTGGGCACCCCGATCACCGGCCCGGCAGCGGGTGGGTCGTCCTACAGTGGGGGCAACTACACGCGCTATAGCTACCCGTTTGGCTACTCTGGCAGCGGGTATTACTCCGGCGGAATTTATTCTGGTGTCAGCTACGGCTATCCGTACGGCGGGTACTCGTATGGGAGCTACCCGGTCTATGGCGGGTACTCGTATGGAAGCTATCCAGGCTACGGCGGCTATTCATACGGGGGATACCCGGGCTATGGCGGTTATTACGGAGGTGGCTACCGCCCAACGATCAGCGGCCATTGGAACCTCGGCAATGGCATCCACATTGGTATCGGCGGGGGCTCATTTGGCTTCGGTGGTCATCACCACCATTGAGAGATTGCTTCGGTTATACGTAGCAATAAAAGCTGGCAAAAGTGGCGTTTTGGAGTCAAATCCACAACTATTATGAAAACGTTCTCACTTCTGATTGTCACAATTCAATTGGGACTCGCGGTTGCAGTGTCCGCATTCGAGCCAACGACGATTGAAACGGCGCAAGGCAAAACGTATGAGCGCTGCAAAATCATGAAACGTGATCCCGACGGTGTGTCGTTCTCCCACAGCAAGGGGGTGGCGAAGGTGCTGTTTTCTGATCTGTCCGAACCGATGCGCAATGCGCTGGGCTATGACGCGGTCAAAGCGGATGCTTATGAAAGAGCGCAAGCTGAGGCACGCAAGGAAGCCGAGCAGGCAAGGCAGGAACGGAATGCCAGGCTGGCCGAGGCCATGATCGCCGCACAGGCCAAATACGCCGCGCAGCAGCCGGTGGTGTATGTGCAGCAGGCCAATGGCGGTTACATGCAAAGTCTGGCACCTGTGCTGGGACTGGGCCAGATCGGAGCGTATTACGGCGGGGGCCACCATGGTCGTGGGATGTACCAGAACCGCGGGTGGAGTCCCACTGTCAGCTCGATTGGGGCAGGCAGCGGTGGTGTTTATGTGCCGCAGGGGCATGGACTTAACTTCTACGGTTTTCCTGACGTCAACTACAGCCCGACGCTGGGGTACACGAACGCCAACATCAATACGCCGACATTCTTCAGCGGGCCGAACCCCGGTGTGGTTCCAGGCGTTGGGATTCCCGGGGGCACCACGATTTCCGGGCCTCATCACTAGAGCTTGCTCTTGGAGAGCCGGCGTCTGTCAGCAAGGCGGTCCATTTGTCAAAAATTGCTCCCTGGTTTCATACTGGGTCAAGCTGCGGACGTGAGCAGATTGAAGACCACTTTGAACAACAGCGCGACTCCGAGCAGCAGGTAGAGGGACACGAAGCCCCAATAGGCCCAGGCCTTTTCAGTGCGGGTGAAAACCCCGAGGTTTAACCGGATGCGCCCTGTTCTCAGCGCCCGGAACGCCAGCCAATAGGATAATGCGATGAAAGTGAGGTCGAGGATGATGGCGGAGTTCATCAGATGTCAGGGATGAATGGCTCTCGGTTAAGGGCAATGATCGTGGCATTGAGCACCGAATGCCGAAGCGTGCCAGCGCGAAAAGTAGCACGGTCAGGATTGCCCGTGCTACTGCCTGTCTCGTTTCCACAGACCTCCATTCTGTGGCGAGAATGGCTACCGCCTGACACTCATTTACCACGATGACAGGCCTTCACTGAGTGCCATTCATGTCAGGGATGAATGGCACTCAGTTTAGGGGTGTTGTCGTGAGTTCTGGGGCACCCGAGTTACGCGACAGCGTCTTGGAGTGCGGTGACAGAGATGCATGGCGCAAGCCTGCATCGCCGACACC
Organism: Prosthecobacter sp.; assembly: GCA_021733925.1. Taxonomy (GTDB): domain Bacteria; phylum Verrucomicrobiota; class Verrucomicrobiia; order Verrucomicrobiales; family Verrucomicrobiaceae; genus Prosthecobacter. Next base: position 101,247 of record JAIPJY010000022.1, on the reverse strand, counting down.
GCTTTCGCGAGGTGTTGCATGTTCTTTGGCCTGAGCCTGCTGTCCGGCCTGCCAAAGCGGCGTCGCGCCCAGGCTTGCCGCACGCAGTCCAAGACGCTGTCGCGTTCGCGAAAGTGCAGGACCAGAAGCAAGCGCATCTCGCCTTCACTGAGTGCCATATATGTCAGGGATTCAAATATGGTCCTCAAGCAAGTGTGATCCTTGCTGCCGCTCATTCACTGGAGCGGCTGGCTATTTGAAAAGGTTTTTCTGCCAGAGCTTGAATGGGGTTTCTCGTTCTGGCGCAATGCTGGTGGCGACTCCTACAAGCTCATCAAGCTCCGCACAGTGGCTGTAAGCGCGCCACTCGCCAACCGTCTGAAAAATATCGTCGCCAGACACAGACTGAAGATGTGAGGTCACATAAACTCCGAAGAATTGGGTCACGAGTGCTGTGGGCTTGCGGTTGCGATCCAAGAGCACGAAGGCGGCCATGGGGCCCAGCATGGGGCCTTCCAGAATCTGCTTTCTGTCTTCTGGAGAGTCGGTGATCAAAGCACGGCTGATCGCCGCTCTGGACTTCTCTGGAATCACCTGCGGCTCATCCATGACCTGAAAAAGATGGTTCACCTCTGCCTCGATCAAGAGCTTCTCATCCGACTGGCGTCGAGCGATGCTCTGAGGCTCAAGCACCTGAACATGACCCCGAAAATGCCGAAATTCCGCCCGTGCGCAATACATGGCATCGATCTTGGGCGGCGCTTTGAGATCGTGTGGATCTTCAGCCAAGCACACAGCCGTCAGGAGAAGGACAATCAGCGAAGGTATGGCGCGGCTCATGGGATTGGGGCTGAGGATGGAGAATATCCGAGCTGATTTCCGTGATTGAGCAGCGGAAAGAGTGGAATATGGAATCCATCGATTATGCCGACCCGTGACTGGCAGCTCAAGATTACGAACCGGAAAAATGCGGTGTGAGTGGTCATGAACCGCTTTCCAGAGGGAGCTGAAGCTCCCGACTACTTTACACGAAAAAGGCGGATCTGTTGCCAGATCCGCCGAAAGGGGAAAGTTAAAAGCGGCTGATTAGATCAGGCCGGCTGCTTTCAGGGTGTTGTAAGCGCCATTTTTGTCGACGGTCTTGAGGGCGCGGGCGGTGAGCTTCACTTCGATGAACGCGTTGAGTTCAGGAACGAAAATACGCTTTTTGCGAAGGTTCGGCAGGATGACGCGCTTCACACGCTTCGTGATGTGACGACCGATACCGCCTTCTTTCTTGGCTTTACCGCTGCGATGGATGTGGTGGCCGCGAGTGACGCCGACGCCGGTGATTTGACAGATTTTAGCCATGATGAGTTCGGGGGAAAAATTGGGGGCGCGAAACTAGCCGAGGACAGAGTGGCGTCAACCAAAAGTCTGCCTTTCCGGCTTCAGCGCCCCGGACGGCCGACCATGAGGGAGGTCGTTTGGGGGTTCATGAGGTAGCCGATGCCGAAATTCAGGGGCTTCACGGGGTAGCGACCGGAGGAGTAGGCGGCGACCAAATCGGGCTGCTGGCAGCCCGAGAAGATCTCGAGCGTGCCGTGGTAGTTGCCGTAGAGCCAGAGGTTCCAGCCGTAGCGGGAGAAATCATGGTAGGGCACGCCGGAGGGATCCTGCACAATGGCGCTGCTGTGGCGCAGCAGGTAGTCGCGGATGCTGGAGAACTCGCCTTCGTGCATGAGGTAGGAGGCACTTTTCAAGAACGCAGGAACGCGGCCCAGACGGGAAACGAAGGTCAGAAACGGTCCGCTGGCGCTTACTCCGGCATTGGAAAGGTCCTGGCGGAAGTAGAACACCCGTTTGGAAGAACCCACACCGCTGCGGCAGCGAATCATGAGGCCGGTGTTTCCTGAGGAACCAGACAGGGTGACATTGCCCGCACCGTCGAGACGCACGGTATCGACGGATTCCACAGTGTGGCCCGTGCGCGCCATGAACGCCATGAGCAGCGGGAGAACGCCGCGAAACCGAGTGGCCTGCAGATTGCTGCGCATCTCCGTGGTGATGAAGTAGCCGTTTTGCATGATGTTGGCGACGGCGTTGTGGAGACCAGTAAGGCCGGAGTCGATCTCCGCCTGGGAGAGATCACTCAGCCGAGGCAGAGGTTCCGCTGGTTCCAGTCCACAGAGCACGTAGGTCTCGGCAGAGGGAAACAGGGCGCTGGCAAAGAGAAAGTCCGGGCCGCTGAAGGGGTAGAACATGGCGCGCGCATTCTTGATGTCGCCAATCTCCGCAGCAGCCCAAGACTGCAAGGGGCCGCGGCGGACGTTCTGGTGTGTCGCCCAAAGGCTGTTCATGCGCTGCTTGTGCGCGGTCACTGCGGCGGTCTGGCTGTAGGACGAATCCATACCGGCAAACAAGCGGGAGATATCGTTGATGGAGCCCGCGTGCGTTGGCACGTTCATGGACACGGCACCGTTGAAGAGTGGAGCATTGCCTGCGCTCTCAGCACGTTTCACACTGCCACCACCCAGGGCATCCAGCACGCTGTTCCACTGGCTGACTTTGGTGGCCGCCGAGTAATTTTTAAAAGCCTCATCAGGCAGAGCACAAGCCGCCAGCAGCAGCAGCGCCGACAGCGCAGCTGTCACCCGGCAGAACTTGGAGAGATCATGTTTTCGTGGAGCCGTCATAGAGCCACGAACGTACCAGAGCGAAAACGACCTCCAAGTAAGTCTTTGTAAGGAGAAGCCGCTTTATTTCGGGTCTTTTTTATTCAGTATGGATATTCAGCGCCACTGTTTTAGGGCGCTGAATATTCAAGAATCTGCGGGGCCGACTACTTACTTCGGCTGATGCATGCCGATGCAATGGAAAGCACCACCTTCGGTGACGAGATCCTTGGCCATCATGGAGATGATTTCGCGGCCAGGGAAGCATTCGGAGATCTTGTCTTCGGCAGCGGCGTCCTTCTTCTTGTGACCGAAGAGGGGGACGAGCACGGCGTTGTTCATGATCATGAAGTTCGCGTAGCTGGCTGGCAGACGGCTGAGACGCCAGTCCTTCATTTCAATGGCCTGGGGCATTTCGATCTCGATGATCTCAAGCTTGCTGCCGTCAGGAGCTCTGACGTCGTCGAGGCGCTCGCGGATGTCTTTGAGCACCTTGTGATTTGGGTCGGAGTCACGCGGCTCGACCATGCAGATAACGGCGTCTTCACGGATGAAGCGCACCACGTCGTCGATGTGGCCGTCGGTGTCGTCGCCTTCGATGCCTTTCTTGAACCAGACGATGTCCTTCACGCCGAGCATGGCCTTCAATTCTTTTTCGACCTCGGCTTTGTTGCCGGGCTTGCCGCCGTTGCGGTTCGGATTGAGGAGCACGGCCTCGGTGGTGAGGAGGGTGCCTTTGCCGTTGGTTTCGATGGCTCCGCCTTCGAGGATCATCTTGGAGGTGAAACGCTCCATCTTGAGAGCGGCGGCTGCTTTCTCAGGGATGGCGTTGTCGAGATCCCATGGTGGGAACTTGCCGCCCCAGGCGTTGAATTCCCAGTCGGTGATCGCCACCTGGCCGGTTTCGTTGTGCTTGATGAAGATCGGGCCGTGGTCACGGCACCAGACGTCGTTGGTGTTGTTCTCGTAGATGTCCACCTGGCTGAGATCGCCTTCGTTGTCGGCGATGCTGAGGCGGATGTTCATGTGGCTGAGCATCGGGGCGTTGATACGCACGCGCTCGTAGCGGGAGATGACGCTGGCGATCTCGCCAAACTTGTCCTGCAGCTTGTGGTAGGTCTTGGGGCAGCTTTCCTTGTTGGAAGGCCAGGACAGCCAGATTGCCTCCTGCGGCTCGAATTCGGCGGGCAGACGGTAGTTTTGGGGATAGGAGGCTTTACTCATCGATGTAGCGTTTGGTCAGGGGAGCGTAGGTGTCAATGCGGCGATCACGGAAAAAAGGCCAGATGCGGCGGAAATCTTCCACCGCGGAAAGGTCACATGGCACGATCAAAATCTCTTCATCGCTCACGGAGGCCTTTGCAACGATTTCTCCATACGGATTTGCAACAAAGCTCTGGCCCCAGAATTCGCTCTGCTGCTCCGTGCCGACGCGGTTCACCGCCGCGAGGTAGCAGCCGTTGGCCACGGCATGGCCGCGCTGCACGGTCTCCCAGGCGCAGTGCTGGGCGGCGCCGAGCTCGGCTTTTTCACTGGGCAGCCAGCCGATGGCCGTGGGGTAAAAGAGGATCTCCGCGCCCATGAGCGCCGTGAGCCGGGCCGCCTCCGGGTACCACTGGTCCCAGCAGATGAGGACGCCGATGCGGCCAAACTTCGTGTCCCACACGCGGTAGCCGAGGTCTCCGGGGGTGAAATAAAACTTCTCCTCGAAGCCTGGGTCCTGCGGGATGTGCATCTTGCGGTACTTGCCCATCACGGTGCCGTCGGCGTCGATGACGGCGGCGGTGTTGTGGTAGAGGCCGGGGGCGCGCTTTTCGAAGAGTGGGACGATGATGACGACGCCGAGTTCCTTGGCGAGCGGGGCCAGTCTGTCGGTGGTGGGGCCGGGAACGGCTTCGGCGAGGTTAAAAAGTTCCGTGTCCTGCGTGATGCAGAAGTAGGGCGTGTTGAAGAGCTCCTGCAGGCAAATGATCTGCGCGCCACGGGCCGCCGCATCACGGATGAGCCGTTCATGCTGCTGCACGCTTTCGTCTTTGCTTGAGAATGCCCGGCTTTGAACCAGGCCGAGAGTCACCTTCGCCATATGGCGCGGATGGTTCACCGCTTGCCGGGGAATGCAAGGAAAGAAGGGTGGCGGGAGTGGGTGGTATTGGAGCGGTGTGTGATCACGGTGCGAGGGCGCGGCGGGGTGCCCGCGTTCTCACCTCCATGCGAACTGAAGACATCGAATCCTTTTCTTCGGGGAGAGGGGTTGGCTTTGTGCTCGTATGATGTAATGAGCCCAGAAGGCTATAAAATAATTTAAAATGCTATCTGCACCAGCAAAGGGGTCCGCACCTCGCGAAGCGCGCCAAAGCAATCCCCTGTGCGGCGGTCCGCCATCCCCTGCCACTCCGAGCTAGGAAATCACTGAATAAACCCGGAGTATGCATTGGAATTGCTAAACGGTGGGGGCGGGCTTCAATTTGGCTGAAGATGGAGTCCATCCAGGGGCGTTTTTTGCGGGGCAGTGAAGCACTCGCTTGCGGGCGTGCTGGCTGACCCAGCCGCCTGTTGCCAAGCAATAGGATCGCAGCGTCGCCAAAGTAGCCTGGTTGTGACTGTTGAGCCCAAAATGCCGGAACAGGCTCATCAGGTTGTAGGCCACTATGATAAAACGGAACAACGCCTCAGTGGCCCAGAAGTCCTGCTTCAACTCCCGGATGCGGTTTTCGCAATCGGCCCGGCTGTTGTAGATCTTCCAAATCTGATCGAGCGGCAGGTCGAGATTGGTCACATGCAGGCTGAGGCGGTAGTCGGGCAGATCCTCAAAGAGCAGCTTGCCTCCAGCCAGCGGCCGGCGGCTGATCTGCTTGCGCACCACGATGTGACGACGCGCCCTGGCCTTGGGATCAGCGGGCTGGTGCCGCCATTCTTTGACCGCCTTTGCCCACCATTCCTTTGCCAAAAAGAGACCCTGCAAATCCTCCCAGCCTATCCACTTCAACACAAAACCACAAAGCTCCGAGTTCAAAGATATTCTCTGCGTTCTCCGAATCTCCCGAATAACTCTCCCGGCTATTCTGAGTACGTAGTTCGGGCTTTAGCCCGTTCCGGAAGCCCCACATCACCCCAGATCTAAAATCAGCCAGCGCATGTTTTGTAGTACCGGCTTTAGCCGGAATCTGGAAACTTAGTTCGCGCATACGACGCCCAAGCAAACTCCCGACAGTTACCTTGCGTTCCACAATCAAGCCAGCTTGAGTTAAGGTGCTCTGCGGTGTAAATCAGTGGCTCCAGAACACGCTCCCCCCTCCAGATCCCGAAAGTCTGCCCTCCGCGCCTCGTTCATACAGAAGCATGCTTCGCTTCGCCCTCATCGCGCTGCTCACCACAGCCACTCTTCACGCCGCAGGCACCGACTTCTCCCGCGATGTCTATCCCGTCCTCCAGCGCGCCTGCTTCGAGTGCCACGGCCCTGAAAAACACAAAGGCGACCTCCGCCTTGACGCCGCCTCGCCTCAGCACCTCAAAATCGGCACCGATCTCCTCCGCCGCGTCGCCCTGCCAAAAGAAAACAAAGAGGCCATGCCCAAACGCGGCAATCGCCTCACCGCCACCGAGATCGACCACCTCCGCGCTTGGATCACCGCCGGTGCCCAGTGGCCCGACAAGCTCGAAACCCACCAGCACTGGAGCTACCTCCCCCCGCAGCGCCCCGCTCTCCCTTCTGTCAAAAACCAGGCATGGCCCAAGAACGAGATCGACCGCTTCATCCTTGCCAAACTCGAAGCCTCACAGCTCTCCCCATCTCCCCCCGCCACTCCCGAAACCCTCATCCGCCGCCTCACCCTCGATCTCACCGGCCTCCCCCCCACTCCCGCCGAAGTCGATGCCTTCCTCAAAGAGCACTCCAAGAATCCAGCATCCAGCATCGAGCATCTAGCCACCCGCCTCCTCGCCTCGCAGCAATTCGGCGTTCGCTGGGCCCGCCCCTGGCTCGATCTCGCTCGCTACGCGGACTCACATGGCTTTCAGCGCGATGACCTGCGCGAAGTCTGGGCATGGCGCGACTGGGTCGTCAATGCGCTCAATGCCAACATGCCCTTCGACCAGTTCACCCTCGAACAAATCGCCGGCGATCTCCTGCCCAACGCCACCCCTGAACAAATCATCGCCACCGGCTTTCATCGCTGCACCCCCACCAACGTCGAAGCCGGCACCGAGCCCGAGGAAAGCCGCATCAATCAGGTCATTGACCGTGTCAACACCACCGGCGCCGTCTGGCTCGGGACCACGCTCGAATGCGCCCAGTGCCACAATCACAAATACGACCCCATCAGCCAGCGCGACTACTACTCACTCCTCGCCTACTACAACAACACCGAGAAAGAGGCCGAGCGCACCAACCCCAAGACCCCCGGCTCCATCCAGTTCCAAGGCTCGCCCTACAAACTCAGCGACCCCGCAGGCGAAGCTCAGCGCCAGCAGCTCGCAGCTCAAATGAGAACCCTGGTGGCGCAAATATCAGCCCGCCAAAATCAGCTCGCCACCACCGGCGCACCCGCAGACAAAATCGCCTCATCAAACGCCCTCAAACCCCTCAAGCCCACCACCTTCATCACCGAGAGCGAAGCCGAGTCCGAACTCCAGCCCGATGGCAGCGTCCTTCTCACCGGCTCTGTGCCCGACAAAGACACCTACACCTTCGAAACCGAACTCAGCGCCGGAGAGCTCAGCGGCCTCATGCTCGACACCCTCACCCACACCTCCATCCCCGGCGATGGGCCGGGCAGGGGAGGGGTCAATCGCCCCAACTTCGTCCTCCACTCCTTCGACTGCACCCTCACCACCCCCGACGGCAAAACGCAGCCGCTGATCTTCAAGACCGCCTACGCCGACTACTCGCAAAAAGGCTACGAAGTCACCAGCCTGGTCACCAAGACCGGCAAAAGCGCGTGGGCCATCGGCCAGCGTTTTCATGAACCGCACTGGGCCGCATTCGAACTCAAGCAGCCTGTGACCATCGCCGCTGGTACAAAGCTCAGCATTCACATGGCGCAAAATTTCGGCAACGGCCTCGTCATCGGCTGCCTGCGCATCTCCAGCATCACAGGAAATGTCGCTTCCTGCCTGCCCGAAGTGGAGGAGCCCGCACCCGTCGCCAAAAAAGATCGCAAAGGCAAAGCCGCACCCGCACCGCTTTCCAAAGACCCCGCACTCGCCAATCTCGAAAAGCAGAAACTCGCACTGCAAAAGCAGATCACTGCCCTCGCCCCTCCCACCTCCGAGGTCATGCGCGAACTGCCCCAGCCGCGCATGAGCGCCATCTTCAAACGCGGCGTTTACACCGATCCCGCCGATCCCGTCACCGCCGCCGTCCCCGCCATCTTCAACACCCCGCTCAAAGGCCCGCCCAATCGCATCACCCTCGCCAAATGGCTCGTCAGTCGCGAAAATCCCCTCGTCGCCCGCGTCACCGTCAACCGCTGGTGGGCCGAACTCTTCGGCACCGGCATCGTCTCCACCCTCGAAGACTTCGGCATCAAAGGCGCACCCCCCACCCACCCCGAACTCCTCGACTGGCTCGCCACCGAGTTCATCGACAGCGGCTGGGACATGAAGCACCTCCTCAAAAAAATCGTCCTCAGCGCCACCTATCAACAAACCAGCTCCATCCCCGCTTTGGCCACCCAGGCTCCGCCTCCGGAAATCATAAATCATAAATCAAAAATCATAAATCCCTCCGCCTCCTCCCTCGACCCCTCCAACTCCCTCCTCTGGCATTCCCCTCGTTTCCGGCTCGATGCCGAAGCCATCCGCGACAACGCCCTCGCCATCGCCGGTCTCCTCAATCTCAAACAGGGCGGCACCCCCATCCGCCCACCTCAGCCCGAAGGCCTCTGGAAGAAAGTCGGCGGCCAGCAGTACAACTACGTCGTCAGTCCCGGAGCCGAGCAGTACCGCCGCGGCCTCTACGTCGTTCTCAAGCGCGGCTCACCCTATCCCAGCTTCATGAATTTCGACGCCAGCGCCCGCATGGCCTGCGTCGTCCGCCGCTCCCGCAGCAACACCCCCCTGCAGGCTCTCACCCTGCTCAACGATCCCGTTTACGTGGAAGCCACCCAGGCCTTCGCCAAACGCATCGTCGCCGAATCCCCCAGCACCGACCTCGATTCCCGCCTCCGCCACGCCTTCCGCCTCGCCCTCTCCCGCTCCGCACAGCCGCAGGAACTCGCCGTCCTCAAAACCCTCTGGGAAACCCAGTTCGAATCCGCCAAAGCAGACGCCCCCGCCACCAAAGAGCTCACCACCGGCCTCGAACTCCCCAAAAACCTCCCCCCCGCCGAATTCGCCGCCTGGTACGCCGTCGCCAGCGCCATCCTCAATCTCGACGAGTGCATCACCAAAGGCTGACGCATCAACAAATATAAGGGCCGATTAAGCTTTCTCAAACGCAGCAGACATCCGCCAATCCAGCGCATGTATTGTAGTCCCGGCTTTAGCCGGTCCGCTTCTTTGTACGTAGTTCGGGCCTCAGCCCGTTCTGGGCTTCCGACTTATGCTGTTCCCTTCGTGAACGCTGACCGTGTCCGATAAATTCAGGGCAGCCAAAGCGGTTCTCCCTCTCCCCGCCCCTGACAAGACGACAATAACAAATCTTTTTCTTCGGGGAACCGGAGCGCAGCGGAGATAGACGAAGTCAAAGGGCCGGGGTGAGGGGGCGACAGACACCCTCCGCCAGGATGGGCTGCCCCCTAACCCTTGGCCCACGGCGCTCGCCCTTCGTGTTGCCTGCGGCAGTCTACCTCACCTATAACCCCGTCCATCAACCACCTTTCGCCAAGAATCGGCTGGAGATGGCGTTGTTTGTGCGGCTACCTTACCGCTGCAATGCTTCCCAATGCACCGAAATCCTGCCCGCACTGCGCCCCGGAAGAGGCGCAGCCAGCCGCTGCTGTGAAGGAAAGCCTGCCACCGGCAGCCTACATCTGCCCGATGTGCGAGGGCGTGCGTTCCGACAAACCCGGCGCATGCCCGCACTGCGGCATGGCCTTGGAAAAAAATCCCCTCGCACACCGCAACGAGCCCGAATGCTGTGGTGACGGCGGTGATGATGAAGTGATCGATCTTTGGTGGCGCGTGCGCTGGAGCACCGCCATGACCGCGCCCGTGGTCCTGCTCTCGATGGGCATGAACCTGCCCGTCATTCGCGACATTCCCCACGAAGCCTCCGGTTGGATGCAGTTCGTGTGGGCCACTCCCGTGGTGTTCTGGGTCGGCTGGCCCTTGCTCGTGCGCTTTGCCAGTTCCTTGCGCACCCTGCGCTTCAACATGTTCACCCTCATCGGCCTCGGCGTGCTCGCGGCGTGGCTCTACAGCACCGTGGCGCTCGCGGCACCGCACCTGCTGCCGCACCAGGCCGGACACGCGGGCATGGTGCTCTACTTTGAAAGCGCCGCCGTCATCACCGTCCTCGTCCTCCTCGGCCAGCTGCTCGAACTGCGCGCCCGCAAAGCCACCGGCTCCGCGATTCGCGCCCTGATGAATCTCGCCCCGAAATCCGCATGGCTCGTTCGCGACGGTGAGGAGATCGAAACTCTGGTCGATGACATCCAAATCGGCGATGTCCTCCGCATCAAGCCCGGCTCACGTGTTCCTGTCGATGGCATCGTGACCGAAGGCAGCTCCACCGTGGATGAATCCATGCTCACCGGTGAATCCATGCCGCAGAAAAAGGAAGCAAACGCCGCAGTGACCGGCGGCACCGTGAATGGCAGCGGCACCTTCCTCATGCGTGCAGAACGCGTCGGCGCGAACACCCTCCTGAGTCAGATCGTGGAAATGACCGCCAAGGCTCAGGCCAGCCGCGCACCTGTGCAGCGTCTCGCAGATCGTGTGTCCTCCTGGTTTGTTCCTGCAGTCGTGGGCGTGGCAGCCCTCACCTTTCTCCTCTGGTGGCAGTTCGGTCCGCAGCCCTCGTTTGCCTTCGCCGTCGTCAATGCGGTCGCCGTCCTCATCATCGCCTGCCCCTGCGCCCTCGGCCTCGCCACCCCCATGGCCGTCACCGTCGGCCTCGGCCGTGGCGCACAGCTCGGCGTGCTCATCAAAAACGCCGAAACTCTCGAACGCCTGCACGACATCGACATCGTGATGCTCGACAAAACCGGCACCCTCACCGAGGGCAAACCGTCAGTCACAGAAGTCTTCCCACTCCCCGGCCTCTCCGCCCGCGATCTCCTCGCCTGCGCCGCCGCCGTTGAATCCATGAGCGAGCACCCCCTCGCCACCGCCATCGTGAATGCTGCCAAGGAGCGCAGCATCCCCATCGCTGCCGTCACCGATTTCCAGTCAGTCACCGGCGGCGGCGTGCTGGGAAATGTCGGTGAAAGTGAGGTCTTCATCGGTCAGGAGGCCTTCTTGAAAAAGAACGGCGTCTTGGTCAGCACCGAGTGCCACGCCCACTCGGTCAAAATGCAGGAGGACGGCTGCACCGTCGTGGTCGTCGTGCTCAACGAGAAGCCGCTCGGCCTCATTGCCATCAAAGACAAGATCAAGGAGTCCGCCCCGCCCGCCATCGCCGCGCTGCACGCGCTCGGCATGAAATTGCAGATGATCACCGGAGACGCCCTCGCCACCGCGCAGCGCGTCGCCAAAGATCTGAACATCGACGAAGTCGCCGCCGAGGTCTCACCCAAGGAAAAACTGCTCCACGTCTATCAGGCACGCGGCAAAGACCGCCATGTCGCCTTCGCCGGCGACGGCATCAATGATGCGCCCGCCCTTGCCGCAGCCGATGTCGGCATCGCTATGGGCACCGGCACCGAAGTAGCCATCCAGAGCGCCTCCGTCACCCTCGTGAAAGGAGATCTCCACGCCCTGCATCAGGCCTTCGCCCTCAGTCACGCAACCATGAAGGTCATCCGCCAGAACCTCATGTTCGCGTTTTTATACAATGGCCTCGGCATCCCTCTCGCCGCCGGCATCCTCTATCCCTTCACCGGCTGGCAGCTCAATCCCATGATCGCGAGCGTGGCGATGTCCTTGAGCAGTGTCTCAGTGATTCTAAACAGCCTCCGCCTCCGCCGCTTCAAGTAAAGTACTCAGGAGCTTTAGCTCCTTCCGGCGAAAGCGCCTGTAGGGCCACTTACTTCTACTTTGGTAAGTTATCAGAGGGCTTAAAATCCATCGGGATGTCTTTCCTGCGGCATCACATCTTACGCCGTGGAATGCTCTTGGCAGGGTGCCATGGTCTTTCCTCATTCCCTTCCGCTTTTCACCAGTCCCAACGGGACTGCGCATCAAAGCGAAGGGTTGCCGAGCCTCAGCGAGGCTACCCTGGTACCGGACGACAATCACCGGGAAGCCAACCCTGCGCCTTCGCCACACACCACGTCCACCAGCAGCGTTTGCAAGAAGCTCCGCCGCGCTCAGGGCGTACCGCCAGCCCCCCACAGCCCCGATAACTTACCAAAGTAGAATTACATATTGTTTTAAATTACCTCCGCCGTTTCAAGTGCGAGCCGTGTCACGCACAAACAGCGACGTCACAAGTTTCCGATCACTCACTTTTTCAGGTTTGGAACTTCCATCCTTCTGCACATAAACACCTGAGCCGTTGGAAAAATAGACCGTTTCATTCGCTCCTACCGCATACGCCATCACTCCTTCGCAGACGACTTTGGCATCACCATTCGGCAGATGCCGCATGAGCTGCCAGTTGCGCGGAACAAAATTGCTCAGCTCATCCTGGGCGGCATGGCGCATCGCCTTCTCCATGTTGACCCAGCGGCCATGCAGAAAAACAGCCTTGGGATCAGCCGTCTGCGGTTGCGGTGGTTTGCCCGCTGTTTGCAAAGGCTTCCCCGAAAACAACATCGAAAAGACATTCAAAAATCCGAAGACAGCCCTGACCAGCCGGAACGGAAACAGAACGATGTCTTTGAGGATGTTCCAAAACGACGGCGTATGAAAGGGCTCATACGGCCTGCGCAGGTAATACAGCGTTCCCTCGGGTGAAAACGAAGGGCATAGAAAATCATACCGCACATCCTCCGCCACGGTTTCCATGGCTCCGGAGTCCAGATTCAAACGATGCAACGTCGCCGGTCCCAACCCTGCCCACGCATGCGTGTTCGCCTGGCGGGCGATCCCACACGTTTGATAAACCAACGACCGCGCAGTGCCAGGCTCCCAGACCGGAAAAGTGTCCAGCGAATCCCCTTCGGTAAGTTCCATCAACCCGCCACCGCCCGCTTCAGGTTTGAACAGGCAGATGCGGCTCACACCATGGTCCTGCGCCGCCGCCAGCAGCCATTCCGGCATGTCTTCACTTCGGCGTGTGGAAATCGAACTGAAACGATGTTTCGGGCCATGCAGAAGGCGGCGTTCGTACTTTTCGCCCGGATCGTATTCAAACAGGGCACGCACTTCATTGGCATCAATCGCATAGCAAATGTGTCCATCCTGACAGCCTGCGCAGGAAAACTCGCTGTGAAAAGTATCCTCGACACTGGCCGGTTCGCCAGTGGGCATTCCTCCCCGCATAAATCCCGCACCGCTGCCACCTCCGCGAAAGCCCTGCCGGTCCTGCACGCTTTGCAGCCTCTTCTTCAAATTGCTGCTGAATTCCGAAACAATCTCCTCCTCGCCGCCTCCGATCGATTTGAGATAGAGCCTGCCGTGGGAGATGTAGCCTAGTTGCGGGGTCATTGGAATGTACGTAGGGAAACTTTGCCGTCAGAAGATGACTGCATGCAAACATAAGCAAATGAAAGGGTCCAACCTTTTTGCTTCTCTCAGCTTACAAGGCTTGCCCGCAGCGCGGTTCTCTGAAACAGTGCCGTCGTATTTTCTTTTTTCCTCGTGAATCCTGATCCGGCCCAACCAGAACCACCATCCTCGGAAAACAAGGATGCAAAGTTCATGCCACCCGAAGAGACACCGACTGGAATGGTCACGATGGGGCCTGACGACAGGACGATTACGATCCCCAATCTCAAACCCGGCAAGCCGCTCGCCACACCGGAGCCAGCCGAGGAGACACCCACGGGCAATATCACCCTGGGTCCCGAGGACATGACCATCGCCATCCCGAATCCAAGCCGCAGCCTGCCAGCGGCGACGATGGGGTCGCAGCAAAAGTTTTCGCCGAATTTGGATACAGGCAACATCACGCTGGGTCCGGAGGATCAGACGATAGCCATCCCGACCGGCAAGTCCGCGCCGTTGCCCGGTGCCGCCACACTTCCCGGTGCTTCGACCATGCCGAGCCACGGTGGGCTGCCTGCCGCCACCGCCAGTTCCATGGCTTCGATGGGCACCACCTCGAAGCCGCGCTCCCACATGGAGTCCCTCACCGGCAACGACGGCTGGATCGGCGACCGCTACCGCCTGCTCGACAAGCTCGGCGAAGGTGGCTTCGGCGTCGTTTATCGCGCCGAGCAGGTGAAGCCCATTCACCGCATCGTGGCAATCAAGATCGTCAAAGCCGGCGTCACCTCCTCCGACATCCTCGGCCGTTTCGCCATTGAGCAGCGCACGCTCGCCATCATGGAGCATCCCAACATCGCCCGCATTCTGGACGCGGGTGAAACAGACATTGGTGCGCCTTATTTCGTGATGGAACTGGTCAAGGGCCGCTCCATCACCAGCTACTGCAAGCAGAACGGCCTCGATCTGCGTCAGCGCCTCGCGCTCTTCATTCCCGTCTGCCGTGCCGTGAATCACGCCCATCAAAAAGGGATCATCCATCGCGACATCAAGCCCGGCAACATCATGGTGATGGACGAGGCGGGCAAGGCCGTCCCCAAAGTCATCGACTTCGGCATTGCCAAGGTCATGGAAGGTGAAGGCTCCGGCCACACCATTGCCACCGGCGTCGATCAACTCGTCGGCACCCCGGGCTACATCAGCCCCGAGCAGATCGAAAACGGCAGTTCGTTTGTGGACACTCGCTCAGACGTCTATGCACTAGGCGGCGTCTTCTTTGAACTCATTTGCGGTCGCGCACTCATCACCCCTGCCGACATCGCTGCCAAGCCCATCCATGTGCTGCTGCGCGATCTCGCGGAAAAAGATCCCCCCAAGCCCTCCACCATCGAGCCCACCGTGCAGGGCGATCTCGACTGGATTGCGCTCAAGGCACTCGAACGCGATCCCGACCGCCGCTACGGCAGCGCGGACGATCTCGCCGACGACATCACTCGCTACCTCAGCTTCGAGCCCATCACCGCGCGTCCGCCCAGCCGGCGTTATCTCATCACGAAGTTTGTGCGCCGTCATCGTGTGGGCGTGGCCGCTGCAGTGGCCATCTCCCTTGCCGTGCTGATCGGCGGCATCACCAGCACCGCCTTGTACGTCAAGGCAGAGCACAACCGTATCGAAGCCGAACTCGGCCGCGAAAACCTCAAGAAATCCTTCAGCCGCTCCGACGAGCAGATGGCCCGTCAGTTCACCGAGCGCGGCCAGTACAACGACGCCGTCGCCTACCTCGCCCGCTCCTTGCGCACCGATCCTGCCAACGAGCTCTCCTCCACCAACCTGCTCTCGCTCCTGGCCAACGTTCACCTCATCCGTCCCGACACCGCTCCCCTCGCTTTGCCTGAAGGCGCCGTGGAAGCCGCCAAGGTCGCCGTCAGTCGTGAGACAAACAAGGTGATTGCAGCCTCCTTCATCCAGCCCAAATCCACGGCCACGCCGGTGCCAGTTCGGCTGCCTCGGCGTGAAGTCATTTCCGTCTGGGACATGAAAACCGGCGAGCGCACCGACCACCCCGTCCCCCCCGGCGTGGAGATCACCTGCCTCGATGTCACCCCCGACGGCCAGCAGGTCGTCGTCGCACGCGAAGACGGCAACGTCGAACTCTGGACCCTCAAAGACGGCAAGCGCCGCAATCTCCAGCCGCGCATGCCGAGCATCGTCACCTGCATCGCCTTCTCCGGCAACGGCACCAAGCTCCTCGCCGGCAGCGAGATCGATCCCTCCAATGCGGAGGGCATGGGCTCCATCCACCTCTGGGACCTCCGCCAGCCTCAGGACCCCGCCGTCGTCATGAAGCAAAAAGGCGTCGTCGGCGAGATCGCCGTGGACAACGACGGCGTCTTTGCCGCCTCCATTTTCAGCGGCAGCCTCATCGACCCCACGGGCCCTGAAGGCTCCGCCACCACCTGGGATCTGCGTCTCGGACAAGCCGTCGGCAAACCCATCGAGGTGGACAAAGGTCTCCTGCACGTCGCCATCGAGCCCGTTCAAGAACTCATCGCCCTCGGCATGAACACAGGCGAAGTCTTTGTCGGCAACTTCCGCACGGAGGAGATGAAGCTGCCTCTCATGCATCCGTCCTCAGTGACTTCCCTGGCCTTCAGCGCCGATGGCCGCTCCGTCGTCGTCGGTGACGCCGGCGGTTACGTCCACATCTGGAATCCCATCAACGGCAAGCTTCGTTTCCCCATCCGCAAGCATGACGGTGAAATCCTCAAAGCCACGCCAGCGATGGACACCAGCCTCATCACCACCATTTCAAGACATGGCGATGTCAGCGTGTTCGACATTCAAACCGGATCCCTCGTGTCCTCCCACATCGATCACACCGTCAAGGATGCCAAATTCACCCGCGACGGCTCTCTCCTCGTCCTCGCTCCCGGCGGCGTTCCCTTCGTCCAGGTCTGGGATGTCCACGAGCGCATGTCAGGCCGCAAATTCGTCGACGTTCTCGACAAGAACCTCATCACCCGCATCAAAGGCCCCGACAATTCCCCCGAACAGCTCCGTTTCTCCGAAGCCGGTGGCGCCAATCGCAAAAAAACCATGTACGCCGCCGCCGATCCCGACGGCACCGTCTTCATCTACGATGCCAGGACCCTCAAGCCCATCGGCAAGCCCTTCCTTCATCCGCCCGCCGTCGGTGCCGTCACCCTCACCCAGGACGAAAAACTCCTCATCACCTCCGGCCGCGATCGCGCCGTGCGCGTCTGGGACATCGCCACCCGCCAAAACATCGTCACCATGCAGCATCGCTCCTATGTGCCGGTGATTGCACTCAGCCCCGATGATCAGCGTCTCGTCACCGTCACCGATGAAGGCGAACTCCGCGTCTGGGAACTCCGCACCGGAGACGCCCTCACCCCCGGCATCCGCGACACCCCGCGCACCAGCGATGACGAAGAAGGCATCGTCGTCGCCCGCGTCTCAGAAGACGGCAGCAGCGTCCTCTTCCGCATTGCCGGCCACGGCTTCTTCACCTCCCCCATGCCCCCCAAAGGCACCCCCTTGCCCGAGTGGTTCCTCAAGTTCGCCGAAGGCCTCGCCCGCGTACATTTAAATCCCGCAGGCAACCTCGAAGATGTCTCCCTCGACGACTACGAAGCCGCCGTCGCCGCCATCCCCAAAACCCCCGCCAAAGGCGAAGAAACCGCCGTCACTTGGGCCCGCTGGCTCCTCGCCACCGCCTCCACCCGCCCTCTCTCCCCCTTCGAGCGCCAGTCCTTCGACGAATACCTCGATTCCCTCAAACAGCAGGGCTCCCCCGCCGCCGCCCGCGAACTCATCCGCTTCCGCCCCAAAGACCGCGACGCCGTGGACCGCGCCAAGCTCCTCGTCCCCGCCCTCCCGAAATAAAGCAGCCCAGTTGCGCCGCAACAGGTCCGGGATCCGATCATTCGGCTGCCGCCCACCCAGCGTGAAGTGGTCCGCACACTCCGTGTGCGGTTTCCGAAGGCGCACACCTGCTCCCCGACCCCGCAAACCCAGCGTAAGTATTGTAGTTCCGCCTTTAGGCGGTTCCGGACGAACGTCCACCAACCGCCCTTCCGCCCCGTTCTTCCGTAGGAAGTCAGTCGCAAAAAGCGCAAAGCAGATTCTCAAAAAAAGAGTCCCATCTTTTTGCCCCTCTTTGCGTCCACCTCCTCCGCCTTCTGGCGGCTCCGTTATTCGTCATTCGGATTTACTCATTCGTCATTTCTTAACCAGCCACCACCGCCGCCCGCGCATTCTCCTCCGCCCCGGTACAGTAGCCATCTCGCTCCGCCGAGATGAGCCCAGCGCCACCGCAAAGTCGCATCCCTCACGCTCACGCGAAGACCTCCCCCTCCGGCTCATTTACAATTCCCAGTTTTCAGTTCTCAGTTTGCAATTTTGCTTCCGCCCTACCCCGCCACCACCGCCGCCCGCGCATTCTCCTCCGCGCCCGTCTTCTGCAGGTAGTAATCATAGTCCCCCGAATACGCCGTCACCTTCCCATCCACAATATGCAGCACCTTCGTCGCCAGCGACCGAATGAAATGCACGTCATGGCTGATGAACACCAGCGTCCCCTCAAACTTCTGCAGCGCCAGAATCAGCCCCTCAATCGCCCAGATGTCCAGATGCGTCGTCGGCTCGTCCATCAGCAGCAGGTTCGGCGGATCCACCAAGAACTTCACCAAGTTCACCCGGCTCTTCTCACCACCGCTCAGCACCCGGCACTTCTTGTGCACGTCCTCACGCTTGAACAGGAAGCTCCCCAGAATGCTCCGCGCCTCATCCTCACGCAGCTCAGGCGCCACACGCTTCAGCTCCTCCAGCACACTGCAGTCCGGGTCCAAAGTATCCGCCCGATGCTGCGAAAAATACCCCAGCTTCACATTCGTCCCCAGCCTGCGCTCACCCTTCTGAAACGGCACCTCACCCGCCAAAATCTTGATCAGCGTCGATTTCCCGCTCCCGTTCGGCCCCACCAGCACCGTCCGCTCACCACGCTCCACTTCCAGATCCAGCCCCGTGTACACCTTCTTCGTCCCATACGCCTGATGAATGTCCGTCAGCGCGATCAGCCGCTGCCCGCTCCGCTGCGGCTGCGGGAAATTAAAGCGGAAGCCCTTCCGCAGCGGCCGCGGCTTGTCCAGCTTGTCCATCTTCGCCAGCTGCTTCTCACGGCTCTGCGCCTGGGACGCCTTTGATGCCACCGACCGGAACCGGTCAATGAAATCCTGAATCGCCTCGATCTCCTTCTGCTGATTCTTGTACGACTGCATCGCACGCTCGTAATTCTCCTCGCGCTGCTTCAGGTAGTCACTGTAGTTCCCCTGGTACGCCTGCAGCTTGCCCTCCTCGATCTCATACACCTGCTGCACCAGCTCATCCATGAAGTCACGGTCATGCGAGATGATCAGCAGCGCCCCCGGATAATTTTTCAGGTAATTCCGGAACCACATCAGCGACAGCAGGTCCAGATGGTTCGTCGGCTCATCCAGCAGCAGCAGATCCGGCTCCATCACCAGCAGCCGCGTCATGTGCGCACGCATCACCCAGCCACCGCTAAACTCACGCGCCGGCCTCGAAAAATCCTCCTCCTTATATCCCAATCCCTTCAGGATGCGCTTCGCCTTCGCCTCAGTCTGCGGGTCCTGCAGCGCATCATGCTTCGCATGCGCCTCAAAGTATTCCGGGCTGGAAACATCACCCACAGCCTCAAAATCACGCAAAATCTTCTCCAGCGCCTCAATCTCCCCCGCCTTGCCCGTCGCCACTTCCAGCACCGTCTCATTGCCAATCGGCTCACTCTCCTGCGGCAGAAATCCCACCGTCGTCCACTCATCCCGGATCACCTCACCCGCATCCGGAGTGTCCGTCTTCAAAATCAGCGAAAACAACGTCGATTTCCCCGCCCCATTCGGCCCCACCAGCGCCACCCGCTCCCCATAGTTGATGGTCATCGACGCAGCGCTAAACAGCGTGCGGGCGTTAAAGGTCTTGGTGACGTCGCGAAGAGTAAGCATGGCAGAAAAAAGGAAAAAAGGGCAGAGAATCAGCTACCCCACCCCACGCCACATGCAAGGCCCAGCATGCCGCAGCACTCCACCTCCTTCCCTTTTGGCCGGGTTGACATCTGCACAGCACTGAATTCGAATGAACCCCTCTCAAAGCCCCGAAGCCATCGACTCACCCAGCGCTGTTCTGTAGTACCGGCTTTAGCCGGAATCAGGCATGAAATAGATTCCGTCACCTGCCGCAGTTTGACCCGCCACCCCTCCACGAGCCCCACCCTTTTGTTTGGGCAAAACCTCCCCACCAGCTTATACGCCATCCAATGTCCCCCAGCACCCCACCCCCGCTGCCCGTCGCCCATCGTCGCTCCACCGACAAGCTCGCCGTCGCCTCCCTGCTACTCAGCATCATCGGACTCATCGCCTTCGGCATCCCCGCCCTCATCGGCGTCATCATCGGCCACATCAGCCGCTCCCGCATCCGCAGGCAGGCCGCCAGCCTCACCGGCAGCGGCATCGCCCTCTCAGGCCTCATCATCGGCTACGTCGCGGTGTTCTTTTGGTCCCTCGCCCTCGCAGGCCTCATGCTCCAGCCCTACTTCGTCACTCTGGCCGACACCGCCGTAAAAGATCGCGCCCTCCAGCACGCCCGCGACCGGCAGTCCTTCCACACCCACCTCATCCGCAAAGACCGCGAAAACGAACCCGCCGCCCCGCCCGCCCCCGACACCGGCATGAAGCTCGTCACCTATCCCGGCCCCCTCGGCGACATGGCAGCCTATGTCTCCGCAGATCCCGCAGACGGCAAAAAGCACCCCGCCATCATCTGGCTCATCGGCGGCTTCAGCAACAGCATCTCCGCCGACGTCCTCCCGCCCGGCGACCCCGAAAACGACCAGTCCGCCAGCGCCTTCCGCCAGGCCGGCCTCCTCATGCTCTACCCCTCCCTCCGCGGCGGAAATACGAACCCCGGCTTCAAAGAAGGCCTCCTCGGCGAGGCAGACGACGTCATCGCCGCCCTCGCCTGGCTCAAGCAGCAGCCCTACATCGATCCCGCCCGCATCTACCTCGGCGGCCACAGCACCGGCGGCACCCTCGCCCTCCTCGTCGCCGGCTCCACCACCGGCCTTCGCGCCACCGTCGCCTTCGGCGCCGTCCACAGCACCGGCGCCTATGGCCAGGACATCCTCCCCTTCGATGTCGAAAACGAAGCCGAGCTCACCCCCCGCGCCCCCATCCTCTGCCTCGACGGCCTCAGCTCCCCCACCTTCATCATCGAAGGCGAAGACGGCAACATCGACGCCCTCCGCCTCATGCGCAAAACCCGTTCCCGCCGCCACGTCCGTTTCTTCGAGATCCCCGCCGCCGACCACTTCAGCATCCTCCGCCCCCTCTCCGAACTCCTCGCCAAAGCCATGCTCGCCGACACCGGCCCCACCCCAAAACTCACCATCACCGACTCTATGCTCCAAGCCGCCATGAAACAGCGCTGAAAATCAGCGACAAACAGCTAACGTGCCCGTCCGGACGTAGGATGGGTGTGGCGACAGCCCACCCGTCTCTGCGCGTATGGCAAACACCCACGACTAGCGCAGTCCGGTATCAGGAGCTGTCCGGGCGCTTTTTCACCGCGATCACACCGCCAGCCCCGCACCAAGGGCTCTTGCCCTCCCGAATAACATCCTCGCACTTTTCCGGCTCCTCTGAGTACGTAGTTCGGGCTTTAGCCCGTTCCGGAAGCTCCGCATCGCCCCAAATCTGAAACCAGCCAGAACACGTTTTGTAGTCCCGGCTTTAGCCGGAATCTGGGAAGCTTAGTTCGTGCAAACGGCTGCCAAATAAACTCCATCTGGGTATCCTCCGTTAAACAATCCAGCCGCATTGAGTTCAGGTGCTTCGTAGCTTTAGCGAAGAATGGGTCCCCAAGCGCAGCTTGCCCTTCACCCTGCAATTCCCACCTGAACGACGCCCTGCCCCGCAGACGTTGCCTTGCCTCCGCCTGCTTTTCCATTATCCTCAATCCATGACCATCACGCTTCCAGATGACCCCGCGCTCACCGAGATGGGCGAGGCCGAAATCTTGCTCGACCTCGCCTGCGGCGCTTATGCGGCAGGTCATGTCTCACGGGGCGTGGCTGCCCGCATGGCTGGCATGGACCGTCATGCCTTCGACCAGACTCTCTTCGCTCGACACATCCCTTCTTATGATGAGGAACGTTGGGCGCAGGATTTGGAATCACTTCGCGCCCTGCGCACCCTGTGACCGTCGTCACCGATACCTCAGTCGTCCTCAACCTCTGCCTCATCGGGCAGCAGGAGCTGCTGCGGCTTTTGTATGGAAGGATCCTGGCTCCCACCATGGTCGTCGTGGAGTTTCAGCGGCTCGCTGCAGAGGATGCACGGTTTCAGGGACTGGCTTTCCCCCACTTCATCGAAAAGGCAGCACCACTCCAACTGCTGCCCGCGCTGACGGCCTCCTCGAGGTTGGATGCCGGAGAGGTCGCCGCCCTCTCTCTCGCCGTCGAAAGACAGGCCGATGCCGTCCTCATGGACGAGCAGGCTGGCCGCGCCGCTGCGTCTTCCCTTGGACTTCGAACGATAGGCCTTCTGGGAGTTCTTCGAGATGCCAAAGAACAGTCCCTCATTCCCGCAGTCGCTCCGCTCCTCGACCGCCTGGAGCAGGAGGCCCACTTCTGGATCAGCCCCTCTCTCCGCAACATCGTCTTGAAAGCCTCCGGCGAAATTTCCTGACCTGCTTTTCCCTCTCATCCCCGTCGTTCACCGCCCAGATTCCAATTCTGAATCAGCATCATCTCAGCGTCCAATTCATCCTTCGCAGTCTTGCGACGGAGAATGGATCAGCCGTTAAAATCCGGCTCATCTATACAGGGGTGGTCCTTCGATCCCCAGATAAAGCGGTAAAAAATGGGCGGTAAAAAATTCAGAAACCCAAAAGTTCGGGAAAATCTTTTTACCCCCAAATCTTTTACCAAACCCCTCCCAAGAAATCCGGTTCCTGAATTCCTGCCTTCCTCATTCTCAAACCGCTGAATTCATTCCCAAAATCCCAGACTCCGACTCAGCATCAGTGTCAGTCAGTGGTTCAAATCCGGCTCTATCTCCCGGAGCATTGAGTAATGAGGCCAGAATGAAATGGCACTCACTGAACAGGGAAGATGGAGCCACGGATAGCACGAGCAGCACGGATCAAAACCATTAAGCGGGTCAGCTTCAGACTCAGTCATCCGTGTCAATCCGAGTGATCCGTGGTCAGAAATTCTGGAAGGAGAAGAAGGGGCCAGGCTGCAAATTCCCGCCAAAACAACCGCCTCCCCAAGTTCTCAACTCAGGCATTCCATTGCCAACCCATTCCTTTGCCGAAACCAAAGCCCCCCCCGCCCGCTGCCCAGTCCCCGAAAAACCAATCCAAAATTCCGGATTTCTGAATGCCTTGATTAGTGCCTTATTAGCGTCCGATTAGTGGTTAAAAATCTGCTCATCACCCTGAATTCATTCCGCATTCCGACTCAGGATCAGTGTCAGTCAGTGTCCAGTCAGTGGTTCAAATCCGGCTCTATCTCCCGGAGCATTGAGTTATGAGGCCAGGGTGGAATGATTCACTGAACAGGGAAGATGGAACCACGGATAGCACGAGCAGCACGGATCAAAACCATTGCGCGGGTCAGCCTCAGCCTCAGTCATCCGTGTCAATCCGAGTGATCCGTGGTCACAGATTCTGAAAGATGGGGTTGGTATGCAATACAGCAGCAAAACTACCGCCTCCCCAAGCTCCAAACTCAGTCATTCCTTTGCCGAAACCAAAGCCCCCCACCCGCTGCCCAGTCCCAAAAAACCAATCCAAAATTCCGGATTTCTGAATGCCTTGATTAGTGCCTTATTAGCGTCCGATTAGTGGTTAAAAATCTGCTCTTCAGCCTGAATACATTCCGCATTCCGACTCAAGATCAGTGTCAGTCAGTGTCCAGTTCATCCTTCGCAGTCTTGCTACGGAGAATGGATCAGTGGTTCAAATCCGGCTCCCTCTTCAGCAGCACTGACAATAGAACAACCCTCGTCTGATTTTCCGTCTGTTCCGCGTGTTCCGTAGGCCACCCTCACCGCGACGCCCCCATCACCGCACGCGGCTGATGCTCCGTCAAAATCTTCGACAGCGGCACCCAAGCGCAGCTTGCCCTTCGAAGCTTTAGCGAAGAACGGGTCACCGCGACGCCGCAAGCACTGTCCGTGGCGTATGCTCCGTCAATATCTTCGACAGAGGCACCTCCACCGCATTCTCCCGTCCCAAAAACTCCAGCAGAATCCGCACACGCTCCACGCCCGTCAGCATCGCATTCACAATCCCCTTCATCCCCCGCATCGGCCCCTCCGTCAGCTCCACCGTATCCCCCACCTTCACGCCCACCTCCACCTCGCAAATTTCGATGTCCTTCATCTCCGCCTTCAGCGCCGCGATGGCCGAGTCCGGCACCGACGTCAAATTCCCCCCAAAATCCACCACCTTAATGACACTCTGCGAGTACTTCACCGCCCGCATCGAATCATTCGGAATGAACCGCGCAAAAAAGTAGCTCGGAAACAGCGCCTCCACGAACCACACCTTGCCCCGCCGCGTGTTCTTCTGAAACCGAATGCGCGGACAGTACGTCTCCACCCCCTCCAGCCCCACCATCAGCGAAGCCGCGATATGCTCGCACTTCGGCCGCGTATGCACCACGTACCAAGCCGGGAGGGTTTCTTTTTTTTCTTTCATGCGTGAACGATCCTTCAAACTGCCCCTGCCCAGCGCCGAGGCAACCTCAATCCAAGATTTACGCATCAACAGCAGCAAAAGATCTCGCTGCCGCAGAATCCCGCGTCCCTTCCAGATCCCCCTTTTTCTTTTCCCTCTTTTTTGCGCCTTTTTTGCGGCCACCCAACTCCGTTAATCCCGTTAATCATGCCATCCTGTTAATCCTGTCTATCTGCGCACGTACCACCCACCCCTCCCGCTCACCTCACAGCACCTCCTTCATCAGGCCCCGACCAAACTCCATCACCACCACGCAACACTTCCGTCCCTTCAGGAATCCCTTTTTTCTCCCCTCTGTTTTTGCGCCTTTTTGCGGCCACCCAACTCCGTTAATCCCGTTAATCATGCCATCCTGTTAATCCTGTCTCTCCGCTCGCGCACCACCCATCTCTCCGCTTACCCCACAGCAAGAATGGTGGCACCTGCTTCAACAGGCCCCCGCCCGAACACCACCACTCCTTCGGGATCTCCCCTTTTTCTCCCCTCTTTTTTTGCGCCCTTTTGCGGCCAACCAATTCCGGATCCCCCCATCCAGAACAACGCGTTTGCGCACCAGCAGGGTCTGCGCCACCTGTGCCACCCGTTTTTCCAGCCCACCGCGCATGTTCCCAGACCTCTACGACTACCTCTACCACCTGGCACCCACCGGCGGCATACCGCTCAAGGGCACCGGCATCGTCGTCGCCCTGGCCCTCATCCTCTCCCATGGCTGGGCCCTCAAAAACACCGCCAAAACCCAGGCCTTCCTCAAAGCCTTCCCCCGCACCTACGTCTGGGGCCTCATCCTCCTCACCATCGGCTTTCTCTGGAGCGAATTCGCCCTCGCCAACATGGACATGGGTGAGTTCTACAACATGCGCGACAAGTTCATGATGATCGTCGCCGCCGGCTACGTCGGCGTCCTCATCTACGTGAAGGAATTTCTCGCCGTCCGCGCCCTCGGTTCCCTCATGCTCCTCGTCGCCGGCCCCGTCCTCACCGCCGCCTTCCTTCAGCCCCAGACCAGCCGCCTGCTCCTCCCCATCCTCGCCTACGTCTGGATCATCGTCGGCATGTTCTTCATCGGCATGCCCTTCCTCATGCGCGACTGGGTGAACACCCTCATCGCCAAGCCGCAGCGCTGGAATCTCGCCATCTACGGCGGCATCGCCTACGGCGTCGTCCTCCTCGCAGCGGCCATCCTGTACTACTGATGCACCCCCAGCCCCGTGTCCTCGTCATTCGTGGCGGCGCCATCGGCGACTTCATCCTCACGCTCCCGGCCCTCCGCCTCCTGCGCGAAACCATCCCCGGCTGCCACCTCGAAGTCCTCGGCTACCCCGCCATCGCCGAACTCGCCCGCACCGCCGGCCTCGCCGACACCATCCGCAGCCTCGAGCACCGCACCATCGCCCCGCTGTTCGCCAAAACAGCCCCCATCGACGAAGCCCTCGCCGAACACCTCTGCAGCTTCAACCTCGTCGTCTCCTTCCTCTACGACCCCGACGGCCACTTCCGCGCCAGCCTCGAACGCGTCGGCGTCAAAACCCTCATCGAGTGCTCCCCCCTCGTAAAACCCGAAGGCCCCCACGCCTCCAAGCAACTCGCCCAAGGCCTCGAAAAGCTCGCCATGTTCCTCGAAGACGAACACCTCCACCGCGCCCACTTCCAGCCCCAACCCGCCAACCACCCCCGCATCGCCATCCACGTCGGCAGCGGCTCCCCAAAGAAAAACTGGCCCCTCGAAAACTGGCTCCAAGTCGCCAACTCATTCCCAAATAATGAGGTCATCTTCATCACCGGCGAAGCCGAACAAGAACGCGGCATCCAACCCACCGGCCATCCCATCTGGCACGCCCTCCCCCTGACCGAACTCGCCACCCGCCTCAGCACCTGCACCGCCTTTTTCGGCCATGACAGCGGCATCTCCCATCTCGCCGCCGCATGCGGAGTCCCCTCCCTGCTCCTGTTCGGCCCCACCGATCCCGCCATTTGGTCCCCACCCCAGCCCTGGGTGCAGTTTTTGCGGAATCCGACACACTCAATGCCCGATTTGTCCGTCCACGAAGTGAAATTGGCCGCCGCGCAAGTTGTTGCAAAATCGTAACGTGCTAGCTTCACTAAAAATCATGTCCACCGCACCTCACACCGCCCGCATCAGAGCCTTCCTCATCCTCGGCGCCCCCGGCAGCGGCAAGGGGACGCAAGGCAAGGTACTTGGCAGCATCCCCCGTTTCCACCACCTCGCCTGCGGCGATGTCTTTCGCTCCCTCGACACCCGCACCGCAATCGGCCAGAAATTCGTCGAATACTCCAGCCGTGGCGAATTGGTCCCAGACGACGTCACCGTCGAACTCTGGCATTCCAATCTGGAGCAACGCATTGATTCTCATCAGTTTAAACCAGAGATCGACTTCCTCGTCCTCGACGGCATCCCCCGCAACGTGGAACAGGCCAAGTTCATGGAACCCCACATCGAAGTCCTGAAAGTCTTCCATCTCTCCTGCCCAGACCGCACCGAACTCGCCCGCCGCCTCCGCAAACGCGCCCTCAAAGACAACCGCTTTGACGACGCCAATGAAACCGTCATCCAGCAGCGCTTCGCCACCTACGAAGCCGAAACCAAGCCCATTCTCGACTACTACGCCGGCGACCGCATCCTCGACATCGACGCCAGTCAGGCCCCAGCCAAGGTGCTCTATGACATCATAGGTGGCGTCATGCAGCTTGATGCATGGAAAGAGCTCGAAAAAATGAAGGTCTAGCCGCAGACCATGCGCGTTCTTTTCATCGGCACCGGCGACATCGGCCTTCCCTCCTTGGAATGGCTGCTCAGCACGCCAAAACACGAAGTGGTTGGCGTCGTCACCCAGCCCGACAAACCCGTGGGCCGCAAGCAGGTGCTCACCCCGCCGCAGATCAAGGTGCGCGCCCTTGCAGCTGGAATCACCGTCCTGCAGCCCCCGAAGATCCGCCACGCCGTGGAGGAACTCAAAGCCTTCAACGCCGATGTGGCTGTCGTCATCGCCTACGGTCAGATTCTATCCCGTGCCGTCCTCGATGTGCCGCCTCTCGGCTGCCTGAACGTCCACACCTCACTGCTACCACGCCATCGCGGTGCCGCCCCCATCCAGGCCGCCATCCGTGACGGCGACACCGAAACCGGCATCACCATCATGTTCATGGATGAAGGCCTCGACACTGGCGACATCCTCCTGATGCATCGTCTTGCCATTGCTTGCAATGAAACGGGCGGAAGTCTGCATGACAAGCTCGCGCAGCGGGCCCCTGCCGCGCTCGAAGAAGCGCTGGATCTTCTGGCCACTGGAAACCCACCGCGTGAAAAACAGGACGAATCCAAAGTCACTCACGTGCGTAAACTGACCCGTCAGGACGGCCGACTCGACTGGACGCGTCCCGCCATTGAACTTGACCGTCTCGTTCGCGCCTTCACCCCCTGGCCGGGAACTTCCTGCCTGCTCAAGGAGGCGCAGATGAAGATTCACCGTACGCAGGTCATCGCCAATGCGGAGGTTTGTCCGGCACCGGGTATGATTGTGAGCGCAAATGCCGACGGCATTTTGGTAAGTTGTGGCAACGGCCTGCTCAATTTGAGCGAGGTCCAAATAGAAGGCGGCAGACGTTTGTCTGCCGCCGACTTCCTGCGCGGGCACCCGCTGCACGCGGGCGATGTGTTGCACTGAGTTGATTACTCCTGCAAGAAGACGAAGACGCCCTTCTTGTTGCCAATGACGACGTCCATTTTGCCGTCCTTGTTGACGTCGCCTGGAGTCACCTGGGTGCCGACGCCGCTGTTGTCGTCGATCTGATGCGGGATGAACTGCGCTTCTTTGCCGCTGCGTTTGATTTCGAACCAGTAGAGCACTGGTGCTGCATTCGGCTCGTCGTCCTTCAGGGGGCCGTGGGCCCAGCGGCGCTTGCCGGTGACGACGTCCATGACGCCGTCGCCGTTCATGTCGGCGAGTTGCATGGCGTGGAGCTGACTGAATTTCACACCCACCGGGCTTTCTTCGACGGTGGCTCCCATGAGTTTGTGCTCGGCGAAGGTGCCGTCGGCGTTTTGCTCGAACCAGCCGAAGCCGTAGCCGTGTGCGTCATAGCTGCTGATCACGTCGTTGCGACTGTCGCCGTTCACATCGTAAACGAGGATGAAGGAACCGCCGCGGCCACCTGCCACGGTAAAGAGCTGAGGATGAAACACCCAGTCGCTGTCGGCCTTGGTGTCGGCTGGCTGTTCACGCCAGCCTTCCTTGTCGAGGATGTCAGGGCGGCCGTCGCCATTCACATCGCCAACGCCATAGCCGTGGGTGTAGCGGAAGTATTTTTTGTCGTTCTCGGCAGATTTTGGCGAAATGGGGCGGAAGCGGGCTTTGCCGAAGGGATTCGCCCAGTCGATCTCGGCATAACCGAGCTGCCCGCCGGTGTGGCAGAGGAGTTCCGGCTTGCCGTCGCCGTTCACATCTTTGAAATCGGGGGATTCATTGTCCGTGACATCAAAGATCGTGTGGCGCTTCCACTCACCGCCTTTGTTCTGCGGGTTTTCAAACACCCATGTCTCCTTGCCCGGCCAGGAATAGGCCATGATGTCGCTCCAGCCGTCACCGTTGAAATCATAGGTGTAGGTCAGGAAGAAATCGCTGTAGCCCTTGGCCGGATCGTAGGGCTCTTTTTCGAACTTGGGGGCGAACTCAATCCGTTCCTTGAACTCCGGCCCTTTCCAGATGAAGCGGCCTGAGCAGACGTCGTTCTGACCGTCATGATCGAAATCTGCAAAGTGCGCGCCTTCGGCTACAAATTCCTCGGTCAGGGTGAACTTTTTGAACTTCAAATCAGCCGCGCACAAGGGCAGCGCGAGCAGCAGGGTCGGGATGAGCAGTTTGGTCATGGTGGTTGAATTGGAACAGAGTTCGAAGGAGTGATCTTGCAGGCTTGCGGCTTCAGCCGAGAAACTTCCCGGGATTCAGAATGCCGTTGGGATCAAGCGCGGCCTTGATGCGCAGGTGGGTTTCATGTGCGGCGGGAGTGACCGCCTCACGCCACCAGCGCTTTTTCGCGATGCCGATGCCGTGTTCGCCGGTGATGGCACCGTTCCAGGCGATGACTTGATGGAAAAGTTTGTCGAGAGCGACCTCGGCGCGTTCACGGATGGCGGGATCGTCCATGGTGGGGACCATAATGTTGACGTGGATGTTGCCATCGCCGGCGTGGCCGAAGCAGGCGACGGGGAAGCCGGTTTCGCTTTGGAGGGTCTCTGCGAAATCGACCAGATCCACCAAACGACCACGTGGCACGACGATGTCTTCGTTCAGTTTGATCAGGCCGGTGTTGCGCAGGCTGTAGCTGAATTCACGGCGCAGTTTCCAGAAGGCTTCGCAGGCCTCATCGCCCATGGCTTTGTTCAGGCAGATGCTACCGAGGCTTTCCACGAGTTTCGCTAGTTGGTCGATTTCTCCTTTCACTGAATCGGCCTGGCCGTCGATCTCGACGAGGAGATGCGCATCGCCTTCCGGGGTGACGGAGGCACCGAGATACTCGCGGGCGGCGCGGAGGGTGAACTTGTCGGCGATTTCGAGGGCGCTGGGCAGGAACCCACTGCCGAGGATGCGCTGCACGGCATTCGCGGCTTCGGCGAAGGAGTTGAAGCCTGCGGAAAGCATCGCGCGCATGGGCGGATGCGGGATCAGACGCAGGGTGGCCTCGGTGACGACACCGAGCATGCCTTCGCTGCCGACCATGAGGCCGACGAGGTCGAAGCCTGTTTTGTTTTTGTGGCAGCGTCCGCCCGCCTTCACGATGGAGCCGTCTGCCAGCACCGCTTCAAGGCCGAGCACGTAGTGCCGGGTGACGCCGTATTTCAGGCAGCGTGGACCGCCTGCGTTTGTGGCGATGTTACCGCCGAGGGAGCATTCTTTGAGGGATGCGGGGTCGGGCGGATAGAACCAGCCCAGTTTGCGCACTTCGCTTTGCAGATGGCCGGTGATGACGCCCGGTTCGATCACTGCCACGCCGTCTGCGAGGGTGATCTCCTTGATCTTGTTCATTCGGGCGACCGAAAGCGCGATGCCGCCCTGCAAGGGCACGCAGCCACCGACATAGCCCACGCGTGAACCCTGGGGAGTGACGGGAATCTTATTTGCGTTGGCAAAGCGCAGCACCTCGGAGACTTCGGCGGTGGATTCGGCATGGACGACGACGTCAGGCGGGTTCGAGGCGAACCATTTGTCCGTGCTGTGAGTGGCGATGTCGGTTTGCGTGATGGAAACGCGGTCAGGACCGAGAAGAGAGGTGAGTTGATCGGCGAGGGAGGCCATGCGCATTCTTGGGGCCGGATGCCCGGCCTTGCAACTTCATGCCCTGCGCCTCATTTGGTTTCCATGCCTCCCTGATTCGTCGGTGAGCCTCAGTCCTCTCCACCGAGCAGGAACTGAAAGTCTTTGAGGGTGAGGGCCTGGGCGAAGTTTTCCTCGCCGAGGATGTCGTTGGCGAGGGAGCCTTTTTGCTTTTGCAGGAGGCGGATTTTTTCCTCGATGCTGTTTTTCACGATGAGGCGGTAGGCGAAGACGGTCTGCTGCTGGCCGATGCGGTGGGTGCGGTCGATGGCCTGGGCTTCGACGGCGGGATTCCACCAGGGATCAAACAGGACGACGTAGCTGGCGGCGGTGAGATTGAGGCCGAAGCCGCCGGCTTTGAGGCTGATGAGGAAGGTGGCGGAACCGGCGTGGGTTTGGAATTCATTGACCAGTGTGCCGCGGTCTTCGGTCTGGCCGGTGAGCTTGAAGGACTGCCAGCCGCGTTCCTGAATCTCCGCCTCGATGATGGCGAGCATTTCGACGAACTGGGAGAAGACGAGCACCTTCTGGCCTTCTTCCATGAGGGGTTCGAGCAGTTCCAAAAGCGCGGAGACTTTGGCGCTCTCGCTGGCGGGTTCGGCGGCTTTTTTACGGCCCTTTTTGGTGGCGATGGCCTCAAGGCCGAGCAGGCGCGGATGGCAGCAGATCTGCCGGAGGCGCAGCAGGCTGGTGAGGATGTTGAAGCGCAGTTTGTCGAGCTGTTTGCTGGTTTCGGCTTTCAACAGCTCTGCGCGGGCGCGTTTGATCTCGGCCTGATACAAGGCGGCCTGGGTGCCTTCGAGTTCGATGCTGAGATCTTCCTCCACGCGGTCGGGCAGATCACGGGCGACTTCGTTTTTGGTGCGGCGCAGCAGGAAGGGGCGGGTGCGGGCGGCGAGGCGACGTCGGGCGAGTGGATCGTCCCTGCCATCGAAGTTTTTGGTGAAGGCGGAGCGGGTGCCGAGGACGCCGGGCATGGCGAAGGCGAAGATGGACCAGAGATCGAGCAGGCGGTTTTCAATGGGCGTGCCGGTAAGGGCAAGGCGGTGCCTTGCTTTCAATCCACATGCAGCCTGGGCGTTTTGGGAGGTGGGATTTTTGATGGCCTGCGCTTCATCGAGGATGACCGCGCCCCATTCGATTTTGCGCAGCAGGTCTTCATGGATGCGAAGCTGGGCATAGTGAATGATGAGGAGGTCGGTTTTGCCATCGAGGCCGGTCTTTCCTGCGCTGGCACGGTTCCACACCTCGACGCTGAGCTGGGGGAAGAAGCGGGAGACCTCGCTGCGCCAGTTGTCCTGCACGGACTTGGGGCAGATGACGAGCAGTGGCTCCTGCATCTGCTGCTCACCGCGCAGCCAGGCGATCCAGACGAGTGTCTGGAGAGTTTTGCCAAGGCCCATGTCGTCTGCCAGCACGCCGCCGAAGCGGTTGGCCGTGAGATAGGCGAGGAAGTGGAAGCCTTCGGTCTGATAGGGGCGCAGCGTGGCGGTGATGCCGTCTGGCAACTGCGGAGTGACGCGGGTCTGAATTTCCTCAACGCGGCGGCGCACCTGTGCGACGCGCTCCGCACTGAGCAGCGTGGTGTCCTTCCCGGCGAGACCGCCGAGCTGGAGGGCGTGCAGGCGCTGCTTCTCCGCACTGAAATCATGCGCGGCGAGACCGAGTTCGGCGAGTTCCTGCAACTGCGCCTCGGTGAGCTGGTATTCGAGTTTGCGCCAGCCTTTGCCTGGGAGGCGCACCCATTTGCCCTTGGCTTTGAGCAGCAGATCGATTTCTTCCTGGGTCAGGGTGCTGTCGCTGACATCCAGAGCGACGCTGAGGTCAAACCAGTCAATGCCGGTCTTGGATTCCTCGATGTCGAGGCGTACATGACCGGCGACTTTGCCATCACGCAGGCTGGCGAGTTCGGCATCGAGCTCAACGATGAGGCCTTTGGGACGACGGTCGAGCCAGGCGAGAAATTGATCCGGCCAGTCCTTGCCTTGAATGCGTTGTTCAAGCCACTGGTCATTAATGGCACTGTAAACGGGCCTGAGAGGCCATTGCGCCAGCCATGAGCCAGCGGCGGGCAGGTGGGAACTGTCGAGCTGCACGATTTCATCCGACGGGGGTATTTCTCTCTGGTTGAAGCGTTGGGAGGCGGACCAGTTCGTGCCAGTCCAGAGGCTTGGATTCTGCACGCCGCCGAATCTGGCCTGCGCATGCACATGCAGGTAGTCACTACTGGTTTGAGGATAACGGTGGAGCTTGCAGCGTACGTCAATCTCAGCGCGGATGATTTTCACGCGGCCTTCGAGGCGCTGTGGCACAGGCAGGCCGAGTTTGGCGAGGGCGCTGACGCCTTCCTTGGTTTCCAGCGCCGCAGCAGGAATGTGGACCGGCCAGTGCATGGAGTCATGGCCGAAGGGCCAGTAATTCACGGGGAACACGGACTCATGGGTGACGTAACGCATGGGGAACCCTGGCACGATGGCGAGAGGTGGCGGCGGGGTGCGGCCTTCTTCATCGAACATGCGCAGCTCGTAGTCGCCCCCTGAGGTGGCGGGGGGCTGCAGATCCCAGCGCAAGGGTTCGTCGATGATGGGCAGGGGGTCTCCAGTGAGGGTGACGACGTGAGTTTGAAACAACTGCGGCGTGGAGATGAGCTGGCCGAGGCTCTTGGCAAGCGAGTCTGAGAGCGGCTCGATGTCGGTGGAGCGGAGATCTCCATATTGCTGGACGGCAGCCTTCAGCACGAGGTTGGAGCCGGCGCTGAGGAGGTTCTGGGGGCCATTGCCGTAGTGAGTGGAGCCCCCCCAAAACTGCTTGAGCAGTTTCTGCGAAGCTTTGCCAAATTCGGCCTCTCCCGGATGGCGCACCTGGATGAGAGCGCCTTTGGCATGGAGCATGAGACGCAGTTCCGGAGCCTCGGTGGCCAGATGCAACTGCGGCTCATGCCATGAGCCGAGGCGCTTGCGCCATTCGTCGATTTGTCTGAGACGCTCCCATTTGTGGAGAAGCCGCTGCAACACCGTTGGATCAACCAGCCCGGCCAAAGCAGCAGGCATCGAGAGCTGGCAGGCATCCAGCGCCGCAGCCAGGCACGCGAAGAATTCGGTTTCATCGACAGGTGGATGATTCGTGGGCCAGAGCTGCACCTGGCCATAGCCCCAGTAGCTTTGCCGACCACAGAGGTTGAACAGATCCGGCTGTGACACGACGTTCTGCCTGCGCTCCCACCAGACCGATGCCTGCTGGAGAAATTTCAACTGGGAGGCGGTGAGGGTGATGCCGAGTCGTGCGGCGGCCCGGCCAGCGAAGGAATCCGCATCAGGCTGGACGACGGTGGTTTTGGCCGGCTTGGCCGGTTTTGGCGTCTTGGTTTGAGAGACGACACTTGCAACGGACTGCACCTGCAGAAGCAGGATCAAGGCGACGGCGTGCTTGCAGTCCACTTCATAAGGGCAGGTGCAGGAGGTCTCTATGCCGTCGGGGGTGAATTCGAGTGTGACCGTGTAGAGTTGTCCGCCCTGAACGTCTGCCTGCAGAAAGACGTCCGGCTCCACCCATTCCACCTGCCGCACGGCCTGACGCGCGAATAACTGGGTGCCGCGCTTGATGATATGCCGTTCAAAGAACTCCAGGCTCCGAACGAGCAGGTCGTGTTGTTTGGGGGTGAGGCTGATGCTGGTTTGGGCTGACACGGTGTTTGAGGCAGAATGTGGCGACAGTGGCGGCGCTCAAGCGTAAATTGCTCAGCATTCATGCCCCTGCTCATCGAAGTCACGCATCCACGCGGCATTTATCTGCCGGAGGCGGATTTGTGGCTGGATCCGCATTTTGGGAGGGAGCGGGCGTTTGTTTCGCATGCGCACAGCGACCATGTGGCGCGGCATGGGCTGACGATTTGTTCGGAGATCACGCATCAGCTCATGGTGGTGCGGAAATCAGTGAAGAAATCGGGGAAGGTGGTGTCACCACAGATGCGGGAGGTGTTTGAGTGGGAGGGCTGGGAGATGAGGCTGCTGCCGGCAGGGCACATCACGGGTTCGGCGATGCTGCATCTGACGCGCAAGGCGGACGGGGCGACGCTGCTGTATACGGGTGACTACAAGCTGCGGCAGGGGCTGAGTGCGGAGCGCTGCGAGCTGATGCAGGCGGACACGCTGATCATGGAGACGACGTTTGGACTGCCCAAGTATCGATTTCCACCGGCGGAGGATGTGATCGCCCAGATGCTGGCGTTTGTGCGTGACACGCTGCGTGAAGGGGGCATCCCGGTGCTGCTGGGGTATTCGCTGGGGAAGGCACAGGAAATTCTCTGCGCGCTGTGCGATGAGGGCCTGACGGTGATGGTGCATCCGAGTGTGGCGCAGATCACGGAGGTACTGGTGCCGCATCTGGGGAAACTGCCGCAATGGCGGCTGTTCCAGGCCGACGAGGTCGCAGGGCATGTGCTGGTGTTTCCCCCGGGATCAAAACTCGATCTGCCCAAGATGCGGACTGCGATGCTATCGGGCTGGGCCATTCAGCCGAGCGCCAAGTATCGGTATGGGGTCGATCTGGCGCTGCCGCTGAGTGATCATGCGGATCATCCTGAACTGCATGAAACGATTGAGCAGGTGAAGCCGCGGCGGATTTATCTGGTGCATGGCTCGACGCGTGAATTTGCGGCGGAGCTGCGGCTGCGCGGGCATGATGCGCGGGCGCTGGGAGCGGAGGATCAGCTGGAGCTGAATTTGTCAGCCCAC
This sequence comes from Prosthecobacter sp., assembly GCA_021733925.1. Taxonomy (GTDB): domain Bacteria; phylum Verrucomicrobiota; class Verrucomicrobiia; order Verrucomicrobiales; family Verrucomicrobiaceae; genus Prosthecobacter. Next base: position 66,018 of record JAIPJY010000022.1, on the reverse strand, counting down.
TGATTCGAGTTTTTGCCTGCGGGCGAAGAAGACGCGGGCACTTTCCATGACGCCGTATGCGGTTTCCTGAGGCGTGAGTTCAGCGGTTTTGATGCGCAGGTCGGCGAGGCCTTTGTAGAGCGGTTTGCGCTCGGTCAGAAGGCGTTCGAGCTTGGCCTTGGGATTTTCCTCGCCGTTGAGCAGCGGGCGATTGGTATTCATCGCCGTACGGCGAGCGAGGCGTTCAGGATCGGCGTCCAGCCAGACGATGTAGCCGAGATGACGAAGGATGGCCAGATTGCGGGGCTGGGTGACGATGCCGCCGCCGGTGGCAATGACGCAGCCACGTTTGCCCAGCAGCGAACGCAACGCAGCGGATTCATGCAGACGGAATGCGGCCTCACCTTCCGTGGCAAAAATCTCGGGGATGCTTTTCCCGACGGTGTCGGCGATGAGGTGATCGGTGTCGACGATTTGGAAGCCGATCATCTGCGCAACGATGCGACCCACGGTGGTTTTGCCCGAACCCATCAGGCCGATCAGCAAAATATTGGGCTGGCGGGGCGGGGGCGCTTCGCCGGTGGTTTGAACGAGATCGAGGATGGAGGATGCGAGGTCGGGATCGTCACGCAGGGCATCAAAATAGCTTGGGTAAAGTGGCGCCCAGCCGGAGGCATGAAGCTTGGTGTTGGAGACTCGCTTGTGGCTCCAGCCGCGTTTGCGACTGGGGTCAGGCTCGCGAGTGTCTGGCAGTTTGACGCCAAAGAGCGGGCACAAACGTTCCAGGCACTGCCGCTGCGTCATCTGGGCGTCATCGGCGATGTTGTAGATGCCTCCCAGGCGCTGCGTGACGAGGTGTACGAGAGCGGCGGCAGCATCATCGGCGTGGATTTGATTGAGGACGCGACCCTGCCCATTATTACCTTCGATGGCGGCCTTTCCTTCGAGCAGGTTCTTCAGAACAAAGGAGCGACCCGGGCCGTAGATGCCGGCGAGTCGAGCGACAGCGCCTTTGGCATTCAGGGCGATGTTTTCAGCTTCGCGCAGCAAGCGGCCGGTGTCGCGGTCAGGGTCGGCGAAGCTGGTTTCATCGACGATTTCGCCATTCACCTGCGGGTAAACGCTGGTGCTGCTGGTGTAGAGCGGAAAGGCGGTGGGGAATGCCTGGGTGAGATGCCGCATGCCATCGACATAGACGGCCTGGTACATCTCTGCCCCACCACGGCCGGAACTGGCGCAGTGGATGAAGGAGTCGATGCTGCTTGCGTTGAGCTTGGCAGCGAGTGCTATGACTGCAGTGCTGTTTGAAATGTCGCACGATTCTGTGCACCAGGGTTTGACCAAGGCGAGGCGTGCGGCGGATTCGGGCGAATGCGTCAGACCGATGACCTCATGCCCGGCGGCATGAAGGAGATCGGCGATGCGCTCGCCAACGAATCCACAACCTGCGATGAGAACCTTCATGGCTGACGGTGCTTTTGATAGTATTCAACGATGCCTTTGACGACCCCCTGCACGTAGTCCTCGATGGCGCTGGTTTGCAGCCGCCCTGCGATGAGGGTGCGGCCGAGGAAATGACCGCGGAGCAGGCGGTGGTAGGTCTCCTCGTTGTTCATGACGTAGGGTTCGAGGTAAACGACTGGGCAGTCATAGATGCGATTGGCCAGCAGATTCCGTGCATAAACATAGGAGTTCGTGCCGACGTGGCGGGCATTGGGCGTGGTGTAAACGTAGGCTGGCAGGCCGGTGGCCAGGCGCATGCCATTGGCGACGGCATCTGCGAGCGGCAGTTCTTCCTGATGAATGCGTGAGAAGAGCCGGTGGAACATTTCGAAGCGCACGTCCTGCTGCTCGAGCTCGAGAGGTGAGTAGCAGCCATTCACGAGCACATGCATGTGATTCATCGGTGAAAACTGCGGTGCGGCGGCGTCGCCCCAGGCTTCGGCGTTGAAGTGCAGACAGAGCACTACGTCAGGCTTGATGGTGGCGTTCACCTTCTGGCCACGGGCGTGGATTTCGCTCACGCGGTAAAACAGTTTTTCACTCTGCCACTGCACGGTGAGGATTTTTGCATCGCCGGTGACACCGCTGTAATTGTCCTGGGGCATCGGAAAGCCGGCATCGACGAGGATTTGACGCGCCTGTACGACGAAATCGGAGGGACGCTGAGGTGTCACAGGTTCGGCACGGTCGCGCACGAGGGAGACATAGGCCCCGAGAGCCTTGAGACGTTCGGCGAGTACTTGAGCGGTGGTAAGGGTGAGATCACCCTCCTGGATGGATTCGCCCGGGGCAAAGCTGAGCATGCGCTCCTCCATCTGGGCGAAACCGCCGCCGATGTGACCGGGGTCGATGGCAATGTGAATGTCGCTGAGCAGGGGCCGGCCTTTGAGCGGGGGCATCTCGGCGGCAGCTCTCCAGGTGCGTGTGCCTGTCAGAGGTGCTTCGGGGCGGGTGGCGAAGGCGATGCGTGCTTCGGGTTTGAGGGGATCACCCGTCTTGATGACCACCCCATCAACTTCGAGATTCCACGGCGGAGGGAAGGGGGAGCCGTCGGAGTAAACATCCCGTATGGCGGCTTCGAATTCGCTGCGGGTGAGTGATTGATGAAACGACTGCAGCTTGAGCCAGTCGGGCGGAGTTCCGAGGGAGCTCAGGCGGTCCAGACGTGCCGGTGGGGGCGGAGGCGGGGCGGGCTGAGCTGGTTCGATCGCGGGGGCAGATGGGGACGTTGCCGACATGGGGCCCGGGGTCACTTGCGGGGGGCTGAGTGGGGCTGCCGGCGCAGGTGAGGTCGGTGTTGGTGGGATCGCGGGGACAGAGGGCGGCGCTTGCGACGCGGGGGCCGGTGTCACCTGAGCGGGGGGCAAAGGCGCAGCGGGGATGGGTGCGGGCGCGATCGTTTGCGCCATGCCCGCCGTCGTTATTACGGACGCGAGCATGACCGGCAGCGAGAAGCGGCGCAGCATTCTTTTCATCATCATAAAGTGCATCCTAGACTTGATCCCCGCCTTCATCATCTACTATGTAGCGCCACGATGAATGACAACACGGCTGACAGTGCGGATGGACTCTTTCGCCTCCTTTTTTTGGGCGATGTGGTGGGTGAGCCGGGGCGCAAGGCGGTCGGCCTGCTGCTGCCGGTGCTCAAGGAGGAGCTGAAGCTCGACTTCATTGTCGTGAATGGTGAAAACTCCGCTGGAGGTCGAGGCATCACGCCGAAGATCGCCATCAGCCTCATGCGTGCCGGCGCGGCGGTGGTGACCAGCGGCGACCACATCTGGGATCAGCGGGAGATCGTGCCCTATCTGGCCGATGAGCCGCGCATGCTGCGGCCGATGAACTACCCCGAAGGGACACCTGGCAACGGCTTCGTGGTGCTGGAATCGAAGAAGTGCAAAGTGGCCGTGGTGAACCTGCAGGGGCGAACGTTCATGAACCAGCAACTCGACAATCCTTTCCCGGCCATCACGGCATGCGTGGAAAAGCTGCGTGAGGAAACGCCGGTGATCTTTGTGGATTTCCATGCTGAGGCCACCAGTGAAAAAGTCGCCATGGGCTGGCATTTGGACGGCAAAGTCTCTGCCGTCGTCGGCACCCATACGCATGTGCCCACCGCCGACGAGCGTGTGCTGCCGAAAGGCACCGCGTTTCAAAGTGATGCCGGCATGTGCGGCCCGATGGACAGTGTGATTGGCAGCCAGATCGAGCCGGTGCTCGAACGATTCCACAGCATGATGCCCACACGTTTTGGTGTGGGGAGTGGAGCGGTGCGGGTGAATGGCGCCCTGATCACGATTGATCCTGCCACGGGCAAGGCGTTGAGCATTGAGAGGATCGCTAGGACGTGGCATGAGTGATCTGCTGTGGCGGATTTAGGGACAAGAGAGTGTGAAAGGTAAAGGTCTAGTGGTTTGACAGTTCGGGCGTGGGCATCATTTTTTGTAAACCCTTCAGTTAGCAAAAAAATGCCGGCATCCTGGTGGCCACCGCCAGGATGTTTTTGTTGTCCTCATGTTTTACTCACGCTTCAATGTCACTCTGACCGTCTGCATCGCCTTGGCGGCATGGTGCGCCTCACCTTTTGCACAAGCTGCGGACATAGGCGGCACGACAATCACGAGCAACACCACGCTCGCGGACGGCGACACTTGGGATGCGGGCAATCTGGGCATCAACAATGGTGCCGTGGTCAACGTCCCAAACGGAGCCACGCTGAACTTCGTGCCGGCGAACAATCGCAATCTGACGAGCAACTCGACCGGGACTTTGCAGATCGATGCCGGCGGCATTTTCTCCCATGCCACCGCCACCAGTGGCGACAATCTGGTCGTCAGTGGTGCCGTGGCGATCCTGAACAATGGCACCTATGAATTTGCCAGCGGCGGCGACTTGCAGTTGCAGAACAGCGGTTCGTCCTTCACCAACGCGGGGCTGATTCTCAAATCGTCCGGCTCCTTGAGCGGCTCGAACGATCCCTCTTATATTTTCCCGGCCAGCAGCTCAAGCGGCGGAACTTTTTCAAACACGGGAAACATCACGGTGAATGCCGGCCACCTGAACATCGCGGGCGGGAGCTCCACCGCAGGCACCTTCACCACGACGACGGGGGGGACGCTGTCATTCTCGGGACGCTGGACGGAACTGACGGCGGTGACGGACACCAGCTCTGGCGGGTCGATCATCATCAGCAACGAGAACCCCGCTGCCACCACAGGGGGCGTGTTTACCGCCGCCGCAGCGACCACGATCCTCAAGGTGAGCGGCAGCGGGTTGCAACTCGGTTCGTCGGCCTACGCGGCGGTCACGCTCGACCTGAACGGCAACACCCTGCGCAATGATGGGCTGCTGCGGCTTGCGGCCAGCACGAGCACCACCACTGTGCAGGGGACGGGCAGTTTTGAAAACGGCAGCGCGGGCACTTTTCAACTCACTGCTGGAACGCTGGCGCTGACTGGCGGCGATCTGACGAACAATGGCCTGATGGCATTCACCAGCGGTACAACGACGATCAATGGCACGGCGTCAGTCATCAACAGCGCGACGGGAACCCTGACGCTGAATTCCTCGGGAACCCTGAAAGCGGACACCGCCGTCATCAACAACGGCCAGATGAACATCTCCGGCACAGCAGCGATCAGCGGCAGTGTGGCGGTCACGAACAGCGCCACGGGCATGCTTTCGCTGAGCGGTGGCACCCTGACCCTCACCGGCAACAACCTTGTCAACAACGGCACCGCCGAGTTTAGTCCGGTGGACGGCAATGTGACGATCACAGGAAGCGGGCGTTTCATTAACAACAGCACCTTCAACCACACCTACGGTGGTGCGAATGACAACTTCGTCATCACGAGCAGCGCGACCTTTGAGAACAACGGCACCTTCGACTTCCAGAACCGTGGCGACATCCAGATCACCTCAAATGGCGCTTTTGAGAACCACGGCCTCGTCGTCAAAACCGTCTCCGGAGCTGATGCCAGCTTCATCTACCGCGATGCCACGGGTGTGAGCAGCGCGTTTGTGGCGGCCGCAGGCAGCGAACTGCGTTCGAACGCCGGCGTTCTGCATGTGGCGGCCGGCGGCACCAGTGATGCTGCGGCGGTTTGGACGGCGGATGGCGGTCAGCTGGGCATTGCCGGCCAGTGGACCGGGACAATTGCGGGCTCGTCTGCCAACGGAGGGCAGGTGCGCGTGAGCAGCAGTGGCAATGGCAGTGTGGCCAGCGACCTGCTGGTGGGTGCTGGAGGTCTTGTCTTTAATATCAGCGGAGATGGCATGTTCTGGGACCAGTCGGCGATCAACACCCAGGCCCATACGCTGACGAATGAGGGGATATTCACGGTGAAGGGTGCCGGGACAAAGACCTTGAGCGGCGGTGGTGAATTCGTGAATGCTTCGGGTGCCACCTACACCCATCTCGAAGGAACGATCACCTTTGCGGACGGCACCATTCTGCGCAATCAGGGCAGTTTCCTCATCCCCTCGGGAGCTTCGGCGACGGGCTACGCAGGCACCGGATCGTTTATCAATGATGCAAGCGGTACCGTGTCATGGACAGGAGGCGCGATTGCCGTGGCAGCACCGGCGGAGTTTCACAATCAAGGCACGCTGGACATCGCAGGGGCCTCCACACACACCCTGAGCGGTGATGGTGTCTTTGCCAATGACGTCGGCGGCACGGTGAACTGGAACGACAGCTCCACCATCAGCATCAGCACAGGAGCCACCTACACCAACAACGGCACCTTCAATGTCGAGAACGCCTTCAACCGCCTGTTCACCGGCGACGGTACTTTTGTCAACAATGGGACCCTCAATCACAACGTCACCAACGACTCAGCGGACAACATGGGCTGGAGCGGTGCCGGACAGTTCATCAACAACGGCCTTTTCGCGTTCAACGACAACAACGACTATCAGATGGAAAACGGCACGACGTTCACGAATGCCGCCACCGGCACGGTGCGCGTGAACACGACATCGTCCGACCAGGCGCAGTTTTTCGGCCGTTGCAGGAGTAGGGACTTTTGACAATCAGGGCACCGTTGAAGTATTGGGAGGAAACTTTCGTCTGACCACCTCGCTGGCTGGCACCTTTGACGACAACGTGCTGGTGCAAAACGACGGCGGCGGCACACTCACCGGCGGCACCTGGAAGGCGGACTCCACCACCACCGGCACCGCGTCCATCGACCTGCAGCCGTTTGGCGGCAGCTCAGGCATCTACACCATCGGCCAGGCTGCCATCGTCGAACTCACCGGCGCCAACGCCACGCTGGTGCAGCTCTCCTCACTCAATCAAATCGACGGCGGCTTGTATGTGAATCAAAAGACGTTCACACCGGGCGGTTTGCTCAGTGTGGGAAGCACGGGCACCCTCGGCGGCAACGGCACTGTTTCGGGCGACATTCTGGTGAACGGTGCCATTCAGCCGGGGGCTGCGCTCGGCAATGGGGTGGGAACTCTCAACATCAACGGCAACATCAGCTTCAACAGCAACTCGCAGATCACCCTCCAGCTCAGTGCTCCGCTGGGAGTGGAAAACTCTGTATTCATACCCGCTCAAACGCGTGCGCTGATTGACGCGCTCCCCGACCAGGATCCCACCACGCAGCATGATTCTCTTGATGTTTCAGGTGCTCTCGAGCTGACGAGTTTGATGACCATTCATGTCACGGACCATGGTGCCACTTATGCCTACGGCCAGTATTTCGATCTCATCGATTTCGCCACGCTCAGTGGCATCGGTTCCCAGATCGAGGCGGATGCGATCCTTGATCTGCCTGACATCGGCAGCCTCAGTTGGGACACTTCGTTGTTTGTCAGCAAAGGCATCATCTTTATCGTTCCAGAACCGTCCCGCGGACTGCTGTTGCTGCTGGGTGGTGCGGCTGTGATTCTGTGCCGCCGCAGGCAGGGCGCTGGGCATCGAGCGCGTGGTGAGGACGTGGCATGAGTAAGAATAGAGAGTCGACCCTGTCATATTTCTGCTGACAAACCGTGAGGCGCTGGATAAAAGCGCTGATGACCGAAGAAACACGCCCGACTCCAGCTGGTGTTGATGCCTTGCGCTACCCGTTGGCGCGCATCAGCTGGTTTTTGCTCGTGGTACTGTGTGCGGCGGGATTTTTGGTGCTGGTGACGATCAGCACTCTCCAAAGCGGGCGGGTGCTGATTTCTGGTCGTATCATCTTTGCCGCACTGGCGCTGGTCGGAGTCATTGTGCGCTGCTATTTCACCATCATTGAACACACGCTGATTGGGTGGGGCAAGGAGGAGTGGCAGAACACCTCGGTGGACACCGATGATCTGTGGTCCTCACTTCTTAGCATGGCGGGGCTGGCGTGCATCGCATGGGTGCCAGTTTTTGCGGTTGGTGAGATCATGTCGTCCTATCCCGAGTGGCGTGAACTGGCTTGTCAGATCATGGCGGCGCTTGGCTGCGAGTACTTCTGCATGGGCACGCTGGCGCTGGTGGTTTTCAACAATTTCTCGCAGGTTCTGCCGCATCGTATCCTGCCGGCGATCATCAAAAGCGGTGCGTCCTTCATGCTCTGCGGAGCGGCACTGGTGCTCGTGCCGCTGTCGTTTCAGACGGTGTGGCATGCGCTGCCTGCTGGTCAGGCCACGTTTGTGCGTGCTTTGATCGCCAGCTCGGTGTCAGCCTATTTTCTGATCGCCCATGCGCGTTTCATGGGCCTGCTCTATCTGGCGAACCGGGAGAAGATCGGCTGGGAGGAGTGAGACAATCTACTTCAGTTTCGCGAGTGCTTCTTCAGCAAGTTTGCGGGCTTTGAGCTGATGGTACTTCGTGCTCGCGGCCTCTGTGAAATCAGCTTTGGCTTCGGCGGTGCTGCCGAGGGCGAGGTGGGCGCGACCGCGGTTGTAGAGGATGTAGGAATCGTCGGGGGTGAGAGGCAGGGCGGCGTTGTAGGCGTCGAGGGCTTCATCCGCGCGGCCGAGCAGGAGGAGGGAATCGCCGCGACGGTTCAGAGCCTTGGCGGTGAAGGGGATCTTACTCTCGTGATCAGGTGGCAGGCAGTCGCGCAGGGCTTGGAGGATGAGTTCGCAGGTGCTGGCGGCGGATTCGACGGTGGGCGATGTGGTGGTGGCGTCTTTGAGGTCATCTTTGACGCGCTCCAGCAGTACTTCGATGGGTTGCGAGGCATAATCACCGGGGCCTTTGGCCTTTGAGAGCTGCTGCAAGGCTTCGATACATTCCCGGGCCTTGCCTGCGGTGGCCAGCTTTGAGATTTCCTTCAAGGTCGGCAAGGGTGGTGCTGGCGGTGAGTCTGGACCGCGTGCTGAAACCGGGGCGGGTGGAGATTCGGCCACAGGTGCTGCTGCCATTGGTGGTGGCGGCGGAGCAGGAGCCTGACCGGCGAGGAAGATGTCATCCCCGACGAGGCGTGAGTATTCGGCGGGAATCTGCCCGCCGTCTGAGCGTTCGAGCACACCGGCGCGTGTGCGTTTGAAGACCTGCTCAACCGTCAAGCCGGGGGTGCGCAGGTTTTTGAGGAGTTCTTCGGTGTAGAGGCCGTTGGCACCGTCGCCATCGAGGGCGGTTTGTCCGGCATCGGTGGCGAAGGCGATGAGCGATCCGGCGGGTGGTTTCATCTCGCTCAGACCGCCGGCACTGGTGGCGTCACGGGTGCGTCCGGTGCGTGCGACGGCGGTGGTGCGGCAGGCGTCGAGAATGACGAGGTTGCAACTCGCGCCGGAGGATTTCATGTCGGCCACGGCCTGCTCGACATTGAAGAGTTTTGTTTCTGCCAGCAGGCGCAGGGTCACGTCGTCGGCACCTTCGGCTGAGTAGCTGGATTTGATCGGGATCAGGTAGTTGGAGCCTGCCACGGAGAGGCCGTGGCCTGCATAGTAAAACAGGCCGACTTCGGCATTGGTCAATGTGGCGCGGAAGTCCACCACGGCGCGCAGCAGTTGATCGCGCGTGACGTCGTGTTTCTCGATCACCGCGAAGCCGAGGTCGCGCAGGGTTTTGGCCACGGCTTTGGCATCGTTGCCGGTGTTGCGCAGCGAACCCACGGCGGCTTCGTACTTCGCATTGCCGATGACGAGGGCGGTGCGTGTGGAAGGTTTGGCGGGTGCGGCATCCGTTCGCAGGGCGAACGTGGCCAGCAGCAGGGAGGCCGCGAGGCGGAGGCGGGAGGGCATGGCGCGCAGTCTGCAATCGAGAACGGGCAGGTCAACTCAATGAACAGGCGCAATTGGTTGACCCGGCAGGCGGACCTCGCATCATCCGTCGATGAAGTGTGTCCTCCCCGTCCTGCTGCTGCTCATGACGAGCTGCCAATCGCTGCAGAAACCTGCCGCCGAAGCGCCGACGCTGATTCCTGGAGATCCCTCCGCGCCTTCGCAGGTCACGCCGGATGAGGCGATGGCGATTGCCCAAGGGTATGCGAATCATGCGTGGCGGCCGTTTGCGCGCAACATCCTGCATGGGAAGGACAAGGCAGGCGTCCTCGTCAACACGCCGGATGTGACTCACGAACCGCAGCAGGACCGCAAGGGTTGGTGGGTGCCGGGAGAGGTGAACAGCGGTGTGCCGTACAAGTGGGGAGGCTTTGATGATCCGGCCTCGTTTGATCTCGCCATTGCCAGTGGGAGCGCGGGTGGTGATGTGTCATCGCCGGAAAAACGCCGAGCCGACAATGTGGCTGTGAGCAGCATGGCCGCAGGAGTGGACTGCTCGGGTTTCGTGTCGCGTTGTTTAAAACTGCCAAGCGTGCATGATACCAGCCAGCTTCCTGCGGTGTGCACGGAGCTTGGAAGCGCGCAGGAGCTGCAGCCGGGTGATGTGCTGAACATTCCGCATCGGCACGTGATCCTGTGCGCTGGATGGTATGACCCGCAGCATACCTGGATCTACTACTATGAAACGGGCGGTGCGCCTGACTACTGGAAGCCCGGCCTCAAGCAGGCGCCCCTGGATGCGCTGCTGGCGCTGGGCTACAAACCGCTGCGCTACCAGGGCATGGCGCATGAGCTGGTGCCCAGCGGCAAGCAGCCGAAGGAAGTGCTGACACGGGCGGTGAAAGCGAGCGCGATTGTGGTGCCGCATCCGACGGTGGGGGAGCCTTGATGGAATGTTTGAGGAGTTGACGTTGAGTCAGGCCGCGTGGCAGCATGCGCGTTTACCCAACCGCTCATGGAATCCACCCTCCGACCTTCCCGCGCCCGTCAGGTGGTGCTGTTTTTTGCCGTCACGCTGGCGGTGATCACTTATATTGACCGAGTTTGCATCTCGCAGGCTGCGCCATTGATGCAGGAGGAACTGGGGCTGTCGAAGACACAGATGGGCTATGCGTTTGCGGCGTTTGGGTGGGCGTATGCGTTGTTTGAAATTCCCGGCGGGTGGCTGGGGGATCGCATCGGGCCGCGGAGGGTGCTGATGCGGGTGGTTTCGATGTGGTCGATCTTTACCGTCGCCACTGGCTGGGCCTGGAATCTTGGTTCGCTGGTGGTGTCACGGTTTCTGTTTGGTGTGGGTGAGGCGGGGTGTTTTCCGAATCTGACCAAAGCGTTTACGCTGTGGTTTCCGATGTCCGAGCGCGTCAAAGCGCAGGGGATTCTCTGGCTCAGTGCACGGTGGGGCGGGGCGTTCACGCCGTTGCTGGTGGGGTGGATGCTTGCGAGCGGCGGCGGAGGCAAGGCAGGCCTCGGGCTGCACTACAAGTGGGTGTTTCTGATTTTCGGGATGCTCGGGGTGGTGTGGGCGCTGTCATTCTTCCGCTGGTTCCGCGATCATCCCAAAGATCATCCTGCGGTGAACGCTGCGGAGCTTGCGCACATCGGTGAAACCGAACCGCCGGGCAACCATGCCATGCCGTGGGGGCGACTGGTTGCCTCGCGCACGGTTTGGATGCTGTGGGCGCAGTACTTCTGCATGTCCTATGCGTGGTACTTTTACATCACGTGGTTTCCGACTTATCTGAAGGAGCAGTTCACCACACTCACGGAAATGGAGCGTGCGCTGCTGGCCTGTGTGCCGTTGTTTTTCGGCGGCATTGGCTGCGTGACCGCCGGGATGTTCTCGGCGCGACTGGATCGCATGCTTGGCAGCATCGCCCGAACACGGCGCTGGCTGGGCGTGATCGGCCTGACGCTCGCCGGGGTGATGCTGTTGATCTCGATGCTGATGAAAGCGCCGCTTGCGTCGGTGCTTGCCATCGGTCTTGCCGCTTTGTGCAACGACCTGGCGATGCCTGGTGCGTGGGGGGCGTGCATGGACGTGGGAGGGCGGCATGCCGGGGCGCTGGCGGGCAGCATGAACATGATGGGTAACGCGGGCGGTGCGATCGCGCCGATGGTTGTGCCAATGGTTCTCGCCGCCACTGATAACAACTGGAGCGTGAACATCGCGCTGTTTGCCGTGGCCTATTTGGTTGGCGGGGTGTGCTGGTTCTTCATCGACTCCGAAGAACGGCTGCATGCCTGACCAAAATGGCGGTTGGTGAAGGGGGTGGATCGTGAGTTTTGGAGCTGGCGGCACGCTCTAAGCGGGGGCGGGACTTTTTGCAGACGCTGCTGGTGAACGCTGGGTGCGGCGAAGTGATGGGTTTGCTTCCCGGTGCGGATGGCGGGTACCAGGGTAGCCTCGCCAAGGCTCGGCAACCCTTCGCTATGATGCGCAGTCCCGTTGGGACTGGAGTGTGGCGGAGCGGAGTGGCGAAAGATTGAGGCAGCTTGCCAAGTAGATCCCAAGGACGGTGGACAATGCGCCGTGAGTGGAAAAACTATCGAAGCCCTGCCTTAACCGAGTGCCGTTCATGCCTGAGCTTACTTCTTTTCGGTGTCGGGCTTGCCGCTTTTGAACTTATTGAGCTCATCCTCGATGCGCTTGCGGGCTTTCAGATCGGGGGTCTTGAGTGCTACGGCGCGTTCGAGGTACTCGAGGGCCTTGGTTTTGTCACCGAGGGCCTGATGGGTGAGGCCGATGTGTTCGAGGATCTCGGCATCTTCGGGGGCGATGGGCTCCAGGAGTGTTTCGGCGCGCTGCAATTCCTTGAGTGCTCCGGGATAGTTGCCCTTTTTGTAATGGAACCAGCCGAGGCTGTCGATGTAGGCGGGTTGGTTGGGCAGCAGTTCGTTGGCTTTGGCGATGAGTTCGCCTGCTTTATCCAAGTGCGTGCCGGCATCGAGCCACATGTAGCCGAGGAAGTTCATGGTGTTGGCGGCGGCCTTGGATTCTTCGCGGGGGGTCAGCGTGATGGATTTTTCCAGCATGCGTGAGGCGTCCTCGAAGCGTGCCATGCGTTCGAGTGTGATGCCGTACTGATAGTAGAACAGGTGGTCGAGCAGTTCACTCTGGGTGGAACTGGCGAACTGCTCGGCTTCGGCGAAGTGCTGCACAGAGGGAGCCCATTCTTCACGGGCACGATGGGCGATCGCGAGCTGGTAGTGCACGAGCGGATGATCGGGGAACAAACGAACGCTGCGCTGGCCCACCCGCACCATGTCCTCGAACTTTTGCGTCTGATAGAGCTCCCAGCCGAGTTTGACGTAGTCACCGATCTCGCCGCCGCCGTTTTGAATGGCGGCTTCGAGGTGGGCAATGGCCTTTTCGGGCTGCTTGAGCCTGTCGTACTCACTGGCCAGCAGGCGCTGCATCTCGGCGTCAGCAGGTGCTTGTTTGACGATTTGTTCCAGAGTGGAGAGCGCCTTGTCTTTCTGTTCTGCGGCTACGTACAGACGAAAGAGCAGTTTGCGGGCGTCGAGGTTGTTGTATTCGGCCGCCAGCTTTTCACAGAGCTGCCGGGCGCGTTCAGGATCGTTGGTCAGGAGGTACTGCCGGGCGACTTCGAGGGTGACCTGCTCGGCTTCGGCTTTGCTGGCGGTTTTGAGGGCGTTCTCAAAAAACGGGGTCACCCGCTGGCGATACTCAACGCCGAACTCGGCCTGACCGAGGGGCCAGACGTGTTCGGCGGTGTGTCCCGTGGCGAGCCAGTACTGAGGATCGCGGCTGTTCTGATTGGCGGCCTGCTCCATGATCTGAACGGCCTTGTCACGCTCGTTGTGGGTGAGGTGCAGCATGACCGCCATCTCATAGACTTCGGCATGGGTGGGAAATTTGGCCAGTGCCTCGGCCACGGCTTTGTAAGGCACCTCGTCTTTGACGAACAGGTCCTCCGGCGGGTAGGTGCTGGCGAAGCGCGCCAGATTGAGCAGCGGCGCGGGAGTGCGTGGGCTTGCGCGCACGGCATCCTCGAGGATTTTGATCGCAGCCTCACGTCCTTGGAACTGCATGGCAATCCCGGCGGTATGCACAGCCAGATCCGAATTGCTCGGATCTGCTTTGAAAACGGCCAGATAATGGTCCAGGGCCTGGCGCAGTTTCCCGGAAGACTCAAACTGGAGAGCCGCACTGAAATGTGCGAGAACATCTGCCCTGGAGGCAGAGCCTGGAGAAAGCTGCAGGTCGGATGCGTCTGCCGCTCTAGCCCCCAAGGACAGGTCGGCTGTTGTTGCAGCGAAACCTGGAAGGAGGGAGCCAAAGAAGGCGGCAAAGCCCATCGACAAACAGGGCCGCAGGGCCCTGCCAACCGAGCCGGACCCGGGCATGACAAAGCTTCCTGCGTCTCGATACCATCGAATCGCACTGAGGAGAGAAGCCATGCCGGGGAGGCTAGCGGTTACGACTTGTAGCGCAAACGCTTCTTGTGACGGTTCGCGCGCATGCGCTTCTTGCGCTTGTGCTTGTTGATCTTCGTTTTTCTCCGCTTTTTGAGCGATCCCATGTTCGTGTTCTCCTGTGTGTTGGCGTTGATCTTAGTGGACGACTTTATTCAGCGGGTATTCCACAATACCCTCGGCCCCCAGCGATTTCAGTCGTGGGATGATGACCCGCACGGTGGCTTCGTCGATGACCGTTTCCACTGCCACCCAATCCTGGCTGGCGAGTGTTGAAACGGTAGGCGAGCGCTGAGCCGGCAGGCATGCGACCACTTCCTGCAGCTGTTTCGTGGGTACGTTCATTTTGAGACCCACCTTGTGGCGGGCCTCGAGCGCACCTTTGAGCAGCAGCACGAGTGTCTCCATCTTCTGCCGCTTCCATTCATCACGGGCGGCGGGTCGGCTGGAGACAAATTGGGGGTAGCTTTCCATCAGCGTGTCCACGATGCGCAGCTTGTTCGCGCGCAGGGATGAGCCGGTTTCGGTGATGTCCACGATGGCATCCACCATTTCGGGCACCTTCACTTCGGTGGCACCCCAGCTAAATTCGACTTCGGCCTCGACGCCGTTGGCTGCGAGGTATTTTTTCGTCATCTCGACCGCTTCGGTGGCGATGCGCTTGCCCTGGAGGTCCTTGACGCTCTTCACGGGGGAGTCATCCGGCACTACCAGCACCCAGCGAGTGGGCCAGGAGGTCGCCTTGCTGTAGCGCAGGTCGGTGATGACCTCGACATCGGCCCCGTTTTCCACGATCCAGTCGCGACCGGTGATGCCGCAGTCCAGGAAGCCATGATCGACATAACGACCGATTTCCTGGGCGCGCAGCAGGCGGAGCTCCAGCTCTGAATCATCCACGGAGGGGCGGTAAGAGCGGGAGGAGACGACGATGTTGAACCCCGCACGCTTGAATAATTCAAGGGTCGGCTCCTGCAGGCTGCCTTTGGGCAGGCCCAGGCGGAGGATGTTCTTCGGTTCGGACATGGGTTGGGGGGAAGGGGGCGCGCATCCTAGTGGCATTTTTTCTGCTGGCGAGGGGAAATTTCAGGGCAGTGCCTTCCGCCAGTCCAAAGCGGCTTTTTTGAGGCGCTTGGATGTCTCTTTTTCGGCCTCAGCGAGATTGGAGGTTTCGTTGGGGTCTTTGCCGAGGTGGTAGAGCTCGGTTTGGGTGCCATCGGCATTCACCAGGAGTTTCCAGTCGCCGTCGCGGATGGCGACGTTGGGAGATTTGGAGTCGGGTTCTTTGGGGTAGGGGAAGCCGTTCTTCACTTTGCCTGCTTCACCGGGTTTTCGGCCGTATTCCCAGAGGAGAGGCTTGTGGCGCACGACTTTTTCGCCGCGCAGCGCAGCGCTCATGTCTTCGCCATCCTGATCGGCCACGGGAGCTTTGATCTGAGCCAGGGCGCAGAGGGTGGGCATGAAATCGACGCTGCTGAAGACGGTGGTGTCATTCACGGCACCTGCCGGCACCGTGCTGGGCCAGCGTACGATGAGCGGGGTACGGATGCCGCCTTCATAGAGGCTCCATTTCATGCCTCGCAGGCCCTTGGTGCGGGTGTGCTCCAGGGTGGGCTCCGGGCCGTTGTCGCCGCAGAGGACGATGAGGGTGTTGGGAGGAAGTGCGTCAATGAGACGGCCGATCTGGCGATCTGTTTCGATGAGGACGTCGCGATATTTCGCCGGGAGGCCGCGCTCGTCCTTGGCATCGACGGGACGGTAGGGAGTGTGAACGTCGTCGAACCACAGATTCACGAAGCGTGGCTGGGTGGAGTGCTGCTGCATGAATTTGAGCGTTTCATCCACCATCCAGCGCGTGCGCTCGTGTCGAGGCACCTGCTGGGGCTCGCGCTTGAGTTCCCAGGGGGTGGTTTTCAAACCCAGTCCTGCGGCAGGCTCCGGGCTTTCATAGGTGCCGAGGCCCAGATCGTAGCCATAGGCGGCGAATTTGGGCGCATCTGTGACATCGCGTCCGCCACCGAGGTGCCATTTGCCGATGTGGGCGGTGGCGTAGCCGAATTCGTGGAAGACACGTGGCAGGGAAGGTGCCTGCGGATCGAGAAAATCCGCCTGCTCACATTCGCGGTTGCCCGCCTTGGTTTGCAGGTAGCTCGTGATCCGCCACCGAGCAGGATACTGCCCCGTGATCATACCGCAGCGCGAAGCGGAGCAGATGGGAGAGGCCACATAGAACTGCCGGAACTGCATTCCTTCCTTGGCCAGCCGGTCCATATTCGGCGTCGGAACCTGGCCGCCATAGCAGGAGACATCGCCCCAGCCCATGTCATCCACGACAATGAGAAGGATGTTGGGATTCTCGAAAGGAATGGCAGGACCCGGGAGAGCGGCAAGGAGTGCACAGAAAAGGCAGCAAAGCATCATGTCCCCCTAAACGCGCCAATGGCAGGTCTCATTCTTCTCTAAATCCGCCTGCACCTATCCAGACCCCACCCTGCTGCGGCGTGAAATCCACATTGACGCCCCCGGTTTGGGGAATACTCTCCCGTCTTCCCAAGACGCATCATCAAATCATGATTCGTCCATATAACCCATACGACCACCATCATGTCCCGTAGCTACATCTTCTCGTCCGAGTCCGTCGGCGAAGGCCATCCTGACAAAGTTTGCGACACCATTTCTGACGCCATCCTCGACGCCTGCCTTGCGATCGACCCGAAGAGCCGCGTCGCCTGCGAGACCTTTGCGAAGAGCAATGTCGTCGTCGTCGGTGGTGAGATCACCATCCCGAAGCTTCAAAACAAGAAGAACGGCACCACCAAGCCAATCGATGAAGTCATCAACGTCGGCAAAGTCATCCGTGACGCCGTGCGCGGCATTGGCTACACCAATGACGACGACGTGTTCCACGCCGACAAGCTTTTCATCAACAACTACCTCACCATCCAGAGCCCCGACATCGCTCAAGGTGTGGACGCCGCTGGCGCCGAAGGCAAAAAGCATCAGGAACAGGGCGCTGGTGACCAGGGCATCATGTTTGGTTTCGCCTGTGACGACACGCCGGAACTCATGCCTGCGCCGATCATGTATGCTCACCGCCTGGGCCGTGAGCTGACACGCATCCGCAAGGCTGGCAAGCTGGCCAAGTGGCTGCGCCCTGACGCGAAGAGCCAGGTCTCCGTGGAATACGTTGATGGCAAGCCCACGCGCATCGTGAACGTCGTGATCTCCACGCAGCATGCTGCGGATGTGAGCCACGCCGAGATCGAGAAGTTTTGCATCGAGCAGGTCATCAAAAAGGTGCTGCCGAAGAACATGCTCACGAAGGACACCGAGTATCTCATCAATCCGACCGGCAAGTTCGTCGTTGGTGGTCCTCAGGGCGACAGCGGCCTGACCGGACGCAAGATCATCGTGGACAGCTACGGCGGCATGGGCCGTCACGGCGGTGGTGCCTTCTCTGGCAAAGATCCGTCCAAAGTGGACCGCAGCGCCGCCTACATGGGCCGCTGGGTCGCCAAGAACGTCGTTGCCTCCGGCCTCGCCTCCAAGTGCGAAGTCCAGTTCGCCTACGCCATTGGTCATCCTGAGCCCGTGAGCGTGCACGTTGACACCTTCGGCACCGGCAGCATCGATGACGACAAGATCCTCGACGCTGTCTTGAAGGTCTTCTCCTTCAAGCCTGCCGACATCGTCAAGCAGCTCAACCTCCTGCGCCCGATCTATTCGAAGACCACCAACTACGGTCACTTTGGCAAGATCGACGATCCGGAACTTACCTGGGAACTCACCAACAAGGCCGAGGCGCTCAAGAAGGCTGCGAAGTAAAGCTGGCCCGTTGCACAGCAACAAAGCTACTTTGCCCAAACCATCACAAGCCGTGCAGGGAAACCTGCGCGGCTTTTTTTGTCAGCTAAGAGAATTCCATGCGTTAGAAAAAGGACCACCCATTCTGTCCCACATGTCTGAAATGCGCTTTAATCCCATCACGCTCGACTGGGTCGTCATGTCTCCGGACCGGGCGCTCAGGCCGGATGATTACCATCGGCAGGGAGCAGAGCATCCGTTGCGGCCGGCGCATCGTGACGACTGCCCCTTCTGCTCAGGCAATGAAGCGCTGACTCAAGGGGAAATCGCACGCATAAGCGCCCCGGATGGCTCCTGGCTGGTGCGCGTGGTTCCCAACAAGTATTCCGTCTTTGATGCCTCACTAGATTTGCAGAGGAAGAAGCAAGGTACATTTCGCTCCATGACAGCCGCCGGGGTGCATGAAGTGGTGGTGGAGCACCCGAGGCATGATCTTGACCCCTGTGCGATGGATGTCGCGCATCTGGTCCTGGTGCTGCGCATGTACCGGGAGCGTTATCAGGCGCTGCGGGGTCATCCTCTGGTGGAGAGCATCGTTATTTTCAAAAACCAGGGGCAGCGAGCGGGCAGTTCCCTGGAGCATGCACATTCCCAGATCACAGCGGCTCCGATCCTTTCCTCACAGGTGTGCATGCGCCTGCAGGAGGCGCGGCGTTTTCATGAACTGGAAGGCGGCTGTTTGTATTGCGCGGTGTTGCACGATGAACTGCTGGCGGAAGAGCGCATCATCGAGGCTGGAGAGGCCTTCGTCGCCTTCATGCCTTATGCGGCACTTTCGCCTTTTCACACCTGGATTTTCCCGCGCAAGCATGAGTCGTCTTTTGATGAGATCAGCGATGCGGACATCGAAGCACTGGCGGGCATGCTGAGCCGCCTGCTGCGGCGGCTGAGGGCTGGCGCAGGTGCGCCGGACTACAACATCACCATTCGTTCCGCGCCTGTGGGAGAGGTGTCATCCGGTTGCTTTCACTGGTATGTTTCCGTTGTTTCACGCATCTCCCAGCTGGCCGGCTTTGAACTCGGCAGCGGAACCTACATCAACAGCATGCGGCCCGAGCTCTGCGCCGAACGTCTGCGCAGCATCGTGCTTTAGCGGCATGGGGTGCGTTTTCAGCGGGGACTCGTGCTCCTGGCGGCGGGTGGTGTGAAACTCATGCGAGCCGGAGGGGGATGGAGTCATTCATGCTGCTTCATACCACGCCGGAAATGAACAGCACAAGCCGGCCACCGAATTTTCGACATTTTTTTGAATCCAGAAGAAAGGGACAGGCGCACAAGGAGGCGTGAAAAGCGAGAGCCCTCCCACTTTACCGAAGCGACGAAACCTCATCTGGCAGATTGCCGTGATGATGAGGCAGTGGTTTGACTCGGACTACCGCCCGCCGGGCTGGGAGGGGGACGACAAGCTGACCGACGCGATCGACTGGCGGCGCTGCCTGCCGTTCATCGTGCTGCATCTGGGCTGTTTGAGCGTGCTATGGGTCGGATTCAGCTGGACGGCGCTGGTGGCCGCGCTGGTGCTCTATGCGGTGCGCATGTTTGCCATCACGGCCTTTTACCATCGTTATTTCTCGCACCGGAGCTTCCGCACTTCGCGTTTGATGCAGTTCCTGTTTGCGGTGCTGGGCAATACCTCCTGCCAGCGCGGGGCTTTGTGGTGGGCATCGGTGCACCGCCACCATCACCAGCATTCGGACGAAGTGCCGGATGCGCATTCGCCAAGGGTGCGCGGCTTCATCTGGTCTCATATCGGCTGGCTGACCAGCTTCAAAAACTTCCCCACGGACTACAGCCGCATTCGGGATCTGGAGCAGTTTCCTGAGCTGGTGTTTCTCAACAGGCATGATCAAATCGTGCCGCTGCTCTATGGGGCTCTCCTCTGGCTCACGGGATGGCTGATGGAACGCTATGCCCCCGGACTCGGGACCAACGGTGCGCAGATGTTTGTGTGGGGCTTTTTCATCAGCACGGTGATCCTGCTGCATGCGACGTTTTTCATCAACTCGCTGGCTCATGTGTTCGGCTCCAAGCGGTTCAAGACCGATGATGACAGTCGCAACAGTCTGCTGCTGGCGCTGCTGACGCTGGGTGAAGGCTGGCACAACAACCACCACCGCTATGCAGGGGCCGCACGTCAGGGCTTCTTCTGGTGGGAGATTGATGTGTCCTACTACGTGCTCAAGATGCTTTCGTGGACGGGGCTGATCTGGGATCTCAAGGGAGTGCCGCCCAGCGTGTATCGTGAGGCGGCGCAGCTCAAACAATCAGCCCAAAATCCTGTCGCATGAATCGTCCGCGCCTAGCCATCATAGGAACGGGTGTCGCCGGGCTGGGCTGTGCACACTTTCTGCAGAAGCATTTTGATCTGACGATCTTCGAGCAGAACGACTATGCTGGCGGCCACACCAACACCGTGACGGTGAATGAAGCAGGCCGCGAGCTGCCGGTGGACACCGGCTTCATGGTCTTCAACAATGTGACGTATCCGCTGCTGAGCCGCCTGTTCAAGGAACTCGATGTGGAGACGAAGCCGACCTCGATGTCCTTCAGCGTGTCGCATCTGCAAAGCGGCATCGAATACAATGGCACCTCGTTGAATCATCTTTTTGGCCAGCGGCGCAATCTGATCAGTCCGCGATTTTGGAAGTTCATCCTGCAGATCAATCGCTTCAATGCCGAGGCTGTGGCGGCGCTGAGTGAGGAGCGTTTTGCCCGTATGACACTGCGCGATTACGTGGAGGTGAGGGGGTACGGCAGTGATTTCCTCAATCTCTATATCATCCCGATGGGTTCCGCCGTGTGGTCCACACCGCCGGAGCTGATGCTGGAATTTCCAGCGCTCACGTTGATCCACTTCTGGCATAATCACGGATTCCTCGGCCTGAACACGCAGCATCCCTGGCGGACTGTGACGGATGGTGCGCGCTCGTATGTGAAAAAACTGACCGCGCCCTTCAAGGATTGCATCCGGCTGGGGGCTCCGGTGGTCCGTGTGGAGAGGGATGCGGATGGCGTGAAGGTGTTCCCGCGCGATGGCGGGGCTGAGGTCTTCGACAAGGTCGTCTTCGCCAGTCATGCGGATCAAACGCTGCGCATGCTGGCCCAGCCGACGGATCTCGAAAGCGAGCTGCTGGGGTGTTTCAAATACCAGCCCAACATCGCCACGCTGCACACGGATGAGAGCTTCATGCCCAAATCCAAGAAGTGCTGGGCGTCGTGGAACTATCGTATCAAACCAACAGCGGGTGGTGGCATCGAGCCGAGCACGCATTACTGGATGAACAGCCTTCAGGGAGTGTCAGACAAGACGAACTATTTTGTCGCCATCAACGCGGCTTATGAAATCGCCCCGGATAAGGTGCTGAAGCGCATCAACTACGAGCATCCGCTCTTCGACCTGGCTGCGATCGATGCGCAGAAGAGGCTGCCTGATCTCAACCGGCTTTCCCGCGACCAGAGCACCTATTTCTGCGGCAGCTACTTTCGCCACGGTTTCCATGAGGACGCCTTTGGCTCAGCCGTCGCCTTGTGTCGTGACCTTCTCGGAAAGGAGCCTTGGTGATGAAGACCGAGCCCGCCATCTACGAATGTGCGGTGATGCACCACCGGCTGCAGCCGAAGGTGCATCGGTTCAATTACAATGTGTTTTACCTGTGGCTCGATCTTGATGCCATCGACGACCTTGCTTCGAAGCTGCGCTGCTTCAGCCGCAACCGCTTCAATTTGTTCTCTTTTTATGACCGGGATCATCTCGACCTCGGTGTCGGAGATTTGAAGGCGAATATCCTGAAGTATCTGGAGGGGAACGAGGTGGACACCACGCGCATCGCCAGCATACGCCTGCTCACCTTTCCACGGGTGCTTGGCTACATCTTCAACCCGGTCTGCTTCTACTACGCCTTTGATGCTGCCGGCGAGCCGGTGTGCGCTGTGGCGGAGGTGACCAACACCTTTCACGAGCAGAAGCCGTACATCTTGAAGGAGTGTGATCGTGCCGAGCGCTTTCGCCTGATCACGCCCAAGCACTTTTATGTGTCGCCTTTCTTCGCACTAGATCTGAGCTTCGATTTCAAATTGCAGGTGCCGGACGAGAAGCTGGAGATTCACATCGACGACCGGCAGGAAGATGACCGCGTGCTGCTCACCGCGCTCACGGGCAAACAGCGACCGCTGACAGATGCCGGGCTGCTGCTCTGCGCGGTGAAGTATCCGCTGCTCACGCTGCGCGTCATTTTTCTCATCCACTGGCATGCGCTGCGGCTGTGGCTGAAGCGCATTCCCTGGCACCGCAAAACAGCCAATGCCGGGCTGCAGCTCGGAGTCCTGCGTCCCCACGAATCCATCGCCCCCCAAAAACCATGAACAACAGCATCACTTACGACACCGAGATCCCCGCCTCCACACCTGCGGCGGCGAAGCCGGGCTTCTACGAGCGGCTTTTTATGCTTTCGCTCAAACCTTTCATTCATGGCGGTCTGAGAATGGTGCACCCCGATGGTCGTGCGCATGTGCTGGGCGAACATGGGGCTCCAATCACGGCCGAGATGCGCATCCGCAGTCGTGATTTTTTCAAACGCTGCGCCCTGTTTGGCAATGTCGGATTTGGTGAGGCCTACGTCGATGGTGACTGGGAGACCGATGACATCGCAGCGGTGATCGAGTGGTTCATTCTGAATCTCTCCAAGAGCCAGGGTTCGAGCAGTTCCTCCGGCAAGGTGGCCTGTGTTAATCTACTGAACTTCGTCAACCGAGTCCAACATCTGCTGCGGCCCAACAGCGTGAGCACCAGCCGGCGCAACATCGCCGAGCACTACGATCTGGGGAATGAGTTCTACTCGCTCTGGCTCGACGAAACGATGACCTATTCCGCTGCGCGGTTTGAGCATCCAGGACAGCCTCTTGCCGATGCGCAGCATTCCAAATACGAGGCGCTGTGTCAGAAACTGCAGCTCAAGCCGGGTGACCACGTGCTCGAAATCGGCTGCGGCTGGGGTGGCTTCTCCTGCCATGTGGCCAAGCATCATGGCTGCCGTGTTACTGCCGTCACGATCTCGCAGGAGCAGCACAAGTATGCCACCGAGCGCGTGGCGCGTGAAGGGCTGTCCGATCAGGTCGAAATCCGCATGCAGGATTACCGTCACATCACCGGCCAGTTCGACAAGATCGCCTCCATCGAAATGCTGGAGGCCGTGGGTGACAAGTACCTGGAGACCTACTTCGCCAAGTGTGCTGAAGTGCTGAAGCCCGACGGCCTGCTGGCTTTCCAGATGATCACGGTGGCCGACTGCCAGCACAAGGACCTGCGCAAAGGAGTGGACTGGATTCAAAAGCACATCTTCCCCGGTTCGCTGCTGCTCAGTGTGGGGCGTGTCAACGAGGCCATCAACCGTACCAGCGAGCTGTTCATGCACGGTCTGGAAGATCTCGGCGCGTCATATGCCAAAACACTGAGGGTGTGGTTTGAGCGGTTCAATGCCAAAGTCACGGAGGTGAAGGCGCTCGGCTTTGACGACCGCTTTGTCCGCAAATGGAACTTCTACCTGCAATATTGCGAGGCCGCCTTTGCCTCGCGGAACATCAGCGTCGTGCAGGCCGTGTACACCCGCCCCAACAACGCCACGCTGCATCAAGCCTTTTGACCCTCATGATCTGGTTTCTTCGTCTCTTCTTCATCATTGTGCTGGTGTCCATGCTCGGCGTCACGAGCTGGGCTTCGCAGCAGTGTGCGCTGTGGGCCATTCCGGGTTCTGTGGGTGGTCATCCATGGTTTATTGCCACGTTGTTTGACACCTACTGGGGCTTTCTCACCTTCTACTGCTGGGTCGCCTATAAGGAACGTTCGTGGCTTGGCCGCATAGGCTGGCTGCTTGGCATTCTGCTGCTCGGCAACATCGCGATGGCGGTGTACATGCTCATCCTGCTCTCCCGCTTGCCGACGAATTCGCGCATGGAAGACCTTCTCCTGCGCAAGGCATGACTGAACCCGTCCAGCGTGAATCACTTTGGCGGCGCTGGGTGGTGAAGCCGGTCGTTGCGCAGCTGGCGCAGGGCACGACTCCCGCCAAAATCGCGCAGGCCATTGCATTCGGGGTCACGACAGGGGTCTTTCCGCTGCTGGGAACCACGACGGTGCTTGCATTGGCTGTGGGCTTCATGCTGAAGCTCAATCAGCCGGTGCTGCAGGTGTTTCGTGAGCTGACTTATCCGCTGCACCTTGCCAGCCTTCTGCTCTTCATGCGCGCCGGGGAGTCGCTGTTTGGTGCTGAGCATGTGCCGCTTTCCATTCCCATGATGATGGAGCGGTTCTTTGCCAGCCCAGGACAGTTCATGGCCGATTACGGCATGATCGGTCTCTACGGTGTGGTCGTGTGGCTGCTTCTCGCGCCGCTGCTCCTCGGCGTGGTTTATTTTATTAGCAAGCCACTCATCGAGAAGCTCGCCAAACACCTCAAATTCGCACGACATGACACATGATTTCTGGTTCCTAATCGGCATTGGCACAGCGGTGGCGTTTGTGCTGTTTGCACTCACCTGGCTGCTCAGCTTGAAGCTGAACAACTTCAGCTTTGTCGATGTGACGTGGTCTTATGCGCTCGCAGTCATTGCGCCGATCTACGCGCTGCTGGGTGGTGGATTCACGCAGCGCAAAATCATCGCGGTCACGATGGCAGTCATATGGAGTGTGAGACTTGGGACGTATCTCTTTTTCCGCGTCAAAAGTCACCATCCCCATGAGGATGTGAGGTACGCTGTGCTGCGTGAGAAATGGAAAGATGGACTGGCGAAGAACTTCTTCTTTTTCTTTCAGGCGCAGGCTTTGCTTATTGTGCTGCTGGCGGTGCCCGTGCTGCTCGCGTGTTTGAATCCTGCACCTCAGTTGAGTCTCATCGAGATCGTGGGTGCGGTCATATGGCTGGTCGGAATCTGTGGCGAGGGCTTGAGCGATGCACAGATGCAGCGGTTCAAGTCAGACCCTGCGAGCAAGGGCAAGGTTTGTCGGGTCGGTCTCTGGCGCTATTCGCGACATCCGAATTACTTCTTCGAGTCCGTCGTGTGGTGGGGTTTCTGGCTGGTTGCCTGCGGTTCTCCGTGGGGCTGGGCCACCGTGTATGCGCCGGCACTGATCTTGTATTTTCTACTGCGCGTCACCGGCATTCCGCTCACGGAAGAATGCGCCGTGAAGAGCAAAGGCGACGCCTACCGCGAGTATCAGCGCACCACGAGTGCCTTTGTGCCGTGGCCGCCGAAAAGTTGAATCCAGTCTCCATCGAAGGTCGCACAACTCACCAAACTGCATGAGCACCATCAACTCCATTCTCGCCAAGAACATCCTGCCTGACTCCATGATCCGTCTCGGCATCCGCCAGCGGCTGGCCGAGACGCTGCGGGAAAATAAAGAGCCCACTGTTGAAGCCCAGCGTGCAGCTCTGATGCGCTACGTGCAGGACCTCAAGCAGATGCCCGTGGCCATCGCGACGGATGAGGCCAACGAGCAGCACTATGAGGTGCCCACACGTTTCTATCAGCTCGTACTCGGCAAGCATTTGAAGTACAGCTCGGGTTACTGGCCGGATGAGAGCACGACGTTTGATGAATCCGAAGCCGCCATGCTGCAACTGACCTGTGAGCGCGCTGAGTTGCAGGATGGGCAGCTCATTCTTGAACTCGGCTGCGGCTGGGGCTCGCTGTCACTCTGGATGGCGGAGCATTATCCGAATGCGCAGATCACCAGCGTTTCCAATTCGCGTACGCAGAAGCTGTTTATCGATGGTGAGGCGGCGAAGCGCGGGTTGAAAAATCTGACGATCATCACGGCGAACATGATCCACTTTGAAGGGGTCGGAGCAGGCGTCTTCGACCGCTGTGTCTCGGTGGAGATGTTTGAACACATGAAGAACTACCAGGAACTTTTGCGGCGTGTTTCCACCTGGTTGAAGCCGCGTGGCAAGCTCTTCGTGCATATCTTCACCCATCGCGAATACGCGTATCATTACGAGGTGCGTAGCGAGGACGACTGGATGGCGAAATACTTCTTCACCGGTGGCCAGATGCCGAGCGATGATCTGCTGCTCTACTTCCAAGACGACTTGAAGATCGAAGATCACTGGTGTGTCAGCGGTCAGCATTACTCGAAGACGAGCGAGGCCTGGCTGGCGAACATGGATGCACACAAGGCGGAGATTCTGCCGCTGTTTGCTGAGACGTACGGCAAAGACCAGGTGACCAAGTGGTGGGTCTGGTGGCGCTTGTTTTTTCTCGCCTGCGCTGAACTGTGGG
Source organism: Prosthecobacter sp. (assembly GCA_021733925.1). Classification (GTDB taxonomy): domain Bacteria; phylum Verrucomicrobiota; class Verrucomicrobiia; order Verrucomicrobiales; family Verrucomicrobiaceae; genus Prosthecobacter. The sequence continues at coordinate 39,753 of JAIPJY010000022.1, read as the reverse complement.
GGTATCGCGGCGGTGAGGAATGGATTGTTTCTCACTACCGTTTCATCAAATCATGAGAACGACACTGACGATTCTGGCTGCCATGCTCATGGCGGGACATGCATTGGGCGACTTCGCAGAACTCGTGAGGCAGGGAGATGTGTATGATGCCAAGTTCAAGCCAGACATGGCTCTGCAGTCCTATCTGCCTGCGGAAAAGCTGAATCCCAATGATGCGTCTCTGCTGGTGAAGATCGCACGGCAGTATGTGTATCGCATGGAGGACCTGTCCTCTAAGGCCGAGCAACTCAAGTCAGGGCGCACTGCACTCGATTATTCTGAACGAGCGGTGAAGCTTGCTCCCAAGGATTCTGATCCGCATCTCGCTGTTGCCATCTGCCTTGGTAAACTTTCACCCCTGGTTGGCAACAAAGAAAGCATCGAGGCTTCACACAAGATCAAGACGGAGGCGGAAACGGCGGCCAAGCTCAACCCCAAAGACGACTTTGCGTGGCATCTGCTCGGGCGCTGGAATCAGGAGCTGGCGCAGATCGGTGGCATGACGCGTGCCGTGGCCATGATTGTGTACGGATCTCTGCCCAGCGCGTCCTATGACGAAGCGGTGAAGTGTTTTGAGAAAGCCATCGCGCTCAATCCGAACCGTCTCATCCACTACGTCGAACTTGGGCGCACCTACGCGGTTATGGGACGCAAAACGGAAGCGAAGCAGTTCATCGAAAAAGGACTCGCGATGCCGAATCGTGACCAGGATGATCCGGGGACCAAGGAGCGCGGGCGCAAGACTCTGCAAAGTCTTGAGTGATCCATCGCTGCCACAAAAAAGAGAGGCTGTTGCCAGCCTCTCTTCGTGAGTTTTAGATCAGTTCGCGGCGGTCAGCTCAGGCAAGTGCCTTCGCCACAGCTTCAGCGGTGATGCCGAGTTCCTTGAAGACGGTGTTGCCAGGGGCGCTGATGCCGAAGCGGTCGATGCCGATGATCTGGCCCTGGGTGCCGACGTATTTCCACCAGAGGCCGGAGACGCCGGCTTCGATGGCGACGCGCTTGGTGCAGGCGGCCGGAAGAACGGATTCGCGGTAGGCGGCGTCTTGACGGTCAAAGCGCTCAAAGCATGGCAGGCTGACGACGCGAACGCCGGGCTTGCCCTTGGCGCCTTCGACGGCCCACTGCACTTCGGAACCGGTGGCGATGACGATGGCTTCCAGCGCTGCGGTTTCCTTCACGAGAACGTAGCCGCCTTTGAGCGTGCCTTCACGGCGGGTGGCCGTGCTGGCGATGCCCTGATGGGGCAGATCCTGGCGGCTGAGTGCGAGGAGGGTCGGGCCATCGGCGCGGCTGAAGGCGGCGGCAAAGGCACCTGCGGTTTCTTCGGCATCGCCGGGGCGGATGACGTCGAGATTGGGGATGACGCGCAGACCGCTGATGGTTTCCACCGGCTGGTGGGTTGGGCCGTCTTCACCGACGCCGACGGAATCGTGCGTGAAGATGTAGGTGACGGGCAGCTTGGCGAGTGCGGCGAGGCGGATGCTCGGGCGGCAGTAGTCGGCGAAGACGAGGAAGGTCGCGCCGCTGGGGAGGAACAGGCCGTCGTAGGCGATGCCGTTGCAGATCGCGCCCATGGCGTGCTCGCGGATGCCGAACCAGATGTTGCGTCCGGTTGGGTTCGTCGGGCTGAAATCGCCCATGCCGGTGAGGTAGTTCTTGGTGGAGCCGAAGAGGTCGGCGCTGCCGGTGATGATATGCGGCACCGCTTTGGCGATGTGATTGAAGATCTCGCCACCGCTGTTGCGGGTGGCGGCTTTGCCTTCAGCCGGATATTCGGGGACGAGCTTGAGGAGGTCTTCGGCCTTGAGGGTGCCATGACGCGCGGCGTCAAGCTGCTTGGCGAGTTCTGGATTTGCAGCACCCCAAGCGAGGAAGACCTTGTTCCATTCGCCATGGATCGCGGCGCGCTTGTTCTTCAAGTCGGCGAAGTAGGCCTTCACCTCGTCGCTGACGTAGAAATGGGTGCCCTCTGGCAGGCCGAGACCTTTTTTCGCGAAATCGATGAACTTGGCCCCGCCTTCGCCGTGGCCTTTGGCCGTGCCTGCGACTTCGGGGATGCCTTTGCCGATGATCGTCTTGGCGATGATTAGGGAGGGCTTGCCGTTGTCGCTCTTTTTGGCGGTTTCGATGGCGTTCTTCACGGCATCGAGGTCGTGGCCGTCGATTGTCACGGCGTTCCAGCCGAGTGCGGTGTAAAGCGCCTGGGTGTCTTCGTCCTGCGTGACCTTGGCCATCGCATCCAGCGTCACATCGTTGGAATCATAGATGAGGATCAGGTTGTCGAGGTGGTTGTGCGCGGCGAAGGCCACGGCTTCACGGGCCACGCCTTCCTGCAGACAGCCGTCGCCAGCGAGGACGAGGATGTGGTTGTCGATGATCTTGTGCTCGGCGGTGTTGTATTTTGCCGCCGCCATCTTGCCGGAGAGCGCATAGCCCACCGCATTGCCGATGCCCTGGCCCAGCGGGCCTGTGGTGGACTCGACGCCGGGAGTTTCGTGGAACTCCGGATGCCCCGGGGTGATGGAATGCAGCACGCGGAAATTGGAAACATCTTCAATCGTGATCGCGTAGCCGCTCAGGTGGAGCCAGGAGTAGAGGAACATCGAGCCATGGCCGGCGCTGAGGATGAAGCGGTCGCGGTTCAGCCATTTGGGGTCGGCGGGATCGCACTGAAGGGTTTCACCGAAGAGGACAGCGCCGATTTCGGCGGAACCGAGGGGCAGGCCGAGATGGCCGGAGGAGCACTTGTGCACGGCATCCATGGCGAGACCACGGGCTTCGTTGGCAGCTTGAGCGAGGAGGGTATTGTTCATGTCGAGGGTTTCAGGGGCAATGAGGGTCGGAAAAGCGCGAGATGCGGCCAAGCGCGGGATGTCTTTCTTACTGGCGCAGGGGGCGGTTTCAAGGTCGAAAACTGGGGCGATTCGGACGTCATCCCTACTTGCCAGAATGAAATCTGCCCCAGATGGTACTGCATGAACAAAGGAAACCTCCCCCTCTGGATTGCCGGAGCCGTCCTGCTGTACATCGGCTGGATCACATTCGATATGCTGCGTCCGGCCTCAGGCGGTGGTGTGGGCAGCACGACATCCATCAGCGCCGTGCGCACGGCCAAGGTGCCCGTGCTGGTGGAATTTTACGCCGACTGGTGCGGCCCGTGCAAGGTCGTCGGCCCGATGGTAGAAGAGCTCGCGAAGGAACTGAAGGGCCAGGCGTTGGTGATTCGCATCAATGTCGATGAAGACCCGTCTCTTTCCCGCGAGCATGGAGTGCGCGGCATTCCCACTTTCATCGCGTTCAAATCTGGGCGCGAGACGGGACGTGTTGTGGGAGGCATCCCGAAAGAACGGATGCGGCAGCTGCTGGGGCTGTGAGGGTGGTTCAGTGAGGGGCCAGAGCAGGAAGGGTGAAATTTCGGTCGCGGTGAACATTTCAGTGAAGTGCATGTTGAAATTTCAACATGCGGACTTGACGAATGCATGAAGGTGTTGAAAAATCAGCACCCATGTGGGACGACAAATATTCCAATGAGTTCAGCCGCCGCGAGCGGCAGGTGATCGAGATCGTGATGAAGCATGGGCGGCTTTCTGCTCGTGAAATTGAAGAGAAGCTGCCGGACGCGCCAACGTACTCGGCTGTGAGGTCCATCCTGCGGCTGCTGGTGGAGCGGGGGCTTCTCCTTAAAACTCAGGCGGACGGGCGCGACTGGTTCTCGCTGCCGGTGTCGCCTAAAAAAGCACGGGTGAGCGCGCTGCAGAGTTTTGTGAGCCGGTTCTTTGAGAATTCCGCGGGGGAGGCGGCGATGGCGTTGCTGGGGCAGAAGAACTTGAAGCTCTCCAAGGAAGAGGCGGAAAAACTGATTCAACTCATCGAGGAGGCGCGCGAGTCATGAACGATTTCATGGAAGACCTGCTGCGCTTTCTCACGCGGAATCCAAATCTGGGCCTGCTGGTATCGGCACTACTCACCAGTTCAGCGGTGGTGTGTGTGGCCTGGGCCATGGCCTTGCAACTGCAACGGCGCTCCGCGCGTGCCCGCAGCCTTGTGTGGAGAATCACGATGGCGATGCTGCTGGTGGTGGCTGTGTGGCGGCTGATGCCGCAGGCGGCACCTCCCGTGGCCGTGATGGAGTGGCGTGTGACCATGCGGGCACCTCAGATCAATGTGGCCCCCATTGCTGTGCCGGAAAGGCCTGTGCTGATTCTGCCGGAGAAAAGCTGGTCGCAGCTTGGTTTGATGTGGCTGGAGAGCTGGGGACTGAGGCTTTGGCTGGGTGTAGCCGGTGCTCTGCTGCTGTGGAAATTGGCAAGGGCGTTCGCGGGACTGGTTTGGTTGAGGAAGCACAGTGAACCAACACCGAGGCGGATCGATCAGCAGGCCGAAGGGGTTGGGGCACCATCCACCATGCGCTGCCGTTTGGCGCAGCAACTGCATTCACCCATGCTGACAGGCTGGCGCAGGCCGGTGATCTGGCTGCCAGTGGAAGCTGCTGACTGGGATGAGAAACGTCTGGATGCTGTGCTGCATCACGAGCTTGCGCATTATCATCGTTTGGACGTGTGCTGGAAATGGCTGGCGCAATGTGCTGTGTGCCTGTGGTGGTGGCAGCCGCTGGCATGGCTGGCACAGCGTTGCCTGCGCTTCGAAACCGAGCAGGCGGCAGATGATGTGGCGGTCTTGGCAAGTGGCGACACGCGTGAGTATGCCCGTACACTGGTTGAGATTGCCGCCGGCATTCCTGGGCGGCTGCGTCCTACGGCAGGCGTCACCATGTTCGGTGGGGAGTCCATCCAACAGCGGGTGCGGGAGCTGATGAAGACGAATCAATGGCGCGGGCGCATCGGCATCGGCGCGATGAGCTTGATCGCCGTCGTGGCGGTGGTCTTGGCAGTGCTCGCGGCGACGAAGGTTGAGTTCAAGCCGAAGCCACCGTTGTATCAGAGTGAGGCCAAGCTGGTGGCTGCTGGCCCCAAAGATGCAGGGGTAAACGGGCAGATTCGGCGCATGGATGTTTACGCTGCGATCATTGAAACTCTTGAGTCGGCCGAAATGAAACGCCGGGCTTTGGAACGAGTCAGAGCCTTGTATCCAGATCAGGAAGAAAAGGATGTCGAAATCCACGCGGCGCAGATCAAGGACTCGACCAGTTTTCGCGTGCAGGCGCTCTCTGAGAGCGGGAAATACGCCCGGGTTTTCCTAGATGCACTGGTGGATGAATTCATTGCCCACCGACAAGTTTTGCGGGAGAAAGCTGTTGGCGAAAAAGTGCAAAAGTCCGGCCAAGAAAGCATGCAAATGCAAAGTCTCACGAAGGAAAGTATGGATTTTGTGGCGATCCAAGAACGTGCCAAGCCAGCTACAGAGGTCGTGCAAAGCGGACTCATTCCTGTTTGGAGGCTTTGGAAAAGCGAACCGAAACCGGCTGTCGAAGAAACCCCTGTGAAGCCGGTGACCACTCAGAAAAAGGAGCCTGTTAAAGCCACGAACTGATTTCAACGCGGCCCCGGGGCGTTGATGTGACTGGCGTCCTTGTCCCAGCCGGCGGGGGTGCGGCGGTAGTCCTGCTCCTTGAGTTTGAGCTTGTCGCCGGTTTCCCGATCGAAGGAATCTTTGGAGAGTTCGGCGGGGGCGGAGTCGCCGGTGGTCTCGGTCCATTCGCTCATGAGCTTGGCGAGGCGTGCTTTGACGGAGGCGTAGTTGGGATCGTCGATGAGATTGTGGAGCTGGAGCGCATCGGCGTCGGTGCGGTAGAGTTCCGCCACGGGGCGAGGAGCGAGGAAGACGTCGGCCTGGGCGGGGGTGAGTTTTCCGGAATCGCGCACGGCGCGCAGGCTCTGGAAGGAGGGGGAGTGCACGGAGTCTGCGGGCCCCTGCCACGCGAGCTGCGGGCGGGCGTTGACGATGTAGAGAAAGCCCTCCGAGCGCACGGAGCGGCCATGGGCTTCGTAGTCGTGCCAGTTGTGTTCGGAGAAGGCGTACTTCCGCGTGGTGGCGATGGGATCGGCGAGGATGGGGGCAAAGCTGAGGCCCTGCATTGTGGGAGGGACGGCGACACCAGCTAGGGAGAGAACGGTGGGTGCGATGTCGATGGCGCTGATGAGGCTCTGGGAAGCGGTGCCCGGTTTGGCGATGCCTTTGGGCCAGTGCACGACAAATGGGGTCTTCATGCCGGAGTCATGCAGCCGGGTCTTGGCGCGGGGGAAGGGGCGGCCGTTGTCGGCCATGACCATGATGAGGGTGTCATCCAGCGTGCCTTGCTGCTCCAGTTCGGCGACCACGCGGCCGATGAAGTAATCGAAGCGCGTGATTTCATTGTGGTAGGAGGCGAGATCGTCGCGAGTTGCGGCATCGTCGTTTAAATACGGAGGCACGATGACCTTGGCGGGATCGTGTTTGGGGCCGTAGAGGTTTTCCTCCCAGTCTTTGTCTGCATCCCAGCCGCGATGGGCATCCAGTGAGGCGAACCAGAAGAAGAAGGGTTTGTCTTTGGGGCGCTCCTGCACGGTCTTCACCCAGGTGGCGTGACCGCCTTTGTTGCCGGGGGCGTTGCCGCTGTCCACGAGATCAAAGGGCGCAGGCTGCGGTTGTTCGCCTTCTGCCAGTTTGTCGGAGGTCATGTGGTGCTTGCCCACGAGGGCGGTGTACCAGCCGGCCTCACGCAGCAGACGCGGGAACCATGGCAGATGGGCGGCGATGGGCTGGTGCAGTTCCGATGCACGGCCGTTGTTGTGCGGATAGCGTCCGGTGATGATGCTGGAGCGGCTTGGGCTGCAGCTGCTTGCCACGAGAATGGCCTCGTCAAACCGCCGCCCTGTGGCTGCGAGCTTGTCGATATTTGGCGTGCGTGCCGCTGCATTGCCGTAGCAGCCCAGATCATTCCAGCTCACGTCATCGGCGATGAACAGGATGACATTGGGAGCTGCTGCCAGGGGGCTGAGGGAGAGCAGGAAGCAGGCAAGGAATCGAGCAGGCAAGGACATGAGGTGTGGATGGGAAGAGTCGGATTGATCCAAAAGCGGACCTACTTTTTCTTGTTCTTCTTTTTGTTCTTCGCAGGGGCGTCATCTGCGGCAGGCTTGGTGCCGTTCAGATCTGCGAGCAGACGTGAGACGTAGCCGGTGAAGCGGCCATCGGGAGCTTCGCCCTTGGCGGGCAGTGTTTTGAGCTGAGCGGCGAGGGGCTTGGCCTTGGCGCCGAGATCGCCGATGGCGTTCTGGGCGCTCATGGAGGTGAAGACATCATGCTGGCTCCAGTTGGCAAGACCTACGAGGACGGGCAGTGCGGCGGCGCGTTCGGTATCGCTGCCGTATTTGGCCAGCGCCCAGTTGGCGGCGACTTGCACGTAGGTGGAGCTGTCTTTGGCGGCCTGGGTGATTTCATCGTGGGCTGCGCTCAGGCCATCGCCACCGCGCATGAGGATGCCCATGGCGGACCAGTAGCGGATGGCGCTGTCCTTGTCGGCAAATCCGGCTTTGAGATCCGCCACCGCAGCTGGCTTCATGGAGGAGGCTTCGCCAGCGGCTTTCAGGATGCGGGTGAGGGGATACATCTTCTCATCGTACGCCATGTCGTAGGGCGTGGTGCCTTCGGAGCGGAGGTGCATCTCGCCTTCGGCGATCATGCCGGCGTCACGGATTTTCAGCGAGAGGCCTTCCTGTGCGGTGCGCATCTTGGCGAGTGTCTCGGCATGCTCAGGCTGGGCGGCGAGGTTGTGCACTTCATCGGGGTCGCTTTGCAGGTCGTAGAGCTCTTCGGGGTCTTTCGGCTCCTTCCAGAAGATGGACTGCTCAGGCGTGAGCTTGCCCGCATCATAGAGCTCCCGCCACACACGGGTGCTGGGTGTTTCAAACTGGTAGCTCACATGCTGGCCCTGGGAGAGGTGCGGCATGTAGTTGCGCAGATAGACGAAGCGGCCGTCGGTGACGCTGCGCACGCAGTCGTAGCGCTCGTCCATGCGGCCACGGAAGCCATAGACGAAGGGCTGCGGCTCGGATTGGAACTTGCCGGCGAAGGCGTAGCCCTGCATCCATTCCGGAGGCCGCACGCCGATGATGCTGAGCAGTGTGGGGGCGAGATCGACAAAGCTGACGAGGCGGTCAGACTTCACTCCGGCTCCGTATTCCTTCGGCGCGAGGTGTTTCCAATTGGGCGGGAAATAGACGACCATGGGCACCTGCAGGCCGGAGTTGCAGGGCCAGCGCTTGCTGCGTGCCATGCCGCTGCCGTGATCGGCGTAGTAAAACACGATGGTGTCTGCGGCGAGACCTGCTTCTTCGAGTTCTTTTAAGCGCCTGCCTGCGGAGGCGTCGGCGAGTGTGACTTGATCATAATATTGAGCCCAGTCCTGGCGCACTTCGGGAACGTCGGGATGGTAGGCGGGGACGCGGGCCTTGGCGGGATCATGGATGGCCACGTGCGGGCGTTTGCGGATCTGGCTTTCGTGGCTGCAGGTTTCGTTGAAGATCGCGAAGAAGGGCTGGCCTTCCTTGCGGTTTTTCCAGTGGGCATTGCCGGAGGACACGTCCCACACGCCCTCGGGCTTTTTGAGGTTGTAGTCCTCCTTGCTGTTGTTCGTGCAGTAGTAGCCGGCTTCGCGGAGGAACTGCGGATACATCTTCGTGCCCTGCGGCATCGGCACCATGCTGCGCATGTGCTCACCGCCGGTGGAGGGTGAATACATGCCCGCGATGATCGTGGTGCGTGCTGCGGCACACACAGGACCGCATGACCACACGTGCTTGAAGAGCATGCCCTTTGCCGCCAGCTCATCGACGTTTGGCGTGTCCGCATAGGTGTCGCCGTAGCAGCCCATGTGCGGCCCGTGGTCCTCGCTGGTGAGCCAGAGGATGTTGGGCCGGTCGGCGGCGAATGAGGGAGTTAAAATAGCGAATGAGGCAAGGAAGAGGCTGAGGAGCTTCATGGGCCGGGAGGAACGATGGCGAGAGCTGCGATCCTTCAGCAATGTGACTGCATGGACAAAGCAGCCGCCGGGATTGTGCTGCGCAACCTGTGCGGATAGACATGATCGCCAGCGGGCGATTTCTATGCGTCAATCCCTGCCATGACTCTCCGCCACGAACTTCAGGCCGAATACGCCCGCTACCGCAGCCGCCGCTGGTTTTTCAAAGACTGCGGCGTGGGGCTGGCGAGCATCGCGGCGATGGATTTGATGTCGCGCACGGCCAGTGCTGCTGCACCGGTGAGTCCGCTGGCGATGAAGAAGGCGCATTATCCTGCGAAGGCGAAGCGGGTGATCTACCTTTTCATGGGTGGTGCGCCGAGCCATTTGGAGTTGTTCGACAACAAGCCGGAGCTGTCGAAGTGGGACGGCAAGCTGCCGCCGCCGGATCTGCTCAAGGGCTACCGCGCTGCGTTCATCAATCCCAACAGCAAGCTGCTGGGGCCGAAGTTTAAGTTTGCACGGCATGGGCAGAGCGGTGCGGAACTGAGCGAGCTGCTGCCGCACACGGCGAAGATGGCGGATGATCTGACGATTGTGCGTTCGATGAAAACGGACGCCTTCAATCATGCGCCGGGGCAGATTTTGATGAGCACGGGCTCGCAGATTTTCGGGCGGCCGAGCTTTGGGGCGTGGACGCTGTACGGCCTCGGCACGGAGAATCAGGATCTGCCGGGCTATGTGGTGATGCAGAGCGGCCAGAAAGGGCCCAGCGGCGGCATGAGCAACTTCGGCTGCGGCTTCCTGCCTACCGTGTATCAAGGCGTGCCGTTTCGCAGCAGCGGTGAGCCGGTGCTGTTCCTGAGCAACCCCGAGGGTGTCGATGACGCGACGCAACGCGACACGCTGGATGTCCTGAAGCAGCTCAATGAGGAGCGGCTCAACGTGGTGGGTGATCCTGAAATCGCCAGCCGCATCAACAGCTTTGAGCTGGCTTATCGCATGCAGCAGACGGCTCCTGAATTGATGGACATCAGCAAGGAGCCGCAGCACATCCTCGACATGTACGGCGCGAAGCCGGGTGAGGCGTCGTTTGCGAACAACTGCCTGCTCGCGCGTCGGCTTGTTGAGAGTGGGGTGCGTTTTGTGCAGCTCTTCCATGAGGCCTGGGATCACCATGGTGGTCTGGTGAATGGTTTGAAGACGCAGTGCGGTCTTACGGATCAGCCTTGTGCGGCGCTGCTTCGGGATCTGAAGCAGCGGGGGCTGCTGGAGGATACGCTCGTCATTTGGGGCGGAGAATTTGGGCGTACGCCGATGGTCCAAGGCGGCAGCGATGGGCGCGATCACCATCCGAACTGCTTCAGCATGTGGTTTGCCGGCGGCGGCATGAAGCCCGGCCTCACGCTCGGCGCGAGCGACGAGTTTGGGTTCAACGTGACCGAAGACCCTGTGCATGTGCATGACCTGCACGCGACGCTGCTGCATCTGCTCGGGTTTGAGCACACGAAGCTGAATCAGCGGTTCCAGGGGCTTGATATGCGGCTCACGGGAGTCGCGGGGGAGCTGGTGCCGAAGTTGCTGGCGTGAGCGAAAAACAACCGGGACGGTTGTTCTACGTCAGATGCCGTAGCCGGCGCGATAGGCTTTGTGGATGATCGCGTCGGCTTCGGGGGTGTTGGGTGATTTGAGGGCGTTGGTGTCCCATTCCACGCGCTTGCCGAAGCGCACGGCGAGCAGGCCGACGAGGAGGGATTCGGTGAAGGGGGCGGAGTACCAGAAGCCGGACTTGGCATCCTGCGGGTTGCCGGTTTTGCAGGCTTCGAGGAATTCTTTGCGGTGGCCGCTCAGGCAGCGAGGGATCGTTTTTGCGGGAATGACGAACTGCTGCATCTTGGTCTCAGGCACGATGCGCGGGGTGCCGGACCAGCCGCCGGCGAGGATGCAGCCTTTGTCGCCGACGAAGTAGATGCCGTTGTCGCCGAGGTTACGCGTTTCTTCGAGACCTTCCGGGCGGGGTGGCAGCTTGCCGCCGTCATACCAGACCATTTTCACTGCGGGGCGGTCGCCTTTGGCGGGGAAGTGGTAGGTGATGATGCTCCAGGTGGGATAGGACTGGTTGTTGTTCGGGCCGTTCTCCGCCTCGACCCAGTCGGGGGCATCGAGATCCAGCGCGTAGAAGGCAGGGTCGGCATTGTGTACGGCCATGTCGCCGAGGGCGCCGCAGCCAAAGTCCCACCAGCCACGCCACACGCGCGGGCAGAAGTCAGGATGGTAGGCGCGCTCTTTGGCCGGGCCGAGCCAGAGGTCCCAGTCGAGGTTTTTGGGCACGGGCGGTGTGTCGGTGGGGTAGGCCTTGCCCTGGGTGTCCCAGAATTTGCCGGGGCGGTCGGACCATACATGCACCTCGGAGACTTTGCCGATGGCACCGGCTTGAATCCATTCGCGGGTAAGGCGGATGCCTTCGCTGGCGTGACCCTGGTTGCCCATCTGCGTGACGCGTTTGGTTTCTGCGGCCACATCACGCATGGCACGTGCCTCGGCGATGCTGTGGGCGAGCGGCTTCTCGACATAGACGTGGCGTCCGGCGCGCATGGCCATGATGCTGGCAGGCGCATGCACATGGTCGGGCGTGGCGACGAGCACGGCGTCGATGTCTTTCTGCTTGTCGATCAGCTCGCGGTAATCGCGGTAGAGCTTGGCCCCGGGATACTTTTTGATCGTGGCGGCGGAGCGATCCAGATCGACATCGCAGAGGGCGACGATATTGGCGAGGCCCGAGTCATCCAGGTCGCGGATGTCGCCACCTCCCTGACCGCCGATGCCGATGCAGCCGAGATTGACCTTCTCACTCGGCGGGGTGAAGCCGGGGCCGCCGATGAGGTGGCGCGGGACGATCTGAAACCCGAAAACCGCAGCGGCGGTGGATTTAACGAACTGGCGACGAGGGAACTGGGACATCCCAAGAAAACGCAAAATAAAAACAAGCTCTTGCGTAGAGTGTCTACTCGGGTTCGTATTAATTCATATGAAACGACCTTGGAAAGACGTGTCCGTCCCCCTGCGCGACGGCATGATACACTGGCCCGGTGATCCCGAGTGCCACATCAAACGCGTGAGCAGCATGGATGACGGTGCGGTGTGCAATCTAACGCACATCAGCATGAGCGCCCACACGGGAACGCACATGGATGCGCCGCGACATTTCATTGCCGATGGCATGACGATGGAGCAGATGCCGCTGGAGCCGGTGATCGGCCGCTGCCGGGTGTTTGAACTGCTCGACTGTGAGGATCAAATCACGGTGGATGATCTGAAGAAACTCAAAATAGCCCCGCGCCAGCGCGTGCTGTTCAAGACGCGCAACTCGACGCGCAGCTGGGCGATGAACGAGTTCGACAAAGACTTCGTCTCCATCCGCGCGGACGCCGCACAGTATCTCGTTGATCAAGGCGTGGTGACCGTGGGCGTTGATTATTTGAGCATCGGCGGCTTCAACAAGGATGGCGTGGAAACGCATCAGATCATGCTCGGTGCTGGTATCTGGGTGATCGAAGGCCTGAATCTGGCCGAGATCAAATCCGGCTACTACGAGCTGATCTGCCTGCCGCTCAAACTCGAAGGTGCCGATGGCGCTCCGTGCCGGGTGGTGCTGCGTTAATGCAGGATCTCAAGGAGCCTGGACTCCGATGACATGCGGCAGCAGCCAGAATTTCTGGCTGCTGGTGGACTCATTGAATCCGGATTCGTAGCTGCCCGTGCCGCGAATGACGACACCCCCGCAGCTCAGGTAGAATGAAGCGGGCGGGCCGCCGTCCAGATGCTGAGCGCTGACCAGGTTGATGGGCAGCTTCAGCAGGTGCTCATTGAAGTCATGCATGGTGGAAGGCGTGCGGCAGAAGATGAACAACGCGTTGCCATCCTTGTCCTCCCCCAGGGCGGCCTCGCTCCACATTTTCGGCTGCTGCTTCCAGCGGTTCTCACCCGGGTGCTTGATGAGGCGGAGGTTCTGCACCGCGACAGCATACTGAGAGAGAATGTTTTTCTCAATGCCCGCGTTGTCGGTGTCGAGCAGGCGAAAGGGCGCCGCTTCTTTGGTTAAAGGCGAGAAGACGCAGATGGATGAGTAATCGCTGCGAAAGGCGGCGGGGAGAATGACGTCGTGGTTTTTCAGGTAGCCGCAGTGGGTGCTGCCGTCTTTGTCATACATGCCCGCGTTGATGACGAGGCAGAGCTTCTGCTTGGCGGCCCACTCTTCGACGGTGAGCATGGGTTGACTGGCAGAGGATGAGCACAGGCTTAATGGATGGCTTCGCGCATCCACTCGCACAATTTGCATCTGCCCCTGGCTGCCGGGTGCTGGGAAGAGGCCAAGGTCGATGCCTGGAACAAGCTTGCGCCAGGTGGATTCAGACTGTGCATTCACCGACGCAGCCGCCAGAGGCAGCAAAGCCAGGGCGGTGAGAACAGCATTGAAGTGTGACATGACGCGTGGGCATCAACGGTTGCGTTTCATCTGATCGCTCGCGTTGTCCAGGATGCGGCGTTCTTCGGCGGTGAGGCTTTGCATGCCTTGGTGGCTGATCTTGTCGAGGATGTCATCGACGGTCGGAGTGCTGCTTTTTGTCGCGGGCTTCTTGGTCTGCGGCGACCGTTTGGGAAGAGAGGGGAGCGTCAGAGCGCCTGTTTCATAGCGGATGAAGGCATAGGCGGTGCCGACGTTGGCAGAGAGTAGGAGCAGGGAGGACCAGTCACGGCCACCAATACAGTTGAGAGCATTGATGCCCACAAAGACGGCGGCGAGCACCCAGGCATCGACGGTGAGAATGATGACGCTGAGCTTCGCACGGGGATAGAGCGTGGCGAAGGCGATGAAGACACCAAAAGTGAGCGGCATGATGCTCACACAGGCGAATACACGACCGCCGGCGAGAGCGATTAATGTGACGAGCAGCGGTGCAACGAGCAGCAGCAGGAGCAGCAGGCGGACAAAGGCACGACGCCCCAGGTGGACCTCCACGCCTTCGCCAAAATTCCAGAGAAGGAGGCAGCCGACAAGCGTCCAGATACCAGGGGGATTGACGAAGACGTAAGTCAACGGTGTCCAGAGATGGAGGTGACGAAAGGCGCTGTCGAAGGTGAAGATAAAATCGCCCATCAACTTGAAGCCGATCAACGCAGTGAAGACCATGCTCACCACACCGATGAGTGCGATGATGGTGGCCAGATAGACAGGGCGCTGCTTCCACCACATCAGCGGGAGGCGATCTTGAGATTCAGGGAACCAGGAGTTGAACATGTATTTGAGTTCTACTTACGCACGCGATCAATAAGAACAGCGGCCAGAATGACGAGGCCGAGGACGATTTTCTGCGTGTTGCTCTCGACGTTGGTGAGGTTCATGCCGTTTTGAATGACGGCGATGATGAAGGCGCCGATGAGGGTGCCGGGCATGGTGCCTCTGCCTCCGCTGAGGCTGGTGCCGCCCACCACGACGGCGGCGATGACATACAGCTCATACATCTGGCCGTAGGTGGGCGATCCGCTCTTGAGCAATGAGGCGGTGACGACACCGCCGAGACCGGCGAGGAGTCCGCACAGGACGTAGGCGATGAGGATGACGCGCTGGACAGGAACACCGGAAAGGTGCGCGGCTTCGATGTTGCCGCCGACGGCATAGAGATTTCTACCGAGGCGTGTCTGCGTCATCATCACATGGGCGGCGGCATAGAGCAGAAGCATGAGGACCACGGCGTTGGGCAGGCCGAGGAGGTCTGAACCGCGCCCGAGCCAGACGAAGGAGTCCGGCACTTGGTAGACGGATTGATTTTCGGCGAGGCGGTAGGCCAGGCCGCTGCCCACGAGCATCATCGCGAGCGTGACAATGAAGGGCGGCATGCGCAGGCGTGTGATGAGCGCGCCGGTGATCAACCCACACGTGCCGCACACAGCGATGCCACCGAGTCCGGCGGCGAACATGCCGGCGGCTCCGGCGTTCACGCCACCGCAGAAATCGCGTACAATCATCGTGGTGATGACGGCGGAAAGGGCGATCAGGCTGCCGACGCTGAGATCGATGCCGGCGGTGATGATGACCAGCGTCATGCCGATGGCGAGAATGGCGATGACGGCAATCTGATTGGCGATGTTGAGCAGGTTGTCGGTCTTGAGGAAGACCGGCCACGAGTGAGCTCTGGGCCGCACCACGCGGGTGTCTTTGAGCACCGGGTAGTCATGGGGCAGATCGCTGAACACGAGCCAGGAGGCGGTCGCCTGATTGCAGGCGATGACATCGAGGCCACCCGCCGTAGCGCGCAGCAGGGCGGCGCGGGCGTCTTTGGGTTCGCCCTGGACGATTTCAGCGCGCGAGCCGAGTTCTGCCTTGAGAGCTTCGGCAAAGGCGCTGTCTGCGGCGGTTGGGCGCACGACGATGAGCATTTTCGCCTGTGGGGCGATTTGGGTGGCGACGTCTTTGGCTGCAGCGGCATTCTGCGGATATTGCGTTGTCCAGGTGGCGATGCTGAAAAAGGCGCAGAGCAGCAGCAGCGCGACGAGCATGCCTGAGCCGGCGAGGTGATGGCGGATGAAGACGAAAAGGCGGCTCATGCAGAAAGAACGATGATGAGGGGCGGAACAATGCAGTTCAAGGCCGGAGACGTTCATGATTGACCGTCGGCCCCGGTTTGGAGTAGCCTTGAGGATCTATGAAATCGTCCGCCTTCTCCCTTGTCGTCCTGTTTCTGGCCGCCACACTTGCCCAAGCAGACTGGGTGCTGGTACAAAAAACCAACACGGAAGGCAAAGAGACTCAAGTGACCACCAAGATCAAAGACGATCAGGCGCGGGTGGACATGGGAGAAAAGATGTCCGTGATCGTGGGAACTGAGGGCATGACCATGATCATGCATGCGCAGAAAATGATCATGAAAAGGGATCTGGCTACGATCAAGGCGGCCATGGAAAAGATGGGAAAAGGTGCGGCAGGCCAGCCGGCCGCCAAACCGGTGTCGACCGGACAGAAAGAAAAAGTCGGCGAATGGGACACCGAAATTTACACCTGGGAAGGTCAGATGGGCAAAGGCCGCTTCTGGGTGGCGAAGGATTTTCCGAATTACGCCGAGATCAGCGCCTTCAGCGACAAGCTTGGCAAGATCGTGGGCGGGACCATGTCGGCATTGTCACCGCAGGCTTCAGACTTCGAGGGCATGGTGGTGAAATCTGAGGTGACGATGATGGGCAAGTCAGTGAACTCACACCTTGTCTCAGCCAAGGAGGAGACGGTGCCCCCGGAGGAGTTCGTGCCGCCAGCCGGATACACTGAAATGAAAATGCCCGGAGCGCCGAGATGAGCTACGGCGTCAGCACACACGCATAAGCGGCGGTGTTGGAGCCGGGCATGGAGATGACGACAGGCTGCTGCGTCTGACGCGCCGCCAGAGTTCCCAGCACGAGCTGCAGGGCGCTGCTGGCACCCATGCTTTCACCGAGGACGTACTTCGGACTGAGCACGGCGTCCCAAGGCCGACCTGACCAGGCAGCGATCTCCGCGTGGTCGAGTTTGTGGATCCCCGTGCGATCATTGATGAGCGTGGCAGGACCCTGGAAGTGCGCCAGTGTTTGTGCCGCGAGTTCGGGCAGCAGGTCGCAGCGTTCCTGCCAGGAGAGATAGGCGAGGGGACCGATCAATTCGCTGACCCGGGGGCCACTGCCACTGGCAGAGAGCAGGAGAGCTCCGGCACCTTCGGAAGCGATGAGCTTGGGGTGGTAATAGGTGAGCCCTTCGGCGCTGAGCCAGTCGCATTCTTCGGCGGCGATGAGCAGGCATTCCTCCACGATGCCGCTGCCGATCCAGAACGCGGCGGTGTCGAGCGCCTCCATGATGGAGTTCGGACTGCCCAGCAGGGTGCTGACCGCTCCATCGACTCCGAGGAAGGAGGCGACGTGCGAGGCGGGCGCGTTGAACACGGTTTCTGGAAAGATCAACGGGCTGGCCTGCGCGGGATTTTGCAGCACCTCATGGAAGAAGCGGCCGGTGTAGTTCACGCATCCGTTCATCATGACGAACAGAATGCCCAGACCCGGAGGTGGTGCCGCTGGGTCGTGCCCGGCATCTGCCAGTGCCTCCAATGCTGCAGCCACGGAGTAGCGTGTGATCGCGCTGGAGCGGCGCAGGCGCGGATGACGGGCGATCTTTTCCGGCGGAGAGGCGGGCGCAAAGCGGGATTCGCAGGGCCAGTTGCGCACATCGCCGGGGCGGGCGCAGGGTCTGGAGGGCAGCGGCATTCCAGCCAGAACGGCCTGATGCATGGCGGCGGCGTTCCAGCCGGCGGAGCTCACCGCGCCGACTCCACGGATGCAAATATTGCTCGCGTTCATGCGGACCTCCTTTGCAGAACCAAGGTCGCGTTTGTGCCGCCGAAACCGAAGGAATTGGTCAGCGCATAATCGAGCGAGGAGCGCCGGAAATGACGCACCAGATCAAAGCGCACTGCGGGATCGACCTCGCGCACGTTCAGGCTCGCGGGCAGCCACTGACCCTGCAGGGCCATCAGGCAGATCACCGCTTCGACGGCTCCAGCCCCACCGAGCAGATGACCCATGGCGGACTTCGTGGAACTGACGGGGATGCTGGCCACCACATCCCCCGCCCAAGTGGCGATGGCGGCGGCTTCGGCTGCGTCGTTGAACGGCGTACCGGTGCCGTGAGAGTTGATGTAGCCGATCTGAGCCGGTGAAACACCGGCCTGGGCGCAGGCGGCGGTCATGGTGCGGATGGCGGCTTTGCCTGCGGGATCAGGCTGAGTGAGGTGATGCAGGTCGGTGGCGGTGGCATAGCCAGCGACATTTCCGAGAGCGGGGGTTCGGCGCACGTCTTCGGCTTCCAGCAGCATGACGGCGGCACCTTCACCGAGGGCGAGCCCATCCCGCTGCGCATCAAAGGGGCGCGGAATGCCACTGGGTGCGAGGGCGTGCAAGGTTTCAAATCCGGCAAACACGAGTTTCGCGATGGCATCGTAACCGCCTGCGAGCACACGTTTGGCCCGGCCGGAGCGGATCATTTCCGCGGCCCAGCCAATGGCATTGGCTCCGGATGCACAGGCATTGGAAACGATGATGACCGGGCCGCGCCAGTCAAACTCGGCTGCGATGCTGCTCATCTGGCGCTGTGGCTGATAATTCTCTGCGCGGGAGAGCTGTGTCGGATCGCGGCTTGTACCGTGATAGGCGTGCTCGAAATAGGACTCGCCCAGAGGCATCGCCCCGGCGGAGGTGCCAATGACCATGGCGTCGATGCCCTCCATGTTCTGCCGGCCAGCCTGTGCGAGTGCCTCCCGGATGGCTATGAGCAGCATGCGCGTGCCACGGTCAAAGAAGGCCTGTTTGTGGGCAGGGATGCGGTGGAACAGGTTTTCTGTGGGCAGATCGACCACACCGGCGGTTTTGGTGACGAATTCGCGGGTGTCGAAGATTTCGACCGGCTTGAAGGCGATTCGGTCCGCCGCCAGCGACTCTTCATTCGCCTGCCAGCCCATGCCCAACGGCGAGACGATCCCGGCTCCGGTGATGGCGATGCTCTGGCGTAAAGGTGAAGGCAGTAGGGAAGACAAGATGAGATTCGTTGTGTGGAGGGTTGAACTGCGAACGCAAGTGTTCATTCTACCGCACGGCGCGGGCTATGGTTTACGCTTCGCCGCAAGGACTGCAAATGTTTGGTGAACGCTGGGATCGTATTGTAGCTGAGCGCGGCGCGCAGGCAGCGGTGTATCTTGCTGATGGACGTGCGACCACGTTCCAACAGCTGGATGCCGAAGTGCGTGCCATGAAGCCTGCCGGGGATTACGTGCTGGCTCAGGGGGATGTGCCACAAATCATGCGCCAGCTGCTGTCCGGGTTTCTGCACGGGGTGCCGGTGCAGATGGTGGAAAAAGACCGCGCCCGTCGCGCGCCCACCCGCCCACCGCCTGCGGGTACGGCGCTGATCAAGCAGGCTGTCGGTGGTTCGGGAGTGCGCCGGTGCCAGTTTTTCACGTTCGACCAAATCGCCGCTGATGTGGACCGGCTGCATGAGGCGCTGGATCTGGGATCGCATGGCACAGGGGTGGCGGCGATTTCCTGCGCGCATTCCTTTGGTCTGACGATGACGGTGCTGCAAACGTTGTTCAACGGCGTGCCCACCTGCTTTGCACCGCAGCCCTTTGCGCAGCCGCTGATGGAGGCGATGAAGCACCACGAGCGGGTGTATCTGCCGGGCGTCCCGGCCCTGTGGAAGGCCTGGCTGATGGGCGATGTCCGCTTTGACAACATCAGTCTGGCGATCTCGGCGGGATCACCGCTCACGCTCGACCTGGAACGCATGGCGCTGGAGCATCATGGGCTGAAGATTCACAATCTCTATGGAACGAGCGAGTGCGGTGCGGTGTCCTGGGATGAGACGCTCGATCTGCGTGAGGATGCGCGTGATCTCGGCACCCTCCTGCCCGGTGTGCAGGCACAAACGGACGCCGAAGGCCGATTGGTCGTGACCAGCAGCTCGGTGGGCCTGGGTTATGATGAGCAGTTGCAGGAGGAGAACTATGGTTCCGGGGTGTTCACCACCAGCGATCTGATCGAGCCGCATGGGAACCGCCTGCGTTTTGAGCGCTGTACAGGTGCAGGAATCAACGTGGCGGGCCGCAAGCTCAGCCCCATCGAGATTGCTGAAAAAATCATGCGGGCATCCAAGCTGGAAAATGTGAAAATTTATGGCGCTCGGAGTCGCGATCCCGAACGCTGTCAGGACATCGTGGCGGACATCGGCCTGCCGCAGGCGGAGATCGATCCCGCGTTTAAAATAACGGCTTGTTCCTTGCTCGCACCTTGGGAAGTCCCGCGTAAATGGATTGGCAGACCATGATGAACACTCGTTTGCCCTCCAGAGCCCTCAAGCGCATCACCCGGCTTTGCGCCCGGCGCCGGGAGCGATTCTACGCGGTGGCAAAGCTGCGTTCAGACCCGGTTTATGCCGCCGTCACCAAGGAACTGCTGGGCTCCCCGCTGCCGGTGCTCGACATCGGCTGCGGCATCGGCCTGCTGGCGTTTTACCTGCGTGAGTCAGGGTGTGTGCCTGCCATCGCCGGATTTGACTACGATGAGGAAAAAATCACCTGTGCGCAAAGCATGACCTCGCTCAGCGGCTTTGAAGGGCTCAGTTTCATGACCGGCGACGCCCGCACAGGACTCCCGGAATACAGCGGCCATGTGGTCATTCTGGACATTCTGCAGTTTTTCACACGGGAGGAGCAGGAGGCGCTGCTGAGCGCGGCTGCATCCCGCGTGGCGCAGGGCGGGAAGCTGATCATTCGCACCTGCCTGCAGAACGACTCCCTGCGCTTTCGCATCACTGTGGCGGGAGACTGGCTGGCGCGGCTGACGAACTGGATGAAGGCCGCCCCGGTGTGCTACCCGGACCGTGCTTTGTTCGAGTCCGTGCTGGGTGCTGCCGGGCTGCGGGTGGAAGTGCAGCCGCTATGGGGCGGCACGCCGTTCAACAACCACCTCGTCGTCGCTGAACGCGAGTGAGTCGGGCGGCACACATTTCAGGCCGCTAGCCGTCAGCAGGGAAGTCACGGCCTGCGCCACTTCGACGGCCACGGGGGTGCCTTCATGGATCAGCACGATGGCGCCTGCTTTCAGCCGGCGGGCGATGCGCTGCGTGATGGTGGGTACGTCGGTCAGCACGCCGTCAAATCCTCGTGCGCTCCACAGCATCATCCGCAGACCCAGGGCATGGGCGATCAGCGCGGTGAAGAGGTTGTGATGGCCTGCGGGCGGGCGGAAAAAACGCGGGGGCTGATCGGGGCAGAGGGCGGCCAGCGTCTCCTGGCAGTCCGCGATCTCGCGCCACAACCGCCCCGGGTGCAGTATCCAAAAAGTGCCGGCAGGATGCGTCTGCGTGTGGTTGCCGATCTCGTGGCCGCGCGTGATGATCTCGCGCACGAGCTGCGGATGCAGGGCGGCATTTTTACCGACCAGAAAGAACAGCGCTTTGATGCGATGACGGTCAAGGATGTCGAGAATCGCCGGGGTGTGCTCGGGGTGGGGGCCATCATCGATGGTGAGCAGCGCCTGGTTTTCAGCCTGCGGCAGTTGTTTGATCATGCGGCCAAACAGGGAGCAGCGCGGCACCAGTGTGCCGATCACCATGGTGGTCAGGACGGTGCAAAACAGCAGCGCAGCGGCCAGGGGCTGCCCGCGAGCTGCCAGCCAGATCACCACGGGAATGGGTGCGAGGGTGAGAGCGAAGCGAAAGTACGCACGCCTCAGGCAGCTGGCGCGAATGTCAGCCTTCATGGCGGGTCACGTGTGACGAGCGGTTCAAAGACAAACCATTGATCCCAGTGCCGCAAAAGAAAATTGTGCATCACCGGGAGCCAGGCAGCGCTGATCTCGGCGGCTTTGCGCTTGCGCCCGCCCTCAAAGAAGGGTTTGCCGATTTCGATGCGGTAGGCGAGCCTCCCTCTGCGGCTGAGAAACACGGGGTAGCAGGGGACGCCAGTCACTTCCGCGAGCACGAGCGGCCCGCGCGGGATTTTGTAAGTCACGCCATCAATGCTGGCATGAGTGGGGGTCACCTCACCCAGCACACGGTCGCCCTGAACGCAGACGACTTCTCCAGCGAGGAGCAGGCGGCACAGCTCCATGCCGAGATGGCCGCCGGGTTCGTTGTAATGAACGTGCAGATTCGGCTCGCGGCCCTCTTCGTCACACAGTTCCTTCTTGCGCAGCTTTTTCAGCGAGTCCGAGGCCTCCTGCATGCGGACGGTGTGGACGGGCCGGGTGAATTTGCGTGCGAAGAGGCTGGCGCCGATGTCGTAGTTGCCCGAATGAACCGTGAAGATCAGCGCTCCGCCCGGATGTTTTTCCAAATCCTCGAAGTCGCCTTCGCCGATGATCTCCCAGTCGATCTTGCGCTGAAAATGCAGATACCAGAGCCGGTCGAGATAGGTGAGCGAAAACTGAAGAAACACCTGAAATCCTGCCAGACAACTGGAGCCTTTGCCGGGAATGAGGGCGCTGAGATTGGCACGTATGGCCTCACGCGGCTCCACCGCCAGGATGTAAGCGATGGCGGTGATGGGATAGGCGAACAGCGTGAAGACAGGCGCGGGCACCCAGCGCATGAGAGACAAAATCGCCTCCGTCCAGCATGCATCATGCAGACCCATGCGCGGGGGAGGGGGCGGCGCGTTCGGCTCGTGGGTTGCAGAATCAGCGGACGGCATTATTTAAAGGCGTAGCATGGATGGAATGAGACGTTCTGTTTCGACTGTCACACTGCTTCCGACAACCGACTTTTTCACCACTTGCATGCATGACCTCAACTAGCACAGATTTCGACGTGGTCATCATGGGAGGCGCATTTTCCGGTGCATCGGCGGGAATGATGCTCAAACGTGAACATCCGGCCATGCGCATTCTCATCGTGGAGCGAACGGTGCAGTTTGACCGCAAAGTGGGGGAAAGCACTTCCGAGGTGGCGGGCTGCTTCCTCACCCGCGTACTGCATCAGGGGCATCATCTCAGTGCGCATCACTATCAAAAGCACGGTCTGCGCATGTGGTTTTGCAAGACGCCGGACGATGATGTGGGCTGCCTGACCGAAATCGGGCCGCGCTACCAGTCCCGGCTGCCCACCTTCCAGCTGGATCGTGCCATCCTCGACGAGCACCTGCTCAAGGAGGCCTGTGACTTCGGCTGCGAGCTGCTGCGCCCGGCCACGATCAAAACCATCACGCTCTCGGAGGATGAGGCCCCGCACACGCTGGAAATCATGCCGCAGGAAGGGCAGATGCGCACGGTGACCACGCGCTGGCTGATCGACGCTTCCGGCAAGGCTGCCGTGCTGTCGAAGAAACTCGGCCTGCACAGCTCCATGGAGAGCGAGCACCCCACCTCGTCCATCTGGTGCCGTTTCCGCAATGTGAACGGGCTCGACAGCTACAAGAGCCGCAAGATGCACCCGAAGCTCGCGGAAAACGTGAGCCAGCTGCGCACCACGGCAACGAATCATCTCATGGGGCATGGCTGGTGGTGCTGGATCATCCCGCTGTCCGATGGCAGCTTCAGTGCCGGCATCACCTGGGACCGGCGCTTTTTCACGCTGCCGGAGGGGCCGTCTCTCATTGCCCGGCTGCAGGCTCATTTGATGACGCACCCGATTGGCCGGCTCATGTTTGAAAACGCCGTGCCGGATGCGGACGACACCTTCTACTACAAGAACCTCGCGTACCGCTCCGAGCGCATCGCGGGCAACCGCTGGGTCATGGTGGGTGACTCGGCCGGGTTCATGGACCCTTTGTACAGCCATGGTCTCGACTACTGCGGCCACACGGTGTCTGCGGCGGTCGACATGGTGGAAAGGAACCTGGCGGGTGAAAACACCCAGAAGATCACCGACTACCTGAACATGGCCTACCCGCGCAGCTATCGCCTGTGGTTCAATGCGCTGTACAAGGACAAATATTCCTACTTGGGCGACGCGGAGCTGGTGAACGCGACGTTTCTGCTGGACCTCTCCGCGTATTTCCTCGGCCCGGTGCGTGGGGTGTATGATTCTCCGGAGACTGAATGGAAGCAGATGCCGTACGAAGGGAAAGCGGGTGCGTTTTTTGGCGGATTCATGGCTTTCTACAACCGCCGCTTTGTGCACCTCGCGCAGGAGCGCCGGCGCAAGGGCATCTATGGACGCGCCAACACCGGGCACGTCTGGATGCCGTTCATGAGCCTGTCGCCTGACCCCACCGCCGCGCGCTTGCTGTGGGCGGGGATCAAGGTCTGGATCAAGGCGGAGATCACCACCTGGCTGGCACCGACTCCTGCTACCGCGCCGGTGATGATGGCGGAGAAGACGGTGGAGGCCTAAAGTAGTCTTCTCGCTCCGCGAGAGGTACACAACGCTTTCGTATGCTGAGGTGGTACGCAAACGCTCTGCGAGTGCGATCACGCTTTGCTCATCTCGCGGAGCGAGATGGCTACTGTGGCTCTGCCACAAAAAACATGCCTGCGAAGGTGTTCGGGGTGAACTTGGCGTCTGGTTTCGGATCGATGAGCATGTTGGAGATGTCGCCGTCGAGGTAGAGGGCGTCTTCGCAGCCGAGGTGCTGGAAGAAGCGGGTGAACTGGTGGAAGGTCACGCGCCCTTTCACAGAGTCGTCGCGGTCGCTCATGGCAAAGATGATCTGCCCGTCTTTCTTGCGCATGCTCACGGCATTGCGCAGGCGTTTGTTGGGTGAGTTCACCCGGAAGGCGGGATGGATCACGCCCTGGCGCAGCATCAGCGGGCCGGACTGCGTGGCGAGGCGCGGTTTGAGGCCGCTTTTGGCAAATTCCGCCGCTTCCATCACGCCGGGTCCAGCCGTGTCGTCGAGGTAGAAGATGCCGTTGGGTTTGAGGAAAAAGTTGCCTTCGCCCGGCTGTAGATTCAGCGGCACCAGTTCTTTGCTGGCGCAGATGGTCAGCCCGCAGGGTTTCGGGCCGCGTTCGTAGATGCCGGCGTTGGTGGCGAAGATGATCTGCTTTTGGCGAGAGGCCAGCTGGCGGCGCAGGCCGTTGAAATCTCCCAGCGGCTGGCCGTTGTCTCCCAGCCAGGCGAGTTGCAGACGTGCCCAGTCGGCTTTGTCCACACGGTAGAGGTGGTAGCGCGCGCCTTCGTAATCCACCGTTTCCGCGCCATGCAGGTGCGAGGTGATCGTGGCGCAGCCGAAAAGCGTGAGGAGCCAGCGGGGAAGGGTCATGGGAGAGGATGCTGAATTCATGCAAACGCACAACCCTAGAACCGGGTAAAGCCGGAAATCCAATGTACTCATGAGCTTTAGCTTATTCTGGAATGCGCGTTCGCTTCTCCCGGAATCCAGAATGAGCTAAAGCTCATGAGTACTTTTCTTGAACCGTGGACGGATTGCCCCATGATGGCCGAACATGTCCAGCAGTCTCGGTACCCTTTTCCACATCAGCACCTGGGGTGAATCCCATGGCATCGGCGTTGGCGTCGTCATCGACGGCTGCCCGCCACGCATCCCCCTGACCGTGGAGGACATCCAGGCCGAACTTGACCGCCGCCGCCCCGGCCAGAGCAAGATCGTCACGCCGCGCAAAGAGGACGACAAGGCGGAGATCCTTTCCGGCGTGCTCGATGGACTCACGCTCGGCACCCCGATTGGCATTCTGGTGCGCAACACGGACCAGCGTCCTTCGGCCTACACCGAAATGCAGCAGGCCTACCGGCCCAGCCACGCGGATTACACTTATGATGCCAAGTACGGTATCCGCGCTGTCTCAGGCGGTGGCCGGTCCAGCGCACGCGAAACGATTGGCCGCGTGGCGGCGGGTGCCATTGCACGCAAGGTTTTGCAGCACTCGCTCAGCGGTTACGAATGCCTCGCCTACGTCAAGACGGTGCAGAACATCGAGGCGAAAGTGCCGACGGGCGCGGAGCTCAATTCGGCGGTGATCGAATCCAACATCGTCCGCACCTGTGACCCAGTCGCGGCGGAGCAGATGATCGAGCTGATCGAGAAAATCCGCAGTGAAGGCAACAGCGTCGGCGGAGTGATTGAGTGCGTCGTGCGCGGTGTGCCCGCTGGTTTGGGTGAGCCGGTGTTTGACAAGCTGGAGGCCGATCTGGCCAAGGCGATGATGAGCCTGCCAGCGACCAAGGGATTTGAAATCGGCAGCGGCTTTGCAGGCTCGAAGATGACGGGCTTGGAGCACAATGATGAATTCTACATGGACGGCAGCACTGTCCGCACCCGCACCAACCGCAGCGGCGGTATTCAGGGCGGCATCAGCAACGGGGAGGAGATCGTCTTCCGCGTCGCCTTCAAACCCACCGCCACCGTACTGCGCGAGCAGAAGACCGTGACCAACACCGGCGAGGACACGACCTTGTCCGCGCGCGGTCGCCACGATGCCTGCGTGCTGCCACGCGCCGTGCCGATGGTGGAGGCGATGGTGCACCTCGTGCTGGCAGACCATTTCCTGCGCCAGCGGGCCATGAGGGGGTGATGTGATGAGGTGGCTCCTGCTGCTTGGATGGACGACCTGCTGCATGGCGCAGGTGTCGCGTCCGCCGCCGGTCATACCTCTTGGTACTTCACCCAAGGAAGTGGAGATTTACACGGAGTCCCACGGTTATGCCCGCTTCACGTCCTCGGATGCGATTTTGATTGGAATGGTGACTTCGTCCACCTCTCAAGTCCGCCAATCTCCGGCTGAGATCCTGCTGGAAGAGACCTGCACTCTGCGCATCGAAGCGATGTATGGCAGGATGCCGGATCTGGCGGGCGCGACGAGCGTCAGATTTCACACCAGCGATGAACACGACAAGTATCAGCAACTGGAGCCGGACTGGGGAACCTACCGTCATCTCAGGGAGGGGCAGAGGGTGGTGGTATTGCTCAATGATCGCGACGGACCCGAAATCTGCATCCATGGGCTGATCATGATCCATGAAGCTGCCAAAACCCTGCCGGACATCCTGCGGCGCACGGGTTGCGATGCCAGTCGTTTCACGTCGGCGGATCTTGCCGTCTTGAACGCGGCCAGTCCGCTTTTTTACGATGAGGTGGTCGTGATCGCTGATGTGATGGCAAGCCTGCGGAGCGACGAAGCTGCCTTCCTGAACCGGCTGGTGGGCGTTTGCATGGCCCTCTTCTTTGGCGGGATTCTCTGTGTCGATTGCGCCCGGCGGCAGCAGCTTTCCGCTCAGAAACCCACGACGTAAAAGTACTGCTGGGAGACCTGCTCGGCTTCGGGGAGGGTGATCCAGCGTTCCTTGTAGCGTTCGCCCCAGCTGTCGCTGAAGGCTATTTCATTGGTGTCCTTGTTGTAGCCGATGATGAGGACAACGTGCCCCGATTCTTTGTCCTTGGGCAGGGAGTTGCCGGCGGATTCTCCGGTGACTTTGGTCTTCCAGGCGGCCCAGTCGGCGATGTCCTTGCGCTCCTTGGTGCGCTTGTTGGCGGTTTCGTTGAACTTGTCGGTGCTGAAGAGGCACCACATGAGCGGCACGCCTTTGTCGATGTATTTGGCGATTTCCTTTATCTTGAGCTCACCTTTCCAGGCGTCAAAGGAGCGGCGCTTGTTGCGGATCTGCGGGGCCATGCCTTCGAGCAGGGTGGAGATGCTGGTGCCGCCGCCAAAGCCCGTCTCACCGGCGTTGGCAAGGATGTACATGTCCGCCGGGACGCCGAGATAGCGCATGGCGCGCTCGGCGGTGGCGGGGGCGCAGTAGCCTTTGGGGCCCTGGTCCACCATGGGGATCTCACCGATGACGACGTCGCCGTTCGGGCGCTTTTCAAGGTTGGCCAGCGCCTGGGCGCGAATGACCTTGTCGGTCAAGTCCTCCACTTTGCCGCCGGCATCCGCGAAGGCGGTGGTGACGATCTGGACGCCAACGTACTCACCGGGAGCCTCGGCCAGAAGGATGGAATGCCCGCGCCAGTCCCAGCGCTGCACGGTCATGCGACCAATTTTATTCGAGCCCTCACCAAAGCGCTCTTTCTTGGGTTCGCCGAGCTTCTGGGTGAGTGCGGCTGCGATCGCGACCAGGTCCTTGTCCATGGCTGTTTTCACGATCTTGGCCGCTTCTGCAGGCGGGGTGTCTTTGTCGAAATGCATTTCGCCGCTGCCTTTGGCGCTGAAGAGGTCGCCCTTGTTGGCAAAGACGAGGGAGAAGTTGGTCACCTGGTCGTTTTCCGCATACATCGCCACGGAGTAGGGATGGGCGCCGAACATCTGGTAGTCGTCCTTGGTGTAGGCGCGGTAGCTGCTGGAGGTCTTGGTCTTGGACTCCTGGGGAATTTTCAGCTTGGCGGCGATTTCCTCGGCGGAGGAGGTCCAGAGAGGAGCATCGCCAAAGAGCGGCTGGCCGACAGATTCGTTCACCGAGGCGGGCTCCAGCTTGTCATTGGGGCCGGGCTTGAAAGTATACTTGGCCGTGGGTGCTGCAGCCGGAACAGCCGCCGATTTGATGTACTGCTGGTCGGCTGCGGAAAGGGAGGTGATGGCGAAGGTGTACTTCTGCCCGCCTGCCAGCTCCAGGGTCACGTTCGGGCCGTCCACGCCCACGAGCTTGGCCTGCACCGCCTTGCCCTGGGTGTTGGTGTAGGTACGGAATTCGGACGTCTGGGAAAACGCGGCGGCAAGGGACAGGCCCAGAACTAGGAAAACATT
Source organism: Prosthecobacter sp. (assembly GCA_021733925.1). Lineage (GTDB taxonomy): Bacteria > Verrucomicrobiota > Verrucomicrobiia > Verrucomicrobiales > Verrucomicrobiaceae > Prosthecobacter. Next base: position 11,600 of record JAIPJY010000022.1, on the reverse strand, counting down.
GGCGGCAGGCTGCATGGCGGTGGTTTTAACGCATCCGCCCCTGCCAGTGTTAGTACTATTTTAGGCGTCTCAGATCCACGTCCCGGAGGGGATGATGGCGTCTTTCGGAATGCAGATGATGCCGTCGCGAATGTAGAAGTTTTCGCCGTCCATGTTGTCCGGTTTGCCTTCGGGAGTGATGACCACGTTGTCGCCGATGTGGACGTTTTTGTCGATGATGGCGCGCTCGATGCGGCAGTTGCGGCCGATGCCGGGAGGCGGACGGTCCGGGTCGGTGCCGACGGCACCGGCATAGTAGTCCGCACCCATGATAATGCAGTCGCGGATGGTGGTGCCGGGTTCAATCTTGGCGCGCAGGCCGATGACGGCGGTTTCGATGTGGGCGTCGGTGAGGACGCTGCCGTCGGCGATCAGGGCACCACGGATGGTGGCGCCGTTGATCTTGGTGGCCGGCAGGAAGCGGGCGTGGGTGAAGATGGGCGCGGAGCTTTCGAAGAAGTCGAACTGCGGCACCAGACGGCAGAGGTCGAGGTTGGCGTCGAAGAAATTGCGGATGGTGCCGATGTCCTCCCAGTAGCCCTGGAAGTTGAAATTGAAGACGCGTTTGTTCTGAATCGCCGTCGGGATGATGTGCTTGCCGAAGTCGTTGAGCGTGTTGTCGAGACAGTCGATGAGAACGTCACGATGGAAGAGATAGATGCCCATGGAGGCCTGGAAGCGCGCCTCGGTGGGTTCAATGCCCAGCGTCTTCAGCGTGGTCGGCGGGATGCGCAGCTTTTCGAGCACCTTGGGATCCTTGGGCTTCTCGACGAATTCATAGATCTGGCCGTCCTCATTGGAGTGCATGATGCCAAACGAAGTGGCGGCCTGGGCATCGACAGGGATCGTGGCGATGGTGATGTCCGCATTCGTCGCGATGTGCTGGCGCATGATCGTGCGGTAGTCCATGCGGTAGAGCTGGTCACCGCTGAGGATGAGATAGTATTCGTAGTCGCCTTCGAGAAAGTAACGCATGTTTTGCCGCACGGCGTCGGCGGTGCCCTGATACCAGCGCTCACCTTCGGGAGTTTGCTGGGCGGCGAGCACCTCGACAAAGCCGCGGGTGAACTGGTCAAAGCGGTAGGTGCGGGCGAGATGGCGGTTCAGCGAGGCGCTGTTGTACTGGGTGAGCACATAGACCTGACGCAGACCGGAATTGATGCAGTTGCTGATCGGGATGTCGACGATGCGGTACTTGCCGGCGAGCGGCACGGCGGGCTTGGCGCGGTTTTCAGTCAGAGGGAAAAGCCGGGTGCCTGCGCCACCGCCCATGACGATGGCCAAAGTGTTGCGTCGGAGAAGCGTGTCTGCGTCGATCGGTACTTTGGAAGATGACGGTGCGGGTACGATGGGTGGTGTGCTCATTGTCCTAAGTGGGTTGGCATTAATTCTCTGAAACAAGAGGAACAAGCAAGCGTTATCCCTCCCCTCCAAAATCTCGCGGGCAGACGCGCCTCGCAATCTTTTTAGTCTATTACCTCCATCCAACCTCATGTCCACCACGGCGTTTCGTTTCCCACTCATAATCAGTGTTTACCTGATTTCGTCCTCAGCCTACTCAGCGGTCAATTTCGAAAAGGACCTCCTGCCTGTCATTACTAAGAAGTGCATGGACTGCCACAAGGCTCCGTATGAGGAAAAGGGCCAGAAGAAGACGCCCAAGGCCGGCCTGCGGCTGGATGCCTCCTGGGCCATTCTGAAAGGCAGTGAAGACGGTCCGGTGCTCACCCCTGGCTCCCCCGACAAAAGCGGCATCTATGAGTCCGTCACGCTGCCGAAGGACGACGACGGCCACATGCCTTCCAAGGGTGAAGATATGACCAAGGAAGAAATCGCCCTGCTCAAGACCTGGATTGAAGAAGGTGCCAACTTCGGCGGCTGGATCGGCAGCGTGGAAGGCATGCCCGCCGGTGCGATGACGGAGTCGGTGAAGCCCTACAAGCCGCGCCCGCACGATCTGTTCTACGCCGCCCTTGAGAAGGACTTGAAACCGCTCTCGGACGAGGTGCTGGCCAATGCAAAAGCGGCGGGTGCCCAGGTCTCTCCGGTGAAGGTGGACAGCCCGCTGGTGCGGGTCGACTTCCTCACGGGCGTCTCGAAGTGCGATGACGCCAAGGTCGCCGCGATTCTGCCGCTTAAGGAAAACATCGTGCAGCTCGATCTGGGGCGCACCATCATCACGGACGCCGCATTGAAGACCGTTGCGCAGTTGCCGCGCCTGGTGGCGCTGGACCTGCGCCAGACGAAAATCACCGATGCCGGCCTCGAATCCCTCAGCGGATTGAAAAAACTCGAGTCGCTCAATCTTTACGGCACGGAGATCACGGATGCCGGATTGAAGCACCTGGCGAAGCTCAAAAGCCTCAAAAATGTCTATCTGTGGCAGTCCAAGGCCACCAAGCCCGGCGTAAATCAACTCAACGCTGCCATCCCCGGCCTTAAAGCCAGCATCGAATAACCCCGACCAAACGTAGTCCTCCATGAAAACGCGCCTCTTCCTTCTTACCGCCATGTCCATGATCAGCTCACTCTTTGGAACCGCCAATGCTGGCGAAGGCGAAAAGGTGAGCTACGACGCTCCGGTGGTTTCCGGCATCAATCAGGATGGCAAAACGGTGAACTTTGCCGATGTGTACAAGAAAGGACCGACGGTGGTCTTCTTCTATCCCAAGGCCGACACTCCTGGCTGCACCAAGCAGGCCTGCTCCCTGCGGGATGCCTTTGCCGACCTCTCCAAAGAGGGCGTGCAGGTGCTCGGCGTGAGTTTTGACAAGGCGGAGGCGCAGAAGGCGTTCAAGGACAAGTTCACCCTGCCCTATGACCTCATCGCCGATCCTGAAGGCAAGATCGTCGAGGCTTTCAAGGTCAAGAAAATGCTCAAAGGCCTGCTTTCACTCGCCTCACGCAGCTGCTTCCTCATCAAGGACGGCAAGGTCGTCTGGCAGGACTATTCGGCTGCCACCGCAGAACAGGCCGCTGACATCAAGCGCGTGCTGGCTGAGGTGAAGTAGTCCGCAGGGTGTGGCAGGCCTGCCAGCTCAGGCCCTGCCAAAGTTGTTTCAAGAAAAAGATCGCCGGTGCGCAACCGGCGGTCTTTTTTGTTTAACGCCAGCGCTCTCAGCGCTGTCTTTACCTGCCCGCATGTTCATTCCTCATGTTCTCCGAACTTCCGCTCTGTCATGCCTTGGCCTGACTGTCGCGCTGCTGTTCGCCGCAGGGGAGGAGCTGCGTGCCGACTGGCGGGATGACATCGGCTACACGCAGCTGGCCGCCGAGCTTGGCTCTGCGGTGCCGACGGGTGCGGGCATTGTGCTGCTGCAGTCCGAGGCCAATGACGCCACCTCGCCGCCCAATTATCTACCGCAGGAAGGCGGCCCCGGCTCGTTTGCAGGGACCGGTTTGTACACCGGCAAAACATTTTACGCTGAGTCTGAGGCGGGGGTGGTGCTGAGCCACGCGCAGACGGTGGCCGCCTTTTTTTATGCCAACGGCAGCGGGATCGCGCAGGGGGCCACGGAAATTCATAACTACACTGCGAATGATTTCCTCACGCAGATCTACACTGGCTCCGCCCCGCCAGTCTTCCCCGGCCGCGTGCAGAATCACAGCTGGATTGGCACCACGGATGCCACCACGGATCCGCAGCTGTTGCGGTGCCTGGACTTCCTCATCAATCGTGACGGCGTTATCGCAGCCGTGCCGCTGAACAACCAAACCGACAAGTTTCCGCCGTTGCTGGGAAACAACTACCACGCCCTCACCGCAGGCGTACGCTCCGGGGCTCACAGCCAGGGCGGCACCAACACGGATGGCAACGGGCGCATGAAGCCCGATCTGGTGGTCAATGTGGGGGAGACCAGCTATGCCTCACCGGCCATCGCTGGCACGGGCGCGGCGCTGCTGCAATCCGCCGTGGCGCTGGGCAACACGAACGCGGAAAAACCCCAGGTCATCAAGGCGCAGATGCTGGCAGGAGCTTCGAAGCAGAATCTGCCGCAATGGGTGCGCCTCGCCGATACCGCCCCGTATGATGCCGTCTTTGGTGCTGGCGAGCTGAACATCCGCAACGCCTACTACATCCAGCAGGCGGGACAGCACACCTACTCCAATACTGCGGAGTCGCCCTCGCGGGGCTGGGATTTTGCCGCCACCACCAACAATGCCTCGGGCCGACGCTACTTCTTCAGCATCCCGGCCGGGCGCTACGCCACCACATTCTCCGCAGCTCTCACCTGGCATCGCACGATTAACGGATTTACAGGATTTTACAGCAGCACTCTGTCCGACCTCAACCTGAAGCTCTACGCCGCCGCCAGCTTCACGCCCGGCTCCTCCGCGCTCTACTCCTCCACCAGCACCGTGGACAATGTGGAGCACCTGTTTTGCTACAACCTGCCACCCGGCCAGTACATGCTCGTGGTCACGACCAGCACGAACAACCGCAACTACGGCCTGGCCTGGGATGCCCAGCTTGGCAACGGACCTGCGCTGACCCTGCAGAACCTTGGCGGTCAGGTGCAAATAGACGCCGCCAGTCTCGATCCGCAGCTTAGCTACACCCTCGAAAGCTCCCCCGATCTGCTCAGTCCATGGACCGCCGAGCAGACCTTCCGCACGGCAGACACCACGCCAGCCTTCACCCACACCTGGCAGACCTCCCAGCCCGCCAGCCGTTATTTCTACCGACTGCGCTGGACGCCAGTGCGGTAAAATGCCCCCGCTATTTGCTTTTGGGACTTTGGTGCGCTCACTTGATTGCGAACGTATCTACTGCCATGAACACGCGCACTGAAAGAGACAGCATGGGGGAGATGTCCGTGCCGGCGGAGGCGCTCTACGGCGCCAGCACGCAGCGTGCGGTGTTGAACTTCCCCGTCAGCGGGCGGTGTGTGCCGCTGCCCGTCATCCATGCCTACGGCCTCATCAAGTGGGCTGCCGCGCATGCGCATCAGGAGCTGGGACTGCTGCCGCAGGACAAGGCGGTGCTCATCGAGCAGGCTGCATTGGAGGTGGCCGAGGGCAGGCATGATGCGCAGTTCGTGATCGACATTTATCAGACTGGTTCTGGCACGAGCACGAACATGAATGTGAACGAGGTCATCTCAAACCGTGCGTGCCAGATCGCAGGGAAGCCGCTGGGTGCCAAGAATCCCGTGCATCCAAATGACCATGTGAACATGGGGCAGTCGAGCAACGACACCTTTCCCACGGCGGTGCACATCGGTGTGGCGCAGGAGTTGAACCGGAAGCTGCTGCCAGCGCTGGAACGTCTGCAAAGCGCGCTGCTCAAGAAAAGCATGGAGTTTTGGGACGTGCTTAAAATCGGCCGCACGCATCTCATGGATGCCACGCCTGTGCGCCTCGGGCAGGAATTCAAAGGTTACACGCGGCAGCTGGAGCTCGCCTATGAGCGGGTTCACAAGGCGCTGGATGCCATCATGGAACTGCCGCTCGGTGGCACGGCGGTGGGCACCGGTTTGAACGGCCACCCGGAGATGTCGCGCCGCGCCATCGCCCTGCTGGCTGAGAAGACGGGCCTGCCTTTCTGCGAGGCCGAGGACCACTTTGAAGCGCAGTCTGCGAAGGACGGCCTTGTGGAGGTCAGCGGCCAGATCAAGACCATCGCCACCAGCCTCTTCAAGATCGCCAACGACCTTCGCTGGCTGAGTTCGGGCCCGCAGTGCGCGATCGGTGAGATCAGCCTGCCTGCCACGCAGCCCGGCAGTTCCATCATGCCCGGCAAGGTCAATCCCGTGATGTGCGAGAGCCTCATGCAGGTCTGTGCGCGGGTCATGGGTAATGACACCACCGTCACCTGGTGCGCTGCTAATGGGAATCTGGAACTGAACGTCATGATGCCCGCGCTCGCCGCCGCGCTGCTGGAAAGCATCGAACTGCTGACGAATGCCACCACGCTCCTCAGCGTGCGCTGTGTGGACAGCATCGTGGCGAACCAGGGGCGCTGCACAAGTTTCATCGAGCACAGCCTCGCCATGGTCACCGGTTTGAATTCCAGGATCGGTTATGACAAGGCGGCTGAGATTGCCAAGCTCAGCGCCAAGACGGGCACCCCGGTTCGACAGCTTTGCATGGAGAGGCTCGGCGAGCTCGGCCTCACCGAAGCCGAACTGAATGAGGCGCTTGATCCTGTCCGGATGACCCGGCCGGATGCGGGCCTGGTGGGCGGGGGAGGGGGGTGACCCCCGCGCAGCCACCTCAAGGCGGGAGGGGCATCCCGCCGAGCACGCCGATCGCTTCACCCATTGCTCCTCGGCGGGCTTTCTTGACGGCCGCCTTCACCAGATGGGTCTTTGGTACTGGCACGCTCGGGATGACGAGAACGGGACGGCTGGCGTGCTTGATGACGCCTTCCGTGACACTGCCGACGATCAGATGGTACAGCGCGCCGTGACCATGGGAGCCCATGATGATGACATCCGGGTCGAGGCTGGCGATCTGGTCCAGCACGGTCTCCAGCAGCAGGCCGCCATACAATTGCGCCGTGGCCTGGACTCCATGCTCGATCAAAGTGTCACGCATGACGAACAACTCCTTCTGCCGTGTCTTGAACACGTCTGGAGGGACGGCGGGCGGCTCAAAATCCACCACCAGCGGTTCCGGTGGCACGACATGGATGAGAACGACATCACCGCCGAAGGCCTTGGCGTGCTCTTCAGCGTGATCGAGGATTTTCGCGCTGACGTCGGAAAAATCGATGAGTGCAAGTATGGTTTTCATAGCTTGAAGCAGGGGGTGGGTTGTTGCGCCTTGAGGCACCCCCTGTGATTCATTACGTTTTTCGATCTCCTCCGGCTGAGTCTTTTTGCCGCCCATCCCTCGGGGGCACTTGGGCACGGCTTTTTTAGATCGCCTTTGCAGGCGGCATCGCTCAGCATCACAAAAATGAGCTCCTCGCCCCATCCTATCTTTGTGCTGGCTGTGCTTGGCTCTGTGGTTACGGTGATCATGCTGATCACTGTATTTCGGGTGCGCAGTTGGGTCTTGAGGGTGCTGCTGGTGCTGATCGCCCTACTGGCGCTGGCACCGACCGGGCTGGTGCTCGTGACGGTGAATCCTGAGTGGGTGGATGCGCGCATTCGCAGCTACAAAGATTTTTATGAGGGCATCCAGATCGGCATGACGCGTGATGAGGTGATGGCCCTGCAGGCGCAGATTTACCCTGCCGAAGGTCCCCGGCGGGCCCCGCACATTTTCATGGAGGAAGCCGATGTACTGACCTTTTTCATGGACCCCGAGGACCCCAAAAGCTCCCTGAACTGCGAGGCCATCCTCCTGACTCTCAAGGAGGGCAAAGTGGTCGCCAAAACCTATTCCCCCGACTGAACCCCATGACGCTCCGGAAACGCCTGCTGCGCCTCACCGCCATCCTCGTTCTCACGCCTTTGATCTTTCTCCTCAGCTGCCAGTCCAGTCTCATCTACCACCCGAATCCTTACCGGGCGGAGTATGAGAACATGCTGCAAGCGGCCAAAGGTGAGCGCCTGCTTTTTGAGACCTCCCAGGGGCTCCAGACGGCGTTCTACATCCCCCCACGCACACCTGCCACCGGGCTGCCGCAGACGGTCTGGCTCTGCTTCGCCGGGAATGGCTCGCTGGCGCTCGACTGGCTGCAGTTCACTGACGAGTGGGACGACCGCTTTGCGTATCTGCTGGTCGATTACCCGAGCTATGGCGAGTGCGCGGGCAAACCCACACCGGGGCGGATTCGTGAGAGCGGCAAGGCGGCGGTGGAGGCGCTGGCAAAGCACCTGCACACGTCCCAGGCGGAGATGCTGCCTCATCTGGCGGTGCTGGGCCATTCGCTGGGCGCTGCGGCGTCTTTGATGGCGGCGGAGGATCTCGACATCCGGCGCGGGGTGCTGCTGTCCCCCTTCACCACCATGACGGACATGGGCCGCATCGTGCTCGGCTGGCCGCTGTGCTACCTGAACCTGCACCGGTACGACAATCGCAAAACACTGGGCCACGTCACAACACGCACGGGAGCCCGCTTCGTGATTTTCCATGGCGCGGAGGATGAGGTGATCCCCGTGAGCATGGGGCGTGAACTGGCGGCGGCCCACCCGCAGGTGGTGAAATTTCATGCCGTGCCGGGCGGGCATCACAATGACCTTTTGGACCTGATTTCACCGCAGATCGGGCAGGCGATGGCGGAGGTGGCGGGAGTGGCTCGGTAACGACGCTGATTTTGCTGGCATTGATCAAATGACGAATGAGTAAATCCGAATGACGAGATAATGCCGAAATCCGAAGGGCGGAGGCCAGCCGCACTGCTTGTCACACCCTCATTCAGGCAATGGCCGATGCAACACACCGAGCCGCGAACTTCGTCATTTTTTAGTGATTGATTCGCTTCGCTCACCCTCCGGGCTCCCTTCGGTCGTCTGTCTCGCTCTGCTCGGCTCGGATTTACTCATTCGTCATTTTCGGGCTCCCTTCACGCCCTGGCCGCTCAAACCTGCTTTGACCGGTGCTTCCCTCGGTACACGGTGGTTGCTTTCAGGCGCTGCTGTGCTCTGATGGGCGTTCAATCCCCACCCCCAAGCCCATGTCCGCGCCCTCCTCTTCTTCGGAAAAATCCTCCTCCATCTGGTCTGTCCTCAATGTGATCATCGGATCTGCCATCGGCGGGATCGTTCTGCTGTGGGTGCTGGCCTTTGTCTTTGACGGTCTGGGCTCCCTGCGTCCGAAGCCGGTTGCCGATGCTCCTCCAGCCGGGGAAGCCGCAACCCCTGCTGCTGCTGCACCCGCCGCCGCAGCCCCTGCTGCCGCTGCGACGACTGCAGCAGCCCCTGCCTCAGATCTGCCCGTGCTAGAAGTCACCCTCAAGCCAGACGGCCCCACAGGGATGGCCTATGACGTCAAGGTCATCAGCGCCAAAGTGGGACAGAAGATCAAGCTGACTTTCAACAACACCCACCCCCTGCCGCTGCCTCACAATGTGGTGGTCGGCAAGCTGGGCACCAAGGACAAGATGTCGGAAATCGCCACCGCCGGCATGACGCTGCCGGACAAAGGCTTCATCCCTGACTCCCCGAACATCCTCACCCACACCAAGCTGCTTCAGACTGGCACCAGCGAGACCATTGAGTTCAGCCTGCCCGCTGCCGGTGAGTATCCCTACTTCTGCACGTTCCCAGGGCACTTCATGCTCATGAACGGCACCATCACCGTGCAGTAAGTTTTCCACCTTTCGCCGACCATGGCCATCTCCATCAGCGTCGAATACGAAGGCGGCCTGCGCTGCCGGGCCACGCATGGCCCGTCGCAGAATCAGAGCATCACCGATGCGCCGGTGGACAACAACGGGAAGGGCGAGTCCTTCAGCCCCACCGACCTTGTGGCCACGGCGCTGGCCACCTGCATGGCCACGGTCATCGGCATCAAGGCGCAGCAGAAGGGCTACGACATCGTCGGCATGAAGGTCGGCGTGGAAAAGCACATGAGCGCGGACAGCCCGCGCCGCATCGTGGCCCTGCCCATCACCATCGAGATTCCGCTGCCGGAAGACCACCCCGACCGCAAGCTCCTCGAAGCCACCGCCCTCGGCTGCCCCGTGCACCACAGCGTGCACCCGGACATCGACAAGCCGGTGACGTTTGTGTGGAGCGGGAAGTAGGGGGGCGTAGTGCAAGCGTCCCGCTTGCCGTGCCGTGTGCTGACCAAGCCTGAGGCTTGGGCTACGAGGGGGGTAACGTGGAAACGAAAACCAGCCCTATTCCTGGGGAGCAGGGGGGATTCCTTGTTACATAGCCGAAAGGCGCGCGCTGCTTTTCCTACCGCTTCACCCAACGCGCTCCGCTGGAAAGGCCCACGTGCCAGTTGCGCAGGTGCATGTCGGAGTAGTCGGTCTTGCCCTGGGCGCCGACCATGAAGGTGCCGGTGGCGCGTTTCCAGGCTTTGCTGAAGCTCTCGGCGGTGTGGCAGCCCCAGCTCTGGCAGTAGGCCTTGGAGCTGAAGGCCCAGCGGCTGAGCTTGTGCAGGTCGTGCTCATGCAGCCACGCGGTGGAGGTGCCATAGGTGTCCGAGCTGTAGTCAAACATGAAGCTGAACTTGTTCGAGTGGCCGAAGTACTCGAAGCCGGAAATCTTCAAGCTGCCGCGCCCGGAGGCGCCGTTGTTGATGTAGCGGATCAGCTCGTCCGTGGTGCGAAACCAGACGAGGTTGATGTACGGGTAGGCCTGGGTCACGGACTCCACATTCTGCGTCAGCGGCTGGTGCTCCGCAGCAGCGCGGCGCACGTAGGCGTCCCGATACACCAGCCAGGTGATGCGGGTGCCCGCTGGCATGTCGTGGTGGATCTCCTGCATGCGCACACGGGCGGTTCGGATGAAATTGCCCCACCAGCGATCATGCTGCTCTCCGGGACGGCGCAGATCCTCAAAACTCCGTGACGCAGGCCCGCCGCTGACGACGAGGTATTCGGTGTCTGCGGCGGCCTTGGTGACAAGGCCGCAGGTGAACAGAAGAAGCGCGGAGAAAAGCGTGCGGGTCATGATGGGGCTAACAAAGCACGACTACTTGGTTTCGACGAGCTTGAAGTTTTTGAACTGCACGACCATCGGCGGGCCGGCGTGGATCTGCAGGGCCAGGAGGCCTTCCTTCGGCGCGTTGGCGGCGTCTTCGTCGGTCACGTCGATGGTCTGCTGGCCGTTGATGAAGTGCTGCACATGGTTGCCCTTGGCGACGATGCGGTACTCGTTCCAGTCTTCGTCCTTGATGGCGGCCTGAATGGCGGCGCTGTCTCCCACGCTGCCGGTCACTTCCACCACGGCCTTTTTGCCGCCGTCGGCGGCGGGCTTGATCACGGTTTTCTCTCCACGCTTGGCCAGGATGCCACGACCGCGCTCTTCATACAGAATGCCGCTGTAGGTCTTGCCAGCTTCGAAGTCAGCCTGGTAGCCGCTGATGATGGGGCCGAACTCGCCTGCAGGCAGTTCCTTGCTGCGGTACTGCACGCCCGAATTGCCTTTTTCGATGCGGTATTGAAACGTCAGCTCGAAGTCACCCACGGTGCCGCCCTTCCAGACGAGGAAGGTGTTGTGCTTGAGGATGCTCTTGGCCGGGTTGGCGGGATCCGCCGGGGTCTTGCCTGTGATGGTGCCGTCCTGCACGCTCCAGAGCTCCTTGTTGCCTTCCCAGCCGCTGAGGTCCTTGCCGTTGAAGATTTCTTTTTCCGCCGCGCTGGCGAAGGAGAGGGAGGCAAGGAAGGTGGCGAGGGCGAGGTGCAGTTTCATGAATGGGTTGGGTGAGATTCGATCGGGCGAGGTTTAACGTGCAGGCCCGGGCTTGTCTATCGCTTTGCGGGCGGGGGAAGGCAATGCCATCAGAGCATTTGAGAGCCGCAGTGCTGCGAGGCTCAGGTGCGGTTGGAATGAATGACGAATGAGTAAATCCGAATGACTAGCAGCCTGTCGGACTTAGAGTGTCATACCTCATGAATCTCAATAAGAGCCTCCAAATTCGGCCCCAGTCTCAATTCCAGATGTGTCGTGATGAATCGAGAATCGTACAGCCGATTCTCAGCGTCTTTAATTTCT
>JAIPJY010000079.1 GCA_021733925.1 Prosthecobacter sp. | reverse complement strand
GCGTGATCCAGCAGATCAAGGCGGCCGCACGAGGCTTTCGCAGCTTCGCGAGCTACCGCCGTCGCATCCTGTTCTTCTGCGGCAAACTTGACCTCAAACCCGTCCTCTAATCACACGACAATCCCCGAAGAACCCTTTAAACTTGGCTTTGAACCCCTCCCCGCGGAGAAGAGGTTGCCTGATGACTAGACTCCCCTGAAAGAGTCATATCGCATCTAGATCAAAACCATATCGCCCCAGAGCTACTTTGAGATTCCGCAATACTTCGGACTCGCCGTCCGAAGGCTCTTCACGGAGTTTTGTTTCGTGAGCTGCGACTTCCATGACACATCCAAAGACTAATTCGTCACGTTCCTCATCGCTTAAATCCTGAACCAAGTGATCAACACGGTTCAAAACTTCGCCCTTATATGTACCGGTATCACCAAGCGAAGTCATATCCAAGCCTCCTTTTCCCAGTATGTTTTTGATAAGCTTTGCCGAGTAGGCGTCTTGCATTACTGCCCTAACACCGCTCCACGCTCTCCCAATTCCCACAAACCGAAATGTTGTCGATGATTTATTCGAAACCTCAGTCACAGGTGGAATAGAGTCTCCTGCAAGCTCACCAAAGTAGTCAAAGATCGAAAGGGATGCTGCATAAGGATCGACCATGAGTTGTCCGTCATTGAATCTGTTCGGATGTAACGCAACTGTGGAGACGATGAGCATATTTAGCCACTTGGCGAGAGGGTCACGGTTAGACGTCATGATCGGCTTTCCTGAGCCAACAAGGTCTCCGAGTCTCTCGGGAATATCACTGGCAATCAAATGGCTGATTGAGTCGGGCAAGAGCGTTCCAGCACGCGCGGCCATGCTTCGAAAGTGAGTCAACTGATCTCCATGTAAAACGGCTAGTGCTGTGAGTTCGGCACCGGATAAGCCAAAGCGAGTCAGTTCAGTTGATCGTATGCTGTCCATCGTGGACTTGGCATCTGTCGTGCCATAGTATTGCCACAAATTGATGACATGATTAGGTTGTGGAAATTTTTCATTGGATGGCTCGGTATCATGAGCAACAAAGAACAAGGACATTTGCAAGGATGGAAACTTGTTTGCCTCATTCTCAAAAGCGCTACGCATTCTATTCCATTCGGTCGCTCGTGCCTTAACATGATGCGCAACACTCTCTCGAGTCTGGTCTTTGCTTTCTGCATCCACACTTGTTTGGCTTGAATTCTGTCGCTTAACTGCCTCAAGCAGCTTGGGATACTCTTTCGCATGCTTCCCATGTCGCCAGTCTATGTAAAGGAACTGAGCCAGCGAGCCTTTGATTGGTGAAGCATCAAGGCGCACAGGAATAAAGCGGGTTTCTTTGTTTACCGGATCACGAAAACGGAACGTCCCAGCCTCCAACTGCGCCCAATCCGAGCCGAACGCATTCGCCGACATGCAGAGTACGAGCACGCGGGAGCACTCCAACCCTTCATCAATCTTCCTTGGGATGCTGTCGCCCGGTTTGAGTGCCCATTCGTCGAACCAGACCTTGAGGCCGTCCTTCTTGAGCCGCTCGGCAATTTCCCGGACGGTGGGTTTGTCCTTGGCGCTGTGGCTGAGGAAGACGTCGTAGCGAAAGTCGTCGGGCATGAGTGGGTGCGAAGTCAACGCAGGCCATGAAAGCTGAGCGGGGAAGGGATGGCAAACCTTCTTCGCTCTTCGAGTCAAGATGCCGATGACGATTTTATGTATCAATAATACTTCACCAACCCGTCTCTCCACAATGGCTTGAGCTGATCAATCGGGGAATCGATCAAGGTGGTGCCGTTGTGGGAGATGTAGAGGTAAGGATCACGCGTGGAGTCGCCGATGATGGTGAGGCCGGCGGCTTCGGCGGCGCTGACGTGTTCGGGGGCGATTTCGATGAGGAGGCGGCCGGGGGTCTCGCCGAAGAGGAGTTCGGCGGTGGTGAGACCGGCGTGGGCGGGCATCTTGTCGGTGAAGATGCGGAGGCCGGCTTTGCCGCTGAAGGCCATTTCGGCCAGGGCGACGGCGAGGCCGCCTTCGCCGATGTCGTGGGCGCTGAGAACGGCACCTTGTTTCACGAGTTCAAAGTAGCGGCGGTAGGCGGCGAGGCTTTCGACTTCGCAGAAGTCAGGACCCGCGTCCATGCCGATGCCCTTGGTGTACTTGGCGACGATGCTGCCACGCAGACCGGCGCTGGCTTTGCCGAGGATGGCGATCTTGCTGCCGACGCGGCGCAGGGAGGCACCGACGACGTGCTTGGCATCTTCCACGACGCCGAAGCCGCTGAGAAGCAGCGTGACGGGGATGGAGACGGGGCCTTCGTCGGTGATGAAGTAATTGTAGAAGCTGTCCTTGCCGGAGACGAAGGGCGAGGCGTAGGCGATGGCGGTTTTGGCCATGCCCTTGGTGCATTCCACGAGGGCGCCGAGCTCGCGCTCGTTGTCGGGATTGCCCATGCAGAAATTGTCGAGGATGGCGATGCGGTCGGGGTTGGAACCCATGGCGACGAGCTGGCGCACGCACTCATCGACGACAGCGCGGCCCATGAGATGGGGATCGGTCTTGCCCCACTCTGGGAGCAATGCGCAGGCGAGGGCGACGAGCTGCTGGCTGCCATCCACACGGATGACGCTGCCGTCCTGCGGGCAGTCGCCCGCAGCACCGGCGAGCGGTTTGAGGACGGTGTTGCCCTGCACTTCGTGGTCGTACTCGCGGATGATGGGCTCACGGGAGACGATGGAGAAATCAGAGAGCAGGGTCTTGAGCGTGTCCGTCCAGGAGTCCGGACGCACGGGGACGACGGGCTTCACGGATGGCGGGGTGCGCCACTTGGCCTTCATTTCACGGCGCGGGGCCTCGTGCAGCGCAGTGACGTGGAGATCGCAAACGATGGTGCCGTGGTGGAAGACTTTGAGCCGCTGGGAGCCGTCGGCCTTGGCCAGCACGCAGAGCTCGGTCTGGTAAATGGCGGCGAGTTCGTGCATCGCGGCGAGGTCTTTTTCCTCGATGGCGATAACCATGCGCTCCTGGGATTCGCTGATGAAGACCTGCCAGCTTTCGAGGTCGGGGGCTTTGAGCGGGGCGTTTTCCAGCCACACTTCGCCGCCGGTTTCACGGAGCATTTCGCCTGCGGCGGAGCTGAAGCCACCGGCACCGCAGTCGGTGACGAACTGGATGAGGCCCTTCTCACGTGCGGCGAGCACGAAGTCGGCGGCCTTCTTTTCCTCGATGGGATTGCCGATCTGCACGGCGGTCTGATCCTCTTCGTGCGAGCCTGTGGTGAGGGATGCGGAGGAGAAGGTCGCGCCTTTGAGACCGTCCTTGCCGGTGCGTCCGCCAGCGGCGACGAGCAGGTGGCCGGGCTTCACTTCCTTGGCGATGTCCTTGATTGGGATGATGCCGGCGGTGCCGCAGAAGACGAGGGGATTGTAAATGAAGGTGTCGTCAAACTGGATCGCGCCATTGACGGTGGGGATGCCCATGCGGTTGCCGTAGTCGCGCACGCCGCGCACGACGCCACGCATGACGCCGAGGGGGTGGATGACGTCTTTGGCCTTGATGTCTTCCTGCTCGATGTTGGGCGGGCCAAAGCAGAAGACGTCAATGGAGGCGACGGGCTTGGCACCTTTGCCTGCGCCGAGGATGTCACGAATCACGCCGCCGAGGCCGGTGTTGGCTCCAGCGTAAGGCTCGATGGCGCTGGGGTGGTTGTGCGTTTCGACCTTGAGGCACACGGCCTTGTCGTCGTCTAGGCGCACGAAGCCTGCATTGTCTTCAAAGGCACCGAGCACGAAGTCGGGCTTGTTCTTGCAGATCTCTTCCGTCACGGCGCGGATGTAGGTCTTGAACAGGCCGTCCACGACTTCCTCTTTGCCGTCGAGCGTGTGCTGGATCTTCGCGCCAAAGATGCGGTGCTTGCAGTGCTCGCTCCAGGTCTGGGCGATGACTTCCATTTCGACGTCTGTGGGCTCGCGGCCCTCGTCCTGGTAAATCTTCTGCACGGCGAGCATGTCGGCGCTGGAGAGCGAGAGCTTCATGCGCTTCGAGAGATCGAGGAGCTGGTCGGCTGGGAGATCGCGGAGGGGGATGGTGCGGAAAACGGCTTGGGACATGGGTGGGACCCCCTGACTTGGCGAGGAATCCGCCGTGTTCAATGGCGGAGGGGGAGGAAAATTGACAGTGTTGTCAAGGCTGGCTCCTCGTTTTGAGGATTGTCAGTACCACTTTGGGATCCTGCCGCAGACTGAGAACGGCATGCACAAAGCACCGGTTGCCTTGCGGTCGGTAAAAAATCGCCAGATCCCAATCCAGCAACAGCCACTACCGAAAAGGAGGATGAGAATGGCCTGAGCCAATGAACGGATTGTGGCCAATGAGATTGAGCGCTTCCTGTGCGTCAGCGGCGAAGGAATCGGCAAGTTCTTCTGAAAAGGCGTCGAGTTCGACAAATTTTCGCAGCATGTCATCGTCAGCACCGGCGAGGACAACCACTTCATGGCTCATGCCTCCTCCGCGCGCTTTTGCGCACGGTAGGCATGCATGCGTTCCTGCACCTTGCTCCACGTAGTTGCTGAGCCAGGATCAGACAGGTAGTTTTGCCAGCGCTGCTCAAGAATCTCTATCACGGCAGCTTTTCCTGCCGGAGTCTCGGTCGAATCGTCAGCCGCCAGCTCTTCCTCAAGCTCCCGAAATACGAGCCACTTTTGGTCTCGTGACATGGCGGCCAGTTCAGGCAAACATTCGGCTATCATAGGGGAGGATAATGGCCCGGGGTTAGTTCGTCAAGCCGGGTGGAGACGACGAAGCCTTCCGAGCCAGGCTAGCCATTGCCGACCCGAGGCCATGAACCGCCCACGGAGCCGTAGTGACGGACAAGCTGGTCCAAATAGGGGGATCCGGGAATTGGCGAGGCGGGCGAGTTCGTCTGCGGATCTAGGTATAGGCAGCCGATTTCGGCTGCCGGTAATTTTTCTACAAGCTGACGCCCCTCTTCAATGGCTATTGACCATCTTGCCTTGAGGTCTGGCAGACTGAACGGGGTGGCAAGGTGCAGGCTGTCGATGTCCGACTGCCGGTAACGGGCAAAACGATCTGCGAGATCGAGTATAAGCCGTGGATTGAGGCCTTCATCCTTGCCTGCGGCCGCCCAGGCAAGGGTGCCGAGTGAAAGGTAGGTCTCGTGCAGATAAATGGCATCTACGAAATCGCGTGGCTCGGCACGGCCTGAGAGGGCGAGCAGTTTGTTCGTGGCAGCATCGGCAAAATGGAGCCTCCAGCCGAGTTCGTCATCCGGCTCCACGGGATAGAAACGAAAGGCGGAATCATAGACCCATTCCAGCTTCACGCTGCCATCCTGCCGGGTGACTGTGGCTCGCTGAAACATGGGCTGGCGCAATTGCCAGGTGATCGTATAACCCGCAGCCACGAGCGCAGCCTCATCAGCAGCAGCAGATTCGGCCACGGCGGTTTCTAGATCGTGGCAAAGGTCGATGTCACGTGAATAGCGCGGTGTTTTCTCGGCTGCATTAAGCACGGTGGCACCAAAGACGAAACTGTCGGGGCTGCGGCTGCGCCTGAGAGTGACGAAGACCTCGTGCTGGAAAGCGGTTAGCGGCATAGCTGGGCGGCGATCTGGAAAGCGGTGCGATCTCCGTGTTTACGCAGGCCTGCGATGAGGATGGGCAGAGTGGTTTCATCCACTGTAAAATCGGGGGCCAAAGACCAGAAGCAGCGTGTGCGATAGGTTTCGAGCGCCGTTCTAGCGAGGCGAAGCCGGTCCTGAATGGGTGCTGATGAAACTGGAGATGCCGCTGGCATACGCCCCACTATGTCATATGCGGACGCAAAGGCACGGGAGATTTTTTGAGCGGGGTGCCCCGTCAAGCCGGGTGCAGCCCGGATAGGAGGTGGTGTGAAACGGTTGCTGTTCTTCCGGCGCCCGCTTTTATGTTCCTACCATGGCAACCATCGCAGTTCTCGGCACGCTCGACACCAAAGGTCACGAACACGCCTACGTGGCGGAAATCATCCGCGCACGCGGGCATCAGACGCTGCTGATTGACACCGGCAGCGGGGAGGTGCCGCAGGTGCAGCCGGATGTGACGCGGGAGCAGGTCGCGGCGGCGGGGAATGTCGATCTCGCGGGCATCATGGCGCGCCAGGACCGTGGCGAGGCCGTGACGGCGATGGCAGGTGCGGCGGCGGCGTTTTTGTCGGCCCTGGTCGCGAGTGGCAAGGTGCAGGGGGTGATCTCGCTCGGCGGTGGCGGTGGCACGGCCATCGGCACGGCGGCGATGCGGGCACTGCCGGTGGGTTTTCCGAAGGTGATGGTGTCCACGCTGGCCGCTGGCAATGTGGCTCCGTATGTCGGCACGAAGGACATCGTGATGTTTCCGAGCATTGTCGATGTCAGCGGCATCAACCGCATTTCTCGCGTGTTGCTGGCCCGCGCGGCAGGGGCCATCTGCGGCATGGTGGAAACCACGGTGCCTGAGGGAGAGGACAAGCCGCTGATCGCCGCCTCGATGTTTGGCAACACGACGGAGTGCGTGAACCGCGCGAAGCAGATTCTTGAAGACGCAGGGTATGAAGTGCTCGTCTTCCACTCCACCGGCACGGGTGGCAGGATCATGGAGTCATTGATCGAAAGCGGGATGTTTGCAGGCGTGCTGGACATCACCACCACGGAATGGGCGGATGAACTCGTGGGCGGCATCCTTGGTGCTGGGCCCACACGACTGGAGGCGGCGGGCAAGGGGGGCGTTCCGGCCATCGTGACTCCGGGCTGTCTCGACATGGTGAACTTCGGCGAGCGTGCGAGTGTGCCGATGAAGTTTGAAGGGCGGCACTTCTACATCCACAATCCGCAGGTCACGCTGATGCGCACCAGCATCGAGGAATGCGCGGAGCTGGGCCGCATCCTCGCAGAGAAGGTGAATGCGTATCGTGGCCCTGTGACGGTGCTGTTGCCGCTGCAAGCGATCAGCATCATCAGTGCTGCGGGCAAGCCGTTCTATGATGCCGAGGCTGATGCGGCGCTGTTTGATGCGATTCGCAAGCACCTGCGGCCCGGCATTCCGCTTGTGGAGATGGAGTGTGAGATCAATGCACCGGAGTTTGCGGCGGCGTGTGCGGGGACGCTGCTTCAGAGCTTGATGGTCGTGTCTCAGTGATACATAAAAACGCCTTTGCGTGCCACGCATGCAAAGACATCTTTCAAGGTCTGTAACGTTGCCACGCGATTGCAAAATCACGCCGGTAATCTCATTGCAACCGTGTGGAGTCCGGCCACTTTGGCGGCCTGATGCACTACCCACTCACTTTCACCTTCAAACTCCTGGCTCTGGCGCCGCAAATCTATGTGACGGATGCTGATGGCAGAACGATTTGCTACGTGAAGCAGAAGCTGTTTCGCTTCAAAGAGAAGGTGGAGGTGTTCACGGATGACACGATGCAGACGCTGCTGGCGACGATGGAGGCGGACCGCATCATCGACTGGTCGGCGCGCTACACGTTTAAATCTCCCACAGGTCAGGTGCTGGGTGCGGTGGGCAGGCGTGGATTGAAATCCATGTGGAAGGCGCATTACGATGTATTCGCTCCCGGTGCGCAGACACCGACTTTTGCGATTCAGGAGGTCAATCCTTTCGTCAAGCTGCTGGACGGCCTCGTGGGTGGGATTCCGATCCTCGGCATGTTCTCCGGCTACATGCTGCACCCCACCTACATTGCCAGCCGTGGCGAAGCCGGTGCCCCCACGCTGCGCCTGACCAAGCAGTCCGCCTTTTTCGAGGGCCGCTTTGGATTGACGCAGGAAGGCCCGGCGGATGATGGCGAACAACTGGCCCTGCTGCTGTCCTTCCTCATGATGAATCTGCTGGAGCGGGCGCGGGGATAGCCTTAACATTCGGGCACTATGAAAGCCGCGCTTCGACTGCTGGCCTTGGTTGGTGGTCAAATCGTGGCCGTCCTGCTGTTGGCGCGTGTCGTGCGGTGCAAACCAGATTCCTTAGGAGCTGTCAGTGTTCATCTTTGGGCTGCATGCGCTTATGGCATCCCAGCGCTTCTTGCGTTTTTAGGTTGCCTTCGTTTTGTGCATTTGCCTCCGGTGGGTTTGCGGGGACGGATTCTCAGCATTGTGGTGTCACTGCTCTGCGTGTTCGTTGGTTTTGACGCGAGTCTTTTTGTCCTTCAGCAGAGCGACATGTGGCTCACGGCTCGTTATATTCAGCGTATGCAGCCTCAGCTTCGGAATGATGCACGTTTCAAGGATGTTAGTCTGATCGGCTACAGCGATGATTACATTCTGTTCCCTTACATTCCGGTCGGGGGAAGTGTCGCGAGTGAAGAAGATCTCATAGAACTCAATCGCCTGTTGAAAGCGTCAGATCCTCCCGCTGCTGCAGGTGCTGGGACCTATCTTGTGCGAAGAGCAGTGGAAGAAAAGCAGCGAACTTCCGCGTTCACTTGGACAACCGCTCAAGCACCGCAGCAGGCAGCTCCACGGTCTTCTGCCGGCTGGAGGTGCCGCGCAGGAGGGTGATCTGTCCTTTCGGACAGTCGAGGGCTTCGGCGAGGAAGCGGATGAGCTCGGTGTTGGCTTTGCCATCCACGGGCGGGGCGTGCAGTTTCACCAGCAGCACGGGGCGGCCTTTTTCATCGGCGGTCCAGCCGGCGAACTCGGATTTTTTTGCGTTCGGTGTGACGCGAACGGCGAGCGGGGCGCGGTCAGTGGAGGCAGCCATGATCAGACGAGTTTGAGGCGCTTGCGCATGAGCCACTCGGCGGTGAGCAGCAGGATGGCGGCGCCAAACCACCACCAGCTGGACCAGAGATTGGTCTCCTGGGTGATGACCTGCTTGCGGTCCATGTTCTGCAGCAGGCCAGGGAGTTCGGTGGCGGCTTGTTCTTCGCGCAGGAAACGGCCGCCGCTGTTGGTGGCCATGGTTTCGAGCAGCGTGCGGTTCATGGTGAGCGTGGCCCACTCGGGATTGCCGGTGTCGGAGACGTGGAGTGAGAGACGGGCATCGCTGCGAGGGGCGCTGGGGCTTTCTGCGACGGCGATCTCATAGGTGCCGGCCTTGAGCGGCGGGGTGAGGGCGCGATAGACTCCGATGTGGGTGGGGTCTGCTTCAAGCTGCAGGGTGGCGACTTCAGCACCGTCATGCAGGAGGTAGGCGCGGGGCTGCGCATCGGTGACGATCTCGCCGTTGTCATTGCGCACACGCACGCGGATTTCAGAGGCTTCGCCGGGCGAGTAGCGCAGGCGGTCGGTGCCGACGGAAAGTTTCTTTTGGTCGATCTGAAATGGTGGGGCGGCGATCCATGCGCCGAGCTGCATCCACAGACGCTGATGGTACAAATCAGCGACCTGGAAACGCCAGCGCCAGAGTTCATCCGTGCCTAGATAAAGCACGGCACCGGCACCGACCTGACGAAAGACGATCACAGGCTGCTGTGCTGTGGCGAGCGTGATGGCGGCGGGAAGTGCTTCGACATTGGCATGCCAGTTCACTTTGGGAAGCGTGGGCCAGAGCGCGGTGTTGGCGCTGGGGCTGTCGCTGAGACGCAGGGCATCGAAGCGCTGACCGTCCGTGGTGAGTTCGAGGCTGGCTGGTACTTGCTTGAGGTTGGAGGGTCCAAACTTGACCGGGATGAGCGGGGCGGTTTTGCCCTGGCTCCATTCGTGCAGCTTGCCGCGCTGGCCATCGATCATGATCAAACCGCCGCCGCGTTTTTCGACGAACTCGAGGATCCAGTCGAGGCTTTCTGCCTTCAGGCGGTTCACGGCTACATCACCGAGAATGATCAGGTCATAGCTGAGCAGTTCGTCGCGTGTTTTGGGGAAGTTTTTTTGCAGGGTGCCGCTGGCGGCGTTGTCGGCCAGGTCATCGAAGATGTTCGTGGCCTGCCAGCGGTCATCGCGGTCGAAGTGATTGTGGATGTAGCGGGTCTCCCAGCGCGGACGACCGTCGAGGATGAGCACTTTGCGTTTCTTTTCCAGCAGGTGGATGGAGAGCTCGCGGGCGTTGTTGGAGCGCGTCTTTTCCAGCGATGCGCGGTCACCGCTGGCGGAGATCAGGATGTTCACGCTGCGCAGTGTTTTGTCGCGCTGACCGGGTGCAGGTGGTGGCAGCTCGGTGACGGGGAAGATGAAATCGAAACTCTTCTCGCCTTTGCCGGTGGTGGTGAAGTCCTTTTTCCACAGCACCTTGCCCTGGCTCTCGATGCGCACGTTCGCAGAAATGCCTTCGGGCATGCTGTCATTGACGGTGAGGCGGCCCTGGAAGTTTTCCTTGGAGAAGACGGATTCGGGAGCGGTGACGGCCAGCAGCGCCAGATCAGGCGGTGGGATTTCGGTGCCGAAGCCGATGGTGAAGATGGCGGTGCCGCTGGCTTTGAGCGCGGTGCTGAATTCTTCGGGAGAGCCGGTGGAGTTGTGCTGGCCGTCGGAGAGTACGACGAGCGCGGTGCCAGCGGTGGCAGGGCCGAGCGCGGCGCGCAGCGTTTGATCGAGATTGGTGATGGGGGAGGTGGCGGACAGTTCAAAGGTGGTCGGCATCTCGCCGGAAGTGTCCTTGCCACCTTGGCGGTACCACCACAGGCGCTGCGTATTCATGCCGCGCAGGGCGACGAGTTCCACATCCTGAGTCTCGGCGAGTTTTTTGAGCAGCGGGTTCGTGCCTTTGAGCAGGAGATCCTCCGCGCGTTGAAAGCGTGCTTTGGAAGTGCCTGTAGCAGCGCCGGCGGCTTCGTCCGTGAGCTGCATGCTGGCGGAACTGTCCACCGCGACGATGACGCGGCCCAGCTGGCGCAAGGTGGTGACGTGACGCAGGATCGGACCGGCGAGCGCCAGAACGAGAATGAAGACTGCCAGCGAACGCAGGATGGCGGGCACCTGAGCCGCGCGGCTGCTGACGTACTTCAACTCACGGCGGTAGAGAAACCACATGAGTGCCGCGAGACCGAACGCGAGCACGACCACCGGGAGCGGCGAATAGCCGCCGGTGAAGCGCAGGGTGGTTTCGGTCTGGGGTGTCATGCGTTAAACGTATCAGCCTTTGGCGATGTGTTGTTGCAGCAGCACCTCTCCGAAGAGAAGCATTAGCAGGAGGATGAGCAGCGGCTGCCAGAGTTCGCTGCCATGGCGGCGGGTGCGGTCGAGGGCCTGATAGGCGGGAAGAGTGTCGGCGTAGGCGGCGTCGTAACGCTGGGCGATTTTTTGGATGTCGGCGGCAGCCAGGGCTTTGAGGTTGGACTCGGTGCCGTCGATGTTGAAGGCAAGCAGCGTGGTCTTTTCGGTGCCGACCTTTTGCAGTTGGAAGATGCCGGGCTGAGTGATGGGGGGGCTTTGGACGAAGACGGCATCACCTTCCTTGGCGGACTTGAGTGTCTGCGTCTGGCCGGTGGGATCGCGCAGGGTGAACTCGGAGCCGAGTTCGGCTTTTTCAAGCGGCAGGCGGATTGCGGAACCGACGAGCTGCCAGGCGGGCGCGCTGCCTTCCGTGGCGAGGTAGGTGGTGAGGCGCTGCATGAGCGGCACGAAGAAGGGCTGCAGCGGGAGATTGCTCCATGCGGGATTGGCCGTGGTGGCGGCGGCGATGACGCGGCCACGCCCGTATTTTTTCTCAATCATCAGCGGCACGTTGCGGTCGAGATTGAAGATGCGTTGAGTTTGATCGCCCTGCGGCGTGAATTCAAACCAGTGGCGGAACTCAGCGTCCTGGAGACGGCCTGCACGAGCGTCGTTGAAGTAAAGCGCGGCGGGGTGCGTGAAGCGCTGCATGAGGATGCGCGCAGGCAGGGAGTCGGAATCAGCGCGGGCCTGCCCTTTGATGGCGGCAGGATACAGACCTTCGCCTTTGCGGAAGAAATCGCGGTTGTACCAGTCGACATCGCAGTCAGGTCCGGCGAAGACGAGCAGGCCTCCGCCTTCTTTGACGAATTTCTCGAGGTCGCCCATGGAGCGGCCTTGCAGGCGCTGCACATCGGCCATGATGACGACTTCCTGCTCTCGGAGATCGTCGTCACGCATTTTGCGCAGATCAATTTTCTTGGTGCGGATGAGATCCTTGAGCGTGGCTGCCGCGACGGTGTGCGGCGTGAGGGCGATCTCAAGGAAGTCGGTGGCGCCGCTGAGCGGTTCTTTGCCGGGGCTGCCGTCGATGAGCAGGACGTTGAGCTGATTGCGCACCTGCACGATGGAGTGGAAGGCGTTGTCGTCAGCGAAGCTGTCGCCTTCGAGGCGGACGGAGAGCGAGTGGTCGCCGACTTTGTCGAAAGCATGCGTGAAGGAGAGCACGGCCTCGCCTTCGGGGGCAAGCGAGACACGCGCAGTGCGGAGGCGTGCGCCGTCGGCTTCGAGATGCACGGGGATGTCCTGCCAGGGGCGCTTGCCGTGGTTTTTGATGCGCACACGCAGACCAATGGGCTGGGATTCGGCGGCGACGAGCGCGGAAATGTCGGCGCTGGCGATGCTGATGTTCTCCGCGAGATCACTGCCCACACGGAAGAAGGTGATCTGCGGCTTGGGCTCCTGTTTGTTGAGATTTTCAAGTGCGGGCAGTGCTGCCCCATCGGCGATGGCTTTCCAGTCGGCTTCCTGGAAGTCGGAAACGATGACGACTTCGCGCGCGGCATTGGGCGCATCCTTCAAAGCCGAAGTTGCAGCCTGAAAGGCATCATTTGCAGCCAGCGGGCCGGACATGGAAGGCACCTCGCTGAGCTGCTTGGGCACGAGGTCAAGGTCCGTGGTGGATTGATCGAGCAGCTTGCGCGGCGTGCCGCCGGAGAGGATGACCTGCGCACTGGAGCCGTCCGGCAGATCGGTGAGCATGGTCTGCATGTCCTGGCGTGCCTGCTCAATGACGGTGCCACCGGGAAGCGTGGTCTGTGCGGCAGGCGCACGCATGGAGAGCGAGTCGTCCAGCATGACGATGAGTGAGGAACTGCCGAGGCCGAGCGAGCGCAGCGCGGTGAGCACCGGACGTGCGAGACACAGCGCGAGCACGATGGGAATGGAGATGCGAATCAGGAGCAGCAGGAGCTGCTCGACCTTCATCTTGCGCTTCCGCTGACGGATCACCTCATGCAGCAGGTGCATGGCACCCCAGCGCACGGTGATGACCTTCCGCTTGTTGAGCAAGTGGATGATCAGCGGGATGAGAAAGGCTGCTGCGCCCGCCAGGAGAATGCCGTGAAGAAAACTCATCGCATTCTCAGGGCTAAATAACTGCGCAGCGCGGCGGAGTGTGATTCGTCAGTCGGCAGGCTCAGGTAATCGACCTGGTGTTTACGGAAGCCGTCCTTGAGCTGCTCGGCAAAGTTCTGCTGCACTTCGATGTAGCGCTGGCGAATCGTGGCGGGGTCGAGGAGGAGGAAGTCGTCGTCGTTTTCGAGGTTTTCGAAGCGTGCCCAGTTGCCAAAAGGGAAGTCGATTTCGTCGCGGTCCCAGAGCTGGAGGGCGATGATCTCGTGGCCTTTTTTGCGCAGGACGCCGATGGAGCGCAGGAGGGCTGCGGGATCGTCAAAGAAGTCGCTGATGAGGATGACAAGGCCACGGCGCTTGAGGCGCTGGGCGAGGGATTCGAGCACCGGGGCGAGGCTGGTGTCCTTGCCGGGCTCGGTTTTGACCATCGTCTCAAGCATCAAATGCAGATGCGAGATCTTGGTGCGGCAGGGAATGATGTCGCGCACCTTGGAATCAAAGGTGATGAGACCCACAGCGTCCTGCTGGCTCATGAGCAGGTAGGCGAGGGAGGCGGCGAGCTTGCGGGCGTAGTCGAATTTCAAAATGCCCTTCTGCCCGCGATAGCCCATGCTGCCGCTGGCATCGAGGACCACTGTGGCGCGCAGATTGGTCTCTTCATCAAACTCACGGATGTAGAAGCGGTCGGTGCGGCCAAAGATCTTCCAGTCGAGACGGCGGATCTCATCGCCCTGCACATAAGGACGGTGCTGGCGGAACTCGACGCTGAAGCCCTTGTGCGGCGAGGCATGCTGGCCGGTGGTGAATCCTTCGACAACCGTACGCGCAAACAGCTGCAGAGACTGCAGACTGGTGATGTCTTCGGCGTGAAGGATGTCGGAGAGAGTAGCCACTGGGGAGTGATTAGAGAGCGGCGGAGGGGGCGGGGGAGAATGACGAATGGCGAAATCCGAATGACGAAATAATGACGAAGGGCGAATGACGAAGATCCAGCATGGGGCGCGTAGTTCGGGCTTGGGACTTCGGATTTATTTAGTCATTCGGATTGACTCATTCGTCATTGGCTTGGCCTCACAGCACTCGCGCTTCGCTCTTCTTCGTCTTCTTCAACAGTTCGGCGATGATCTGATCCACGGTGATGCCTTCGGCTTCGGCGTGGAAGGTCGGCACCAAGCGGTGGCGCAGGGCAGGGGCGGCGAGGGCTTCGATGTCGTCGGTGGTGACGTGCGTGCGGCCCCGGAGCAAGGCGCGGACTTTGCCGGCGAGGACGAGCATCTGACTGGCACGCGGGCCGGCACCCCAGCTGAGCATGCTTTTGACGTACTCGGAGGCGTCAGGCTCCGTGGGGCGGGTGGCGCGGACGAGATCGAGCACGAAGTCGATGACGTGATCGGGCACGGGAACCTTGCGGGCGAGCTGCTGCGCGGCATGCAGTTCTTCGGCGGTGATGACGGCTTCGATTTCCTGCGTTTCTCCGCCGGTGGTGCGGGCGATGATTTCGCGCTCGTCGTCGCGCGTGGGGTAATCGACCTTGATGAGGAAGAGGAAGCGGTCTTTCTGGGCTTCGGGGAGCGGGTAGGTGCCTTCCTGCTCGATGGGGTTCATCGTGGCGAGCACGAAGAAGGGCTTGGGCAGTTCATGCGTGACCTGACCGACTGTCACGTGCTTTTCCTGCATGGCCTCAAGCAGGGCGGCTTGAGTCTTGGGCGGTGTGCGGTTGATTTCGTCGGCGAGGATGATCTGGGAGAAGATGGGGCCCGGCTGGAAGACGAGCTTGCGGCGGCCTGTCTCAGCGTCTTCCTGGATGATCTCGGTGCCGGTGATGTCGGCAGGCATCAGGTCAGGCGTGAACTGGATGCGGCGGAAGCTCAGGTGCATCGCGTCAGAGAGCGATTTGACGAGGAGGGTCTTGGCGAGACCGGGCACACCTTCGAGCAGGCTGTGGCCACCGGCGGCGATGGCAATGAAGACCTGCTCAATGACGGCCTCCTGTCCGACGATGCGCTTGCCGAGGGCAGCTTTGAGTTTGTTGTAACCTGAGACGAGAGCGGCGGCAGCAGCGGAGTCGGACATGAGGGGAGAAGACGAAAGCAGAATGACTATTAAAATTGAAGCCGTGAAAGGCATCAACGGGCGAAGAGTGAACACGAGGACGGAACACAAGTTCTTTCCACTCTTGCACGCATGCTGGCAAGAAGACAAAAAAGGCAGATGCGCGATTCCGGCTGGATCAGATTTTGCTGATGCAGGCGACAGCCATGGCGGCGATGCCTTCCTCACGCCCGACGAAGCCGAGGCGTTCGTTGGTGGTGGCTTTGACACCGACCTGATCTGGCTGGATGCCCAAAGCGGCGGCGATGTTCTGTTTCATCGCGGCGGCGTGGGGGTTCACCTTGGGGGCTTCTGCGATGAGGGATGAATCGACATTCTCAATGCGCATGCCCTTGTCTGCGGCGATCTGGGCGCACTTTTCGAGGATTTTGAGACTGCAGATGCCCTCGATGGTGGGATCACTGGGGGGGAACCAGTGACCGATGTCGGGCTCGCCAAGAGCGCCGAGCACGGCGTCGGCAATGGCGTGGCTGAGCACATCCGCATCCGAATGGCCTTTGAGGCCGTGCGAATGCGGAATGGTGACTCCGCCGAGGACGAGTGGGCGGCCTGCTTCAAAGGGGTGGACGTCGTAACCGATGCCTGTGCGGACCATGGGTGGAAATCAGGCGTTGTGGTCTGCGGCTTTCTTCAAACTGGCAAGCACTTCGGAGATCGGGAGATCAATGCGCTGGCGGTTGAGGAAGTAGCTGACTTTTTCGTAGCCTGCTTCAGTGAGGTGATTCAAGGCAGTGACAAAATGCTCGCCAACACGAACTGCCCGATGCGAGTCGGAGCCGAGGACGATGGGGATCTTGCGGTCCGCCATCATGCGCAGCATTTCGTTGCCCGGATTCATTTCGGAGTAGCTCTTGTTGAGGCCGGAGGTGTTCAGTTCCATGGCCACGCCGGTGGCCGCGATGCGGTCGAGGGCGGTGGAGACGGTGTTTTTGACGATGGCAAAGCACCAGGAGTCCGGGTGGTAGTTTTTGACCAGATCGGGATGGGCCAGGCAGTCGTAGAGGCCGGATTCGGCTGATTTGGCCAGGTGCTCGAAGTAGGTGCGGCGGAAGTTTTCGATGGTGCCGGTCTCGTACTTATTAAGGTACTCCTTGGCCTGCCAGTGGACGGCGCCGAGCACGTAGTGGAAGTCGGCACGCTGGTGGAGAGCGGCGATGTATTCCTCACAGCCGGGGTAGTATTCGCTTTCGATGCCGAGGCGGATGTCGAGCTTGCCCTTGAAGGCGTCGGCGGCGCGCTGCACGAGCGCGAGGTAGATTTCGAACTCACTTTCGGACATGCGGACCGTGGGCCAGAAGCTGTTGGGCATGGGGCAGTGGCAGGTGAAGATGATGCCTTTGAGGCCGGCTTTGAGGGCCTGCTGGGCGTACTCTTCAGGCTCTCCCCAGGCATGCTTGCACAGCGGGGTGTGCATGTGGGAATCGTAAAACAAAGCGCCAGTCTTGGTCGGGCCGGGGGCGGGCAGCGGCTGAGCGGGGGCTTTCTTGACCACGGCAGCTACGGGGGCGGCAGTCGGTGCAGCCACTTCCACCGGTGGGGCGGCAGGCTTTTTGGCTGGTGCTGCGGCAGCTTTGGCGGCTGGAGCGGGCTTCGCAGGAGCAGGCGCTGGTGCGGCTTTGACAGCGGCGGCAGGCTTGGCCGGTGCCTGCGGTTTGGCCGCTTTAGCCGCCGGTTTGGGGGCAGGCTGGGCGGGTGCCGGAGCGGATTTCACCACGTCAGGTTTGGTTTTTGGCAGGGGAGCCTTGGCCACGGGTTTCTTCACCACAGTCTTGGATGGAGGAGCCTTTTTGACCACTTTCTTAGGGGCAGGCTTGGCAGCTGGCTTTTTAGGCACAGGCTTCTTCGCGGGAACCGGCTTCTTTTGGGTCAGCGTTTTCTTGGCTGGCGCGGGTTTGGCTTTGGTCTTGGAGGCCTCGGCCTTTTTGGATTTTGCCGCAACAGGCCTGGCCTTACCTTGGGCCGCCTTTTTCGTGTTTCGTTTAGGTTTGCTCACAGTCTAGCTCCTGGTTCCGTGCAATATCAGCCATCCTTTTCCTTCGACATCTGCAATCCGTGCGTTTTTACCGCTGCCGGCAGGGCCTGGAAAACAAAGTCGTAGGGTTAAAGGGACATCTTTCCAGTTTCCGGTCTCCAGTTGCTGGAGAAGCGGTTGAAATTTAGGATCTTTACGATCGAAGTAGGCATAGACGACGTCATTATCGTCGGGATGCTTGATTTCGAGCAGCTCACTGCCCATCGGAGCTGCCTCAGGTGGAATGTTCTGAGGCTTGGAGGCGATCACACGAAACAGAGTGGGCTCGGACGGCTGGGTTTTGAGGAACTCCGCCCAGTCGATTTCGCCGTAACGAACGGAACTTTCCCAGTCCACCCGGAAGGTGCCGTCCACCATTTCTTCAATGATGAGGCTGACAGGCTCGGCAGTGGCAAAGACGGCCTGGGCATACCCGAGACGGTAGCCCTCCTCCTCCACCGGCAAAATCCAGCCAAGGGTTTTCCACTCGAGCGGTGTGTACGGATGGCTGCGGTAGTAGTTCTCCATCAAGGGACGCACGCGCTGGGGATCACGGGCAAAAGCGAGCTGCTGGTCAATGCTGGCAGCTTCAAAAAAGCCACGAAGAGTGTGCTCAATATTGAGTCTTTTGCTCTCGATATCCTCAATGGCGGAGGGGTTCGGGGAGCTGGGAGCCATGAGTTTCAGCTTGCTGGACTGGGAAATGCCAGAGACGGCGGCAGTGACTTCACGGCTGGGACTGCCTGATGACGGACGGACTTCGGAGGGATCGCTCAGGAGGGAAGGCTGCTCTTTGATATTTCCCGACCAGCGATGATCTTTATCATTTTCATACATCGACTCCAAGTACTCGGGATTCACCCGGGCGGACTCCCAGAGCTTGATCATGACCACCCGCACGACCGTGGCGATCATGATCACCAGAGCCATGCAGCCAAGAATCGTGGCAACGGCATTGACCATGGCCTCCCGCCGCCGGGCTCGGCTGCGGCGTGGCGGATCATTGTCAGCGATGCTCGGATGGGTCATGGCAAACACGCGTTGGTGGAGCCGAAGGCGGGATTTGAACCCGCGACCCTCGCATTACGAATGCGATGCTCTACCACTGAGCTACTCCGGCATGAACGTGTGACTTTAAGTCTTTAATTATATAAGGGGGTGGTCAGACCTTGTCATTTTCTTTCTTTGACAGCTCGAAAAAATCCTTATCTCAAGAGAGGTTGTGGAAGGCATCTGGAGGCGTAAATCACGGTTTTCCAGTGTCACAGCAGCTCGCGCTTGAATCTTGGATGAACCCATGGATCAATGAAGCATGACCAGCCCATCCATGACCGCACAGCCTGGGACTCCCTATGGTGAATTCCTTGCTGAGCAGGAGGAAATTCAGCGGCTGAAGTGGCTCGCCAGCGAGCGCGATGGCCATGATATCGGGTTTGAGTTCGCGCTCAATGACTGGGCGCAAAACCACCGTGCCGAGTGGCGCATCATGCGGAACCGTCAGCGGAAGCAGCAGGCTTGAGTTTTTCGTCCTCCTGCCGGGCAATATTGCTGGGAATGGCGCGTTATGGCCCGATGATTATTTGTCGCGCTGCCGCCCTCGGGGTGTTGTTTCTGTTGTCCGCCCCGCTGCTGCACGCCGCAGCGCGCACCAATGTTTTGTTCATCATGGCGGACGACCTGCGGCCGGAGCTGGGCTGCTACGGCTCGGTGGCGGTCACGCCCCATCTGGATGCGCTGGCCAGGCGTGGCATGCTTTTCCGGCAGGCCTACTGCCAGCAGGCCGTCTGCAATCCCTCCCGCTCTTCCATGCTGACCGGGCTGCGTCCGGACACCCTGGGTCTGTATGTGAATGGAACGCATTTTCGAGAGCTGAAGACGAAGGTGAACACGCTGCCGGGGTGGATGAAGGAGCACGGCTACACCACCCGCTGCGTGGGTAAAATCTTCCACAACTGGCATACGAAAGAACACGGCGACCCGCAGTCCTGGAGCGCCCCGGAATTCCTGCACTACGCGAACCATGGCGACGATGTGCCCCAGGTCAGCGGACCGCTGCCGCCGAACCTGACCACGCTCTCCAACACCCTGCGCCAGTATGGCAAGGTGCCGCTGTGTGAGTGCCGCGATGTGCCGGATGAAGCCTATTATGATGGCCGGGTGGCCGCCGAGGCCGTGCGCGTGCTGGGCGAGATCAAAGACCAGCCGTTTTTCCTTGCCGTCGGTTTTTGGAAACCGCACGCCCCGTTCAACGCCCCTAAAAAATACTGGGACCTGTATCAGCGGGACAGGCTGCCGGTGCTCAATCCTGCCCGACCAACTGCCGCCCCGGAGATCGCCTTTCACCAGAGCACCGAAATTTTGGGGCCGGTGAAGGATCAAAAGCAGCCCACCGCAGAGCAGGCGGCGGAGATGAGGCATGGCTATTATGCCGGGATCAGCTACATGGACGCCCAACTGGGGAAGGTGACCGCCGCCCTGGAAAAGCAGGGTTTGCTGGACTCCACCCTCATCGTCTTCTGGGGAGATCACGGCTACCACATTGGCGAGCACAGCCTGTGGGCCAAGACCTCGAACTTTGAGCTGGATGCGCACGTGCCTCTCATCGTTGTGGCACCCCAGTCCAAGCATCCCGGGGCCAGCACGGATGCCCTGGTGGAAATGGTGGACCTTTTTCCCACGGTCACCGCCCTGTGTGAGGTGCCGGATGCGCCGGGTCTCGACGGCGTCAGCCTCGTGCCGCTGCTGAACGACCCTCAGGCCAAAATCAAAGACGCCGCCTACACGCAGTTTCCACGGCCTGCCTATCCGGACCGCACGCCGCGTGGCAGGCCGGAGGTGATGGGCGTGAGCGTCCGCACCCCGACGCTGCGCTACACGGAATGGCGGGACTATGACACGGGCAGCGTGGTGGCGAGCGAACTCTACGACCACACCCGTGACGAAGCGGAAATGAGCAATGTGATCGCCACTCCGGCTGATCCTGCGGCGTTCGAACAGGCTCGGCAGCTTCTGCTCCGCCAGTTTCCGGCAGGAAAGCGCTGAACAGGCAAAACGGCTGTAAAAAAGCGTAACTTAATGGTTGCCAAAGAGGCTCAAATTTTGTTAATCATCATTAAGCCACATGAAAAATCGTTTTCTATTCCTTGCCCTTACCGTCTGCGCCATCTCCAGCATCGCATATGGTGACATCCAGTCTCCTCCCGGACATCACTTTACGTGGAGCCGGAAACTCAGCCGCGGCATCGGCAATGTCCTGTTTGGCTGGTTCGAATACCCGTCAGTCTGGCGCCGGACCAACGATACGGACGGTTCCATTGCCGCAGCCTCCGACATGCTTGTCGAAGGCACCAAGCGCACGCTGGTGAGAGCTGGCTACGGTCTCTATGAGATTGCCACCTTCCCAATTCCTAGCTGGAAGCGCACCTACCGCCCACCTTATCATCACAAGGAAAATGTGGACACCTGGTGGGGCTACACCGAGTTCGCTCCTGAAGTGGGCTTCCGCTCCGAGGTTCCGTATTCCACTTCCCAGGGCTGGTAACAGCCAATAAGGCAAGTTTTTCAAGGCACAGACTGCAAACAGTCTGTGCCTTTTGCGTTGCAAAGCATCTGTCCTGCTGGCAAGAAAGGACCGTTTCCTCATGCCTGAAGCTCACCAGATAGACATCAACCATGTGGCCAAACTGGCCCGGCTTACGCTCTCCGACGAAGAAGCCGCCCGTTACGAATCCCAGTTGGATGGCATTCTGACCTACATCGACACGCTGACGCGCTACGATCTGGACGGGGTGGAGCCAACGGCGCATGCCATGCCCGTCTATGATGTACTGCGCGCGGATGAACCCCGACCTGGCTTTACTCAGGAGCAGGCACTGTCCAATGCGCCGAAACGGATCGCCGACCAGATCCAGATTCCCCAGATGATCGAGTAACCGTCCAACCGCCGCCGCTTCCCGCTCTCTTTTTCCTATGCTCGCCTCCTCCACCATCGCAGCCTTGCGCAAAGGCATCACTGCGGGTGAAATCACGCCACGAGACATCGTTTTGGATGTCGCCAAGTCCATCGAAGCAGGCAATGCGGAGATCGGAGCCTATTTGTCCTGGGACGTCGAAGCCGCGCTCGCGGAAGCTGACCGCGCCGATATCACGAAGCCGCTGGGTGGCATCCCCATCGCGGTGAAGGACAACATGAATGTGACCGGCCAGCCCTGCACCTGCGGTTCGCGCATCCTGGCTGAAAATTACACCGCCCCCTACGATGCAGGAGCGATTCAGAAGCTGCGTGCGGGCGGTGCCATCCCGTTTGGCCGGCTGAACATGGATGAATTTGCCATGGGCTCCAGCACGGAGAACTCCGCTCTCGGCGTCACGCGCAATCCGCGCGATCTCTCACGAGTGCCGGGTGGTTCTAGCGGCGGCAGTGCGGCGGCGGTGGCGGGGGATCTCGCCGTTGCGGCCCTGGGTTCGGACACGGGCGGCTCCATCCGCCAGCCAGCGGCGCTGTGCGGCTGCGTGGGCATCAAACCCACCTATGGCCGGGTGTCCCGCTATGGGCTCGTGGCCTTCGCCTCTTCGCTGGACCAGATCGGCCCGGTCACCAAAACGGTCGAGGATTCCGCGCTGTTGCTGAACCACCTGTGTGGTTACGACGCCCACGACTCGACTTCGCTGAATATCGAAGTGCCTGATTTCACCGCAACCCTTGGGCAGGACATCAAGGGCCTGCGCATCGGCCTGCCCAAAGAGTATTACATCGACGGCATCCATGCCGGGGTGTCAGCCTGTGTGCAGGCGGCGATCCGTCAGCTGGAGTCACTGGGGGCGATCATTGAAGAAATCAGCCTGCCGCACACTGAACTCGGTGTGGCGACGTACTACGTGCTCGCTCCCGCCGAGGCATCGGCCAATCTCGCCCGTTTTGACGGTGTGCGCTACGGCCACCGCAGCAGCAGCGCCGGAAATTTGCTGGAGCAGTACACGAAGTCCCGCTCGGAAGGCTTTGGCCCCGAAGTGAAGCGGCGCATCCTGCTGGGCACTTACATGCTCAGCTCCGGCTACTATGACGCGTATTACATCCGTGCGCAGAAGGCGCGCACGCTGATCCGCAATGACTTCACCGAGGCTTTTAAGAAGGTGGACGTGATCATCTCCCCCACCAGCCCCACGCCGGCGCACAAGCTGGGCGAACTCAAGGACAACCCGCTGGCGGCCTACCTGGAAGACGTGTTCACCATTCCCGTCAATCTCGCCGGACTGCCCGGCATCAGTCTGCCATGTGGCTCTGTGGAGTTGGAAGGCAAGGCCCTGCCGGTGGGATTGCAAATCGTGGGCAAAGCTCTGGATGAAGCCACCGTACTGCGTGTGGCGCATGCCTACGAGCAGTCTCGCTGATCAGACGGCACAAAATGAATAAAATCTCTCCACAGAGATTGACAAAAGAACTCGCTGGTCTATTCTCGTTGCCCGCTGTTTCCAACACGGCGGAAAGGTTAGTTTCAACGCACCCGTAGCTCAACGGATTAGAGCATCTGACTACGGATCAGAAGGTTAGAGGTTCGAATCCTCTCGGGTGCGCCACTCATTATTAATGAGTTATGATGAAGTGCTTCTTTCAAGCTTCTGAGTGCGTGTGCACTTTGTGTGCACTTTTCAAGGTGGAGTGAATTCGTGCGTGACCTCATGCAATTTCACACGCATCCGCGTTATAAGGATTTGAGAGGCCGGGTTTACCCCTGCCATTTTCATCCACCCACCATGCCCCGGCGAACCCATTATTCGCCCTGCATCGACCGGGTCATCGTCTGCGCGTTGTATCATGAAGGCCGGCGGCTACGCCGTCCCATGACGCAGCTGGTCAACGATCTGCTCACCTCATCCCTGCAACACACTCAGGGATGGAGCATCGCTGCCACGCAGATGAGCGTCCCGGCTCAGGGCCGCATTCAGGAGGCTGGCACCAACTGCTAGTCGCACCACGTCGTCACACCATCCCACTTCATCCACCCGGTTCTCTCGCACGAGGGACCGGGTGTTTTGTTGTCGGGCCATGTGGCGGCTTTCTTCATCCACCCAAGCACACCCACCCCACATCAGGAGACATACCATCATGGCCATCAAACTCAGCGCCAATTACAGCAAAAAACTCGGCTTGCCCCAATACAGCAGCCACAGCTTCAGCGCCTCCGTTGAAGTCGAACTCAGCGACATCACTCAGGTCGAAGCCGAAGTGCAAAAGCTTTACCAGCTCTTGCAGCAGTCCGTCGATCAGGAAATCCAGCACCCCGGTTACGTTCCGACTGTCAACACCAATGGCAACGGGCATGCAGCGCCACAGAACAATGGACGCACCTACCCGGTTAACGGCAACAATCGTGCCGCTCCACCGTCCGTCACGGATCGCTGGAACTGCACCGACGGTCAGCGCGGGTTCATCCTGCGTATCGTCAACGAGAACGCCAGCATCACCAAACAGGTGGCGGAGGATCTGTCTCAGCAGCTTTTCGGCATCGGCGTCAAGCAGCTCAACAAGATGCAGGCGTCTCAGTTGATTGAGGACCTGCTCGTCAAAGCCGGCAAACCCGCACCACGCCAGACCCGCTGGCAGCAACAACCCACCGCCCAAGCCGCATGAACACGCCCGCTGCCTCACCGCCAGAGCGCAGCGAGCAGGACATCATCACCGCATTGCAGGCAACCGTGTCAGCTTCACGGCTGTCGCTGTTCCTGCAATGCCGGTTGAAGTTCTACTTCCGCTACGTGCTCAAGCTCAAGAAACCCAAGACACCCTCGCTCCATCTCGGTAATGCGGTTCACGCCGTGTTGAAGGCCTGGAACAAGGCACGCTGGGTTCAACAGCCGCTTTCGCTCAAGGTGGTCCATGAGACCTACCAAACAGCCTGGGCGGACAACACCGAGGGATCGGTGACATGGGAAACCGGGGAGGAAGAAGCCGACAAAACCACCGGCTGGCGACTTCTCGACACCTACCTGCGCGAAAGCCATGTCCCTGCTGAGATCAAACCCGACGCCGTGGAAGTCCCGGTGGAGGCCGATCTGCAACAACACGGGCTACCCCGTCTCATCGGCATCCTCGATCTGGTGCAACAACGCCAGATCATCGACTACAAGACCAGCGCCACCACCCCTAACGCGGACAAGGTCGCACACTCGACTGAGATCCAGACAAGCAGCTACGCCATCCTGTACCGCCACAACACCGGCGCGCAGGAAGCAGGCATGCAACTGCATCACCTGGTCAAACTCAAGAACCCCAAGGTGGTCATCACCCCACTGCCTCCTATGAACCCGCCGCAGCAGACCCGGCTGTTCAGGCAAATGGAAGCCTACCTCGAAGGATTACAGCGTCGTGACTTCATCCCTTCGCCTGGGATGCACTGCTCCAGCTGTGAGTACTACAACGAATGCCGTCGCTGGCATTAAACCCTGCCGCAGGTCGGCGCTCACCACGAGCGCTGGCTTGCAGCCCATCCCCCACACCCACAATGAAACATCTCATCCTCATCGCGGGCCTGCTCATGCTGTTCACGCCGAACACGCACGCTGGCTGGTTCTTCGATGATCCACCACCCCCACCGCCGGACCTCGGTCCGGAATACCGCTCGAAGATCTCCAAACTCGAAGAGCAAATGTCGGAACAGCACGTCATCGCCGACCGCTGGAAGATTGCCACCGGCAGTCTCGCGTTCGGCGCCCTGCTGTTGTTTGTCATCGGAACCGCCCTCGGGGCTAAAACACGCCAACATTATGATGGAACAACCCGAATGGGACGAACAGTCCCCCCCACCACCCCGCCAGCTCCCAACGGTGCCCGCCACCACATGGGCGAAGCAGGTGCACCAGACCGCCATCCGACGATGGCAGCCTGAACCGCTGAGCGAACC
>JAIPJY010000078.1 GCA_021733925.1 Prosthecobacter sp. | reverse complement strand
CGAGGGTTTGCCTCGGACTTCTTTCAGCCACGGCCTCACGGCCGCTGCCTTGTCCTTCGGCTACGGTTAACTCCCATCGTTTCCGATCAGCTCCTTTCATCTGATTAGTTCATGTTCATGCCAAGCACACGAGCGCGGAATTTATTCCGCAGCACTCCGCCGAAGCGTCCAGCTCTTAACGCCACATCATTCCCCTCCACGCCGAGGATCACCGTGCTTGCGGCATTCAACGTGGAAAACACCCACCCAGCGCGAGCGACCTGCTGCGGACTAAAGTTCCGCGCTCCCTACCACTCGCTATACAACACCAGTGAAGAATCCGCCCCCGGAGCGCGGAATTTATTCCGCAGCACTCCGCCGAAGTGCCCAGCTCTTATCCACGTATCACCCTCTCCACACCGAGCATCACCGTGCTTGCGGCATTCAACATAACGAACACCCACCCAGCACAAGCGACCTGCTGCGGAATAAATTCCGCGCTCCACTACCACTCGCTGAACGGCACGGCGCAGAGGTTTGAGTTCGTGTAGCGCATGTCATGGCTCACCTCCTCACCGACCCACTCAGGCAGCGCAAAGGGCGTGTCTTCCGCAGGGAGTTCGATCTCGGCCACCACGAGGCCGTCGTTCGCGCCGTGAAAAACGTCCACCTCCCACAGCATGCCTTCATGCGTGACGTGGTGCCGCGTCTTGTCAATCAACGGCTGGTGGCAGAGCAGCAGCAAATCCCGCGCATGCTCCAGCGCGATGGGAAACTCGATCTCCGTGCGCGTGATGCCGGTACGGCGGCTCTTCACCGTCATGAAGGCTTCATCGCCGACTAGGCGCACGCGCACCGTGCGGTCGGGATCGCGGGAGAGATAGCCCTGCGCCATGCGGCGGCCCGTATCGGTGGGCTGCCACTGGCCGGGCTTGAGGAGGAATTTGCGTTCGATCTCGGTGCCCATGGGGAGACTCACACCTTGGACGAATAGAGCGCCACGAGTGCGGCACCGATGGATTGAGAGAGTTCACCGAGAGTCGCAGGCACAAGCTTGAGTTCAGCGCGTTGTTTGGGGAAGAGGTAGGGCAGCGCGGCGGCGCGGATGCCGCCGAGGTAGCGCTCGCGGAACTCGGGGGTAGTGCTGTCAGGGTCCATCAGACCGCCGCCAATGACCACGATGCCTGGATCGAGTGCCATCGACAAATTCGCCACGTGAATGCCCAAGGCACGTGCCTGGATGTCGAAAATTTCGAGAGCGAGCGGATCGCCCTTTTGCGCACGTCCGCGCAGCGAGAGACCTTTGTTCTTCGGCGTGTCGTTGCTGGTGGCGAGTTCGTGATCGGGATACTTCGGCAGGAAGAACTCCAGGAACTGCGGCAGGCCGGAGATGGTGGAGTAAGCCTCGATGCAGCCCCAGTCGCGACCGCAGCCGCAGCGAAAAGCCGGCACTTGATCCAGACCATGGCCGAGCAAATGACGCGGGATGGGCATGTGCCCGCCTTCCATGCCGGCCAGGTGGTCGCCGCTGAGCGGGAGCCCGTGGGCATCGATGTAAGCTGCGCCCAGGCCGGAGCCGGGAGCGAGAAGAAGCACGGTCGCGTTGGTATCGCCACGCACACGCGCGGCCTCACCCACACCACCGAAGTCACCATCGTTCCCCACATACAGCGGGATCACACGACCTGCTGCTTGCGCGATCGCCGCAGAGTACTCGGCGTGAAAATTCCAACCGATGAAGCTGTCCGGGAGATTGGAGGATTTCTCCAGCACACCGTAAGCCTGGTAAGGGCCGGGCAGCGCGAGCCCCGCAGCGGCGACACGGTCCCAAGTGAGGCCGTTGTCCTTGAGGAAACCCTCTGCGCCTTCGACCCAGCCGGCCACGACGGCGGCGGTGCCGTTTTGGGAATTGGTCGAGCTTTGGCGGAGTTGCAGGGAGACGGGTTCGCCATTGGCGAAGACGCCGCCGGTCTTGGAAGTGGTGGCTCCGGAATCGGTGCCGAGAAAGATGTCGCGAGTGGCTGATGGCATATCGGGGCGGCGAACTTGGAGAGCGAATGGGCGGTGGTCGAGAAGAATGCGCCGCGAAGTCGCTGGGCAAAGCGCCTATCAAATCGGCGATTCAGTCTTCGCCTCTTCACGCGCCACTCCAAAATAGCGGCGGCTCGGAAGGCCGAAGGTGTAGCGATAAGATAGGTAGCAAAGAAGACAGCACATCAACGCCTCAAAGGCCCGATCCAGCATAAAAACCTTGGCAAATGCTCCATCCAAGAGCCACTTCAAAAAAAGCTGCCATGTTATGATTATGGCTAGCAGCGCCAGGATTCCTGAATTTACAAAATAGGCGATCTTGCGCCGTCCTCCAAACAAACTGAGGCCAAGTCCTATCGGCAGCAGAAGCACACGGTCGAAAATTGGCATCTCCTGCCAATAGAGCACGCCCATGATCAAAGTGAATGCCCCAAAAACAAACGTGGCCCATTTCACGGAGCGGAGGCGGGGCGGCAAGGCAGCAAGCTTCCCATCTTCAGCCAGCAGCGACTGCGCCTTGGGCGCAGCATAGGGGTTAATAGGCTCAGGTTCCTTCATGACCACACCCACTATGTGCACGGTTCCACTTCTAGTCTAGCCAAGGCAGCCTCGATGAAGTCGGCAGCATTCGACGCATCACCAATGGCAAACACGACCTTCGGTTCCCAATCATCTATGTGTGCTTTTTTGGACATAGCAGTCATAGTCCTATTAACATTATTGCAAAGAGCAGCCATTGATCGATCTGTGATGCATACTGTGGCCGAATTCATTGCCACAGCCATTCGTGGGATGTCTATCTCATCATTAACGTCATATTTTTTTGGCGTCGGAGACCTGTAATCCACCTCGCGTGCAGCTGCCAACAGGCCACGATACCAAATCACAGGAATAGCCTCCCATTTTCTGTTGATTATAGCTTCTTTAAGCTTTGCCAGCTCAATTTTTGACAACCTTTGATCCTGAAGAAAACAGGCTAGGTCATAGCCCATATGCGTATGTTCCTCACGGATTGGATGCAGATCTTTTTCTAATCGTTCGATATGCCTGAAAACATGAGCCGCATGCTCTTTCAGGATGCCTTGTCTAGCATCATTGAGATTCAAGCTGGAGACATCTATGTTGGCGCATAAAATCGAGAAGCGATTTATCATCGCCTCCTTTGATTTCACAAGCTTCTTCCAGTGCTGTTCTGCAAGTTGGTCATCATCAACCGAATGCCAAGCGCCGAACTCAAAGCAACTTGGATGCCTCAGCCCCCGAGCAATGGCAAGACTTTCCTCATTTATGAGTTTATGAATGCTTTTGAATGCCGCCAACTGACCGCCAACATCTGCAAGTTCGCACTGCAAACGATAGACTTTCATTCGGTCTTCTTTTGATGGAATGCCGGATGTTTCGAGAATGGTTTCGGGAGGAATTGGGCACACGATCGCCCCCTCTTCGTGCCCTTTTAGTAAAAGCTTACGTAGCCTCTCATTGAGTTGGCAACATTTGCCATTGATCGCAAGACAGGAGATGGCGCATTGATCAAGATAAACAACCACAACTCGTTAATACCATAGCGATACACTGCTGTCATCAGCTTGTTCGTCAGTGCCAGTAAATACGCCTTACCTCATGGATGGCAAGGTGCCACCCAAGAGGGAAGAAACTGTCATTATTGAACTATCTCACCCCACCGCCTCCACACACCTCCCACAAAGCGTCGGGTGCTCGGCATTGGTTCCCACATCCGGCAGATACTTCCAGCAACGACCGCATTTGCAGTGGGTGGACTCCTGCACGACGGCGGAGAGATCGCCACCGCGGGTGATCTTGAGGTCGCTGAGGATGAGGAATTCGTGGAGGGTGGCGGGCTCGTTGAAGACGGGATGATCGAAGCCTTCGGCGGGCAGTGTGAGCGCGACGGTGGCTTCGAGGTTGGAACCGATCTTCTTTTCCTGGCGGGCTTTTTCGATGGCCTGCTGGATGACACCACGGACCTTGAGCAGTTCATTCACCGCGAGCGTGGCATCGCTGCCGGGGAAGGCAGGATTGGGCTGCGGGAAGGACTCCATGTGGACGCTGTCGGTGTGGCCGAGGTGCTCCCAGGCTTCATCCGCTGTAAAGGCGAGCATGGGGGCGAGGAGGCGGCACAGGCTCTCCGTGATCTCGCGGATGGCGGCCTGCGTGGCGAGGCGGCGCGGGCTGGTGGCGGCGTCGCAGTACATCCGGTCCTTGGTGATGTCGATGTAGAGGGAGCTGAGGTCACCAGTGATGAAGCTGTTGATGACGGTGAAGACTTTGCGGAAGTCGTAGTGCGCGTAGGCGTCCACACACTCCTTGGTGACGACGTGGAGGCGCTCGAGGATCCAGCGGTCCACGAGGGTGTAGGCGGGTGCTGTCTGTAGTGCAACCGTCCCGGTTGCAGAGGGCAAGCGAGACGCTTGCGCTACATCTTCGTCGGGCAATTGCGAAGCCTGCTCGACATCCACATCCGGCAAGCGAGACGCTTGCTCTACTTTCTGACCGCTGAGATTCCCCAGCAGCACGCGCAGGGTGTTGCGGATGCGGCGGTAGTTTTCGCTGTTCTGCTTGAAGAGGTCTTCGGAGAACGGGACTTCGTTTTGATAATCCACGCTGGCCACCCAGAGGCGCACCATGTCGGCGCCGTAGGTGTTGTAGTAGTGGTCGGCGGTCATGGGCTTGGAGCTCTTGCCCGCGCCCTGGTCGCTCTTGCTGATCTTCTTGCCGCTGGTGTCCACCACGAAGCCGTGGGTGATGACGGCCTTGTACGGCGCGTGCCCACGGGCGATGATGCTCATCATGAGGCTGCTCTGGAACCAGCCGCGATGCTGGTCGGTGGCCTCGATGTAGAGATCCGCCGGAGCGTGGAGTTCGGGATGGCGATCCAGCACGCTGACGTGGGAGCAGCCAGAGTCGATCCAGACGTCGAGCGTGTCATTGCCACGCTTTGTGCCCGCAGGCAGGCCGACTTCCTCAGCCCACCAGGCGTCGTCTTTTTCAAACCAGAGATTGCTGCCGTGCAGTTCGATGACCACGGCCACTTTGGCGATGACCTCGGGGTCCATGATGATCTCGCCACTGGCGGAGTAGAACACGGGAAGCGGCACGCCCCAGGTGCGCTGGCGGCTGATGCACCAGTCTGGACGGCTTTCCACCGTGCCGTAGATGCGGTTGCGGCCCCAGGCGGGCATCCAGTGGACGGTGTCGATTTCGTACAGCGCCTTGGCGCGGATGTCGTCGATCTTGATGAAGAACTGCTCCACCGCGCGGTAGATGATCGGCGTCTTGGAACGCCAGCAGTGCGGATACTGATGCACGTATTTCTCGTTGCCGAGGAGCGCGCCTTTTTCTTCCAGCAGCGCGACGATGCCGTCATTGCTCTGGAAGACATGCTTGCCCACGAACTCGGGCAGTCCGCACTCGGCGGTGTACTTGCCATCAGGATCGACAGGCGAAAGGATGTCCAACCCGTGCTCGCGGCCAGCCTGGTAATCGTCCGCGCCGTGACCGGGGGCGATGTG
This sequence comes from Prosthecobacter sp., assembly GCA_021733925.1. Lineage (GTDB taxonomy): Bacteria > Verrucomicrobiota > Verrucomicrobiia > Verrucomicrobiales > Verrucomicrobiaceae > Prosthecobacter. The sequence goes on along the minus strand of JAIPJY010000078.1, from coordinate 19,783 downwards.
GACCGCGCCCGTGCCGGTGTCGTCGGTCACGAACAGAGTATTGATCACCTTCGAGGTGCGCGGCAGGAAAGGATGCTGCGCGTCGAGGCCATTGAGCGCGTTGCCTTTGAGCTCCTCATTGGCGTGCTCGGTGTTCAGCTTGTAGCCGGTGGCTGCCTGGAAGGCTTCGATGCGTGACTTGGCGATGACGAGTTTCTCCACCCGGCCGCTCTCATGCGTGAAGGTGCCGCTGACATAGTCAAACGCAGGGTGCAGCGCGATGGCGAGGTTGGCAGGCAGCGTCCACGGCGTGGTGGTCCAGATGACGAGGGAGGCGCCATCACAACCGGGCGGCGGATTCACCAGCGCAAACTTCACATATACCGCAGGTGAGGTCTTCTCCTTGTACTCCACCTCGGCCTCGGCCAGCGCGGTCTGCGCGCCGTAGCTCCACAGCACCGGGCGCTTCATGCGATAGACGAGCTTCTGCTCCACGGCCTTGCCAAAGGTGCGCAGGATGCCGGACTCATAGCCGGGGTCCAGCGTGAGGTAGGGATTCTCCCAGTCGCCAAAGACGCCGAGGCGCTTGAAGCTGTTGCGCTGGATGTCGATGTACTTGCGTGCCTCCGCTTCGGAGCGCTGGCGCACCTCCACCGGGGTGAGACCGGCGGCGGATTTGACGACCTTGAACTCGATGGGCAGCCCGTGGCAGTCCCAGCCTGGGATGAAGGGCGTGTGAAAGCCTGCCATCGTCTTCGACTTCACGATGAGGTCCTTGAGGATCTTGTTCAGCGCGGTGCCCATGTGCACGTCGCCATTCGCAAACGGCGGGCCGTCATGCAGGATGAAGGTTGGCTTGCCTTTCGACTGCGCCACGATGCGCTGGTAGAGCTTCCCCTCCTGCCACTTCGCCAGGCGCTGCGGCTCCCGCGCGACGAGATCGGCCTTCATGGGAAAGTCGGTCTTCGGCAGCAGGACGGTGTCTTTGTAGTTCTTGGCAGTGTCAGGGGCGCTCATGGTTCGGGAAAAGGAGCACGAAGCCTAGCGAGATGGGGGCTCGTGGCAAGGGGGAGCGCAGGGTTACAAGTTTCAGGTTTAAAGTTTCAGGTTTCACGCCAATTCCCGCCTACAAGACGCATTTGCCCTCGCGGCGGCATGGCGTATCGCTTCGCACCCATGTTCCTGACACGTTTCCTGCTCCTCGCGTTCACTGCGTCCCTGCTTTCCACCACCCATGCCCTGGAGGTGAAAGTCTCCCCTGCCCTCACGCTGCCACAGGCGCTCAATCAAGTCCGTGAGGCGCGGAAAGCCGGCGACAACTCCCCTGCGACGATTCTTCTCCCAGAAGGCGCCACCGAACTGACGCAACCGATTCAACTCGAAGCGCAAGATTCCAATCTCACCATCACCGGCACCAAGAGCACGCTTGTCGGCGCACCGCTCGTCACCGGTTGGCAGCCGCATGAGGGCCAGATCATGAAGGCGGATGTCTCGAAGTTGCTGCCGAAAGGCTTCATCCCCAAACAGCTCCTCAGCAATGGCGAGCGGCAGATCCTGGCACGTTATCCGAACTTCGATGCCAAAGATCCGCTCTACGGCGGTTGGGCCTTCGTGGCCGAATTCCCGCCCGCAGGTGCTCCCGAGGGGCACCTGTGGAAACGCACCCTCTATGTAAAGCCCGAGGATGTGCGCAAATGGTCGCACCCCGAGGATGTGGAGCTCGACATCTTCGCCCAATACGGCTGGTGGAACTTCATCGAGCCCGTGGTCTCGCTCGATCCGCAAACGCGTAAGCTCACGCTGAAGAAGGACTGCGGCTACGACCTTCACCCGCACAACCGCTACCACTTTCAAAACGCCCTCGAAGAACTCGACGCACCCGGCGAGTGGTTTTACGACAAGCACAACGGCATGCTGTACTTCTGGCCGGAAAGTAGCCATCTCCAAAGTAGCCATCTCGCTCCGCGAGATGAGCACAACGCTGCCGCCGGCAAAGATGGCTCTCAGAAATCCGCCGACGCTGGGGCAAAGGACACGCCCAGCTCCTCTCGCGGAGCGAGAGGGCTACTTTACGAAGTCCGCCTGCCCACGCTCGACAGCTTCTTCAAAGTAAAGCCCGGCGCAAAGAACATCACCATCCGCGGCCTCACTCTCACCGGCTGCCACGGCTCCGCCATCACCTTTGAGCGTGCGGAGGACTGCCTCGTCGAGAAATGCATCATCACTCAGGTCGGAGCCTTCAGTGGCAGCGGCATTGGCGTGAGCGATGGCAAGAACGTGCGCCTTTCGCACAATGAAATCAGCTACACCGGCAGCAACGGCATCAGCCTCAGCGGCGGAGATCGAAAGACGCTCACCGGCCCTGGCCACATCGCCGAGGACAATCACATCCACCACATAGGTGTCTTCAACAAGAACGCCTGCGGCATCAGCCTGTATGGCGTGGACAACACCGCCGCGCACAACCACATCCACGACGGCCCGCGCATGGGCGTGCAGATGAGTGGGAACAACCTCATCGTGGAGTACAACCACCTGCACCACCTCTGCCTCGAAACCCAGGACGGCGGCGCCATCTACACCGGCGGGCGCGACTGGATCAGCAGCCGTGGCAGCAAGTGGCGCTACAATTTGATCCACGATATCATCGGCTGCGGTCAGGAATCCGGCGGACTGAAGCACCCATGGTTCACCTTTGGCCTCTACCCGGACGACAACAGCGGCGGCCTCGACATCATCGGCAACATTGTCTATCGCGTGGCCCACACGCCCATCCACATGCACAACTCACGCGACTGCATCGTGGAAAACAACATCTTCGCCCTCGGCGGCAAGTTTCAGTTCGATCTCCACGGCTGGACCAAGGAGCAGCGCTTCTACACCAGCCATCTCGAAACGATGATCAAAGGCTACGACTCCGTGGCAGGCCTGCCCGCATGGAAGCACATGCGAAATATGGACCTCCACCCGAAAGACGCCATCCGCGAGGACGGCACCATGATGAGCGGCAACAGTGTACAGCATAACATCATGTTCAGCGACACCCCCGGCGTGAAATACGGTGACATCCGCAACGCCACTCCCAAGTGGAACACCATCGACTACAACCTCGCGTGGAACGGCGGCCACCCCATCGTCACCGGCATCAATCAAGTCGGCCCTGACAAAGGCGAACCCATCATCTCCGAGACTTTCGAGAGCGCCACGCCCGGCAAAACACCCAAAGGCTGGGGCTTCAACCATCGCCCGAACAAAGACGTGCAACTCATCGTCGCGGATGGCGCATTGCGCGTGGACTGCGCCCTCGGCACCGACCCCAAGAATCCGAAGAGCGTCTTCCACGGCCCCGATGTGCCGATCAAGCCCGGCGCTGCGTATCGCGTGAAGCTCCGCGTCAAATCCACCGAACCCAGCGCCAAGATCAGCCTCGCCTTTGCCTCCTTCAAAAACGGCGAAGGCTACTGGCAGGCCGGCAGCACCAGCGTCACCGCCACCAGCGAGTGGAAGGAAGTCGAAGCCACGGGCCGCATGCTGCGCGAGAACGAGACCGGCTGGAAACCCTGGATGACCGCCTTCTGGCTGCGCATCGACTGCCACGAGCCGAAAGGCCAGGTCTTCCTCGACGACGTGCGCATCACCGAAGCCGAACCGCTCAATGAGTGGTCCGCATGGCAGAATGCCGGATGGGACAAGCACAGCCTCGTGGCGGATCCGCTCTTCGTGGATTGGAAGAACGACGACTTCCGGCTGAAGCCAGAATCTCCTGCGTTCAAACTGGGCTTCAAGAAGATCCCGGTGGAGGAGATTGGGGTGAGGAAGCAGTGATGAATGCATCGCAACTCATCAAGGGGCTCAAAGCCATTGCCGGGATCTTTCTCCTGCTGATTTCCATTTTCGCTGGTTTGAAATTGTTGAGCAGCGAGTTCGTGCTGGTCACCGAGTATCCTCGGATCGTGTTCACTAGCGGCGTCTTCACGTCGTTGGTCACTTTCATCGTGGCAGCGGCGGCGGCAGCCTTTTTGGTACCTCGCTGTTTTCAATTTTATCTTCTGCTAATCGTCGCCTTCAGTGCCTTGTTTCAAATCGGGTGTTTTCATTGGACTCCGCTTCTGATGGCCCTTGTGTGCACATTGCTGCTGACCCTTATGCGATCACGCTGGATTCGTTGGGCATGGTTGCTCCCAGTGCTGTCATTTGTATTTTTGGCTATCGACACCTTCGCGTTTCATCATCGAATCGCCGTACTCGCCTACTCATTGCATTCAGTCGTTGCGTTTGATTATGCTCCAAAAATCTTACGGTCACCTTCAGGAAAAACGACCGCCTATCTGGTCAGCGGTGGATTCCTCGACTCCTATTACACGGTCTGCATATCCAGCAACCAACTCATGCCGGCAGCCCATATCATCCAACCAAGTGATGCGAATGGCTCAACCTCCACAGACATGATTGCCAAATGGGATGGGCCGGTATTTCTTGCTGGAGACAAGCTTGTCTCTTTCGCCTGGGATGAGCGCAGCAACATCGCAATAGATCAAGAATCATTGACCCGGGGGGGCATTTATTCCAACGACAACCGTTTTAGAACGCCAGAAGCATTGTCGGAATATTTGCTTTCACTGGCGCCAAAGAACTAGCCACAATCCCTTCCCGCGACGTAATCCCCTTCACCATGTCCCAGTTTCTCCAATTCGACCGCACCGGCAATCCTGCCGAAGTTTTGCAACTCCATGAGCGCACGCTCACGCCACCGGAAGGGCATGAGGTCCGAGTGCGTATGCGCTATGCGCCGGTCAATCCGGCAGATCTCAATTTCATCGAGGGCACCTACGGACGCCCTGCGCATCCGCCCTGCATTCCGGGTCATGAAGGCTGTGGCGAGGTGGAGGAGGTGGGCGGCGCGGTGACGTCGCTGGCCAAGGGCGATGTGGTCATCTCGCTGCTGGGCACCGGTTGTTGGACGCAGCATCTCACGGCAGCTGAGCATCACTTTGCCAAGGTGCCATCACAGATGGATGCCGTGCAGGCGAGCATGCTGCGCATCAATCCGGTCACCGCCTGGGCGCTGCTCAAGCACTACACCGATCTCCCCAAAGGGGCCTGGGTGGCTCAAAACGCCGCGAACTCCGGCGTGGGCCGCGCGTTCATCCAACTGGCGAAGCACTTCGGTTTTCGCACCATCAATTTCGTGCGCCGTGTCGAGCTGTTTGATGAATTGAAAGTGCTGGGTGCCGACCTAGTCATGCTCGACACCGACGAAGGTGTCGCTGAAGCGAAAAGTATTATCGGCGATGAGCCGGTGATGCTGGCCACGAATGCTGTCGGCGGAGACAGTGCGATTCATCTGATGGATCTGCTCAGTCCCGAGGGCATTCTCGTCACTTATGGAGCGATGAGCCGCCGCAGCCTCAAGGTGCCGAACAAATTCCTCATCTTCAAAAACCTCCAGCTCCACGGCCTGTGGATCACCAAGTGGTTTGAGAAAGCCAGCACGGCTGAACTCTACGAAGTGCTCGAACCACTCACCGCCCTGATCCAATCCGGCGAACTGGTCACCGCCATCGATGAGATCGTGCCGCTGGTTGAATTTAAACAAGCCATCACACGCGCGCAGGAAGGTTCACGCGGCGGCAAGGTGATTCTCGATCTCGCGTAACCGATGCACGTCCTCCTCACGAACGACGACGGCATTGCGGCACCGGGATTGCAGGCTTTGGAAAACGCCGTGCAGCAGCTGGGCTGGCAGTACACCATCGTGGCTCCAGCCACAGAGCAGAGCCAGTGCGGACACCGCGTCACCACGCATCAGCATCTGCGGATTGAGTCCCTGGGAGACAATCGTCATGCCGTGCATGGCACACCAGCGGACTGCGTGCGGCTCGCCTTGTTTGCGCTCGAATTGAAACCTGATCTGGTGCTCTCCGGCGTCAATGCCGGTGGCAACATGGGTCAGGACATCGTCATCTCCGGCACCGTGGCCGCTGCGCGCGAAGCCGCCTACCATGGCATTCGTTCGATGGCACTGTCTCACTACATGATCCGCGAACTCGTGGTGGACTGGCAGCGCACCGCCGCATGGATGGCGCAGATCATGCGGGAAACGCACGCACAAGACCAGCCGCACAGCAGCTTCTGGAACATCAACCTGCCGCATCTGCCATCCGACCAAACGGAGCTCCCACCACGCATCCTCTGCCAGCCAGCCCGCGCGCCGCTGAATGTAAGCTATCGCAAAGAAGCACAGGGCTACGCCTACAGCGCCTCCTATGCCTCCCGCCCGCGTGATCCCGGCTCGGATGTGGAGACCTGCTTCAGCGGCAAGGTCTCCGTATCATTGCTGCACGTTTGAGGCATCTCACTTGGGAACGTTTTGCATGCTCGTGACGAGCTGCTGAAGCTCCTTCGTGTTGGGATGATCCTCACCCAGTTTGTTCTTCGCCGCCGCCAGCCCCTGCTCGGCTTCCTTTTTAGCCTCGGCATGTTTCTTTTCCATCGTCAGGCAGAGGGCAAACTGATAGCGAAACGTCAGAGTGTCCGGATGGTCCTCGCCGGGATTGATATCCATGAAAAGCAGCACTTTGCGGAATTCCTGCTCGGCCTCCGCCAGTTTGCCCTCGGCACGGAGCATCATCGCCAGAGCGCCCCGGGCCATGAGGGTCGGCTGCTTGTCCACACCGAGCACGCGCTCGTCGATCTTGACGATGTCCTGCAGCTCCTTCTCCGCCTCAGCGTATTTCCCCTCATCGCCGAGCACCACGGCGAGGTTGGTCCGGTTCAGCAAAGTTGCGGGATGCTCGGCTCCGTAGACCTTCGTCATCTCCTGAACCACAGCCCGGGTTTCTTTCTCAGCCTCAGCGTATTTCTGCTGCTGGTGCAGGGTCTCCGCCAGAGCGTTGTGCATGCGTAGCGTCTCAGGCTTTTCCGCACCTGAGTACTTCACGTGCCCCTCCCACGAGGCGCGAAATTCCGGCTCCGCCTCAGCCAGCCGCCCCTGCGCGCGCAGGCAGGTGCCCAGCGCCCCCTGGCACTCCGGGAGCAGTGCATTGGAAGGCCCGAAGAAGCCCTTGAAACTTTCAATCAGGGAGCGCAGCACCTTCTCGGCCTCTGCGTATTTGCCCGCCTGCATGAAGTCACGCACCGATGCCTGCTGCTTCTTGAACTCCTCCGCCTGCTGCTTGAGCTCCGCTGGCAGGTCTTTCGGCAGTTTGGGTTCAGCAGGTGGTGTTTCCGCAGAAAACAAGACGGCAGAGCCCAACGAGAGTGCAGCAAGATGGAAAGCGACGATGGTTGACTTCATGGCAGTCGACAAAGAACGCCAAGTGCGCCCGGATGTCTCGTGTTTTCAGCAGCGTGTTGCACGAAACGCCACCTCTCTCAGGCAAGCTGGGCAATCACCTGGGCCGCCACAATGCGCAGCAGCATGGTGAGCGGATACACCGTGGCATAGGCCACGGCGGGTGAATCACAGCGTGCCAGGGTGGTGGCAAAGGCGAGCGCGGGCGGATCAGTCATGCCTCCAGAGAGCAAACCGCAGAGCGTCATGAAATTCACGCGGTGAAACTTGCGGGCAATGTAGCCCACGATGAGCAACGGCAGAATGGTGACAATGACGCCGAGCAGCACCCATTGCAGGCCCTGCACCGAAAAAACCGTGGCTGCAAAATGCTCACCGGAGAGCAGCCCGACATTGGCAAGAAAGAGGATGATGCCGAGCTCACGCAGGGCGCGATTCGCATTGATCGGCATGTGCATCACCATGGGACCCAGACGCCCCAGATGACTCATCAGGATGGCCACAATGAGCGGCCCGCCGGCAAGGCCCAGGCGCACCGGCGCTGGCAGGCCATCAATATGAATGGGGTAGAGGCCGAGCAGCACCCCGAGGAGGATGCCCGCGAAAATGGCAGCAAACTTGGTTTCTTGCAGCATCTCCACCGCATTGCCCAGCCTTTGCGTGGCGGCATTGAGGGATTCATCATCACCCACAAGCTGGAGCATGTCGCCAAACTGAAGCCGCAGATCGGGAAGCGCGGTGAAGATCAGATCCCCACGGCTCACACGTGTGACGGCGATGCCGTGGAAGTGATCGAGACCGAGTTCTCGCACCCTTTTCCCGAGCAGTTTTTTATTGGTGAGCACCACGCGGCGGTAGGTGATCCTTCCTGGAGCTTTCATGAGATTCTCCGGGCTCACGCTGCCGATGACGAGACGGAACTGGTCCAAATGCTTCTGCGTGCCGACGGCCATGATCACATCGCCGACATGAAGCTTCGTTTCCGGCGTGGCTGCGGTGACCTCGCCACCCAAGGCCGGTCGATGCCGCGAGATGATGACGCTGGTTTCCTGAATGCCGGGAACACTGGAGATGCTGACGCCTTCGAGGTTCGGATTCTCCACCCTCAGGTTCATGCGTTGCAGGGGCTCAGTGTCTGCGCCTTGCTCCCGCCGAAACAGCTCCGCCTCCTCTGTCACATCCACCTTGAAGAAGGCACGCAGAACGATGAGCGAAAGGATGATCCCGACAATGGCCAGAGGATAGGCCGCTGAGTAGGAAAGAGCCGGCAGAGTGACCAGCTCAGGGCCCGCATGAGCAGTGGCGAGCGCCTGCTGGGCGGCACCGAGTGCAGGAGTATTGGTGGTGGCACCGGCAAACAAGCCCGCCACCGCAGGAAGCGGCATGTCAAGCATCCAACCACCTGCCAAAGCCACGACGGCACCCAAAACCACCAGCAAAGCAGCGTAGGCATTCAGCATGCGCCCCTGTCGCCGCAGCGAGGCGAAGAAGCCCGGCCCCATCTGCATGCCGAGAGCGAAGACAAAGAGCACGAGCCCAAACTCCTTCAGAAAGTGCGCCACCTCCGTTTCAGGACGCAGTCCAAAATGCGATGCCGCCAGACCGACGAACAGCACGCCCGCCGTGCCAAACTTGACACCCCGGACACGAATATTGCCCAGGCCGATGCCACCGAGAATGACGATGCTGAAAATGAGCAGGTCACAGGCCACCGGGGCGTCCAGATGCAGTTGCTGAAGATATGACATGTATCTTCCATAGGCATGACTGGTGCCAAAGGCACAATAGTTTTGTGTGCCATTCTTGCGTGAGCATCAATCGCCTGCTGGCTTTCGCTGCGCCAGCCTTGTCCAGCGCTGTTTTGTCTCAGCATGACGGCGCTGTTTATGCTTTATCGGGAAGCATGAAGACAAACACCCCTTCTCTCTATGAACGTCTCGGTGGCGAAGAAATGATCTCCGCACTCATTCCTGCCTTTTATGTCCGCGTGCTGGCCGACCCCGAACTCGGGCCGTTCTTCAAACACACCGAATTGGAAAAACTGCACTCCATGCAGCATGAGTTCTTTGTGATGGCCACCGGCGGCCCCATCGAGTACAGCGGCCGCCCACTTGCACACACGCATCACGGACGCGGCATCACCAAGCAGCATTTCGCCCGCTTCACCGGGCATCTGGTGGAGACACTGCTCGACCAGGGCGTGACCCAGGAGGAGGCGGATGAAGTCATTCAGCGGATCAATGCCATGACCAACGAAATCGTCGGCGCCTCCTACTGAACCGGCCTATGCGCCCGCTGCTGCTGACATTGCTGTGCATTCTAACGAGCCTGCCAGCGCAGGCCGACGAGTGGTGGGCGTGGAGCACGGTGGATTTTTACCGCAAGCCGCCATGGAAAGCCAGCCTCTACATGGGCAACTTCGCCGACGCAGTGGATGGGTCCTATGTGCAGATCGTGAGCCCGCGCGTGAAGTATGCTGCGGCAGAGTGGCTGGAACTCGGGCTGGGGATGTCAACGCTCCGCATCGAGAATATCACCACGCACGACCGCTACGACCAGCTCCGCCCTGAGCTGGAAATCAACCCCCAGTTCGATCTGACAAAGCGACTGCGCGTGGAATGGCGCAACCGCATGGAGTGGCGTGAGAACGAAGGGCAGGCATTCACAACGAGCCGAACCCGGCACCGTATGCAACTCGCCTGGACTCTGCCCCAGCCACTGGGTCCGCTGACACGCCTCTTTGCCAGCAACGAGTGGCTCCAAGACCTTCATCTACGGCGGCACACAGAGAACCGTTTCGTGCCACTCGGGCTCACATTCAAACTCAGCGCGTCAGTGGATCTCGACCTCTTCTACATGATCGATTCCAGGCGCGGCAGGACAATCTGGAAGCATGAGTCCGTGCTGGGCACGTATTTGCGGGTGAGATTCTAGAGCAGCACTCAAAAACCGAGGCGGCTTATCGTTTTGCGCCAGGAAGCGGCGGCGGTTGAGGGATTGGCGGTGGTTGAGGCGGCAATTTTTTAGCAGGAACCGCCTTGCCATGCAAAATGGGCCATGGCACCACCGCAAAGGGACCTCCACCAGGATGAACCAGAAGCGGAACAAACACAGACGGCTCCCACTCTCCCACCAGCTCTTTCATGGCGACTCTGACATCGAACATGGCAGCTTGCAGTCCCATGGTTTCATCGACAGGCAGCACCTGGCGGCGCAAGGCCCTGTATTGGTCATTCGCAATGATGCGTGCGCATTGCGGCATGGTTTCCGATTCGCCTTCGATGTAAGCGTCTGCCATGAGTTCTGCCAAAACGGCTGTCTGCACGACCGACTCAATTTCCTGGCGTCTCGAAGCCACAATCGCCATGGGGTAGCGGAAGTCCACATCGTCTGAAAAAATCCCCTTGTTCCCAATAATCGTTCCCGCAAACAGGAGCTCCCCCTCCCGGGCCAGACGGGCATAGCCTTCGCGCAGCTTGGAACTGCGCATTTTCATCGACGGTCCTTTGCCAAGCAACGTGAGTAAAATTTTAAACAGGACCCCGTGGTGAAGGTCTTGGTAAACCTCCTCAAAGGCGGGTGAGGCGATCCATGCCCTGGCCCGGCCAAGATAAGTCTCGCGTTGTGAGAGCATCTTGGAAACCACGGTGGTCATCACGGCTGCGGCCGACAAACCATCATCATCAGGAATAGAAAAATCACTCGGGGGCATGCGAAGGAAAGTGAATGGCCCCGTGTCCCGTGGCAAGATTGAAAGCTCGCTGAAGAGAATCTCCGGCATGACCGGAGCAGGCAGGAAATCCCTGAAGCCTCTGATGGCACCCTACAGTGCATCGCGTTCTGTTTTCTGCCGCTTTGCGTTGCCCGCGTTCTAATTTGAAGCGTAGAGAGAGGCATGCCTGAGCATTCCAATGCGCGCCTGTTTGTCTGGTTCCGCATCCTCTTCAACTGCCGGTTTTACTATCCGGTGTTCACGATTCTGTTCCTCGATCTGGGGCTGAACATCGGTGAGTTCGCGGCCCTGAATGTGGTGTGGGCGCTGACCAGCGTGGTGCTGGAGGTCCCCTCCGGGGCGCTGGCAGATCGCTTTGGCCGCAGGCCGCTGGTGGTGGCGGCAGGCGTGCTGATGGTGCTGGAAATGGCGGTGCTGTGCCTGATGCAGCCGGGGCACCATGATCTTGTCTTCTGGCTGTTTGTCGCCAACCGAGTCCTCAGCGGTGCCGCCGAAGCCTGTGCGAGCGGTGCGGATGAAGCGCTGACTTACGACTCCCTGCCAGCAGCGGAACGCACGACGCTGTGGCCGCAGATCATGGCGAAGCTTTCACGCGGGATGGCACTGGGCTTTGTGGTGTCCTCGATCACCGGATCGGTGCTGTATGACGCGCACAGTTTGACGGCTGCCTTTCATTGGATGGGCCTGGATGTGACGGTGGCGAAGCCTGTGGCCATGAAACTGCCGCTGCTGCTCGGCCTGGGCACGGCGCTGGCCTGTCTGGTGGTGAGTCTGCGCATGACCGAAGTGCGCACTCCGGCCCCCAAAACCTCGCTGTTGCAGAGCATCCGTGAAACCTGGGTCTCCATCCTGCAAACAGGCGGCTGGATGTGGCGAACGAAAGCAGCCTTTGCGCTGATCGTTTTCGGGCTGGTCTTTGACAGTGTGATCCGCCTGTTCCTGACCGTGGCCAGCAATTTCTACCGCCTCGTGGGCATCGAGGAAGGTTGGTATGGCGTCATCGGTACCGTTGTATCGCTGCTGGGCTTGGTGACAGCGAGCCTGATGGAAAAGAGCGTCAAGGTCATGACGGCGCGGCAGAATTTCATCTGGCTGGGCCTCGTGGTGTTTGGAGGTTTGATGGCGGCGGCGCATCCGCAGCCAGGCTGGACGGGCATCGCCCTGGTCATGCCGCTGTTCCTGAGCATGCGCTTCCTCCAGTTCTTCCTGTCGAATTATCTCAATGAGATCGTGGACTCCGAACAGCGGGCCACGGCGCTGAGCTTTCGCGGACTGACGATCAATCTGGCCTACGGAACCCTCACGCTGCTTTTCGGCTGGCAGACCAGCTGGGTGGCCGGCCATAGGCACCTGAGCGCGGATGACCCGCGTGTGTTTGCGGCAGCGCTGGAGCTGTGGCCGTGGTGGTTTGCCGGCACCGCGCTGCTGGCGGGCGGCTGGATGGTGCTGCGCGTTTTTTCCACCCGCAAAGATGAACAAAGCGTAGAATCAGCAGGTCATTAACAATATTCGACAAACAACTTCACCGGCAGCAAAATGCTCCCAACCATGAAAACGCCCAAGTTCATCCGTCTCTGTCTGGCTCTGATCATAGCCACCTTATTCGTCCAGTGTTCCTCTACGCCCAAGACGCGCATCGAGAACAACCCGCAGATGTTTGCCAAATTGAGCACCAAAGACCGACAGCTCGTCAATCATGGTTTGATCCGTGAAGGCATGACACGCGATGCGGTCTTCCTTGCTTGGGGACGTCCTGACACCGTCTCGGTCGGTATCAATCGTGGGCGGGAGAGCGAAAACTGGACCTACGAAGGTCAGCGCCCTGTACGCTCCATGAGCATGAACATGGGTTTTGGCTACGGTGGCTTTGGCTATGGCGGTCTCGGATACGGCGGCTTTGGTGGTTTCGGCCCCTATGGCTACGGCGGCTATCCCATGTTCGGAAGCGGCACTGCAGTGACCTACATCCCCTACACCGCTGGAACGGCAGATTTCGTCAACGGGCGGGTGGTGAGCTGGAAGTCAACGGCACGCTGAGTTTGATTTTCTTCCGCAGATGAGCGTGCCCGAAGAACATCTGGCGTCACGCCGCAGTTTGAAATCCCGCGACACCCGCTGGGCGCATGCGCTGGCCGGCTGGCTGGCGCGTTCCGGCCTGACACCGAATGCCATTTCGCTGCTGAGCGTAGTCTTTGCCGGTGGGGCGATGGCATGCTTCATGATCGCCGGAGATCAAACCAGCAACGCAGGCATACTGGCCGCGTGGCTGGGAGCCCTCGTTTGCATCCAGCTGCGGCTGCTGTGCAATCTGATGGACGGCATGGTGGCCGTGGAAGGCGGCAAAGGCTCGCCAGTGGGAGCGATTTACAACGACGCACCGGACCGCGTGGCGGATGTGCTGATCATGGTGGGCGCAGGCTACAGCGGCGCAGGAGATCCCGGAGTGGTAAAGCTGTTCCACGTGATTCCGCTGGGCTGGTGCTGCGCTGTGACGGCGGTCTGGACAGCCTACATCCGCGTGCTGGGGGCAGCCCTGACCGGCAAGCACGACTTCCGCGGCCCCATGGCCAAGCAGCACCGCATGGCTGTACTGTGCGGCGGGCTCTTGATCGAAATGATCCAGCATCTGACCGGTCATGAGCGCTTCGGCATTCTGCTGGCGCTGACACTGATCTTCTTTGGCGGACTCTGGACATGCTGGCGACGTCTGACCGTCCTGGCTCAAGCGCTGCGTTTGCAGTGAAAAGCCTGCCCCCTGATGGAAGCTTGAAGAAAGAAGTGGAATCACCCAAAGAGCCAGTCTTGAACAGCCGTGGCCCCTGAAATGGGGGCCAAATCCTTGCTTGAAGCCATCAATACCCCACTTTGAAGGCGGTTTTGGGGCAGCCGGGGACAGCTCTCAAAAGTGGTCTGAAAATCAAAGATTGATTTCAAACTCAATTTACCCCAGAATAGAAGGTGTAAAAGGAAAGTTAATAATCAGCATATTGCTAATAACAATGCGCCACCACATCCGCCTGCTTCCCATCTTTTTCGCCTGTCTTTTGGCATCCTGCTCTTCCACTGGCATCTTTAAAAGCGGGACGCGCATCACCTCGGTTCGCACCACCGCCTACACCCATGGCGAGTCCGATCACATCATTTACGGTGCCAAGACGGCGGTCGGAACTCAGCTCAAGTATGGCAACGTTCGCAGTGCTGCCGCCGACTGGTCGGTGTACCCTGTAGGCACGATTTTCCAGATCGAAGGACTGCCTTACGTTTATCAGGTCGATGATTATGGTTCCGCCTTGGTGGGCACCAACACCATCGACCTTTACAAGCCGGACAAGGCCACCATGAATGCGTGGGGAGTCCGCAACGTGAATATCCGCGTGATCAAATGGGGATCGTTTTCCAAAAGCCTGTCCATCATGAAGGACCGCAAAGGCTATGAGCACATCCGCCGTATGGTGGCGCGCATTGAAACCAGCTCTTAGACCCCGGTTTTTAGATCAACTCCAGTGACCAAACAGGAGCGGGCGGATTATGTGCGGAGTCGTTTGGTACAGTTGTACCCCTCTCCACCTGTCCCGCTGGATCATACGGATCCTTTTACCCTGCTGGTGGCGGTCCTGCTTTCCGCGCAGTGCACAGATGTTCGCGTCAATCAGGTGACCCCTGCCTTGTTTCGGCTTGGCCGCACGCCGGAAGCGCTGGCCGCTGCACCCTTGGATCAAATCGAAGCGATTGTGCGCCCCTGCGGTCTGGGGCCGCAGAAAGCCAGGGCCATCAAACAGCTTTCCGGCATTCTGATGGCTGAACACCAAGGACAGGTGCCCGCCTCGCTGGAAGCATTGGAGCGTCTCCCCGGAGTGGGCCATAAAACCGCCCAAGTCGTGATGGCTCAGGCCTTTGGCATCCCTTCATTTCCGGTGGACACCCACATCCACCGCCTCGCCCAGCGCTGGCGCCTGACCGACGGGAAATCAGTACTGCAAACAGAACGCGATTTGAAACGCCTGTTTCCCATGGATTCATGGAACAAGCTGCATCTGCAGATCATCTTCTATGGCAGGGAGTTCTGCACCGCGCGCGGGTGTGACGGCACCGTCTGTGAAATCTGCCGCACCTGCTTTGCAAATCGCCGGAAGCCCGTCAGCACCAAAAAGGCTTGAAGAAAGTACTCATGAGCTTCAGCTCATTCGGGGGTATCGCGACGCTTTTTCCGGAACGAGCTCAAGCTCGGGAGTACTTTTCAAACTACCAGCGCAGGCGCAGACTGGTACGAAAAGACCGGGTCGTATTGCCAAAATCCCCACCGACGCCGACGTCAAACATCGGCAGCAGGCGGAAGTAGGAGGTCAAATCCACCATCTTGCTGTCGTATTTGTCCGCGCTGCTCACTGTCACGCCAGCCTGCAGTTCAAGCCAGTCCAGAGGGGTGAAGCGCAAGGCAGGACGCACATAAATGGAACCGTCACTGAAACTCACGGAGCTGTCCTGAGCCCTCAGGCTGGCATAACTAAGGCCGGCCTCAGCCACAAAAGTGAGCTTTTCATTGATCAAAGAGGTGTGAAAGCCAACACCCGCCTGAATGCTGGCAAAGTCATAATTCCCCTTGGTGGCTCCAGTGACACTGCCACCACCACCACTGCCCCATGAGGCGCCAAATTTCAAATACAGCGGATCGAACAGGGCCACCGTCAGCGTCCCGCCAATGGTATTCGCCCCTGACAAATTACTGGCCTTGGGGGCAACGTAACGGTAATAGGCCTCCAAGCTGTTGAAATTGACCATGTTAGGACCGGCTGGCTTGGCCCCATAATTGGCTGCGCCGGTTGGCCCAGAGCTGTAGTTGCTGACTCCCTGCGGGGTGTAGGACGACATCTGCCCAGGCGCTGGCGCAGTCGCATACGGATCGGCATACGGAGGCGGCGCCGTCACGTTCGACGAGACCGTGGACGGCGGCAGCGAGTTAGGATAGGCAGGCACGTTCGGCGGAGTGCCGTAGCCAGGAGGTGGAGTACCATAACCAGGAGGAGGCACCCCCATGACACCATAGCCAGTCTGGCCCACAGCACTTTGGCAAAAGGCAACGCCGACGCAGAAAGCGTAAATTAAGATCCTTTTCATGAGAATTGGGGCATCTATTGATTATTTAGATAAGTTAAATATTCTCTCAAATCAATGGATTCGGCAAATCCTTTTTTCAGTTTTGAAACTTCCATTCCATCCAGTCGCTAGAGCGCATGACGCTGAATGCTGCGCAAGCTGAGTGGAATAGGTCTTATAAGACCTATATGACCACAAATAGGCTCCCTGCCCCGTGAACTGAATGCCCGGGCTACTTTCTTAACCAGCGCGGTATCAGGAACAGCAGGACCAGTCCTGCGGCCACGCCCGCAAGCAGTGGCCCTTTGCGGCCATTGGCGGGTATTTCTGGCTCGTCAGGAATGATTTTTAGCACATCTGGACCAGCGATGGGTTCGATCGTTGCCCTGAGTTGAGAGGGTGGTGGGCCAATCGTCTCAACGTTCGCCGGTTTTGAAACGCTGGTTTCTGTTGAATCGCTGGTCTTGACGGCTGGCAGCGCCTTTTCCCAGTCAAGATTGAGCAGGATGTCCCAGCCGGGGTTTTCATTCTTCAGCCGGCAGCCACAGCGGCCAACCAAGAACATGCAGGCGTCTTCTAGAGAAGCATCATCCAGGATGGCGAGAGGCCAGGCTCCCAGCACCCGTCCACGGCCGAACACCGCACTGGCAAAACTGGTGGTGGCGGGATCAAAGTCTCCCCGAGGACCGACGAGCATGCGCAGCAGCAGTTGCTCGGCAGGATCATCACGCCGCAGCCTGAGGGTGGCGAACTTCAGCCTCAGCGGCGGCCCAGGGCCGAGCTGACTGTCGGGGTCATTGGGGTCCTGGATCGGCAGAGAGGCCACCTGCTCCAGGAACTTGAGCCGCTTCTCAACGCGCTCCACTTCCAGCACGTCCACCGGCGATCCACTGTCGGCGATCACCCAGATGACCGAATCACCCGCCAGCAGCTGCTGGACGAGCTTTTTTCGTGCCGGAGAATCCAGCACGGCAGCCAGGGAGGTGGCGTCCAGCTTCCCCGACCACACCGGCTTGTCGCTCTCCCGTGAATTGCGCAGGACGGTGTCCCGCTGCGCCGCGTCAGTCGCGGTGATAAAGTCGAGATTGGCTTTCCCATTGGCACGCAGCGGCCGCAGCAGATCCTGAATCTCAGGATCTTTCGCCACGTCCTGCGGCAGCACCAGATGAAACTTGTCCGCCTCCCAGCGATCCAGCGCATAGCGGAAGACCGGGATGGTGCAGGCGCAGGCGCCGCTGGTGCAGAGGGCGATGATGAGGGTGGCAAGTCGCATGGCGTCTATTTCCCAAAGCACTGCAGCCTGCCCTCCATGGTGCTCACAAACACACATCCCTGAGCGACGGTGATGCCGTCCCAGACGGCGGGACTCGTCAGTTCAATGCCCGCGCTTTGCTCGCCGGTTTCGGTGTTCACGGCCCACATCTTGGCGCCGCGCTTGCCTTCGAGCGCTTCGTCCTGCTCCTTGAGTTCTTCCAAAATCGCGGGGTCTCTGGCGGCGAGGCGCTCAAAGGCGTACTCTTCGTCGATCGTGTCGGGTGCGCCACTGACCAGCACCGTTTTACCAGCCAGCGCCATGCTGCGGGCGACGATGGGCACAAAGCGGTCCCAGGTGTGCTTCACGAAGCTGCCGCTGCCTTTGCCACCTTTGGCATCGGTGCCACCCTTGAACCAGAGCGCGCCGCCCACCTTGCCTTTGCCCGACTCGACGCCAGCGCCCACGCCGTGAACTCCGTTGCCGGAGCTGTCGCGTGAGTCGCCATTGTCGAAGTTGCAGTAAAGCACGGCATCCGCAGGTTTCACTTCCGGCTGTTCGAAACGCTGCTGCACTTCGGCGGCACTCAGCGCTTTGTGATAGATGGCAAGTTGATCCAGCAGCCCGCTGTAACCCCCGGCATTTTCATCAGCGACACCGTTGCCGTTGCCCACGATAAGCGGCCTGGCCGGCTTGGCGGCAATGAGTTCTCCCGCCATCCCTTCAGCGACAAGCTTGCCGTCGATGTAGAGGGTCATTTTCTTGTCGGCGGCAAGGACGCCCGCAATGTGGTGCCAGCCGTCGCCCAGCACGTCGGCGGAGACAATGGTGCTGACCTTGGAATCGCTGCGAATGTGGAACTGCGGCTTCTTGTCATGGAAATCGAGCGACACCCCCAGCAAGGGACCGCCGTGGTTCAAAATCGTGCCGCTTGGCTTGTCCGGCAGCACCCAGGCTTCGACGGTGATCGGCGTCTGGGCGGGATCAAGCACCGGCACATTGGGAAACTGCACGCTGCCGGGCATTGGGGCACCATTGGCATTGGCTGCAACCTGGCCTTTCTTGCCAGCTTCGCCCCCCTTGCCTTTGCCCTTGCCCTTTTTCTTCGCTTCCGCCTGGGCCTTCAAAGTCTCTGCGTGGCCAACTTGCGTTTCCCCCTTGGGCTGCACCGCGAGCGGTTTGCCGCCCTTGTCGAGCACGACGCTGTTGCCCTTGCGCTCGGTGGTGGCGGACTCGGTGTCATACGCTTGCTCCGGTGGTGCCTTGGGCGTGGCGAAGAGCGTGTACTCCATCGTGGTCGTCCACTTGTAGTACTGTGCCTCGCGGCCATAGGAATACACGTTCTTGTCGTCGTGCACGAGGATGCGGCCCGCCGGGGCATACTTGCCGGCCTGGAAGTAGCCGCTATGGCCACCGGCGAAGCTCTTGCCATAGACCCAGTAGCTGCGGTGGAAATTGGAGTCATCGAGGAAACCCATCGGCGCAAAGAGGTGCTGCCCCTCGCCTTTGTGCGCGCCACCCTGCTTGTCGAAATCTCCACTCACAGGGCCGACTTCCACGCGCTTGCCATCGGCCCCGATCTTCTGCGTGCGCAGGAAGGTCCACTTGCCGTCGCTGCTCAGGATGTCGTTCAAAGCGACGGGCATCTGCAGGGTCTTATGGCGGTCATTCAAGTCGCCACCCGTGTCAGGATCGCGGTCATCGTAGTTGATTTTCACCTTCATCTCGCCGGTCTTGGCATCGACGCGGTAGAACCACAGGCCGCCGTCGAGGAAGCAGGAATGGCCGGAGATAAAGCTCACGAGACCGTTTTCCACCAGCACGCTGCCATGCACGGGCCAGACGCTTTCCATCATCTCCCACGCCCCGTGGCTCAGCATGACCGGCGCGCCTTGGAACTTCCACACCAGCGCGCCATCTTTCGCACGCAGGCAGTACACGTTGCCGTCATTGCCGCCGATGAACACCCTGCCCTGCCAGTAGGTCGGTGGTGAGTCCATGCGCCCGCCTGCGATGAAATGCCACGCTTCCTTGCCGGTGGCAGAGTCGAAGGCGTGCAGCGTGTGCTTGTCCACTTCGGAGACGAAGGTCAGGCCTGCGGCAGTCGTCGTCGTGCTCAGCGGTGGGGTGAGCTTCACTTCCCAGGCCATGCCGAGATCCTTCTTCAAATCCTGGTTCGAGTAGCCGCTGCGGCCATTGTCGGAGCGGTAGGTGGGCCAGTCCTTGGCATCCGCCGGGGTTTCTGTGATGGCTTCGGTATAGGCCGGCCCCTTGGTCAGACGCGCGCTGTCCGCCGTGTGCGGAGGCATGGGGTAGCGTGGCGCGGAGGCCATGGCCGCCATGCCATCCAGCTTGGCCTCAGGGTAGCAGGCGCAGTTGTGCGGCCCGGCATAGGTGAGTCCGTTGCAAGGCATCACGCCATAGAGGCAGG
>JAIPJY010000077.1 GCA_021733925.1 Prosthecobacter sp. | reverse complement strand
CATTGATGTGGTGACGTGCTGGCTGAGTGGCTGGTGTGTGTTTTGTTTTAGACATCGCACTCCAAATCAAGCCGCTTCCCGCCCTCAGTCAGCGCACTTCACTTCAAAAATGCATCCACCTATGGGATGCCTGTGAACTTGAAACTTTAAACCTTAAACTTGGAACTCGGCTAAAATGGAAACCAAACGAATCGGCATCATCATGAACGGCGTCACCGGACGCATGGGCACAAACCAGCACTTGATCCGCTCGATCAAGGCCATCCGCGATCAAGGCGGACTGAAAGTGAGCGATGATCTCACGCTGATGCCTGACCCGATCCTGACGGGCCGGAACCACGACAAGCTCCAGGCACTCGCGGCCCGCACAGGCGTGACTCGGTTCACCACGGACATTGATGCCGCATTGGCAAACAAGGAAGACACGATCTTCTTTGATGCCTCGGGCACCTTGCAGCGTGCGGGTTTTGTGGAGAGGGCCGTGCAGGCAGGAAAGGCGATCTACTGCGAAAAACCCACGGCAGTTGAAACGAGCGAGGCGTTACGTCTGGCCAAGCTCTGTGAAGACGCGGGTGTCAAAAACGGCGTCGTGCAGGACAAGCTCTGGCTCAGCGGCATTCGCAAGTTCCGCACCTTGCGGGATCAAGGCTACTTTGGCCGCATCCTCAGCGTGCGTGGCGAGTTTGGTTACTGGGTCTTCACCGGTGAGGAAGGGGATCAGCCCGCACAGCGTCCTTCATGGAACTACCGCAAGGAAGACGGCGGCGGCATCATCGTCGACATGCTCTGCCACTGGCGCTACGTGGTGGACAATCTGTTTGGCAAGGTGAAAGCCGTGAGCTGCATGGGCGCCACCCATTTGCCAAAGCGCATCGACGAGCGCGGCAAGCCCTATGCCTGCACCAGCGATGACGCCTGCTACGCCACCTTTGAGTGCGAAGGCGGCGTGATCTGCCAGTTCAACAGCTCCTGGACGGTGCGCGTTCGGCGCGATGATCTCCTCACCATGCAGGTGGACGGTACGCATGGCAGCGCCGTCGTGGGCCTGCGCAAGTGCTGGGTGCAGAGCATCGGCACCACGCCACGCCCCACCTGGAATCCGGACATCGACCAGCCGATCGATTTCTTCGGCGGCTGGCAGGAAGTGCCCGATACAACGACGTATGACAACGCCTTCAAAATCCAGTGGGAGGAATTCCTCAGGCACGTGGTGCTGGACACACCATTCCCCTGGACCCTTCGTGAAGGTGCCAAAGGCGTTCAACTCGCCGAGCTCGGCCTGCAAAGCTGGGAGCAGCGCAAGTGGCTGCCAGTTGGCGAGCTCTGAGGATGCGCACGAAAGAATCTTGAGGCGCGAGGCGCTACGGCGTTGCGCAACTCCGGTGCGTGGGTGAAGGTACTTTAAACGAATGTTGCGCGCCATAGGTCGTTACTCACTCTCCATTGTTCATGAACTGGGCGACTTTGCTCTTTTTACAGGGCAGTCTTTTCGTTCTGCGCTGGGAGCGCGGCGGCTTGGCAGGCGGATTGCGCGCGCCGGCTTTGAGCAGGGCGTGCGCTGCCTTCCGGTCATTCTGATCGTGGGCATGTTCACCGGGCTGGTGCTCGGCCTGCAGGGATACTATGTGCTGAACCGCTTTGGCTCTGAGAGTCTGCTCGGCACCCTGGTTTCTCTCAGCCTCATACGTGAACTGGGGCCTGCCTTGGCAGCGTTGATGCTGGTCGGCCAGGCCGGTTCCGCCCTGGCGGCAGAGCTCGGCATTCAGCGCAACACCGAGCAGATCGCCGCACTGGAGACCATGGGCGTCAGCAGCCATGCCTATCTGATCACCCCGCGCCTGCTCGCGGCGCTGGTCGTCTATCCCATGCAGACGGCCCTGTTTGTCACGGTCGGTTTATGGGGCGGCAGCCTGTCAGGTTCTCTGCTGCTGGGCTTGGAGCCGGGCGTCTACTGGTCCTCCGTGGAGCACGCGGTCAAGGCCCAGGATGTGCGGGAGTGCATCATCAAGGCCGTCACCTTTGGCCTGCTGACGATTTCATTGTGCGCCTATCATGGCTTTAACGCACACCGCTGCAGTTCCGCCACCGGCGCGCGTGCCGTCAGCGCCTCCACCACCCGTGCGGTCGTGCAGTCCAGCATCATCGTGCTGGCAGCCGATTACATCATCACCTCCTTCCTCGTCTGATCATGGGTGCTGATTCCAATTCACAACTGCTCCGCATCGAAGGCTTGTCCAAGCGCTTCGGCCAGAACATCGTGCTGGATGGTGCAAGCCTCAATGTGCCGCACGGGAGCCTGGTCACCGTGCTTGGGCGCAGCGGCGCGGGCAAATCCGTGCTGTTGAAATGCCTCGCGGATGTCATTCGTCCGGATGCAGGCAGCATTCATTTTGACGGCAAGCCGCTCACCATCGGCGATGCGTTGGCACGCGCCGATTTCCGCCGCCGCTGCAGTTTCTTGTTTCAAAGCAATGCCTTGTTCGACTCCCTGACCGCATTGGAAAACGTCGCCCTGCCGCTGGAGCAGACCACCGATCTTCCCGACAAGGAAATCCGCGAGCGCAGCCTGGAGGCGCTGCGGCAGATCGAGCTCGAAGCCCATCAGGACCGCTATCCCAGCCAGCTTTCCGGCGGCATGCAGAAGCGCCTCGCCCTGGCACGCGCCATCGTCACTCGCCCTGAACTCGTGCTGTTTGACGAACCCACCGCCGGTCTGGACCCGCTGCGGCGCAATGCGGTGTTTGCCATGATCGCCAAGTATCAGCGGCAGTTTGGCTTCACCGCATTGGTGGTGACGCATGACCTGACCGAGGCGCTCATCGCGAGCGACCGCGTCGCCCTGCTTGACAAAGGTCGCATGTGCTTTGAAGGCACCCCTGCTGAATTTTCGGCCTCCACCGTCGCCATGGTGGAAGATTTTCGCGACAGCGCGGAAGCTCTTGGCCGCACACTTGCTGCTATACGTCGTGGCGAAGCCCTGCAATCTGAAGACTCATGAAACAATCCAAGCTGGAACTTTACGTCGGCCTGTTCGTCCTCCTGGGGATCGCCGCCGTGGTTTACCTGACGGTGAAACTCGGCACCAAATCGATGCTGGGGGGCGACACTTATGTGATGGAGGCGCGCTTCACCAATGCAGGGGGGCTCAACACCGGCAGCAGCGTGCTCGTGGCCGGCGTGCCGGTCGGCCGCGTGGAAGCCATCCGCGTGGATGGCACGGACTACAGCGCGATGGTGACACTGCGCGTGGAAGCCGGGCTGAAGCTTCCCACCGACACCATGGCTTCCATCAAAACCACCGGGCTCATCGGAGACAAATACGTGGCACTTGCGCCTGGCGCGGATGATACTTACCTTTCCGCTGGTTCACGGATCACGATGACTGAGTCCTCGGTCGATCTTGAGTCGTTAATTGGCAAGATGGCCTTTGGCACTGTTGAAAAAGGAAAAGACGCCCCCCCCCCCGCCCCATGACCCTACGTTATTTGTTCCCGCTCCTCCTGGCCGCCGCACCGCTGGCTGCGTCCGCCCAGGTTGCCGAGGCTCAGACCCGGCTGAAAACCGCTGTGACGGAAGTGCTGGCCGTGGCAGACCGCACCGCAAACCGCGGTGCCCTGCCGGAGAGGCTGCGCCCCGTGCTGCAAAAGTACGTGAACTTTGACACGATGACCAAACGCGCTGTCGGCCCGGGTTGGAGGCAGTTTACCCCGGCGCAGCAGCAGGCGGCCTCCAAGCTCTTTTCCACGCTGATCATCCGCAGTTACAGCGGCAAATTCACGCCCGGAGAGCATCCTGACATCACCTACAAACCGGCGGTGTCACTCGGGTCTGACCGGGTGGACGTGCCGACGAGCATGGTTTACAAAGGCAGCCATTACACCGTGGTCTATCGCATGGAGCAGATGCACATCACGGACGTGGTCATCGAGGGTGTCAGCCTGGTCGCCAATTATCGCAGCCAGTTGGATGCGCAATTTAAAAAAGGTGGCGCAAATGGCGTCATAAGCTCTCTTACGCAGTCTGTCTCCCGCCCTCAATGAAATACCACGAATTATCACTCCGTCTGTTTTTGCTGGCAGCCACTCCGTTGCTGACTGATTGCAGTACTCAGGCTGCCAGGACCGCATTGAAACCCACTGCGGAAGCTGCAGCCACGAAGGGCAAAGCCGCAGAAAAAGCGGGGACTCTCAAGGATGACGAACTGGATGAATATGCCACCGCGCCGGACATTTCCGACCCCCTTGAAAAGATGAATCGCGGCACGTTCTGGGTGAACAACCAGCTTTACACCTTCATCCTCCGTCCGATCTCGAAGGGCTACACGCTGCTCCTGCCTAGACCGGTGCGCAAAGGCATCGACAATGCCTTTGAGAACGTGAAATACCCCGTGAGGTTTGTAAACTGCACGCTGCAAGGCAAGTTCAAACGTGCGGGGCAGGAGACGGGCAAATTCGTCGTAAACACCGTGGGCGGCGTGGGCGGAATCTTCCGCCCTGCGGAGAGCATTCCGACGCTGGCCAATCTGCCTGAGGAAGACACCGCGCAGACCTTTGCGAAGTGGGGCATTCCAAATGGACCTTACCTCGTGCTGCCGATGCTGGGACCCAGCAGCTTGCGTGACACCGTGGGACTGGCAGGAGACTACGCGCTCAATCCCATCAACTGGCCCTACCTCTACTGGTTCGGCAGCCGCTCAAAGCATGACTGGGTCATCGTTCCCCCTCTGTCCAACACGCTGCGTTCCACCCCTGCCCAGATGGAAAACTATGACAGCATCACAAAGGATGCCGTTGATCCGTATATCTCCGCACGCAGCGCCTACAGCCAGAATCGCGCTGAAGCTGAGAAGAAGTGAGTGGCGTTGATTTAAGAAGGCTTTGAAGGATGGGGATCATCTTGATCCCTTCTGGATTTTGAATGACGTAATCCAAAATCGAAGTGGCTTTGGCAAAATGGGCCGCGTCTCGGATGGTACGTAGAAGGCAGACTGTCGTGCGGTTGACACGCAGTGTGCTATGGCCCGCTTTGAATGCCGCGCGTCTTAGCCGCACACAGCGCCTGCATTACCGCGCAGGAAGTGCGCGGGGAATGTTCTCCAGTCCGGGGGAGCCAAACCGCATCGCCTCATCGTAGACTTGGCTGCGACCACTTTCGATGTTGTTCGGCGTGTCGAGTGGATCGTCAGAGCGCACGATGCGCGGCTGGATGAAGATGAGCAGTTCTTCGCGGGTCGTTTGATTCTGCGTCGTGCCGAAGAGGTTCCCCAGAATCGGAATGCGGCGGAGACCGATGACTCCGTTTTTACCTTTGGTGACTTTCTCCGTGATCAGCCCGCCAAGAACGACGGTAGCGCCGTTTTTCACCGCCACTTCCGTGAGCAGTTCCTGTTTGCCAATGGTGGGCACAGTGTTGCCGCCGATGGTCTGCGAGCCGACAATGTTGTCATTGATCTGGGCGATGCGCAGGGTGACTTCATCGTCGGAGTTGATCAGAGGGATGACCTCAAGCTTGAGAAGGACATCCCGATAAGTCACACTCACGCTGTTGCTCGCCACACCGCCGGTGAAGGCGCCGTTGGTCAGGATGTTGGCCGGCACGGCGATGCTCTGACCGGAGGAGATCACCGATTTGGCGGCATTCTTCGCGTAGATGCTCGGCGTGGCCAGCACCTTGAAGTTGTTGTTGCTGTCGATGACCTTGATGTAGTTGCTCAGCGCACCGATCTGGCCGTAGAAGTTCAGCTGCCCAAACTTCGCCGGAAACTGGATGATGTTGGATGCCGCCGTGGTGGAACCGCCCGTGGTGGATGTGCTGGAGGCACCATTGCGGTTGACGCTGAAGTCGTTCAGTAGCTGGAGGAAATCGACCCCGTAGTTGAAATTCTTGCCCAGGCTCAACTGGCCGATGATCGCGGAAATGTAGATCTGCTGGGGGCGGATATCCATTTCCACCAGCAACTGGTCAATGCGCGCGATGTGCTCTGGAGAACCTGAAACGATGAGGCTGTTCGACTGCGGATCACCGATCAGCAGCGTCTTGCCGACGACCATGGACTCAGGTGCTCCCACATCTTCCGGATTGTCGAGCAGACTGCGGTTCGCGTTGGAGCTGCCTTGCGATCCAGAGGAATTGCCGAAGCCGCCTCCCAGGCCTGTGTTTGCGCCATAGGCGGAATCGTTGCTGCTGCCAAATCCGTTGGAGTTGCTGTCGTCCGGGGAGGACCTCGAGCTGGCGCCCGATTTGCGTCGTGTGCCACCGCCGCCGCCGGGAGAACCCCCGATGGCACCGTCGTTGTTGCCTTGAATGTCGGTGTCTTTCGCCAGCGCATTGTAGGCCACGGACAGGAAATCAATCACATCGAGGTACCTCAGCCGACGCTTGAGGAAATTGGACCCATCGCTCTGCTTGTCGAGTTTCTCGACCAGCCCCCGGATGTACGTGATGTCCACCGGGCGGCCGATGACGAGGAGTTCATTCGTGCGGCGGTACGCGAAGACCTTGACGCGTGCAGCAGCGGGATTGGTCGCGGAGGTGCCTGCGTTTGCAGCAGGGTTGGCTGGCACGGCGGGAACTCCTGGACGACCGACGGCATTCGGCACCGCAGCGGCAGGGGCGTTCGTGCTGCTCTTGGCCTTTTCCTCCTGTTCGAAAATCTCATTCACGATCTCAGCCACCAGCTCCACATCGGAACGCTCCAGCTTGATCATTTCATTGGACGTCTCCGTCGGCGGCACGTCAATGATCTGGGCGATCTCGCAGATGCTGCGGATGGTCGTGCTGTTTTCCGTGATGATCAGCGCGGTGTCGTTCGAGACGCCGGTCATGGCACCATAAGTGTGCAGCTTGATGACCTGTTGGAAGGCCTTGGAGGCTTCATCCGCTGAGACGAACTGCAGGGGCAGCACGTAGTGGCAGATCTCCTCATTCTGCGGCAGGTCGCGCAGGACATTGTACACTTTCAAGCCATCGGCTGTGGGGCTTTTGCCACCGGACTGGTTGATCAGCTTCGCCGTGGTCTCATCCACACTGATGATGGCGTAGCCATTCAGCAGCAGGGTGGCTTCGATGAAGGCGATGGCATCCCTCTTCGTGAGCAGCTGCGGGGAATAGATGTGAAGCATCTCTCCCTGTAGGGCGGAGTCGAGGATGAGCTTTTTCCCCGTGAGCTGGGTGTAAAAGGGAATGATGGCCTGGATGGGCGCACTCGGAAAATTAACCTTGATGGACGCACCTTCACCCACGGGTACGTAGGTGCCAGCCGCAGGCAGCGGAGCTTGAGCAGGTGCCTGAGCCTTCGAGGCTTGGCGCATGCCTAGGATCAAAAGCACCAGCAACACGGCAAAGCGCAGTCGTGTCGGCAGTTGGGAAGGGAATTGCGACAAATTATTGAAATTGGACTCAGTATAATGAATTTAACCTTAGCGGCAAGAGTTTTAGTTAATATCTATTAAAATTCATGCTTCCCACGCTGGCCTGATTGCCGCCTTGCAAGCATCCGCAGGCCATGGATGATCGGAATCCATGATCTCCATTCAGGGCCTCACCAAGCGCTTCGGTGCTCAAACTGCCGTCGATCATCTGACGTGGGAGGTGCCGCCGGGCATGATCGTGGGCCTGCTGGGACCGAACGGGGCAGGGAAGACCACCACCCTCAAAATGGTCACCGGCATGCTCCAGCCAGACGAAGGCACCGCGCTGATCTGCGGCGTGAACGTGGCCACGCATCCCATGGAGGCCAAGCGGCTGCTCGGTTTTGTGCCCGACTCCGGCGCGGTCTATGAATCCCTCACGGGACTCGAATTCCTCCTCATGATTGGGGCGCTCTACGGCATCCACGAGGACGAGGCCCGCCCACGCATCCGGCAGTTCCTGGATTTCTTTGAGCTGGATGAGCAGACCCTCACCACCAAGTTGCTGGGGGCTTATTCTAAAGGCATGCGGCGCAAAGTCGTTATCACCGCCGCGCTGCTTCACAATCCCAAGGTCGTCCTGCTGGATGAACCGCTCGATGGGCTGGATGCAAACGCTGCCGTCGGCTTCAAAGCCCTGCTCGAAACCCTGGCCCGCGAAGGCAAAACCATCGTCTACAGCTCGCATGTGCTCGATGTCGTGGAGCGTGTGTGCAATCGCGTCGCCATCATGGCGCAAGGCAAGCTCCTGGTGGAAGGGGCTCCGCACGACCTGCAGCACCAGCACGGGGCGGACACGCTGGAGCAGCTCTTCACCCAGCTCACCGGCCTCAGCGGTCTGGAGGCCCGCGCCGAGACCTTTGCCAAAAGCATGCTGTCATGAGCACCACCGCCGAAAGCCTGCCTCACGCGCAGGGTCGCCGGGCGCCTTCACCCACGAAGGTGCTGCGCAGTCTGTTTTGGACGCTGCTGTTTCGCGGGCGTGCGTCGCAGCAGGCGGGTGCGCAAAAAACGCGGCGGCAGAGGAGCCTGGGCCTGACCCTGTTCATTTACGCGATGGTAGGTCTCATGCCCGCGCTGTTCTCGCAGTACACGGACATCTTTGTCTTCGCCTGCACGCTGCATGGTTTCACGCTGATGTTCGCCTCGCTCTCACTGGCCTCCAGCGCGGGCACGATGCTCTTCATGAAAGAGGAGGCGGAGATCCTGCTGCACCGGCCCGTGACACCGCAGCAGATGCTGCGCGCGAAGTGCGCGGTCCTAGCGGGCTTTGCCTTCATCCTGGCGCTCTCGCTGAATCTGGCCGGACTCATCGCCGGACTGTGGAGCAAAGGCGGTTCCTGGCGCTTCATCCCCGCCCATTTGTTTTCCACCGCGCTGCTCATGCTGTTCTCCGCCGCGAGCATCGTGCTGGTCTACAACGCCTGCCTCAAATGGTTTGGCCGCGAGCGTCTGGACAATCTCCTCACCACCCTGCAGTCGCTGCTCACCGTGGTGATGATCCTTGGCGGCCAGATCATGCCGCGCCTGCTGCACCTCGAATCGTTCAAGAACTTTGATCACATCGACACCTGGATGCTGGCTCTGCCGCCGATCTGGTTTGGCGCGCTCGATGCGCTCATCAGCGGCACCACGCTCAATGCCTCCATGCTCTGGCTTCCAGCGGCGCTCGCACTCGTAGTCACGTTTGGCACAAGCTGGCTGGCCCTGGAAAAACTGGGCAGTGCCTACGGCCAGGGGCTGATGAATTTGAACGAGTCGGCCGGCACGACCAAGGACCGCACCAAGCCTCGCGGCGTCTGGCTCGCGGCCATCGTCAAATTGCCACTGTTGCGCTGGTGGCTGCGTGATCCGGTGGAGCGCGAATCCTTCAAACTCACTACCGCCTATCTCTTTCGCGATCGCGAAATCAAACTGCGCCTCTATCCCGGCATCGCCCCCATGCTCATCATGCCGCTGGTCATGCTCTTTTCCGGCGGCAAGGGCGGCGCTGATGGCGCCATGATGATGCAGGGCTTTGCCACCTGCTTTCTCGGCATGGTGTCACTGCAGGCCATGATGTTTCTCGGCTGCTCGGAGCACTGGCGCGCTGCCGCCTTCTTCCACGTGGCACCCCTGCGGCACTGGAGCCCGCTCTTTCACGGTTCACGCAAGGCCGTGCTCTGCTGGCTCAGCTTTCCCGTGCTGATCCTGCAGACCACCCTCATCTGCGCCATGCAGCGTTCATGGACTCCGCTGGCGCTCAGCCTGCCCGCAGTGCTGTTTCTGCCCACTTTCTCCCTCGTGACCGGCCTCATGGGCCAGTGGCTGCCCCTTTCCAAACCACCCGAAGATGTCAAGAACACCTCCGCAGGGTGCCTCATGATGATGGGCTCCATGCTCGCTGCCGGCATCATCGGCGGTCTCTCCAGCTGGATGTGGCAGCTCGGCTACTTCGCAATGTTTCTCTTTCTGGAAGCACTCTTAATGCTCGGTGCGACCGTCCTCATGAAATACCTCATGCGCGACACCCCCTGGGTGCCGCAGCCGGAGTAAAGGAGAGAATCTGGATGCGCTGCCGCAAAGTCTGGAAGGTGATTTGAGAGACCCGTGAAGTGGTCCGCACTCTCCGAGTGCGGCTTCTAGGCAGTCCATGCAGGCCGAAATCGTTCAAAGGATCCGCCGGACCCCCATCTGCGCCAGCCCAAAACTCCCGCCAGCGCTCGCAGCGATTTCCCGTTTCCTTGCGCCGCTTTGCAGCTATTCAAAGCATCCACCATGACCCACGCCGAAGCCGCCAGCCGCGCCGCCTTTCTTAGCGCCGAACTTCACCGCCACAACCGCCTCTACTACGTGGAGGCACGTCCTGATATCAGCGATCAGCAGTTCGATGCCCTCCTGCGTGAATTGCAGGACATCGAGGCACAGTTCCCCGATCTTCAGACGCCCGATTCCCCCACCCAGCGCGTCGGCGGCGCCCCCCTCGAAGGCTTCACGCAGATCACGCACACCGTGCGCATGATGAGCCTCGACAACACCTACTCGGAGGAAGAACTCACCGCCTTCTATGCCCGCGTCCAAAAAGGCCTGGGACGCGAGAAGGTGGACTGCGTCATCGAACCCAAGGTCGATGGCGTCGCCATCACCATCCGATACGAAAACGGCATGCTGAAACACGGCGCGACACGTGGCGATGGCCAGACAGGTGACGACGTCACCAACAATCTGAAAACCATCGGCCGCCTTCCGTTGCGTCTGCCCAAAGACGGCCCGCAGAACTTTGAAGTGCGTGGCGAAGTCTTCATGCCGAAGGCGGGTTTCGCCAAACTGAATCAGGAACGCGAAGAAGCCGGCGAGGCCTTGTTCGCCAACCCCCGCAACTCCACCGCAGGTACCTTGAAGCTGCTCGATCCCAAGATCGTCGCCAAACGTCCGCTCGACATCGTCTGCTATGGCCTCGTCGAAGCCAGCGACGTACAATCCCAGACCGATGTCTACGCCCTCCTCGATGCCGCCGGACTTCGCAAAGCCGATCTCATCTGGCATGCCGACAGCGCGGAAGGTTTGCTCCAGGCGATCCGTGAGCTCGATGAAAAACGCAAAGCTCTGCCCTACGAAACCGACGGGGCCGTGATCAAAGTGAACAGCTTCGCCGATCAACGCGAACTCGGTGTCACCAGCAAGGCCCCTCGCTGGGCCATCGCCTACAAATACCAGCCCGAGCAGGCCGAAACCAAAATCACCGCCATCGACATCCAGGTGGGCCGCACCGGCGCACTCACACCCGTGGCACGCTTGGAGCCCGTCCTCGTCAGCGGCAGCACCGTCAGCAACGCCACCCTGCACAATTACGAAGAGATCGAGCGCAAGGACATCCGCGTCGGCGACACCGTCATCATTGAAAAAGCCGGCGAGATCATACCTGCAGTCGTCTCCGTGAAAAAGGAGCTGCGCAGAGGCAGTGAAACCGCCGTTCCCGTGCCCACCCACTGCCCCATCTGCGGCACCGCCGTGCATCGCGACGAAGAGCAGGTCGTCATCCGCTGCCCCAATCCGCATTGCCCCGAAGTCGTCAAACGCCGCATCGAGCACTTCGTCAGCCGCGGAGCCATGGACATCAGCGGCCTCGGCGAATCCGTCATCGCGCAGCTGGTCGAACTCAAGCTCGTCAAAGACGTCGCCGATCTCTACGACCTCAACGAACTCCTGCTCGCCCGCCTCGAACGCGTCGGCACCAAGAGCATCGACAACTACCTCAAAGCCATCGTCACCAGCAAGCAGCAGGAGCCGTGGCGTCTCGTCTTCGGCCTCGGCATTCTTCACGTCGGTGCCGGTGGTGCCCGCAAGCTCATCGAGCACTTCAGCAGCATCGATGCCGTCGCCAGCGCCAGTATCGAAGACCTCACCCAATGCCCCGACATCGGAGCCATCGTCGCCCCAAGCATCCACGCCTGGTTCCGTGAAGAGCACAACGTGGCCCTGCTCAACCGCCTGCGCGCCGCCGGTCTCAACTTCACCCAAAAAGCCGTCACCGCCGCCTCCGAAAAACTCAACGGCACCACCTGGGTCATCACCGGCACACTCAGCGAAGACCGCGAAACCATCGCCGACACCATCCGCGCCAACGGCGGTAAAGTCAGCGGCAGCGTCAGCGGTAAAACAACTTATCTCCTCGCCGGCGAAGACGCCGGCAGCAAACTCGACAAGGCCACAAAACTCGGCGTGAAGATCGTCACTGAACCTGAGTTTCGCGCGATGCTCTGAACAGGTGAGGGATCATCCTGATCCCTCCGCGCAACTCACTCGCAGCCGCCTTCACAGACGATGCCTAGGATGGCGTCCTGCTGGCGGTCGCCGAGCTCAATGTCACTGAAGTCGAGATCGTCGTCGAGGCCGGGCGGTGCCACGTATGTCTGAGCTGGTGCCGGTTCCGTCTGAGGTGCTGGTGAGGGTGCTTCGTGGTTCATGGTGGGTGGGTTAAAAATCGTCGTCTTCACAGGGTTTCAGGTAGCCGCTGCTCGCGCTGAGGGCGGTTGTCTCCTTCAGATGCATGGGCTCAGGCAGCCAGGGCAGCGAGTTCTTCGTGTCTGGAGTGAGCATGGGCAGGCCACAGCCCCTGAGCCGGCAGTTGGCGGTGTGGTCAATGAAGCGTTCATAGTCCTCGATCTTGAGGCCTAGAGCGTGCATGGGCAGGCCGTGGCGGATGAGGGCTTTTTCCAGCGTGGCCGCCTCATTCATGATGCCGAGGAGTTCCTCCCGAAAGGCGGAATCGTTGATCGCGGGATTCTCCTCCAGCAGGTCCATGAAGAGCAGGCGGAAGACCTCGGTGTAGTGGCCCTCATCCCTCAGGATGTTGGAAAGCATCTGCCTGAAGCCGGGAAACCTGTTATGTTGCTGGAGGCTCATGATGGAACCAAACAGGCCGAAGAACTGGAGGCCCTTCATGCACTGGCCGAAAACAAAAAGGCTGCGGGCCAGCAGTTTCAGGTTTTCAGGCCGGTTGAGATCCATGCCACGTTGAAGGCCGCTGGTGTGCCTGGTGACAAAGCCCTCTTTCTGAGAGATCAAAGGCGATGTGTGGCACAGATCCTCACACTCGTGGATGTTCACCCCGAGGGAAAATGCGGCGTGGACCAGGGCTTCGAGGCGGATGTTGTCGTCATGCGTTTCGCGCCCGAGCACGAGTTTTAACTCCGGCGCGGTCACCAGCGTGCGCACCACGTGCTGCAGTTCCGCCCCGGCCATTTTGCGGGACGTTGCCAGCCAGCCGATGGCCAGCATGAGAATCGAGCGCTCGCCGGCGGCCAGGTCGGTCGCGTGCCATTGCGCGATGTCCGTCTGCATCTGAATGTCCGGACTCAGCGGTCCCCAGTGATCGGCCTTCATCTGTTTGTAGAGTTCGTAGGCCCAGGCGTATTTGAGCGGCAGCAGATTGAAGGTCATCGTCTCGCGGCCGTTGACGACACGCTTGGCTGCGAAGGCGAGTTTCGCCTTGGTCTTGTCGAGTTGGAAGAGGCGGTTGCCGATCTGGCAGGTGATTTTATCCGAGGTGGCTCGTAGGGTCGGCTCTCCCTGATACGCAGTGACAGCGGGGGCTGTGTTTGCGATTTCAGCGGGCGGCGGTGCGGCTGGTGTGGTGGCCGGCCACAGCTGCTGCAGCGCTGCATAGCTCTCGCGTTCGGAGGTCACATCGGTTTGGAAGATCTCCGACATGAAGCCGGCGACTTTTTGGTAGTCGGTGACTTTCCCTTCAAAGAAGTTCTGCTCCTTGCGCATGAAGATGACTTCATCCAGCCAGGGCAGCGGGTCTTGAATGCCCGGATGGAGTTCTGGCAGACCGCAGCCGCGCAGGCGGCGGTCGGCAATGAAATCGGTGTAGCGCTCAAACTCCGCCATGGTCAGGCCCACGGCGTTGACGGGCAGGCAGTCGCGGATGAATTCTTTTTCCAGCGCCACTCCCTCACGCATGATCTGCACCAGCTCATCCCGGAAAGCGGCGGTGCAGATCTCCGGATTCTCCCGCAGCAGGTCCAGGAACAGATGGCGGAAGACCTCGATGTGGTTCGACTCGTCCCGCAGCGTGTAGCGGAACATCTGGCCGATGCCGGGGAACTTGCCCTGACGATAGAGACTGAGGACCATGCCGAAGAGGCCGTAGAACTGGGTGCCCTCCATGCACTGACCGAAGACAAACATGTTTTTGGCCAGCAACTGCATGCCCGCGATGGAGGTTAGATCGAGGTCGCTGCGCAGATTGTTCGAATGCCGGGTGACGAACTCGTTCTTCTTCACGATCGAGGGGATCTGTTCAAACATGGCCTCGCATTCATGGGGATCAATGCCCAGAGAGGAGATCATGTACAGCAGGCTGTCGGCATGGATGTTCTCCTCATGCGCATGGCGGCCCAGCACGAGCTTCAGCTCTGGCGCTGAAACGAGGTCTCTCACCACATGCTGGATGTTGTCACCAACGATCCCCTCGGCGGCGCTGAAATAGCCGATGCCCATCATGATGATCCACCGCTCATTGGGGGTGATCTGTTCGGAGCGCCACTGCTCTACGTCCCGCTGCATCTGGATGTCCTCCGGCTCCCAATGGTTGGCCATCATGGCGGCATACTTTTCAAACGCCCACTCATACTTCACCGGGAACAGATCAAAGCCCGCGCACGGGGCACCATTGATGACGCGTTTTCCAGCCAGTGCTGCCTCGGCCTTCTGCTGCGTGAGGGGGAAATCGTGGTTTCTGATGGTGTAGATTTTGTCCATGGGGGCAGCGAAGTGGGTTAGCCGGGTGATACAATATGTAGTATGTGAATAAGTATATTGTCAATATATGGTGTTTTATTGCGCTGTTAAAGAGAGTTTGAGGGCTCAATCCGTTGCGATTGAGCGATTTTCCGGCAAGGGTGAGCGCCGATGCCCAGAGATGGTGAACTGTCCCGGATCGAGGGCAGGCTTTCCTTCCTGTTTGAGCCCTGCTTCGGTGGCCCTACCGCTTCCTCACCAGTCGCTCTCCTTCAGTTCATGCCCCCTCAGCGCAAGCCATCGTCACAGCAGCTGCGCTTCCGTCTCCGCCTTGAACTCTTCCAGCAGTTCCTTCAACTGCTGCCGAGTGTGGCTCGCTTTCACCGCCGCAATCGCTTCATTCGCGAGTTCATCGCAGCGCTCGTTTTCCGTGTGTCCGGCATGACCCTTGACCCAGTGCCACTCAATTTTGTGATGCGCCGTGGCTGCATCCAGTTCGCGCCACAGGTCGGCGTTTTTCACCGCCTGCTTGTTGCTGGTGCGCCACCCATTGCGCTTCCATCCCGCAATCCACTGGCTGATGCCCTGGCGCACGTACTGTGAGTCCGTATGGAAGTCGATCACGCAGGGCTCCTTGAGAATGCGCAGCGCTTCAATCGCCGCCTGCAGCTCCATGCGGTTGTTCGTCGTGGCTGGCACGCCCCCTTTGAGTTCGCGCACATGCTTGCCATACGCCAGCACCGCAGCCCAGCCCCCGGGGCCAGGGTTGCCATGACACCCACCGTCAGAATGAATGAGCACCTTCTTCACGCCGGCGTCTGGTTGGAGTCCGCCGCCACCCACGCCCGCATGCGACGGTCGATGAAAAACGGCACAAATGGCAGCAGCGAAGCAATGAACACCAGCGCCGCCCGGCTAAGCGGCCACCCCGTGCTCATCAGCACCCGCCACAGCGCGAAACAGAAGACCACAAACAGCCCGCCATGGATCGGCCCGACAATCTTGACCGCCAGCGGCTGGCCTCCGAAATACTTCAGCGGCACGGCGACAAACAGCAGTATCAGATACGAGATGGCCTCGAACAAGCCGACGATGCGCAAAAAAGAGACGGGATGTTTCATCACTGGGCCTGTAGCACTGGTTGGCGGGGTCTAGAAAGAAAAAACTCCGACCACCTTGCGGCGATCGGAGTTTTGAATCGAAATCGAAGACGGTTTACTTCTTCCGCAGCTCCTTCTTCTTCAAGTCATTGTACATCTCAAACGCCTTGTTCGCATTCAGCCCGCCATGCACCACGCCCTGCACTGCCTGCATCATGGAAACGGGCGCGTCGCTCTGGAAAATATTGCGTCCCATGTCCACACCGCTCGCACCCTGCTTGATGGCGTTGGCGCACATCTTCAGCGCGTCCAATTCCGGCAGCTTCTTGCCACCGGCGATCACGATCGGCACCGGGCAGCAGCTCGTCACCGTGTCGAATTCCTTCTCCGTGTAGTAGCACTTCACCACGTTCGCGCCGAGCTCCGCCATGATGCGGGTGGCCAGACGGAAATACTGCGGCGTACGCGCCATCGCACGGCCCACAGCAGTCACACCCATGACGGCGATGCCATAGCGGCTGGCGGCGTCCACCAGGTCAGTCAAATTCTTCAAAGACTGGCGCTCATACGCACTGCCGATGAACACCTGCACCGCCAGCACGCTGGCATTCAGGCGGATGGCTTCCTCGATGTTCAGCGCGGTGCTTTCGTTGGAAAGCGGCTCAAACCCAGGTCGGGCAAACTTGGCCTTCTTGCCGTCGATTTCGCCTTCCCATTCTTCCATCGGGCTGATCATCGAAGTGCCGCCGGAGGCGCGCAGCGCGATGGCTTTCGTCGTGGAAGCAGGAATGACGGAACGCTGGATGCCACGGGTGAGCATCAGACAGTCCGCATACGGAGCGAGGGGGAGGATCGTCTGGTCCACGCGCTCCAGGCCGGTGGTCGGGCCCTGGAAGTAGCCATGGTCAAAGGCGAGCATCACTGTGCGGCCGTCCTTCGGGTTGAAAACCTTGGCGAGGCGGTTTTTGAGACCCCAGTCGTACTGGTGGCAGCCCTTGAGGAAGAAGCCCGGGGCTTCCTGGGGGACGGAGGTGAAAAATTCCTTTTCCTTCTTGTCTGCAGCGCTGGTTTGGATGTCGGCCATGGTAATTTCTGGGGTGCGGGTTAAACGGGCGGGCAGCATGAGCGCGAATCGGCCTCGCGCAAGCACATTGCCAGCGCTTGCAAAACCCTTCTGCCTGTGGATTCTACGCGCCCCATGTCCGCAAATCTCCTCATTTACCTTGATGGCAAGCTCGTTCCTGAATCCGAGGCGAAGATCTCCGTCTTCGACCACGGCCTGCTATACGGTGATGGCGTATTTGAAGGCATCCGCATTTACAATGGCCGTGTGTTCCGCCTGACCGAGCATCTCCATCGCCTCTACGACTGCGCGAAGGCCATCTGCCTCACCGTGCCGATCCCGTTTGAAGAAATGGAAAAAGCCACGCTCGACACCGTGGCCGCCAACAATCTGCGCGACGGCTACATCCGCCTTGTCATCACACGCGGCGTCGGTTCCCTCGGTTTGAATCCCTACCAGTGCCCGAAGGCCAGCGTGTTCATCATCGCCAGCAGCATCACGCTGTACCCGGCAGAGCGTTATGAAAAGGGACTGGAGCTCATCACCTGCGGCACCCGCCGTCCAAACTCCGCCGCTCTCAGCCCCCAGGTCAAAAGCCTGAACTACCTCAACAACATCATGGCCAAGATCGAATGTCTGCAGGCCGGCTGCGACGAGGGCATCATGCTCAACGATCAGGGCTTCGTCTCCGAATGCACCGGCGACAACGTCTTCATCGTGAAAAACGGCAAGGTCACCACCCCGCCGATCTCCTCCGGCGCTCTCGATGGCATCACCCGCCGTGCCGTCATGGAAATCCTCGCGGAGATGGGCCAGCCCTGCACCGAGGCCGTCATGACCCGCTATGACATCTACACCGCTGACGAATGCTTCCTCACCGGCACCGCCGCTGAAGTCATCCCTGCCGTGAAGTATGACCGCCGCTCCATCGGCGACGGCACCCCCGGCAAGCTCACGCAGGAGCTCACCAAGCGCTTCAAAGATCTCGCCAACAGCACAGGCACCCCGGTGACCTATGCTTGATGCGGTGTCAGCGTCAGATTCCAGTTGGAAAATGGCGCGCTAAATGCAAGTTTCCCCAAGAATGAATCCAAAAAGTCCATTCGCCCGCTGTTGCAAAGGGCTGCTGATTTTAGGGTGGTCCCTGACCGGCCTCAGTTGTTCAAGTTCGAAGCCAGTGGCGGAAAACCCACTCAGCAGCCGCGCCTGGTGGAAGGGCGATGGAGTCGCGGGCAAGCCCAAGATTGTCATCAATCTCAGCACCCAGCGTGTGCAGTACTTCAAGGGCAAGGAACTTGTCGGCGTCTCTCCCATCTCGTCGGGTCGTGAGAGCCACGGCACCGTGACCGGCTCTTACAGCATCTTGGACAAGGACATTGATCATCGCTCCTCGCTCTTTGGCTCCTACATCGACAAGGAAGGCAATTTGGTGCAGGGCGATGTGGACACCCGCACGGACCCTGCGCCACCGGGGACCACCTACCTGGGGGCCAACATGCGCTACTTCATGCGCATCGTCGGCGGCATCGGCATGCATGAGGGCTATCTGCCGGGCTATCCTGCCTCGCATGGCTGCATTCGCCTGCCCACCAAAATGGCCGCCATCTTTTTCAAGGAGACACCACCAGGAACACCGGTGCAAATCACGGGTGAAAGCTCACTCGCCGCCACGGAGTCCGAGATTCCCATCGGCGAAGACAACATTATGGATGTGGCCTCGGCGGAGCCCAAGCGTGCGGCCAAGAAGTCGAAGGTTGCGGCACCCGAGTCGAAGCCTGCGACCAAAGCTCAACCGACGGTACGCCGCGCCATCGTAGATGCGACCAAGCCTTCGTTTTTTAATTGGAGTCGGAGACCACCGCGTGGGTCCACAATCTTTTTGAACGAGTAATCACGGAGACTCGCTCAACAGAGTGACCTTTCCTCTTGTTGTACATCCTGCCAACCTCGTCGGCTTTGGCACAGGATCGACACTTCAAAAATCAACAATCCTTGTTCATCAATCGTCAATCGCGCATACTCAGGACGCTCTTGCCCCGATAAGATTGACGATTGTCGAGCACGCTATGGTCGAAGCCTCAGCCGCTCTCACACAGCTGACTGATGCCACCTCATGGTGCGAGCCTCAACAATGCACGAGTAGAACGATCAAAAGAATGGATCGGCAGAAGAATATCTGATTTCCCGAACATTCCTTTTCCAAAAACCAAGGCCCTCTCAGCTCATCGCAGCCGGAATTAATGACCACTTTTCACCATGATCCAGCCCACGACAATGAGGATCGGGAGGAGGATCGGGATCGAGAACCGGATCATGTAGGCAAGAAAGGAAGGAGCATGCACCTTCGATTTGTCGGCGATGGACTTCACCATGAAATTGGGGCCGTTGCCGATGTAGCTGCCAGCTCCGAAGAACACCGCTCCGAGTGAGATGGCGATGAGGTGCGGCGCGTGCTCGGCGGCAAATTTCATCACGTCAGCAGGGGAATCGACCGACAGATGTTCCTGGCCCATCGAGGCCGCGAGGAAGGAGAGGTACGTCGGCGCGTTGTCCAGGAAGGCGGAGAGCGCGCCGGTGGTGAAGTAGTACTGCATCGGCGAGCTGATGTCCACGCCCTGCCCGCTTTGCAGGATCTGCAGCGCCGGGATCATCGTGAGGAAGATGCCGACGAAGAGATACCCGACCTCCTTGACCGGGCCAAAGTTGAAGTCGTTTGCCTCATGCACCGCCGGTTTCGTGGTGTAGTAGGAGGCCACGGCGGCGGCAAACATGACCAGGGCGGGAATGGAGAAGACGCCGAGCAGCGTGGTCTCCTGCACGCTCTTCGGCAGGAAGACCGCCGCAAGCACCACCCCGAGCCACAAGATGTTGATCAGGCCGCTGAAGTGCCAGTGCTCATTGGCGGTTTCCATGTCACGAATGTGCTTGGGGATGCGCGAGAAATTGCGCGTGTCGAAGATGAAAAAGACAATGAGCAGCAGCGTGACCGCGAGCGCCCAGGCCTGCCAGCAATGCTGCAGCACCCAGAAGAAGGACACGCCCCGCAGGAAGCCCAGGAACAGCGGCGGATCGCCGATGGGGGTGAGGGAGCCGCCGACGTTGCTGACGATGAAGATGAAGAAGACGATGTGGAAGTGCGTGATGCGGAACTTGTTCATCTTGATCCACGGACGGATCAGGAGCATCGAGGCTCCGGTGGTGCCGATGAAGTTGGACAGCACCGCACCGATGAAGAGGTACAGCGTGTTCACGAACGGCGTGGCCTCACCTTTGACCCGGATGTTGATCCCGCCGGAAATCACAAACAGCGAGCCCACCAGCGCCATGAAGCTCACATACTCATGCGCCGCATGGTGCAGCGGGTGCCAGTCATGCTGCACAAAGGCGTAATACGCGGTCGTGATCAAACCCAGCCCCACGGCGACCTTCGGATAATGATGCTCCCAGAAGTGCGCCGCAAACAGCGGCATCAGGGCGATGCAAAGCAGCAAAATGGCAAACGGAGCCAGCATGCCCACGGGGGGCAGCGCGGCGTGTTCTGAGGCGATGGCGAGGAGGAGCATGCAGTGGGAATTGGCTGGAGGTCTAGACAGGTGGATATGCGCAATCGGTGTGCCGAAAGCTGTAAAATCCTCGTGAGAGAGGCAGATAGGCTGACTTAATCCGGACGACGCTCCAGAATGCCTTTGGCTTTCTCAAGCTCTCCCATCGCCCAGTCGCTCACACCCGGTTCATCGGTGTCGGCCGACCCGGTGATGTGCATGCGGCGGATGTAATACTTGTCCATGAAACCCACGATCTTCTCGGAAACTCCGAGGATGCCGCGGTGCACGTGAAGGACGGGCTTTTTCTGCTTCTTGGCGGAGCTGATGGCCTTCTGGGCGGTGCCTGCGGCCTTGGTGGCGAGGGTGAAGACGAGGGTGGCTTCCGCATCACGCACGTTGGAGATGACGGCCTCCAGCACGTTTTCCGTCTCGCCTTCCTTGAGCTTGTAGCGCGGGTCCAGCGTTTCTTCAGATCCGAGAAGGCCTTTGGGGCACCAGCCGCCGTGCGGGCATTCGTATTTCAACGCCCAGTCAAGAGTGGCGCGCTCGACGCCCATCTGAGCGCCGGTGATGATGACAAGTTTGAAAGCCATGGAATGTTCAGAAGAAATCAAGACTGCGCCCACGGCAAGCACGATCTCGCATTATTCCAGATGACGCCCCAGCATGATGTCAAGGTTGCGCTCAACAATTGCGCCCATGGATTTGCACGTGTCAAAGAGATGGGTGCTGTGGTACTGGCCCAGTTCAGAGCGGAGTTGGACGACTTTTTCGAAGGGCTCGACCGCATTGTTCTTCATGCAGTGCAGCAGCGCATGGATGCGCTGATGCTCGGAAAGGTAGCGGCGGGAGATGAGGCTGCGCTCCTCCTCCTGATACTGCTTCATCGTGGGGAAGTTCAGGCAGGATGAGCAAAGCTGCACCACCGGGTTGTTCTCCTTGAAAAACTGCGGGAGGTACAGGCTTTTACGGCCTTCGTAGCTCTGCTGGTCAAAGTCGATGGCACGCACCCGGTACTGCACCTCCTCAAAGTCAGGCGTCATGTCCACGACGTAGTTGTAGCTGCGCATGTCTCCAAGCAGGCGGATGAAGCAGCGCTCGCTGAACTTCACGAACTCCTTGGCGAGGCGCACGCCGTTGAAATCAGGGCGCTGGAGGTAGTCGCGGATGAAGGCGTCTCCCGGCACGCCTGCGATGTGCTCCTCCACCAGCGTGCCGCCTCGGTGCATCAGGTAGTTGATGCGGTTGGGGGAGAGCAGGTGCTCCAGCTCCAGTCCATAGACTCGGGAGGCGTCCGCCGTTTTCACGTAAAAATGGTCGTAGTTGTCATTGTACTGATTCACCACACGGACCCGGAAAGGGCGGGAGTTGCCAAATTCGCAGTAATCCACGCGCTCGACGAAGAGATGCGGCACCGCATGGAAATCGCCGGTGCGGAGCTGGGAGTAGATGCTGGTGAGCTTGGGGTACAGCTCCTGCTGCAGCTCGCGCGGGTAGAGAACGCTGCTCCAGTAGGTGGCGTTGCCCTCCTTGTCGAAGAGCGGGTAGCTTTCGGAGAAGTTGCGCAGTTCATCATACTGCGTGGGGAGCGAGTAGCAGCGCCCGAATTGATCAAGGTACTCAATCAGCTCATCCGTGACCGGAATGAAGTTTTTGCGCTTGGTGATCTCGTTCATGCCGGCGCTGTGTCGCACTTCGCGTTCCAAGTATCAAGAAGGGAAGCAGCGTGGGGCCGGAACCACTGGAAGTTTTGCGGCTTGATTCTCTGCAGCGTTTTGTGCATC
This sequence comes from Prosthecobacter sp., assembly GCA_021733925.1. GTDB lineage: Bacteria > Verrucomicrobiota > Verrucomicrobiia > Verrucomicrobiales > Verrucomicrobiaceae > Prosthecobacter. The sequence continues at coordinate 3,265 of JAIPJY010000077.1, read as the reverse complement.
TTCCGGGCCGTGTTGTCTCCTGCGTGAAGCTTCTCCACCATCAGCAGTTGCGAGAGTGGTCGAAACCTCGCTCCTGGCGGAATTTCGGCTGGCTCGCGCTGGATTATGCCTGCGTGCTGCTGGTCGCCGGATGCGCGGTTGGGTTTCACATAGTTCGTCAGGAACAGGGAATTCACTGGGCCTGGGAGGTGCCGGTGGCGCTGCTGGCGGTGTTTCTCCAGGGCATCCTCCAGCATCGCATCGGTCTCATGGGGCATGAGTCCTCCCATGGTCTGCTGCTGCCCAGCCGGGTCTGGAATGACCGCGTGGCGAACCTGCTGATTTTTTATCCGCTGTTCTCCGACATCCGGCTTTACCGCAAACGGCATCTGGGGCACCACCTGCATCCGAATGACCACGAGCAGGATCCAAATTTGTTCGGTGGCAAGGTTGAGCGCATTTGGTCGAAGTTCCCCATGGGCAAGCAGAAGTTCGCGCGGTGCTTCTACCTCATGTTTTTCTGGCCGCCGTTTGTGCTGAGAAACCTGCTGGACCTCTTTTTGACCCTGACGGCGGGAACACGTGGTGCGGCTGTCAGCAAGAGCCGGGTGCCTCTGCTGGGTCGGGTCTGGTTCATCCTCTCCTCCTTGGTGCTGGTGGCCTGCGTGGGCTCGGGCGCGCGGAGCTGGCCCGTGCTGCTTTGCATGACTGCCGTGGCGGTTCTGGTCTGGGCATGGCTTCCAGCGCATGCATTCAGCGCCGATGGCGGGATGAAGCCAGACGAACTGAAACAGAACGCGCTGCAAAAGCTCAGCTTTAATGCACTGTTGCTATTAGTTCTGGGGGGCCTGAGCCAGCGGTTCGGTGGCCAGGTGATCGTGGGTTTTGTGGTGCTCTGGATCTGCCCGCTGATCTATGTGTTTCCGTACCTGATGCTGCTGCGGGAGATCTACCAGCATGCCAATGCGGGGACGGATGATCTGAACAACTCACGCATCATGCATGTGGACCCTTTCACGCGCTGGGCCTTGCTGGGTTATGGCAATGACTACCATCTGGTGCACCATCTCTATCCGAACATCCCGCATGACCGCCTGGCGGAGGTGCATAACGCGCTGCTGCGGGAGTCGGGCGACTACGCCACGGCAGTGGCAGAAAGCTACGGCGTGGTGATCGCGCCCGAAAACCGCCGCAGCATTCTGGACATGCTGGCGCAGTGAGTCCGGGAGCCAGAGGCGTGCCTCAGGTCTCGGCAGAAGGCAGGAAGCCGATGCTTGAGAGGTGCTGAAGGTAGAGGCGCATGCGGGCCTGATCGATCTGCGGACAGGCGATGCCTGTGCCATGCAGATCCTGAAGCGTGTTGTGGCAAAACTCCGCAGACTGCTCCTGCGCAAGGTTGGTGAGCACCTGGCGTGGAATGAAAATCTGGTAAACGGCCACCGGATTGTGCTGCACATTGAGACCACTACCCGACAGCGCCGCCTCCCATTGATTTTCCGGGACTTCACGAATGGAGTAGCCGGAACCGCGCGCGAATTCCAGCAACTCGCGGAATCCGGGGGCCGCCGGGTTGATGAGGTGGTAGGTGCGTCCGGTGCCAGTGAGACTGTGCGAGAGACGCACGATGGCTGCGGCCACGAAATCGACGGGAGTCAGGAGGCTGCTGTAGCCGGAGTCCGGGCCCACCCCAGCGGCAATGCAGGTTTTGAGGAAGAGCCAGATGATATTGTCGGTGGGGCAGATGCCGCTCTGGTCATCACCCACAAGGAGGCCGGGGCGGTACACGTGCACGGGCAGGCCGTGTGCACGAGCCTGCACAAACAACTGCTCTGAAACCCAGCGGCTCTGGCTGTAGCCCACGAGGAGTTTGTCATGAAGCGGCAGCGGCGAATCTTCGCGCAGCGGCCGTTCATCGGTCGCATCGCCGGCAGCCAGCACGCTGGCACTCGAAAGGTAATGCACAGGCTTGAGCCTGCCTTGGGCGGCCAGACGGATGATCTCCACCGAGCCGCTCACATTGACCGTCTTAAGCTGCGCATAGGCAGCGATGTGGTTGATATGCGACGCGGTATGATAGATGGCGTCCAGGGTGTTGGCGAGCTGATCGAATGCGGCTTGCTCAAGACCGAGCAAGGGCAGCCCAAGGTCTCCCAACACCGGGACGATGCGCGTGCGGAAGGACTCCTCCCAGCAGCCATGCTGCGCCAGGTGCGCCTCAAGCTTCAGCGCGGCGTCTGCGGCATCGAGCAGGCAGTGGACCGTGGCGTGGGTCTGCTGCAGCAGGTCGCGCAGCAGGTAGGCTCCGAGAAACTCCATGGCTCCGGTCAGGAGGATGTTCTGCGGCTTCTGGATCTGCGCTTCCGCGACCTTGCCCAGTGCGAAAGGAATGTCCCAGCTGGCGAGATCAGCATCCTGCACCATATCATTTTCAGCAGGGGCCAGTGCCGCCGTTTCTTGAGCCGTGGCGGTTGTTTCGCCTTTGCCGCCGTTCATCATGTTGAGCAGAATCTCGGCGAGTTTCAGCACGTTCGGAGCACCACCCATGAGCTGCCCGGTGGGGATGGCGATGCCAGTCTGGCTTTCGATTTGATGAATCAGCTCGACCGCCATCAGCGAGTCGATGCCGATCTCATTAAGCGGACGTTTGGAGTCAATCTTGGCGGGGGAGGTGCGAAGGATCTTGGCCACCTGCTCGCGCAGGAAGGTGTCCAGAATGCCCAACTGGTCCGCAGGCGCCGCGCTGAGCACGGCATCGCGCAGCCAGTTGGCGCCATCAGACTGATGCTGCCTGAGCGCATCTTCCGTGGTCAGCAAGGCATAGCGCGGAGTCTCGATGATGGCAGGCGTGACGGCGGCCCATTTGGACCAGTCGATGCGCGAGACCATCATCTGGCTGATGGTCGGCTGCTGCATGAGACGACCCAGAATGGGCAGTGTCTCAGCAGGCGTCAGACCCGACCACCCGATGCGTGCAAAGTGCTCCTCCAGCTTCTTATGCCGCGCGACGTAGCCGACACCGGCCATGACGCCCCAGTTGATGGTCAGCGCAGGAAGTCCCTGCATCCGACGATGATTGGCCAGGGCATCCAAAAACGCGTTCGCCGCCGCGTAGTTCGCCTGTCCCGGACTGCCAATGATGGAAGCCACTGGGTTCGGACCGGGCACATGGGTGACAAGCTGACCGGGGACATGGGTTACACTGTATGGGTTGGTCTATGCCTTGGACCAACACCCCTACGACGGAGCAGCGACAGAAGTTTGTCACCTTAGCCAACAGCGGAAGGTT
>JAIPJY010000021.1 GCA_021733925.1 Prosthecobacter sp. | reverse complement strand
CGTTTTCACCACTCCCTCTCCGACTCTCCGGCGGCGGACGCAGCACAACCCCAGACCGCATGCTCCGCGCATCTCCACGCATGACTGCTCATCCCATGAAACAACCCCTTCAGGTTTTCGCCATGCGTTCGGCAGCCCAGGCAGAGTCCCTCTCATCTTTCCGCAACTTCCTCATCATCGCACCGGAAACAATGGCGGACTCTCATGCCATCACTCAGCCGGATGAGCGGGTGACGAAACTCGCGCACCATCTCAACCTCGACGGCTATGCCTACGTCCTTCGCTCCAATCAGCAGCAAATGGAGGACGATCCCTCCGGCGTCCGCTTCATGCCTCTTCGTGAAACCCTCCCTTCCTTCGGCGTCATGACCGCCGTCATCGTCATCAACGATCCCGCTTGGGCCGCCCGCGCCGCCGCCGCCTATCCCGACGCCGACATCTTTTTGCTCCAGCTTACCTGAGTCCGCACTCGTCCTCCCCACATGGCTGCCGTATCCAAGTGAGAAACAGCCTGTCCTGAATGGCGCTCGGTTAAGCGCATGGATCGTGGGTTGGGGAAGGTTGTCCAATTCAGCAAGCCGTGCTTTTGGAACCGAAGCGCAGCGAAGATAGACAGCCGCAGGCTGCCCTGAAAGGGTGAGCGGAGCGAGCCGAACGAAGTGAGTCAGACGACTGAAAGGAGCCCGAAGGGTGAGCGCAGCGAATCAATCAATGCGGTCGCGAAGATGCACGGCGCAAGCCTGCATCGGAGCTACCGCTTTCGCGGGGTATCGAACCTTCTCCATCCCGCCGTCCTGCCTGCGAAAGCGGTAGCTGCGTTCGTGCCTCACTCCGCGACCGCACTCCATATCAGAGGCTTCAGTGCGCTCGATGGAATGCCTTGCCAAAACACTGCCAGGCTGCCCTGCGATCTCTGCGCAGCCCTACGCCCAGACGTTCCATCATCCCAACCGCGTTTGGGAGTTCAGCGCGGTTTGTGTCACCGCTACGCGGTTCAGAAGGGCCTGGGCGGTTTCGCACACCGCTTTTGATGCGATGAATCGACCATGGCTGCGATGCCTCTCATAAGCCCCTTTGAGCCCGCGTCACCAACCATCTGACCTCATCTCAGCCATTTGCTGATAGTCGGAGAGCGTCTCTGCTAATTGCCGGGCTTTGCATGGCTCGTCATTCTCACCTCATGCAAGCCACCGCATCCGCTCCCGCTCTTCGGAAACTCAACGCCCCGTCCACCATCCCCGCCTTCTCCGTCGTCGCCCTTTACGACGGCTTCTTCGCCAACGTTCGCATCATGGAGGCCTTGGAATGGCTGAAATACAGCCTGTGTCCTGACCTCCGCGTGTGCCCCGTCACCTGGAGCTTTGACACGCTGGAAAGGCATGACGTGCGCAGCACCTCGGTGCGTGCCGCTGCGGCGGCAGATCTGCTCATTGTTTCCGCCCCGGATGAATCCACGATGCCAGATCATATCATGAAGTGGTTTACGGCCGTCCCGCAGCAGCAGCGCGCCTCCCGCCCCGTTGTTGTCGCCCTGCACGAGGAGGGCTCCGAATTCAGCAGCGCCCAGGGCCGCCTCTGCTCCCGCCTGCGCGAAGTCGCCGGCTCCTGGCAGACGGAATTCATGAGCAATGCAGATTTTGATCAGCGCCTTGACCGCGATTTCGCCACCCGGCTCCTCTCCAGCAAAAGCCACTCCCCCATCCATCGCTCAAAGCCCTTCGGCGGCGAGTTCCAGTCCGCCCCACGCTACTGGGGCATCAACGGCTGAACCCTTCCCCACTTTCCACCCATTCACCCTTAACACCACATCCCCATGAACTCCATGCCTCCCCATCGCCCAGAACACCGTTACGAAGAAATCAGCATGCTCGCCTATCACCTCTGGCAAAAAGCCCAGTGCCCTCCCGGCGAAGACCTCAAATTCTGGCTCCAGGCCGAACAGCAGCTCTTCGGCAAACGCGCGCCCCAGTCACCCACCGGCGGCAAAGCCCCGGTCACTCAGAAATCTGCGGCTCCCACCAAGGCGAGTGCTAAGACGACCGCCAGCACGTCTGCCAAACCCGCCGCCAAGGCCACGGCAAAGAGCCCGCCCAAGACCGCCAGGCAGCAGGCCCGCGCATGATCCATCTCCAGTGCGTCCTGTTCCGGCGGACAGGCTGCACCGGCTTCACCACCCATCCGCCGGCCAAACCACAAAAAACAAACATCATGAGTGCATTAACAACCTGGAATCCCCTCCGTGAACTCGGCAGCCTGGAAAACCGTCTCGACCGCCTCTTCGGCCTCAACTGGCCCTCCAAAAACGGCGAGAAAGAATCCATGACCGTCTCCCAATGGACTCCCCTCGTGGACATCAGCGAAGACGACAACGAATACCTCGTCAAAGCCGAGCTCCCCGAACTCAAAAAAGAGGAGGTCAAGGTCAGCGTCGAAAACGGTGAGCTCACCATCTCCGGCGAGCGCAAAAGCGAGAAGGAGGAGAAAGGCAAAAAGTTCCACCGCATCGAGCGCTCCTACGGCAGTTTCCTCCGCAGCTTCACCCTGCCCGAAGCCGTCAATTCAGAAAAAGTCAGCGCCGAGTTCAAGGACGGCATGCTCAGCGTCCATCTGCCCAAGGACGAAAAGGCCAAGCCCAAGAGCATTGAGGTCAAGGTGCAGTAGCCACCGCCAGCTTTGAATGATGGGGCCATGGGCGGAGACAGCCGGGCTCACGGTTCCCTGCGATTTCTTCTCCGTGAAATCCATGCCCCATCATTCAATGCGCCGTTCTTCGTCCGCTGAGCACTCCGTCAAAAAAGGGGCACCCTCATGAAAACTCTTCCCGCCATTTCCACCCACGCATCGCCCGCCACCGTTCAGATCCCCACCGATTTTGCGGATCTCAAAGGCGACCTGGAAGTTCCCGACCACGCTCCAGGACTGGTGCTCTTCGTTCACGGCAGCGGCAGCAGCCGCCACAGCCCGCGCAATCAGTTCGTCGCTAAAATCATTCGCGATGCAGGTCTCGGCACCCTGCTCTTTGACCTCCTTACTGAAAAGGAGGAGCAGCAGGACGCCAGCACCGGCACCCTTCGCTTTGACATTGGTCTCATGGCCATGCGCCTGCTCAATGTCACCCGCTGGGTGCAAAACCATCCGCAAACACGCGGCCTGAAGCTCGGCTTCTTTGGTGCCAGCACCGGCGGTGCCGCCGCGCTGATGGCGGCGGGGGAGCTCGGCACCCAGATCTCCGCCGTGGTCTCGCGCGGCGGCCGTCCCGACCTCGCTGGCAATTCCCTCCTTCAGGTTCGTTCTCCCACTCTTTTCGTCGTCGGCGGCTTTGACGAACGGGTTCTCTGCTTTAATCACGAAGCCTTTGAAAAGCTGAACTGTGAAAAGGAGTTTCGCGTCGTTCCCCGTGCCACGCATCTTTTCGAAGAGCCCGGCAGGCTGGAGCAGGTCGCACAGATCAGCGCCCATTGGTTCAGCTCTCACATGGGCGTTTCAGACCACTGGAAAATCGCCGCATGAAACCGCCCGCCTTCAGCAACCGCTCCCATGCAGGCCGCCTTCTCGCAGAGGCCCTCATGCAGCATGCAGGCCGCCCGGACATTCTCGTGCTTGCCCTCCCGCGTGGCGGCGTGCCCGTCGCCTGTGAGATCGCCCGCAAACTGAACGCCCCTCTCGACGTCCTCGTCGTGCGCAAGCTCGGCGTGCCCGGCTATGCAGAGCTCGCCATGGGCGCCATCGCCAGCGGTGGCGTGCAGGTCATTGACCATGACATGATGCGCGCCCTCGGCATCCCCCGTGCCGCCCTCGAAGCCGAGGCCGCCGTCCAGTGGCAGGAGCTCCATCGCCGGGAACTCGCCTATCGCGGCCACTCCGCCGCGCCCCCGGTCGCCGGAAAAACCGTCATCCTTGTCGATGACGGCATCGCCACCGGCTCCACGCTTCGCGCCGCAGTTCAGGCAATCCGCCAGCAGCACCCGCAGCAGATCATCATCGCCGCACCCATCGCCTCGCGTGACGCCTGCGCTGATCTCAAGCCGCTTGTCGATGGCCTGCTTGTCCTTGAAACCCCCGCCGATTTTCGCGGCGTCAGCCAAGGCTACTCAGACTTCACCCAGACCACCGATGACGAAGTCATTCAGGCCCTCGCTACCGCTGCACACCTGGCACCTCCACCCTCTTCCCACACGATCCGCCCATCTCTTGCTTCCCCCTGACCTGCTGCCACCCGCCCACCGCAATCGCAATCTCCACTCCCAACCTTCCTATGAACACCCCCGCCCAGATCACCTTCCGCCACATGCCCGTCTCACCCGCCGTCGAGGCCCGCATCCATGAGGAAGTCACCTCCCTGGAGCACTGCTTCAGCCGCATCACCAGTTGCCACGTCGTGGTCGAGGCGCCCCATCAGCACCACCAGCGCGGCAGAGGCTTCCACATCCACATTGATCTCCGCGTCCCTGGCTCCGAGATCGTGGTCAACCATGAGCCCTCGCTGCACAGCACGGTCGCGAAGAGCGAAAACGGCGAATGGGAGAAGCACCTCGAAACCCAGCCCGACCACAAGGACATCTACGTCTCCCTGCGCGATGCCTTCGCCGCCGCACGCCGACAGCTCGAAGACTACGCCCGCGTCCTCCGTGGCGATGTCAAACACCACGCCGCCGCCGCCGCGCATTGACCTTCGGCTCATCCCGCACCGTCCGCCCTTCACCCGCCCCACCGCCATGCATCTCCTCTGCGCCACAGATTTCTCCCAGACCGCCACGACCGCCGCCGATGTCGCGGCCGCTCTCGCAAAAAAGCTCCAGCTTCCCCTGCGCCTCGTCCATGCCACGCAGGACTACATCGTCATGGGAGATCTGCCCGTCGTCGTGCCGGATGACCATCCCGTCCGCGAGCAGCTTAAAAATGAAGCCGAGCGTCTGCGCGCCACCGGCATCCCGGTGGTCGAGGAGCTGCGCCATGGCAGCGCCAGCTTTGAGATCATCGATGCCGCCGCAGAGCAGCCCACTCAAATCATCGTCCTCGGCTCCGTCGGCAGAGGCATGGCCTCACGCTGGTTGATCGGCAGCGTCGCGGAACGCGTCGCCGAGGCCGCCTCCGTCCCCACGCTCGTGGTTCGGCAGGCCGATCTCCTGCTGGACTGGCTCCAGGGAGGAACCTCCCTCCGCGCGCTCTGCGGCGTGGATTTCACCGCTTCGGCAGATGCAGCCATCGCAGCACTGAAACCCTGGATCGCTCAAGGACGCGTCGATGTGGCGGCGGCTTACATGCGCCCCGCTCAAGAGCCCATCCCCGCCGGGGAGCGTCAGGACACGTATCAGCGCGATGTCTGGGAGCGCCTGCATGCCATACTCGGAGACATCCCCATGAAGGTCTATGTGCGCAAAGTCGCCGGTCAGCCCGCCGCCAAATTTCTGCAGACAGCCGATGATAGAAAGTCCGGCCTGCTCGTCGTCGGCACGCATCAGCGCCACGGCTGGCAGCGCCTGAAGGCCCCCTCCTTCTCGCGCAGTGTCCTCGCTCATGCCGTGACCAATATCCTCTGCGCACCCGCCGCCAGCGCCCCTGCTCCGCCCATCCCCGCCATCCGCCACGTGCTCCTCGCCACAGACTTCACGGACCTCTGCACGGAGGCCCTGCGCCACGCCCACAGCCTCCTGCCCTCAGGCGGCACCATCCATCTCGTCCATGTCTGTTATGAGCCCACCCGTGGCATCAATCCCGTCATCGCCTCCGAAGTGTACTTCGACCACAGCGTCGCCACTGCAAAGTCCAGGAAGGAGGCCGAAGAAAAACTCCACGCGCTCACCACCTCCTTCCACCACGTGCCGGGCGTCACCCTCACCTCCGAAGTCCTCACCCACGAGGACTTCGCCACCGCCATCTGCGAAGCGGCGGACCGCAAAGGCGCCGACGTCATCTGCCTCGGCACCAAAGGCCACTCACGCGCCGGTGCCGCCATCCTCGGCTCCACCGTTCAGGCCGTGCTCGCGCGCGCCCACAAGCCCGTCTTTGTGGTCACCCCGCCGCTCGCCTGATCCCGCCTCACATCCTGCGGCCACACAATCGGCCCTTCTTTCGCCAAGGCACGCCGAGCACGCCCCTGCTCGCATGGCATCCTTTCTCATGCACACTTCCCCTCAATTCATCCGCTGGTTCGCAGACATCTCCATTGGTGACATCCCTCTCGTCGGCGGCAAAAACGCCTCCCTCGGCGAAATGTTCCATGAGCTCAGCTCCCAGGGCGTCAAGGTCCCGGATGGCTTCGCCGTCACCGCCGAAGGCTACCGCCATTTCCTCCGCAGCACCGGCCTTGACTCACGCATCCAGGACATCCTCGGCGGCCTCAACACCGCTGACATGGACAACCTGCAGCAGCGCGGCAGCGAAGTCCGCCAGGCCATCATCGCGGCTGCGCTGCCCGCTGATCTGGAAGCGGAAATTCTGGAAGCCTACAAGAATCTCGGCGGGTCTGGGGGGCTCCCGCTCGATGTCGCCGTGCGCAGCAGCGCCACGGCGGAGGACCTGCCAGACGCCAGCTTTGCCGGCCAGCAGGAGACTTATCTCAATGTACAAGGCAACGCATCACTGCTGGAGCACTGCCGGCGTTCGTTTGCCTCGCTGTTCACCGACCGCGCCATTTCGTATCGTGTGGACCAGGGCTTCGAGCACACCGCCATCGCCCTCTCCATCGGCGTGCAGCGCATGGTGCGCTCGGATCTCGGCTCTGCGGGCGTCATGTTCACCATCGACACCGAGACCGGCTTTCGCGATGCCGTGCTCATCAATGCCGCGTATGGCCTGGGTGAAAACGTCGTGCTAGGCTCCGTGAACCCGGACGAGTACTATGTCTTCAAGCCCACTTTGAAACAAGGGTTCCGGCCCATCCTGCAGAAGCGTGTCGGATCCAAGGAGTTCAAACTCATCTACGACACCGGCGGCAGCCGCATGGTGAAAAACGTGCCTGTCTCCGCCGGTGACCGCGCGCGCTTTGCGCTCAGCGACGACGACATCCTGCAACTGGCCCGCTGGGCCTGCGTCATCGAGGACCACTACTCCGCCAAGCGCGGCCAGCCAACGCCGATGGACATCGAGTGGGCCAAGGATGGCCGCACTGGCGAGCTGTTCATCGTTCAGGCACGCCCGGAAACCGTCCAGGCGCAGAAGGACCGCGATGTCATCCAGACCTTCAAGCTCAAGGAACGCGGCAAGGTGCTCATCACCGGTCGCAGTGTCGGCGAAAAAATCGCCAGCGGTCCGGTGCGCGTCGTGAAGAGCGTCGAGTTTCTGCGCGAGTTCCGCGAAGGCGACATCCTTGTGGCTGACAAGACCGATCCCGACTGGGAACCGGTGATGAAGAAGGCCTCCGCCATCGTGACCAATCGTGGTGGCCGCACCTGCCATGCCGCCATCGTCAGCCGTGAGCTCGGCGTTCCCGCCATCGTGGGCACCGAGCACGGCACCGAGTTGCTGAAGGAAGGTCAGGTCGTCACCATCTCCTGCGCCGAAGGGGACACCGGTTTCGTCTATGAAGGCAGCCTCCCTTTTGACGTGCAGCAGACCAACATCAAAGACCTGCGGCGCCCGCGCACCAAGGTGATGATGAACCTCGCCAATCCCGAGGAAGCCTTTTCCTTGTCGTTCCTGCCGAACGACGGCGTCGGCCTCGCGCGCATGGAGTTCATCATCAACACCTACATCAAGGTGCATCCGCTCGCGCTGCTGGACTTCGACAAGCTCGCGGATCAGGCCGCCAAAGCCGAGATCGAAAAGCTCACCAGCACCTATACTGACAAACCGCAGTTCTTCGTCGATCGCCTCGCGCAAGGCATCGCCATGCTGGCGGCGGCGTTTTATCCGAAGGATGTGATCCTGCGCCTCAGTGACTTCAAATCCAACGAGTATGCCAACCTCATCGGCGGCAAGGCCTATGAGCCGGTGGAGGAGAACCCCATGATCGGCTTCCGTGGGGCCTCGCGCTACTATCACCCACGTTATCAGGCGGGCTTCGCCCTCGAATGCCAGGCCGTGCGCCGCGTACGCGAGGACATGGGCCTGACGAATCTCAAGGTGATGATCCCCTTCTGCCGCACTATCGACGAAGGTCTGCGCGTGCAGGCCGAGATGGAGAAGCACGGCCTCAAGCGCGGCGTCAACGGCCTGGAGATCTACGTCATGTGCGAGATCCCCAGCAACGTCATCCTCGCCGCCGAATTCGCCGAGATTTTTGACGGCTTCAGCATCGGCTCCAACGACCTCACCCAGCTCATCCTCGGAGTTGATCGCGACAGCGAGATCGTCGCGCCGATCTTCAACGAACGGAACGCCGCCGTGAAAACGATGATCGCCCAGGTCATCAAAGTCTGCCGCGAAAAGCACCGCAAGATCGGCATCTGCGGCCAGGCACCGAGTGATTACCCCGAGTTCGCGCAATTCCTCGTCGAGCAGGGCATCGACAGCATCTCGCTCAATCCCGACACGGTCTTGAAGACCAGCGTCGCGATCTTGGAGAAGGAGGAGACGCAGCCATGAGCTTCCCGCCCATCACCAAAGACATCGCATCATGCCATGTCCGGCCATGGATGGTGGATTATGCCAGGACATGCGCGGAGTTTTCCTGGGATGCCATCAGGGCTGAACTGGCAGGGCTGCCGCGTGGCGGCGGCCTGAACATCGCCCATGAGGCGGTGGACCGCCATGCCAATGGGCCACGTGCCGGCCATCTGGCGCTGCGCTGGCTAGGCAAGGACGGCAGCGTGCGCGATCTGACCTATGCAGACATGGCGCACGGGTCGGCGCGGTTTGCGAATGTGCTGCGCTCTCTCGGGGTCGGGAAAGGCGAGCGAGTCTTCGCGCTCATGGGCCGGGTGCCGGAGCTGTATTTTGCCGCGCTGGGCACGTTGAAGAATGTGAGTGTGTTCTGTCCGCTGTTTTCGCAATTCGGACCCGAACCGGTGTGGCAGCGGCTGAGCCGCGGCGATGCGAAGGTGCTCGTGACGACGAAGGCCCTGTATGAGAAAAAGGTCGCCTCCTTGCGCGAGCGTCTGCCCGCGCTGCAATTCATCCTGCTCGCGGATGCGGAGGACGATCTGGACGCCACCGTGCGCTCGCTGCCGAAGCTGATGGCCGCCGCGAGCGATCAGTTTGAGATTCCAGCGACGAGTCCCGAGGACATGGCGCTGCTGCATTTCACCAGCGGCACGACCGGCATGCCCAAAGGCGCGGTGCATGTGCATCAGGCGGCGCTCACGCACTTCGCCACCGGGCGCTATGTGCTCGACCTGCATCCCGACGATGTCTTCTGGTGCACCGCCGATCCCGGCTGGGTGACCGGCACGTCGTATGGCATCTTTGCGCCGCTGCTGCATGGCGTCACCAACATCGTGGATGAAGCCGACTTCGATGCGGAGCGCTGGTATCACCTGCTGCAGGATCAGAAGGTCACGGTCTGGTACACGGCCCCCACCGCCCTCCGCCGCCTCATGCGCGTCCCCGGCGAACCACGCCAGCAGTACGATCTGAGTCATCTGCGCCTCATTCACAGCGTGGGCGAGCCTCTGAATCCGGAGGCCGTCGTGTGGGGTCAGCGGGCGCTGGGACTGCCGGTCCACGACAACTGGTGGCAGACGGAGACGGGGGGCATCATGATCGCGAACTATCCGGCGATGGACATCCGCCCGGGCTCCATGGGCAAACCGCTGCCGGGCATCGAGGCGGCCATCGTGAAGCATGGCGAGCAGGGCGTCGAGGTGATCACCGAATGCGATGTGGAAGGCGAGCTCGCGCTCAAGCCCGGCTGGCCTTCGATGTTCCGCGCCTACCTGCATGACGAAGCCCGCTATGCGAAGTGCTTCGTGGACGGCTGGTATCTCAGCGGCGATCTCGCGAAGCGTGATGCGGACGGCTACTTCTGGTTCGTCGGCCGTGCGGATGACATCATCAAGACTTCCGGCCACATGGTCGGCCCGTTCGAAGTGGAGAGCGCGCTGATGGAGCATCCGGCGGTGGCGGAGTCTGGCGTCATCGGCAAGCCGGATCCGATGATCGGGCAGCTCGTGAAGGCGTTCGTCGTGGTCAAAGCCGGGCACGAGGCGAATGACGCGCTGCGCATGGAGTTGATCGGCTTTGCCCGCAAGCGCCTCGGCCCTGCCGTTGCACCGAAGGAGATCGCCTTTGTCGAAAGCCTGCCGAAGACGCGCAGCGGCAAAATCATGCGCCGTCTGCTCAAGGCCCGCGAACTGGGCCTGCCGGAAGGCGATTTGTCCACCCTGGAGAACGACTGACATGAGCACACCCCTGCCAGACCACGATCAAGCCCGCCGCCTGCTCTGGCAGATGGTGCGCATCCGGCGCTTTGAGGAAAAGTGCGTCGAAATGTACAGCGCGCAGAAGATTCGCGGCTTCATGCATCTCTACATCGGCGAGGAAGCCGTGGCGACGGGTGTCATCGACCAACTGCTGCCCGAAGACGCGATTGTGGCCACGTATCGCGAGCATGGACAGGCGCTTGTGCGCGGTGTGAGCGCGAACTCGATCATGGCGGAGATGTACGGCAAGGTGGAAGGCTGTGCGCGTGGTCGCGGTGGTTCGATGCATCTGTTTGATGCGAAAACGCGTTTCTGCGGCGGCAATGCGATCGTTGGCGGCGGGCTGCCTCTGGCCATCGGCCTGGCGCTCGCGGACAAGATGCAGAATCGCAAGGCGGTCACGGTCTGCTTCTTCGGCGAAGGTGCGGTGGCGGAGGGCGAGTTTCACGAAACGCTGAATCTCGCCGGCCTGTGGCAGCTTCCAGTGCTCTTTGTCTGCGAGAACAACCTCTACGCGATGGGCACGGCGCTGCGCTACACGGAGTCGAAAATGGAGATCGCAAGCAAGGGGGACGGTTACGGCGTCGCCAACGCGGTCGTCGATGGCATGGATGTGCTCGCCGTGAACGAAGCCGCGCGAAAAGCGATCGCCACCACGCGCGAGGGAAAACCCTTCCTGCTTGAATGCCGCACCTACCGCTTTCGGGCTCACTCGATGTTCGATGCCGAAATCTATCGCTCCAGGGACGAAGTCGCCGAATGGAAGAAGCGTGATCCGATCACGATGTTCTTTGACGCGATGAAGGCGGCGAAGGTGCTGAGTGATTCAGATCTGGAGGCGATCGAGACCGAAGTGGCGAAGGAAGTTGATGAATCGGTCGCTTTTGCCGAAGCGGGAACCTGGGAGCCGGTCAGTGATCTGACCCGCTTTGTTTACTCGGAGGTGACAGCATCATGAGCACGACCGATCAGCCGAAGAAGATGACGTTTCGCGATGCCGTACGTGAAGGCATTCGCGATGCCATGAAGAAAGATGCGTGTGTGTTCCTCATGGGCGAGGACGTGGCGCATTACGGCGGCTGTTTTGCCGTGAGCCGAGGCTTGCTGGAGGAATTTGGCGAGGAACGCATCCGCGACACGCCGCTGGCGGAGTCGGCCTTTGTCGGCGCGGGCATCGGCGCGGCGCTGGGTGGCATGCGGCCGATTGTCGAGATCATGACCTGCAATTTCAGCCTGCTGGCGCTGGATCAGATCATGAACACGGCGGCGTCGTTGCTGCACATGTCAGGCGGCCAGTTTAATGTGCCCATCGTCATCCGCATGGCCACCGGCGGCGGCAAGCAGCTCGCGGCGCAGCATTCGCACAGCCTCGAAGGCTGGTATGGACACATTCCAGGGATCAAGGTGCTCACGCCCGCGACGCTCGAAGACGGCTACGGCATGCTCGCGACTGCGCTGGATGATCCGGACCCGGTGCTGATCTTCGAAAACCAGACGCTCTATGTCATGGAGGGCGAACTGCCCGCCAATCCCGGGCCAGTGGACATCTCCAGCGCCAAGGTGCGTCGCGAAGGTGCGGACGTGACCATCCTGACCTACGGCGCGAGTTTGCCGAAGTCCATCACTGCTACGGCAAAACTGGAGGAGGAGGGGATTCATGCGGAAGTCGTCGATCTGCGTGTGCTGCGGCCACTCGATGACGCCACGATCATGCGCAGCGTGGCGAAGACGCACCGTGTGCTCATCGTCGATGAAGGCTGGCGCAGCGGCGGCATCTCCGCCGAGATCAATGCACGCATCATGGAGCAGGCATTTTATGAACTCGACCGCCCGGTGCAGCGAGTGTGCGCCGCCGAGGTGCCGATTCCTTACGCGAAGCATCTGGAGCATGCGGCCCTGCCGCAGGTGGAGTCAATCATCGCCGCCGTGCAAAACCTCGTCTCATCCCATCATGGCTGATTTCGTCATGCCCAGCCTTGGCGCGGACATGGCGTCCGCGACCCTCGTGAAATGGCACGTCAAGCCGGGCGATGCTGTGAAGCGCGGGCAGGTCATCGCCGAGGTCGATACTGACAAAGGCATCATCGACATTGAGTGCTTTGTGAATGGTGAGATCGAAAAGCTCGTTGCCGAACCCGGGGCCAAGATTCCAGTTGGCAGCGTGCTGGCGGTGATCAAGACGAGCGAAGCCATGCCTGCGGTCGTTTCGGCACCGCCAAGTGCGGTGCCCGTCGTCGAAGCGCCCGTGGCGCAGCCTGAGTCACTTCACGTTCATGCTTCGCCGTTGGCCAGGAAGATCGCCGCCGAACTGCATGTGGACTTGAACCGTCTCGTCGGCCACGGCTCCGGCCCCGGCGGCTTGATTGACCGCGAAGATGTGGAGAATGCCGCCAAGCCGCTCACGCGCTTGCGCATCTCTCCCTTCGCACGTCGGCGTGCGGCGGAGTTGAAGGTCGATATCGTCGGCCTCCGGGGCAGCGGACCGGACGGGGCGATTGAGGCCGCAGATGTCGAACGTGCCGCCAAACCGACGGCACCGAAGACCGGTGATGCGATGCGCCGTGCCATCGCCGCCGCGATGGCGAAATCGAAGCGCGAGATTCCGCACTACTACCTGCAATCGCGCATCGACATGAGCGCGATGCTGGCGTGGCTGCAGGCGGAGAATCAGAAGCGCAGCATCAAGGACCGTCTGCTGCCTGTGGTGCCCCTGCTGAAAGCGGTGGCGAAGGCGCTGCGTGATGTGCCGCAGCTCAACGGCTTCTGGATCGACGGTGAGCATCGCGTTTCTGACGCGATTCATCTCGGCTTTGCCATCTCGATGAAAGGCGGCGGCCTTGTGGCCCCGGCTCTTCATGATGTGGACAAGAAATCCAGCGACGAGTTGATGGCCGATCTGAGCGATCTCATTCCCCGCGCCCGCAGCGGCCGCCTGCGCAGTTCCGAGATGACCGATGCGACGATCACGATCACCAGCCTCGGCGATCTCGGCGTCGAGACTGTGTTTGGCGTCATTTATCCGCCGCAGGTCGCGATTGTCGGCCTCGGCAAGATCATGGAGCAGCCGTGGGCGAAGGATGGCATGCTCGGCGTGCATCCGGTGATGACCGCCTCGCTTGCCGCCGATCATCGCGCCACCGACGGCCACGTGGGCGCTCAATTTCTCGAAGCTCTCAACCTCCACCTGCAAACTCCCGACCAGCCATGAGTGAATCTGAACTCAAAGCCATCCTTTTTGACGGCCTGCGCGAGATTGCGCCCGAATCCGAGCCGGAAAACCTGCGATCCGACCAGAAGATCCGTGAGACGCTCGACATCGACTCCTTCGACTTTCTCAAGTTTCTCATCGCCTTGAACGAAAAGATCGGCGTGGAGATTCCGGAAACAGATTACGGCAAACTGAACACACTCGACGACATGCTGCGTTATCTGGGAACGAAGGTGTGAGATCACCCGCGTCCCATGAATGACCGTCCGTTGCTTTCACGACTCATCGACTGGGGCATCGTCATCTGCCTGTTCGTCACGCTGGGAGCTTTGGTTTATGGTCATGTGGGTGGCGAGGCTGGCGGCCTGAGCCTGACCGACAGCTACCTCACGGAGTACATGAAGAAGGCGCCGCACTGGCCCTGGCTCGTCGTGGCGAGCTTTGCCTTCGCTTTGCTGCTGTTCCTGCTGGCGCTGGCATTTCTGCGGCGGGGTGAGGGAAACGTTCTGGTTCTCGCCGGCAGTCTCCTGCTCGCCGCCACAGCCATGGGCAACTTCTTCGTGGCCTATGCACCGATGCGGCGTGTCGAGCAGCCGCCACCACCGGCGCAGCAATGGTGGACGCCGTCATGGTGGTTCACCTCCCACACTTCACACACGCCTTATGAGCATGGCATGGCGGACGCGTACGCGGATGTTCACTACCGTGCCATCCGCCTTGTCATCAGCATGGGCCTCGCAGGCATTTTCTGCATTGCCGCCGGCATGATGGCCTCCCCACAGCAGCGCCGCTTCGGATGGCGGACCTTCGGTGCGGCACTGATGATGGCGGTGCTGTTCTGGATCGGAGATCATGCCACACGCCATCATGGCATGTGGCAGCGGCTCGGGTTTGCCGTGATGTATGCCTGGTTTTGGTTTGCCCGGCAGACCTTGTACTGGTTTAAAGACATCAAGGAGCTTCAAGAGGAGCACCCACAAAAAACAAGACTCATCGTTGATGAGTGGCGCACTGGTCAGGATTCGAGCCTGAAACCTTCTGATCCGTAGTTCCTTCCTTGCCGGTTTCGGCATGTTCGCTGCTGTGCGCTCTTGAATCGTTTAACCCGTTGTGCTACAGAGCATTCAGCATCATCTGATGCAAACATGAGCGAACGCGAAAATACGCAAGAGAACCCAAAAAGTGCACACAAAGTGCACACGGAATCAGTGCGAACCAAGGCAGCAAAGACTCAACCCAAGACAGCCGTTGCCTACTGGCTTGGCAAGGTCAGGAAGCCGAAAGACAGGCCGCACTACAACGTGCAAATCAAGCATCAGGGGGAACGCCACCGATTCCCACTCATGACTGCAGACAAAACCATTGCCGCAGAACGTGCCCGTGATCGCTACCTGCATCTTGTGGCCAACAATTGGCAGGCAACGCTGGAGCATTACAAACCCGAAGTGGTGAAGCCGAGGAAACCCGCCACGATTGGAGAATGGGCCGAATCAGTGAAGACCACAGCAGATTTTAGACCGTCAACGTTCACCAACTATTTGCAATCTCTCCGGCAGATTGCCGCCGAGATTTCCGATATTGGAGATCAGCCAGCAATCGATGAGAATGGCATGCCCAAGAAGGACCGCCAGCGTCGGATAATTTATCTTTCCCGCTTCGACTACAGAGCGGGAGGGCGGAACGCCTGGATTGCCAAGGTTGATGTTCTGCCGCTCTCTGTTCTCTCGTCCGCCGCCGTGCAGCGCTGGAGGATCGAATATGTGGCAAGAGCAGGCAGTGCGCCGGACGCACGCCGCAGGGCCGAGAACAGCGCAGGATCATTGATCCGCTGTGCGCGCTCGCTTTTTTCAGCAAAAGCACGCAAATATGCAGCCAGCGAACTAGTTCTCCCGGATCCGCTGCCATTTGCTGGTGTGGAACTCCCAAAAAAGGGCAATACAACCTATCAGAGCAAAATCAACGCCGCTGAACTCATCGAGCATGCTCAGGCTGAACTCACAGGTGAGTCACTCAAGATTTTTTACCTTGGCATCCTCTGCGGCCTGAGAAAACGAGAGATCGATCTCCTCATATGGTCACAGGTTGATTTCGGCAAAGGAGTCATCCGCATTGAGCGCACCGAATATTTTCAACCCAAGAGCGAGGACAGCTCCGGGGAAATTGACCTTGAAGCCGAATTGCTTCCTTTGCTGCAAGAATGGAAGGCGCGAGACAGTGGAGCGTTTGTCATCGAATCCACTCGCCAGCCCAAGCACCAAAACAGCCGTACAAACTACCGCTGCGAGCCGCATTTCAAAACCTTGTACACCTGGCTTCGTAAAAAGGGTATCACCGCGCGCAAGCCCCTTCACGAGCTCCGCAAAGAACTCGGTGCCATTCTGGCCAGCACCCAGGGCATCTTCGCAGCCCAGAGCGTCCTCAGACACGCACAAATCAGCACGACCGCTGCGTACTACACTGACAAAAAAAAGCGCATTACGGCTGGGCTTGGCCCCTTGCTTGGAAAAACTATCAAATCTTAGCCTCCATCATGCCTGCTTCCAAAAAAAACCCACGCAATGTTCCAAGATTGTTTTACTTTGAATGGTCTTTAAGCGGAAAGTATGAGGCACGCTTGCAACCAGAGCTGGCGCGGCGTTATGAAGAGCTTACAACGAACTCAAAAGCTCTAGATTTTGACCTCGCATGGGCTCTGGATATTTCGTCGAAGATTTCGAAACAGGGAATTGATAGCTGGGTCAATGGTGATGGAGCACTCAAAATGTCGATTTCTGATGAGGATTACCTTGGTGAGTACGGAGAACCTGCACCTAAAACTCCGAATACAAAAAGGCTCATCTACACCTCCAATTTCCGTGAAGGTCTAAGCACAATTGCGAAGCAGTCTTGCCAAGTGGTTTTTGAGTTACAGCGAACATTGGGACAAGATTTGACACAACTGATGGAAAGCGAGGAGAAGGCAGTAAAAAAAAGGCAGCTGCTTTGCCTGAAGAAGAAGTTTGCTAAGGCATTGTCGCTACTAAGTAATAACACAAAGCCGCATGGAAACTCCGTGATAGTGGAAACCACATTCGATGATGGCAAGATCGAGAGAGTGCCGTTACCCGCGAAAGCAATCATTGTTGCCCTGAAACTCACAAATCGTCATCAGGAGTTGAAACTGCCTGCAAAAAAAGATGTTGAGATTGCCTTGGAAGCACTGTACCCGGATTTGAAAAATTACAGTCCAAATTGGTCCTCAATTTTCAAGCAATCAGGTTTAAATAAATTGCCCGATCTAAGCCCCTGGACCGCTTCAAAAAGCGAAGCAGAAAAATTGATCCTGATGGGGGATCCAGACATTACTGCAAAGCTTGGGGAAGTGATAGGTGCAATAGATCAAGACACTGCCACTGTGAAGAACGTGCGCATTCTGCATCTGCGAAAAACATGCAAAGACTAGTTCGGTGAAATCGCAAGAATTCGTGTGACTTTACCCCCCTCACAAACACAGTTTTCAACGTAGCTTTGAACTAACTTCGAGACAGCACACCTCTTGAAAATGTATGAGGATGTCAGCTCACATCGCAAATGTTTTAAAGGCCATCGGCTTTGCACCAAGTGTTTTGTATGTGCTAACGCTGCTCACTGTAGAGAGCATCTCACCGAATTCAAGTTCCAGGTAAAAACGAAGCTCTCCAGTATTTACTGAGCATCCAAGCCAACCAAATACATCATTGAATTTCAATTGATTGCAACCATCAGCCTTACTATTAAGAGGACGGACAAGAGAAAAGTTGCTCAGTAAAAAGTAAAAAAATGCAAAGGGGTAGTCCTTTTGAGTGTTGCGGAAACAAGCGAATAGTCGGGGTCTTGTGAAAACCTTGACACCCATTACATCACCGTGGCTGACCGTACGCGAGTTGGCATTCCGTTGGAAAATCACTCCAAAGACACTTCGCCTTTGGAGAAAGGCCGGAAAACTCCAAGCTCATCATCTTGGCCGGGGCATCAGATTCTCCTTGGCTGACATCGAGAAAATCGAAACCGAATCCAAAGCATAGAAAAAGCCGCGCGCCCATACCATACAGACAACGCGGGTCTTTTTCGAGGAGACACGTAAATCTGACACAGCCGGGCGTCGGCACAACCACATTTCGGTCGTGCAAAACAATTCTCTTATCGACGCAAACGCGCTTAGTCAGCGTCACCGCTTACCGGCTGATCTGGGAGCAGGTGGATACCCGCTGCCATGTCTGCAGGGACCTCCACCGTGGCCGCCTCAACCGCCTCCATATCAGCAGCCGCCTACGCCTTCAGCTCCCCCTTGGCCAAATCCGCAGCAGGCGCCGCTATGGATAGCTTTACCTGCCGCATGCCCGGAACTGCCATCGCCGCAGTCCAACCCGCAAAACTTTGCTGACATTCAAATCGCTTTCTTTCAGCACCTGGCCAGACCTGGCATAAATTTGCCTCTGCGCACATTCTTGGACGACATTCGAACCGGGAAGTGGGCCGATCAAATCACGGCCTTACGCGCCGCTGACAAACCAGCGCGTGAGCAGATGAAACGAGCGCTGCCAGCGGTCATGCTTTCCGGAAGCACCCGAGGCGGCCACAAGGGCTCCGACGTGCTTGAGCATAGCGGACTGCTGCAAATCGATTTGGACCACGTTGGCAATGCGGCAGCCCTGCGTGATCGAATCGGGAAAGATCAGCACATTCTCGCCGCCTGGATTTCACCATCTGGCGATGGTGTAAAAGCAATCATGCGCATCCCACCCGACATCCAACGGCACAAAGTTGCGTTCGAAGCGGCAATGGAGTACATGCGCGAGACCTACGACGAGGCGATTGATGAGAAATGCTCAGATTCAAGTCGGCTCTGCTTTGTCTGCTACGACCCTGCCTTGGTTTCTAATCCTGATGCGGTGTCGTTGGAAGTGCCGGTTGTGCGCGCTGAAGCTCCTCCTCAAATGCCGCCACTCGTTGACAGCTTGATGAATGAGACCGACCACGCTGTTTTGGAGCGCGCTGAGGCCTATCTGGACAAGATGCCAGTGTCCGTTTCCGGGAATGGTGGAGACGATGCCCTCTTCGACGCCGCCACCGCGCTCGTCCGTGGTTTTAACCTGAATGTGCAGGCGGCGCTGCCG
This sequence comes from Prosthecobacter sp., assembly GCA_021733925.1. Lineage (GTDB taxonomy): Bacteria > Verrucomicrobiota > Verrucomicrobiia > Verrucomicrobiales > Verrucomicrobiaceae > Prosthecobacter. The sequence goes on along the minus strand of JAIPJY010000021.1, from coordinate 91,572 downwards.
TTGCTTGCAAAGTGGAATTTGGGATGCCGGCCTCCTTGGAACGAAAGCAGACTGCTCTACAAACTCGACAGTGCTGCAAAGTCGTCGACCAAACCCCCGGGATATTTGTTAATCGAGCGTCCGAACACCGAGACAGCACCGGTCATTCGCCCGTTGTGGCAATATTCGAAGAACGACCTTGGCAACGCCGAGGCGCTGGCAGACTTCATCCATGGCCGGGCCGTTTACTGTCCGCAGCTTCATAAGTGGCTCACGTTTGGTCTCAGGTGGCAACGCGACGGCTCGAAGCAGATCCACACGATGACTTCCAGCCTGTCTCGCCACGCGCTTCGGGAGGCCAGTGCCGTGCAAGAGGACAACGCTCGTGCCGAAGCCGTTAAGCGGGCATTGTGCTTGGGCAACCGCAAAACAATGGAGAACGCCATCGCTCTGGCGGAAACAAATCCAAAAGTGATCGTTCACCTCAGTCAACTGGACACCGATCCGTGGCTCATCGGCGTTGAGAACGGCACGTTGAACTTACAGACTGGCCAGTTGGTACAAACATCAATTGAAGCATATGTAACGCGGGGAGTAGGTACCGCTTTCGATCCGCATGCCATCTGCCCTATTTGGGAAGGTTTCATCAAGCGAGTGACGCGAGGACATGATGGACTTGCGGAGTTCATTCAACGGAGCGTTGGGTACAGCCTAACAGGTCAGACGGTGGAGCATGTTTTCTGGTTCCTCCACGGCGCCGGACGTAACGGCAAGAGCACCTTCATCGAAACCCTGCAGAACCTGAGCGGCGAATACGGTGCCCGCTCCAGCGAGAAGTTGTTGGCGATGTCCAAGCATGGCGCAGACACGCCGCAAGATGAGGTGGCGGGGTTACATGGGTGTCGCTTCCTATTTGGCAGCGAGACCCAAGAGGGCGTTCGTCTCAATGAGAAGTTCATCAAAGATCTCACCGGCGGCGATACCGTCCACGGCCGGCAGCTTTATAAGGAGGGGGTCCAATTCCGCCCAACCTGTAAATTGTGGATGTTCGGGAACCACAGGCCGGACATTTGCGGCACTGATCACGGCATCTGGCGGCGGGTACAGTTGGTTCCATTCACGGCCACAATCACTGCGGAAGAAATCGACAAGGACCTGCCCGCCAAGTTGTGTACCGAACTGCCCGGTATTCTCAACTGGGCCATTGCTGGGCTGCGACAGTGGGAGACTGCCGGGTTGGCCGCTCCTCGTTGTGTCACTTCGGCAACGGCTGAATACCAAAGCGATCAGGACATTCTTGGCGACTTCATAAATGACAATGTCAATTCCGTACCCGGAGCTACAACGACAAAGCCGGCGATGTACAAATCGTACCAGCGGTGGGCCATTGAAAAGGGGCACCGCTACCCGCTCACGGACAAGAAGCTCTCGCACCGCTTGAAAGATCGGGGGTTCGTGGAACTGCCATCGAGATTGTGGGCAGATTGCCGCTTGGTGTCCGTTGGATGAGCCAGTGGGGGCGACAGCAGCCGCCGAGTGCCAGTGGGGTGTCAATGAGGTGCTTCTTACTGCAATCTCACGATCTTGAGGCGTTTTCCCATAAACCCTCACGAGGGGTGATATAATAGGAAGTTACGGGGAAACGCAAAAAGATCGTCAAATGGCCCCCTGGCCAAACCAAACGCCCAGGTTCTTGCGGCGGAGCTTGAACGCACATACTCACACCAACGGCGCGCAACGAGCGTCAGTGACGAATCACACCACAGCTACGCCGTTGCGATGTACACAACCTGGATGGCGTAATTTGTCCGGGCTGTACAGCTAAGCCTTGCCTGTACTCGCCGACGCTCTGCCCGTTGTACTTTATTCAACAGCAGCTGTACTTTTCGTCGCCATACTGGGAGTCTCCGCTACCAGGTCGCCGTCGCGGGCCTCCGATGCTCTCCACCACCGTCCATCAGGCCTACTTCCTCGATACCGCCGTCTCGGCCGGGATTCAAAAACAGCCAGTGGCGGGACCGTGATCCCCGGACGGTTTCGCTGACATGCTTGTTTTGGCACAAGCGACTGTACGTTGCCGAGCTGTCGGCGCTCGTGGTGCAGCATGCCCTGACTGTCAGACCCAACGCGCCTGGGCGGATTTGCGGTCACCCACCTGAGTGGTGCCTGCATTGATCTGGAGCTGCCCAAAGGGGCCATAACCTTCATGCTCATGATCCTTGGCTCCATCGGGGGGCCAGCGCGGTGAGCGCCTACGAACCATCCAGATCATCCGCCATGATCGCAACCGAGCCCCCCTCCGCAGGGTTGTCCCTGGGCGGGGCAAGTACGCCCAGTCAACCGGGGTTGAACGCGACGCGGAAGGGCGGAATCATTTTCCGTGAGGACACAGTGGGCGGCGTCATTGCGAAGCTCATGCACCTTACTTTTTTGTTGAGCTAACGTGGACGTATCGTGCGGGAGAATCAATCCGTGGCTGCGCCGCGCGGCTGTTAACGTTTCGCGGGTTACGCCAGTTCCTGGCCCTTACATATCAACGCTACGAACATCTCGCCGCTGTGCAAAGCGTCCCACAGCGTGTTACACAAGGAGCAGACGTCCACAATGTCATCAAAGGTGGTCATCGAGGTCTTCAAATAATGCATGCGCCGAGCGCTTGTTCTTGACACCCCGTACGCATGACCGGAGCTTTTTCATGTCACCCACACGGGCCGCACCGATTCATCGGGAGTAAGAACGCCAAGATCATTCATGGCCACTGCACTTCAGTTCACCGCAGCCTGAACTCTTCACCGGATTGTCATCATGAACGCAACTCCAGATCCAGCCACCCCTGCCCTCCCCACATTCGACGCACCTGCGACTCCACCTGTTCCGAGTGCCTGCACTTCCCAGGCACTCAACAAGCCCGGGGTGTCCTACGGCGCATACATCGAAGGCATTGCCATTGAGTACAGCCTGCACCCCGTTGATGTGGCAATTGGGATTGCAGGTGTACTGACCAACATTGCCGGTCCCTATGCGGGCCTGGTGGATTCCTGCGGCGGCCGTGTCAAACCCCACCTCAGCCTGCTGCGCATCGGCAGTACGGCATCTCGATTGCATCTACTGGAGCGACGGCTGTTTCATCCGCTCCGTACTCGTGCGAACTGGCTGCGCCAAAGTGCCAGCAGCCACTCGCGCCGTCTCGCCGACATGTGGACGTTCCCTAGCGGAGCTCCGCCCTCGGGCGGCAAACACGGAGGCCTTCCCGCATTCTTCCACCAGCGGAAGGAGAATGCCAACGAGGGGCAAGAAAAGCTGTTCACAGAACGCGGACTCGATTCCCAAGTTTTTGATGAGATGAGGCTAACCGGCTCAATGATGTACTTTGGCCTCGGAGGCAATCCAGTACGCAGCAGTCCGGGCGCCGTACATCTGCCATCTTTTTTCTTTGAGGGCATCTCACTGGACAAGGTTGCCACGGCCTTGAACGAAACCATTCATCGTGAGGCTCTGCTGCTTATGCCAGCCGGCGGAGTGTTCGACCCGTTTCACAAACTCTCCGCCAAGGATGAAGCGCTGGTACGCGACTTGGTAGCCCAGTTACGTGGTCGTGATATGGAGTTTGCGCCTCTGCACCCAGATCAGGGACCGGGCACTTTCGAGCACGCGCGCGTCAATCTGTGGGCTACCATGACATTGGAACGGCTAGGCGATACGCTGCAGGATGAGTCATCCCCATGGAACGCGCTGTACGATCAATGCCTCCTGTGGGATGGTTCCACGGGAACGGCAACTCGGAACAAAGAGTACAAGGCGGACGAAGCATGGCGGCACTACGACCATCTCGTGCACGACCTGTTGGAGAGGCGGTGCTACGGACCAATGCAGATGCAGAGCCGATTGCCGATCCCTCCAGACTACCAAACGATGTTTCAAAGAACGCAGAATGAATACCTGGAGTTGCTTGAGGAGGCCTTGCCGCGCAACAGTTCACAGGTCGTGCAGTTTTGTGACCTGCCGGAACGTCTCATGTGGGTGTTCCTCCAGTTCCGCGACGACAGGGAGGCATTTTGGTGCGGCAAGGCGGCGTTCACGACTGCACTCTATGCGGCAAAGATGCATGCAACCATGCTGAAGCAGGCGCGTGAAATGTACACTGTGCGTAACCTCCTGAAAAGTGCTGAAAAGGTCACCTCTATTTTGAGCCGCAAAGGTCCATGCAAAGTGCGGGACCTGCAGCGGTCCTGCAACAAGCAGAGTGCGGATTCTTTCAAGCCTGTACTAAACCTCCTGCAACAACAAGGACGGGTGCGGGTCGATCCGGATAACATCTTACAGCTTATTGGCCAATCTTGAGCATTCATTATACACCTCGCCCCCCTCAGCACGGCACCTCCACCATGTGCAACTTTCATCTCGAATACGCACCCTAATCGCGCATGACACCTCCCCCCCCATTTGAATTCGGCAGCGGTGACAGCTTTGAAGAGGTGTGCGACTGCATCCCGCCCCGGCTGCTTGCCTTGGCCGCCAAAGGTCCTGCACTCCTGGGCCTAGACACCCCCGTTGTTGTGGTTGCCGGCCTGGCCCACCTCGCCGCAAGTTCAGGACGTTCGTGCTTGCTGGACGATGGTTCAACCCTAATCCCCCCCTGCTTCAGTCTCGCTGTGCTCTCCGACAGCCTGCTGCCCTTTGACTGGCTGTCTGTACTGGGCCGGGGTTGGGTTGACGAGGCCACCCGGATACAGAATCTGGATTCCGACCATGTTCGAGCAGTGATCAAGGAAGCATTGCGCAATGTCGCAACCAAGGGACCAGACCGCAGCTCAATTGATCCACAATTCGCAGCCTATGCGGAGAAGCTCCCCCTTAACGTCGTGAACATGATGCGTCAACGCACCATCCTCTCCAGAGTGGATCCCGATGCAGCAGCCCGTGCCGTTGTTGATTCACGGGATCACTGTGCCGTCATCATGAATGGCGCAGGTGACCCAATGGCGGAATGGGCCCAGCTACCTCCCGGCAAACAACAGAAGCTGACGGAAATGCTCAAGCTTGGCTGGCAGGGAAAGCCGTTGACGGTCACGTCCAAGGGGACAGAGGTCCCCGGCACAGTACATGCACTGTGGCTTACTGCACGCGAGCCAGTCAGGAGAGCTCTGTTTGACCGTCGTGGTGCCACAGTAAACCAGTCAGCACCTGTGCTATTGTTCCTGCAGCACGGAAATCCCAAACGTTTGCCTGCTGTCGATGCAGTGGAGTTCGTGGAGTGGTCCAAGTGCTTGAATGCGGCCTTCGATTACCGTAGAAATGCTTCCCCGGAGAATCCAGGCATCATTGCGATGGACAAACACGCGAGGCAGGTAGCGGAAGAATTATACGAGCAGTTTGCCGATGCACTTGTACGGGTGCCTGAATCCTTGCATCCGTACCTGTCATGGTTGCCAGATCTCCCCTTGCGCCTCTTTAGCGTACTGCTGGTGTCCAAAACGATTGGGCGAGCGCTGGACATGAAGCCCACCATAGAAGCGCAGGAACCGCCCAAACGTGATCCAAACGACCTTCAAGCAACCATGCAGCAGGCCGTGCGGTTGACCCGATGGTTGTGCCAGGAACATTACCGGGTCGTATGCAGCTACAAGGGTGCGGCATCCACTGACAGCGCCAGAGAGGCCACTGACAGCACTGACATGGCAGCCTTGGAAGAGGTCATACTCCAGCGGCTGAAGGACCATGGGCCGCTGCACCCCAGGGATTTGCAGCGCCGCTTCCATGCTTTGAGTGCCCAAGCTCGCGACAGTGCCATCCAGAGGCTGAAATCCAAGGGACTGGTGACCATTGAACCGGATGGAATGCTGCGACAGGCGGCCTGAGGGCGGGTTTTCGCTGACAGTCAGCGTGTCAGCGCATGGCCGGGCGGCTGTTGCGACCTGATGGTGAAACATGGCCCTGACATGTCCGACATGCAGGGCGTTAGAGGTTGGCAAGCGCCAGAAATCACCTTGGTGCAAGTCTGCACCCATGGCGATTTTGCCACGGAAATGCTCCAACCGCTATTGCAGCTCACACCTGCATGCAGGGCAACACGTAACGGCTTTGCTATACAGAGGGTTCTTGCAGTTGCCGCAGATCCAGCGAGCCGACTTCACCGAGCCCACAACTAAGAATATCAAAAGCAAGGCACCTCCGTACATGGCACCGCTTTCACCCGCCAAGAAATAGCCCACCACCGGTGCTAACAAGCCGGCGAACTGGATCCAACATCCAACACCGGCGACCTCTGATTTGCGTACTTTCTTTGCGATCTGTGCCATGGCAACCACCTTTCAGTTTTGGTTCAAATGAATATCACTCATTGCTTGTGCCCACATTTGGGGCAACGCCGCGAAAAATGGTCAATGGCCATGCCTACAAAGCAGCCGGCAAATCCACCAATGAAGCCCCAAAAACCAAGCACGCTTACCAGTAGATACCCAACACCCCGCACCGGATTGCCGTCTGCAGGAGGAGCTTTGAAGCGGTGCACTCCTTCATCGATGTCCATTGGACCGAGCGTGTCATTTACAATAAAGTGTCCAAAACACAATCTGCAGATGATCGCGCCAGCAATTGCAAAACCCGCAGAAGTCAAAAAAGCTCCAGGAGAATCTGAAAAAAACTGATGTTTACAACTGGGGCAATTGATCTGGGGCATATGCTAGTTCTGGCAACCACTAACGCCCATTTTAATGGGCGTGCATGTTGTGTCAACGGGGGATGTTTGAACAGATGGAACACCCATCTCAGATTGATCCTCGCGAGCGCTCCATCATTTTGGCCCTCAAGCAAGAACGAGAGAAGCAAGGTATTGCAGCGGCCGAATTGGCGAGAAAAATAGGAATTGGCCGCAATACCATCCCGAATCTTGAACGGAATGAAGCGCGCCCAACGCTCTGGGTTATCTTAAAATTGTGTGACGGGTTAAAAATCAGCCTGAAAGACCTTTTGGACTAACTTTTTTCGCTAGTTGGGATTTTCCCTGTGAACCCCCTGGCCAAGATTAAGCTTGGACTGCTTCAGGTTGTGCCACCTCCTTCTCCCGCACCATCACTGTGCCCCCTCGCCGGACACATGAGTTCCCTGTGTCTTGCCCCTTCCCTTCCAACAACACTCCGCCTCCCCCCTCAATACCCCCACTTCTCATGCCTCACGGGCAGGCGGTTGAGGGACTGCTGGCGTGACTGCCACTTGGGCATGAACTGGTTCATCAGGGAAATGAACCGGGCGTTGTGGGTCGGTTCGAGGATATGCGCCAGCTCATGAACGACGAGGTATTCAAGGCAATCGGCGGGTTTCTTGGCGAGGTCGGTGTTCAGGCGGATAGTTCGGGCGCGGTGATTGCAGCTCCCCCATTTCGTCTTCATGCGCTGCACATAGAACCGCTCCACCTTCACGCCCATGAGTCGCTCCCATTTGGCGATCAAGGGTGGCACGGCGGCTTTGAGCTGATCCCGATACCAGGCTTCGAGCAGCTCATGCTTCTTGGTCTGAGGCCAGCCCGGACGCACCTGCAGCACGATCTCGCGGTGCCCCAGTTCTACCGCCGGCGGTTGGTCACTCTCGATCACCTTGAGGAGATAACGCTGGCCCCAGACATAATGGCTCTCGCGATTGAGGTACTCGCGGGGAGTCTCGCGCTCCTGTTCGAGCAATTTCTTCTTCTGCTGCCTGATCCACCCGAGCTTGGAGATCGCAAAGACGCGAACCGTGTCGAGACTCATGCGCGAGGGCGCGGCGATGGTCACGCGGCCTGTGGGGGGATGCACACTGAGGTGGACATTTTTGATGCCCTTACGTACCACCTCGACGGCGATCTCCCCAAGCTGGATCTGCGTCGGCATCAGTATTCAGGCTGGGCTTTGATGATCAGAAACAGCCGCTCCACACGGTCATCACCAGACACGACGTCGTTGATGATGCCTTTGATCATCAGTTCCTTCGCCCTCACTCCGCGCCAGCTGTCTGGCCGCCGGGCCTTGACTGCCTTGTCCACGCGTAGAGCCACGTCCAGCAAGGAGTTCGGCACCACGCCATCCACCGCTGCAGCCACCTCTCCCACGTTAGCCTTGTCCCCTGAGGCCGCTTCAGCTTCCAGTTGGTTGTAGAGCGCTCGCTTGCCGGGTGTGTCGAGCTGGGCGGGCATGTCTCCTCCCGTGCCCTGCTGCACATCTTTGGCTACGGCAGCCATGCGTTTCAAGAACTCCTCATAGTCGATTCGTTTCGCTCGCAGATCGTCCAGCACCTCCTTCAGAAGTACCGACATCTTGTCGTAGAAGGCGGGGTCGTTCAGATGCTCTTTGATGATCTTGCTGCGCACGTTGTTGGCGATGGTTTCCGCTACGGCTGCCTGGCTGCGTTTGATCCCATCCGGCAGCTTCTTGATCGCCTCGGCCATGCCGCTGTCCACGATCAGCTTGAGCAGGCCGACTTCATCAAAGCTTGAAATCTTCCGAGGGTCATCAGCCTCGATGTAGGTGTCAATGAGGTGCCGCATGTCGGCCTCGAAGGCTTTGAGGTCAATCGTCTCACCACTGGCCCGGCGGATGATCTCGCGCAGCTTGAGATAGCGGTCGAGGTCCTGCTTGATCTGCGCGATCCTTCCATCCGTGTAGCCGGCCCTGGGCAAATCGTCGGCGATGTTCGCATAGGCACGCACGAGCACGGCGGTGGATTTGTAGAGGGCGACTCGCTGAGGCTCATGCTCTGCGAGGTCTGCGGGGATCTCGGTGTTGCCGCAGAAGTAGTGAATGTGTTCCAGTTCGCCCTTCGGCGGCTCCACGGGGTCGCAGAGCATCGCTATCGCCTCCAGTGCCCCGTCCAGACGTTCGCTTCCCTTCTTCAGACGGTCCTGCATGAGCACCTCGGGGCTGGCGCCGCCATCGGTGTCATCCACTTCGGAGGTATAGACCTGGAGCGCCCCGGTGCCCTTGTCGTTCACCAGCTTCTTGAAGAGGTCCTTGTAGTCCACGATGTAGCCGAAGGTCTTGTCGTCGCCATCGAGCCGGTTGGTGCGGCAGATGGCCTGGAAGAGCCCGTGATCCTGCATGGACTTGTCGATGTAAAGGTAGGTGCAGCTTGGCGCGTCAAAGCCGGTCAGCAGCTTGTCCACCACCACCAGCAGGCGCATGTTCGCCGGCTGTTTCTGAAAGCGCTCCTTGGTCTCATCCTCATAGGTTTCCGTCTTCGACTTGCCCGGCTTGGCGTCCACGCTCTTGAGCAGCGCGGTGTAGGTGTCGAAGAGGAATTGCTTTTCCGTGGGGTCGTTCGCGCCCGTTTCCTCCAGCGTCACGTCCTGCGCCTGCGGGTTGTAGGAGGTGACGATGGCGCACTTGCCCTTGAAGACGGTCTTTTGAAAGAGCTCGTAGTACTTGCAGGCTTCGTAGATGCTTGATGCCACCAGGATCGCATTGCCGCGCTTGCTGGCGAGGCGGGGCTTCACGCTGAAGTCGAAGACGATGTCCTCGACCACGCGTTCCATGCGCGAGCGTGAGCTGAGCACCTTTTGCATCGTGCCCCATTGCTCGCGCAGGGCGGCCTTCTGCCACTCGTTCAGGCCTTGGGTCTTGGCATCAAACCAAGCGTCGATTCTGTCCTGGGAGCCCAGCGTCTGGTCAATATCCCGCGCCTCATAGACGAGGTCCAGCACCACCTCATCTCTCACGGCCTCATCAAACTTGTAGGTGTGGATGTAGCCGCCGAAGACTTCGAGACTCGTCGCCTGGTCCTCCTTCAGGAGTGGCGTGCCGGTGAAGCCGATGAAGACCGCCCCCGGCAGCATGGCCTTCATCGTCTTGTGCAGCTTGCCGGTCTGGGTGCGGTGGCACTCATCCACAAAGACAAACAGCTCCCCCACCGCCGGGCTGGGCTGCTGTTTGAGTTCCACCAGGAAGGCGTCAAAGTCATCCACCCCCTTCTTGCCAAACTTGTGGACCAGTGAGCACAGCAGGCGCGGCTTGGCCTGGCCGAGCTGTGCCATCAGATCATGGCCGCTGCTGGTGCGGTAGATCGCCTCGCCGCTGTCGGTAAAGACTCGCTCGATCTGCTTGTCCAGTTCGTCACGGTCCGTCAGGATCAACACACGGGCCTTCGGCCTGTTTTCGAGAATCCACTTGGCCAGCAGCACCATCACGATGCTCTTCCCGCTGCCCTGGGTGTGCCAGATGATGCCACCTTTGAGCGCCAGCACATGCGCCTGCGACGCCTTCACACCGAAATACTGGTGCACCCGTGGCAGCTTCTTCACCCCGCCGTCAAAAAGCACAAAATCGTGCATCAGCTCGATGAGCCGGTCCTTGCGGCACATCTTCAGCAGGTACTTGTCCAGCTTGAAATGACTGTTGTCCTCTTCGTCTTCCTTCCACTGCTGGAAATATTTCTCTCCCGTGCCGATGGACCCATAGCGCAGCCCTTCCGAGTCATTCCCGGCAAAGACGATTTGGACCGTGGTAAAGAACCCCTCATTGAATTCTTTCGTCTGGTTCGAGAGCAACTGGCGAATCCCTTCGCTCACAGAGACATGGCTGCTCTTCAGTTCGATCACAGCGATGGCAATGCCATTCACGTACAGCACCAGATCGGGCCGGCGCTCGAAGTTTCCTTTGAGTGTCACCTCCTCGGCGATGGCAAAGTCATTCTCCTCCGGCTGCTCCCAGTTGATCAGCTTGACGGTGTCCGTCACTCTGCCCGCCTCCACCTTCACGGGCACGCCATAGCGCAGCAGGCTGTACACGGCCTTGTTGTTGTCGTAGAGGCTGCGGTTGGCATTGTCCGCGTCAAGGCGCAGCAGGTAGATGGCCCGGCTGATCTGCTCCGGGGCGTAGCCCGCTCTGATGAGATAGGCCGTGAGCAGCGTCTCGTCGATGTTGCTGTTATGGCGATCACTCCGGTCCCCGAGGTAGGTGTAATCAAGTTGTTCGCGGAACAGCGCGGCTACTCGATTCTGCGTGGCGCGTTCTGGTTTGCCAAGGGTGCTCATGTGATTAGAATTCGCCAAAGTGATACCACTGGTCCTCGGGCAATGAACGCAGGTAGCTGCCAATTTCAGCCAGTTGATTCTGGTCGCTCGCCCACTGAATGTGTTCCTTGAAGCGCAGTTGCTTCTCAATCGGCATGGTGGCGTGCCACGCCGCCAGTATTATGGGTAACGAAGGTATCCAGCCGCCCGATGGCTTCTGGCGTTTGTTGTGGAGCAAGTCGTAGAGCTTTTGCCAATCCCGTGGAAGCGCTCTGCCATGGTTGGTGCAGTATTCCCACAACGAATCGAATGTTTCCGTGGCTTCACGCATGCGCATTTGGTCCTCCTTGGGATGGCCTCGCGCGCTGCTGGAACTCTGCGCGAAGTGCATTTCGATCGTTCCCGATCAAAAACAGCATCAGGAGTGCCTCACGGGGGTCACCCGGAATGAAAAAGGTAAAATAACTTTCGTAGAAAGTTCCGGTTCGACCATTGCCCGCTGGCAGCAATGAAAACCACCAATGTTCAGCCTCTTCGATTGCGGTGGGATATTCAGCTTTGAGGCGGCTCAGTTTTTCGGCAGACTCTGACTTGGGCACTTTTCTGAACGTCTTATCAAGCTTAGCCGAATCGAATACCATGACGAGACTGCCGTATTCCAAGGCTTTCTTGGCATACTCTGATGCATAGATAGGAGCCGTTGTGGGAGTTACGTCACAACCAAAGTCTATGACCTGACCCAGCCGGGTTAGCTCGACGCCACGAAATAGAAAATTTCGTGCGTCGTCGTGCCTTGGGAGCAGCCTTTTTGCAATGAAATCCAAAGCGTTGCTTAAGTCGCTGTTACCTTCGCCAGCCTTCGGCGAAACCAAAATTGCACTAGGCGCATCAGCGAGCACTTCCACTTCAATCGGCGGAAAAAGGCCAAAGGCGGCAGCCGCATCAACCTCTTTTTGGAGTTCATCGCTCCGCAATTTCCAAGAAACGGGGGCATTGGGTGTGGAATGAGGCTCGTTCTGGTTCATAAAAATCTAGTCCTCCCAGTGAAGAGTCCCTTCAGCATGGCCTGATTGATGGCACAGGGCTTCTTCCACTTGTTCCACTCGCCAATGCAATCGGCACGGCTCTTGTGCGTGAAAAAAGCAATGACGAGGTTCTGCGTTCTGTAATCTGGATGAGATTGCTCATGCATGGCATTAGTCGGTTGCTGAAATCCGGGGACATTCAGAAGCGTCAACGAGATTGGAGAGCATGAACTTGAAGATCCGCTCCCCGCGTTCGTGAATCAGGCCAGACCATTCTTCCGCGTGCCTCCACTTTTCGCGGTTTAAATTATGCTCCGCGTAAGACCCTGCGCAGTATCTTTCATATCTCTTGTCTGCGGGATGAGCGTTACTGACTGACGAATTTTCCCCGGGTGTGATCAGAAGGAGATTCCCAATCCCATTGATGACGGCATCAACGGCTTTTAACCAATGTGCTTTCTCCTCGTCTGACAGCTCCCCTAAAACGCCACTCGATCCTTTGACCCACTTCCACTGCCACTCCTGTGGCAAAATGTGCTCGACGGAGATGGTTCCCTTCATCACATCACGGATGTTCGCGCTCAGGCTGATCTCGTATTTGTAGATGGCGTAAATCATCTTGGACTTCCACCAGTGGAACGCACCATTCAAGACGCTCGGCTTATGCTCGTTCAAATACGCGGCGACCATGGCTTGGAGGCCCTTGGTCCGGTCAGGGCGGAATCCATCTTCCAAATAACGTTTAACCACCGCCGTTATGCCCGCTTCATCAGGTCCACAGGACGCGAACATTGTCGGGAAATCGTCCCTTCCACCCTTCAGGTTGTGATACCCGCCATGGAAGTCCCGCGTGAACAGTAATTTCTCCCACAGCCTGAGAGACTCTTTTCCAATGCGACCATCGGCCTTGTCCTGCTCCCCCTTCAAACGCCGACAAATGATGAGGAAAAACTGGCAGCTCAAGTCCCTATCCAAAATCAAGACATCACCCACCAGCTCATCCTGCTTGTCCCATGCCGGCAAAGTTTCACTTACGATGCCTACAGACACCCTAAACTCTTCGGCAAGACGAAGCGCATACTTCACACCGGCGTCTTTCGGCTTCTCCAGCTTGATCTTGTCACCATTCTTGAAACGAAGCCTTGAGTCCACATACTCGACCAGTGCTTCAGCATTGGCATTCGCGGGAGGGGATTGAAAATCAGTGGCCGACACTTTGGTGCCGTCATCCACAACCCTGAGATGCAGGCGGAGCAGCTGCTCCATCGTCATCTCCCCACGAAAACTGCGTGCGGCCAGCCGCTCTTCCATTCCGTAGATCTCGCCGAATGCCGTCTGGATTTGCGCAACTTTCAACTCGCGATCCGCACCACCGTGATCATAAACGAATTTCATGAGCATGGCCTTCACGATCTCCAATGTTGTCAAAGGAACGCCTCGGGTGTTGTGCATCTCAAAGATATTGACCGCCACCGCCTTGTCCGGTGCCAAGTGATGCGAGCAGTGGGCCGTCATGACGGCTGAGATGTAATCCCCGATCTTTTCCTGGCGCAGCTTCCCCTTCTCAAAAGCCTGATGAAAGCGAATCAAGGCGAGCACCATTCTTCTCTGAGAGCGGGTGAAACTCCCTTTCAATGACAAGCCTTCGACGATCTCTTCGTCCGACGGCGGCTTACGTTCTTCGTTTTTTCTGTCAGCCCCAAGAAATGACCCAAGATTACGGCCAATAGTTCCCAGTGCTTCACAATCATAGCTGACCGTTGAAAAGTGCTCGATCATCGAATAAGCGAACTCGTGCGCTCCTATGGGTGAGCGAAGCTGGCACACCATCAAGAACAGTACGAATGTGGTTAGGCGTTGCTGGCCATCCACGATTTCCCAATGCTTCCCGAGGTCCTCAGCGATGAAGTGACCAAAGTAATACCCTTTGCCGACTCCTTGGTATTTGGAGAGGTCTCGAATGAACAAGTCGATCTGCTTCTCATCCCATGAGTAAGCGCGTTGGTAATCGGGCACCTTGACAGGAACGGCACGATCACCGGAACAAAAGATTGCTTGAAAGTTCGAAGGATTCTCATCCCCGGAACGAGTCACTTGGTATGATGATTCCGACGATTCGTTCATGTGAATTCACTCCTCGCGGGGACCCAAATCCAGCCTTCGCCGCTCGGTGCGGTGTTGTCCGGTTCTTCCAGTGTTTCGCGCCTTGTTGAGAACAAATGCGCAATAATGGCGCAAACATGCGCGTCGTCTTTATCATTGTTACCCAGTGACTTGCAGCCTTTCAGGAGGCTCTTAACCTCCAGTGTTTCACGGCAGGCTGCGGGGTAGGTTTCGATGGCGCGGAAGCTGTGGCCGTCCGTCCACACACCGCAGCTTTCGATCCTTGGGGCGAACTTGGAAAGCACGTGCATCCCTTTTGTCGCCTGACTACCAATCATGTCTTTGATGGCCGACAAGGGTTTCAGACCCTTCTCGAACAGGTGGCGTTCGGTTTGACGAAAGAGATATCGATTCCTTCCCGAAACGTCGTCCGGTTCAACAGATACGCCGCGGGTGACTAAGGCCACGAACTCGTCGGAAAACGCCAATGGCGCATCAATGGCCATAGTCACATCCATCGGGCCGTTGGGCCACACAGCCTCACATTTCAAGAACAAGGTCTTGAGCCATTCACTCGTCGTTGTTGCTGTACAGATGCAGTTACGCAGGTTACCGCGCCAGGGAGTGCCTAAGATGGTCAGTTGGTCATCTAGGATGACAATGGCATCGCGGCTCTTCCCATTCTTGTCGCAGTTCCAGCCACCGACGTCCCAACCGATGTAGAATGATGGCAGCGGGGGGGGCTTCATATCAGCCTCGTCCTCCCGGTGAGGAGTTCCTGCATCATGGCCTGCTTGAGGGCGTGGGTCTTCTCTTGCCGCTGCTCCAGCACCGCCAGCTCCCCGTCCATCTCCGTCAGCACCTCGGCGATGGCGGTTTGTTCGGGGAGTGTGGGCAAACAAAGCGGGGACTTGAGGAGCGCAACCTTTGACAAGTTGTAGCGAGTCGAGCCTTGAGCGAGCGACTTCATCAACTCGCGGCCTTCTTTACTTCTGAAATAGTAAGCCAAGAACAATCCATCTGCCTCAACGCCGTCGTGAAATCGAAAGCCAAAGCAAAAGCTGTTTAGGTAAACGTCTCGAACGTCATCAAGCAACACGGAGCACATAGCGACCTCTTCGGGGGTCTCTGACGAGCCATTGAAGAACAGGTCACCCTTCTTTGCGCGATTCTGAGATTCTGTTGGTGCGATCTGCACTTGCTCGAAAGTTCCGCAATCAATCACAACGTTCGACATGACGTTCATGAAGGTGATGTAGCGCGCCGGCCCTTCGCCAAAGTCGGTTTTGGTTTTGCCGGTCAATCCGCCGTAAGTCGACCCCACATCCCCCAGCCGCTTCACCTTCCACTTGCCGTGGAAGCCGGAGAGGCGGATTTGGCCGGTGAGGAGTTGTTGCATGGCGGCCTGTTTGAGGTCGCTCTTTTTGGCGATGAGCCGGTCCAGCCCGCCCAGTAGCCCATCCACATCGCTCAACGCCGTCGCGATGGCGCGTTGTTCGGGGAGGGGGGGGCGGACGATTTGCAGCGCCTTGAACACAGGCATGTAAATCGTGTTATGAATACTCCCTGCCATCAGGCCTTTCCAAGTCCGTCCCATGCTGCGGAACAAATAGACGAGGAAATGATTGTGGAGCTTGGGACCGCAAATGTAGTTGGCGAAATCTTGGCTGGTTGCCATGTCCCGCCCCATGACCGTTGTTTTGCCAACGGTTGCGGTGCGCGAAAAGACTACCGTGCCTTTTGGCAGCAGCCTGGCGGACGAATTTTTCAGCCCTTCTTCGGTGACCATCTTGGCTGTCTCGAAAATTTCTCTACCTTGCAGGCCTTCAGTATCGAACAGCGAAACCCATGGAATGGAACCACCCCAATAACTTGGCTGTCTCTTGCTCGGTGTGTGGCCGCTTTCTAGTTTCGCAATTTCCGACATTCGGGTGCATTCCCACTCCTCCGGGATGACGCCGACTTCGGTCTGTTTGTAGCCGGTTTTGACCGCCTTCTCGATAGGTTCAACCCTTGTTTGAAGATACTCGATTTCTCCGGCAAAGGCGGACGATTCCGCCAGCGCCTCCACCAGTGAGAGGGCCAATGTCGAGAACCTTTCGAAGGGCTCATCCATCGACGGTTGGTGCTTCTTCGGAACTTGTGGGCGAAGAGCAGCGGCATGGACGCGTAGCTGCTCGATCAGATTCTTGAGATCGCGAATGAGCGGCGCAGCGGCGCAGGGGTAGGCTTGCCAGGTGGCGGGATCGGAGTGGTCCCGATGAAGGTGCAGCTCGGCGATTGCCTGAGCCTGCATGCAGACACGTGAATGAAGATACATCATCGCCTCCATGCTCTTCTGGTAGGACGCCTGAAACTCCGCTGAATCGTGGGCCAGCGCGTGGTAGTAGGCGATCTTGTATCCCGTCAGGAAGGCCCCGTTGGTCAAACAAGAGTCGGATACGAGGGAATCAATGCGGCGGCGGCGGGTGCGCCATTCATCGTCAAGCCGGGCCATTTCCTCCGAGAAGTTCATCGAGCGGCGGACGCCTCCATCTTTTTGAGGTGGGCATCGACTTTGGCGGCGAGGGCAGCTACTTCATCGACGATCTGCGGCAGCGGGGCGGCGTAGCGGTCGGCGAGGAGGCGGATGCGACTGGTGAGGGTCTGGGAGACGCGGTCCAGCTCGCCCTGAATGGCGGCAGCGATGGTGGTGAGCCATTTGTCGTCCACGACGAGGGTCTGGATCTCGACCTTGCTGAGTTTTGGATATTGGTCGTGAGCGAGCTGGTCGAGCGCGGCCTCGGCTTCCCGGATGGCCTTTTTGAGGTCGGCTTCCTCGGTGTTGAGCTTCAGCCATTGCTTGAGGAAGGCGGTTTCCTCCTTCGCGTCCTTGTCGCCCTTGATCTCCTTCAGCCGTGCAGTCACCTCTGCCTTGTTGATCTTGTCCAAGGCTCCGAGGTAGCCTTCTTCGCCACCGTGCTCCTCCTCCAGTTCAGCGAGGGCGGCGGTGGTGGCTTCGAGCGCGGCCTGTTGGGTCTCGATGGCGGCTTGTTCCTTGGCGAAGAAGCGGGCGACGATGAGGGGCTTTGGCACGAGGTCGCAGGTCCAGCCTTTGTCCCGGACCTTGCCCTTCTTGTCGGTCTCCAGGATGCGCTGCGTCTTTGCCACCCAACCGTCGGCGGCGATGAGGTAGCAGTCGTCCTGCAGGGTGGCGGACCAGTAGTCCAGGAGGTGCTGATAGACGGAGTAGGGGTCGATGAGCGGCTGGCCCTCGGCATGGAGCAGCAGGACCTCCGCATGCTGGCTGATGACTTCCTTCGGGTGGCAGCCAGGGGCGAGCTCTCTCAAACTGACGGCGGCGGTCTTGCGCCACTTTTTGAAATGCTTCTCCAGCCCGGTGATGAAGGCGGCGAACTGCGGGTGGCCATGGATGAGCGGCTTCAGCTCCGAGCTGAGGGCGGTGAGCTGGGAGTAACCGCGACGCAACGGCTGGAAGAGCGTGGCTCGCAGTTCAGGGCAAATCTGCCAGTAGTCGCAGAGGGCGTCGATGTCCCGCGTGGGGATGCCGCCGTGGAGGTGGCCGCCAATGTCCTGGATGTCCTCCGACTCCTGGGTGTCGATGTAGCGGGGGAGGTTGAGATTGAAGTCGTTCTTCGCGATCTCGTCATGCGGGACGAGGCGGGAGTAGCCGGGGTGCTCCTCGGCGTTCGTGAAGACATCGACGATCTGGTGCACGTCGCGCTCGCGCAGGCGGTTCTTCGGGCCGTCCTTCTTGAAGCCCTTGGAGGCATCAATCATGAAGATGCCTTTGCGGGCGGTGGCGTGCTCTTTGTCGAGCACGAGGATGCAGGCAGGAATACCGGTGCCGTAAAAGAGATTGGCAGGCAGGCCAATGATGCCCTTGATGATGCCGCGCTGGATGAGGTTTCTGCGGATCACCGCCTCGGCATTGCCCCGGAACAGGACGCCGTGCGGCAGAATGCACGCGCCTTTGCCTGTGCTCTTGAGCGAACGAATGATATGCAGGAGGTAGGCGTAGTCGCCCTGCTTGGCCGGTGGGACGCCGTAGCCGGTGAAGCGCTCGAAAGGATCTGCGTCGGTCAAGAGGCCGGTGCTCCAGCGTTTGTCGCTGAAGGGGGGATTGGCGACGACGTAGTCGAAGGTCTTGAGCGCACTGCCCTCGGTGAAGAGCGGGCTGGCGAGGGTGTTGCCCTGCTTGATCTCTGCCGTGGCATAGTTGTGCAGGATCATGTTCATCCGGGCGAGGCCGGCTGTGGAGGAATCCTTTTCCTGACCGAAGAGGGACACGAGCACGTCCTTGCCACCGTGGCGGGCTTCATCACCGATTTTCAGCAGCAGGGAGCCCGAGCCGCAGGTGGGGTCATAGACGGTGGTGTCGTTGCTGGTCTTCGCCTGCCGTATGCCGAGAATCTGGGCGATGACGCGGCTGACCTCCGAAGGGGTGTAGAACTGGCCTTTGCTCTTGCCACTCTCGCTGGCGAAGTGCCGCATGAGATATTCGTAGGCGTCGCCGAGGAGGTCGTCGCCATCGGCGCGGTTCTGGGAGAAATCGAGGGCTGGATTCTCGAAAATGGCGATGAGGTTGCCCAGCCGGTCCACCATCTCCTTGCCACTGCCGAGCTTGTTCGGATCATTGAAGTCCGGCATGTCGGACAACTCGTTCGCCTTCGCCAGCGGCCCGAGGATCTTCTTGTTGATGTCGTCACCGATGCTCGGCTTGCCTTTGAGGGCGACCATGTCGGAGAACGCGGAACCTGGGGGAATCTGGATGGGCGCGTAGGGCTTGCCGGCGAACTTGTCGCTGACGTATTTGATGAACAGCAGCACCAGGACGTAATCCTTGTACTGGCTGGCATCCATGCCGCCACGGAGTTCATCGCACGAAGCCCAAAGGGAGGAGTAAAGTTCGGATTTTTTGAGAGCCATTCAGTGAGAGTCTTTCGAAAGAGTGATGTGATGAATCAAAGAGAGGAATGCATCTGATGGCAAGGAGTTGCGCGTTCACAGCAGCTGTGAAATGTCAGAATGCGCATCCGCAGGCACTCCCAGGGCGCGATCAATGCGCTCCTTGCCTGATGTCGTTAATCGCTTGTTGCCGAGAATCCGCGCTATTTGGACGGCCGAGCATTCCATACCACTGTGCGCTGCGGCGGCCCGTATTTCCTCACTCGGTATCTCTTCAATGCCCCGGGCATCCATTCCTTCGGCGGGAAACCGAAAGGGTATGGAGACTTTGGGATCTGCCTCATGCTTCCAGACAAAAAAGCCTTCGACTGGATCCTGGCGCAGGTGAAAATGTGCATCCACGAGAGCCAGAACGCGCTCGCGAATGAGACGGCCAGCCCTTTTGAAATCATGAGCACGAGCGATGCGTTGCACCAGCAGACCATCTGCTATGGGGGCCTCCGCTATGAGCGTCTGCCTGATCAGGTCAACGAGAACCCCATTGTAGCTCGCATCATAAAAATTGTCGGGGTTAATGTGGGCTAAAAACTCAGAGAAGTCAGCCGTCTGATAGACAACTGCACTTTGGAGGACAAAGGTTTCTGAGGTTGCATCTGCCTCCAAGGCTGGTTCGGCGCCCGCCTTCGCAGCAAAGGCGGAAATTTGAGGCAAGGCAGAGTGAACCAAGACTTCTGAAGGCTCCGTCAACGACTGACTGCTTTCCGGGGTCGATCTCGGCCTCTGCCGCTTTTCATCCAAAATTGATCCCAATTGTGCATGCAGACGCTCAGTTTCGCGCGCTTGGTCAACGAACCAGTCGGTTGACCAGACACGGAGCAGATTCCATCCCAAACCTTCAAGGACCGCAGCTCTGACTTTGTCCCGGTCGCGAGCCGTTGCACTTCGATGGTAAGTCGCACCATCGCATTCGACTCCAACGAGGAAATCCCCCGGGCGGTCGGGGTCAACGATACCAAGATCAATGCGAAAGCGGGAAACACCCACCTGTGGAACAACTTCCCAACCCTTGTCCCGAAGCCTTTCGGCCACGGCTTCCTCAAAGGGCGAATCATATCCGCCCACGGAGCCTTGGACGGCCTCAGCCAAAGCACGTGGCCCTCTGTCAGCGAAATCTAGAAAGTTCTTTAAATCTCGAATGGCACGGGCACCGGTTCGGTTGAGATCGATCATTGAATGATCAAAGGAGGTGAACACCACCATCTCCTGCTTTGCCCGGGTCAGAGCAACATTGAGCCGACGTTCACCACCGTCCCGATTAAGAGGGCCGAAATTTATCGACATGGTTCCTGCGCCAAGTTCGGTGGGGCCATAGCAGATACCCAGAAGAATCACATCGCGTTCGTCACCTTGAACTGTTTCAAGATTTTTCACGACCACGGGTTCAGAAAGCGAATCACTGAAGAACGGTTCAATTTCAGGAAGTTTCCGCCGGGCAGCGTCCAGCAAATCTTCGACTAGTTCCTGCTGATTGGAGTTGAGGGTGATCAGAGCCAGAGACTGCCCGGACCTGATGAAACTCGGGTCGGTCAGGCGCTTCACAGTCTCAGCGACCATCGCCTCTGCCTCCACTTGATTGGTCTGCCCTTTACCCTTTGCATACGTGCCCTGCACCCGCCGCCAGATGACAGCGCT
The DNA here is from genome assembly GCA_021733925.1 of Prosthecobacter sp. Classification (GTDB taxonomy): domain Bacteria; phylum Verrucomicrobiota; class Verrucomicrobiia; order Verrucomicrobiales; family Verrucomicrobiaceae; genus Prosthecobacter. Next base: position 70,887 of record JAIPJY010000021.1, on the reverse strand, counting down.
GTCACGCGTCACAGCCGCAGGGAATGTAATCAGCTGATTCCCATAGTAAGTGTGATTCGAAAAAGCGATCAGGCTTTCGTGACGGCTGCGGTAATGCCAGCTCAAACTATGCCGTGGAATCCCAACAGCCAGGCATTCATCCAGGATGCTTTCGAGATCCTCCTCCACATCGCCATCGAACTCATTGTCGCCTGAGCCTCGCTGGAAGAAGTTCGTGGGAGGCATTTGACGTGGATCCCCGGCGATGACGACCTGACTGCCACGTGCTATGGAGCCAACTGCATCCCAGGGGGTGATTTGAGAGGCTTCATCGAAAATCACCAGATCAAAGAGTTGCTGATCTGCCGGAAGATATTGAGCGATTGAGAGCGGGCTCATCAGCATGCATGGCGCGAGATGGCTGAAAGCCTCCCCCATCTCGCTTGCCAGCCTGCGCAGTGGTTTGTGACTGCGCTTCTTCTGCAGCTCATGCTTGAGAATGCCATAGCCATCCTTTCGGCCCACCTCAGTTTTTGAAGGCAGCCGTCCGCACAGAACGGTTCGGGTGTATTCTGCGGTCAGTTTAGCCACTTGGTCATCCACCCGCCGAAACTCCTCAATGCAATCCATGTGTTCGACGGAAACGAAATCCCTGAGGACAGGCTCGCGATCGATCATCTCCGCTGCAAACCACTTGGAATAGGCTGTTAAGAAGGCCGGTTCGACATCCCCCTTTGTCAGCCGCTCCTCCTCAATGGCAACGACCAAAGGCGCAAGATTTTGCTGAATGGCTGATTGGCGGACACGCCGCCATGTGCACCAGGAACGCAGACGATTCTCGCTTGCGGTTAAGGTCTCCGCCGCCGCTTTGATATTCTCAAGCGGGAGCACATCCCGCTGTGTAATCGCGCACAGGTCGGCAAAGCGTCCATAGGTCTGCCGATATTCACGCAGAGCTCCTTCAAGCAAGCCTGCCGCAAGGGCAATCGCTCCCTCCGGTCCGAGCAGTTCATTGGCATCCACCACCAGACGTCGGACCGCCCCCTTGAAGGAAATCAGTTCGTCAGGGCTGCTGATCAAGCATGGCTGCTGGTTCTGCATGGTTTCAGCGATGCCGATGACATCTTTGATCACATCAGAGTTGCTGTCGATCCCAGCGCAGCCCGGGAAATTTCCGAGGACCGGCTTGAGGGTATCCATCTCGCATAGCATCTCCTTCAGTCGGCGTAGGAGAGGCCGGTCGAGCTCAACGTTTGGAGGGGAACTCGCACCTCCCTGTGAAGCCAATTTCTCAGACACACTGTTTTTAGCCCAGATGGAAAAGGGCCAGAATCTGTTGTTGGCCTCTGCCCATGCGACATCGATTTGATCGACATCTATGTGCCGTGCGGCTTCCGATTTATAGCGCACAGAAAGTTTCTTTTCATCCGTCCCATATCTTTCGATGAGGGCCAGCAGCCGGCGGGCCGCTCCAAGTTTTTCGGTGAGATCCGGCGCGAACGCGAAGCTCATATCCTTTTTGTGAGTCGATAGAACCGTCCTGACAAACTGCACAAGACGTTCCATCGCGTGGTCAGTATCTGAGGCTATGCCAAACTGGCAGACTCCCTTGAGTTGATCTCTGGCTGAAATCAGCGCATTTATCGTGGTGGGAAGAACTCTAGACGTTCCCAAAACCTCTTCCTGCCATCTATTGGACCAATCGCCTTGTTCAATGAGTGAGAAGTCCTTCGGTGCGTCTTCGTATGCGTCGAAATTGAGATCGAGACGACGGGCAATTTCACGCATTGCCTCAAATTCTTCGCAACTGTGCTGAGTGCCGGTTACCCAGCTTAGTCGTGGAGTTGCTGCGCTATGATCCCTGGCTGCCCTGCCGACAGCCTGATGGATTGTCATGCCATTGGCGTGGCGCTGATGCAGCCGTTCGCAGACCCCATTCAAACGGTCTCGAAGAGTTCTCAGACGGTCAGTTTCCCGGCTCCACTCGGATTCGCTCAGTTCACCACGAGCGCTCCACGCGCGGTCAAGCTGCTGCAGGATTTCCATTTTGGCGGTCTTGTTCGAGTGTACCTCCAAACAGAATTCAGCGATCCCCTTCTCCGCCAGCCGTCGATGAACGACTTCCAATGCTGCCATTTTTTCTGCCACGAAGAGCACGCGTCTGCCAATCGAAAGATTATGCACGATCATGTTCGCAATGGTCTGTGATTTCCCAGTTCCGGGTGGGCCATCTAGAACAAAATTACACCCCCTCGCTGACGCCACAACCGCCGCGATCTGAGATGAGTCCGCCGGCAATGGAGTAAACAATTCGGACGGTGTGATGATGTCATCCAACTCCGCCGCGTTAGGATATTGAAATTCTTCGCCAAACTTTTCTTCCCCACGTTCAATCAAATGCCTGACCACCGAGTTGGCCATGAGCTGATCCTTTCGGTCCGTGAGGTCCTTCCACATCAAATACTTGGCAAAAGAGAATGTCCCCAGCGCCGTCTCTGTCGTGACTTCGAATCCAGGTATGTCCTTCACAACGACACGCACACGGTTCCAGATGCCGGTCACGTCTATGCCACTATCGTCCTGTGGCAATTCGCCATCGAGCCCTGGTATCTTTAGGTCAAAATCCTGACTCAGGAGTTCGAGCAGCGTAAGATTGAAGCGTGGTTCGTCTTCATGGGATGTCATCGTGACCCCAGAGAGGGCGCTTTTTCGCACCAGCTTTACAGGCTGCAAAATCAGAGGGGCGCGGTAAGTGCGCGTATCCTCCGCTGTTTTTTTCCAGTTCAGAAATCCCAAGGCAAGAAAGAGCGTGTTGGCCCCGCCTTCATCCATGTCAGTCCGGGACTTGCGGAAAAGGTCAATCAGTTCTGCCTCCAGCTTTTTCTCTGGCAAAGGTGACAACACCTCACTGGAAAGAAGCGCCTCTCGCGCATACTGCAGGTGCAGTTCCTCCTGGTTTTGCTGCTCGTAAAGTTTGGCATCTCTGCCGCCTTTCTCCAGGTCCGGCAAGGCGGAAATTCGGATAGTCTTGCCAGCGGCGAGCAAATCTTCCAGAGCGCCCGGATCCGGGCAGACAAGCGGTACATGCTTACTGCGCTCCGGCAGATGCAGCAGGCGGTTGCGTGCGGTTAAGTCCAGAAGCTTACGCTGCCATTGGAAGACGCGGTCATCTGCTGTCGTTGGTTCTTGGCTTATCTCTACGTCAAAGGCTGGCAGCCGTGGCGCTTCCTCCAGTGATTCCGAAACAGGTGGCGCTGACCCGCCAGGTTCCACTGGGGTGACAGGGGTGGAAATTCCCAGCGGCTTGATCTTGCGCATCCGTGCCCGACGAATGTCGATCGCCATGCAGAATTCGTCATCGCTCAGCTTCTTCTTGGCCGCTTCCACCGCAGAGCTGAATGATGGCACCGGGGACTGAGTCACAAGAGTGGTCTCAAACACGAGCATTTCCTGAAGTTCCACACGTTTACGTACAGCTGCGGCTTCGTCCGTCGTGAGCTGGGAAAACTCCTGCGGCTGCAGCCACACACCAGTGAAGGCATGACCTTTAGTAAGTACAATGAGAGGGTTCAGACCCGCCTGCTCCAATGCCGATGCAAACAACAGGGAGGTGTCCAGGCATGTTGCCAGACGACCTTCTAGGATCGCTCCAGGTGTCCTCACCTTCTGCCCCTCCACCTCGAAACTTGCCGGTGGGTAAGCGTAGCCAAGTCCCAGTCCCGAGACAGCCGACCAGATGGCGGAGGCTAGCTCCCAGGTCCGTGTCCGAGATTTGCTTTTATATCCATCTATCCCTGATTCCTTACCAGCTCGCCGAAGAACATCACTGGCGGCTTTCAGCACCTTGTCCACCGCAGGATCATTCGGCATGCAAAAAGCGGGGAGTAATTCCGGCATGGAGCCTGTGCCGCCCCAATGGTTTTTCGCCAACAGTTCCACAGGGTAGCGACCAGAGAACAGCGGGTCCGAATTCTCCTCTGTGCTTGCCTCGATGATGATTTCTCCTCGCAGGCTTTCCGTCAGCCCAGCAAGAAACCCAGCGTCGAGATTCACATTGCGGTCACTCATTCGGAGTGACGCGCCAGATTGCAGGGCATCAATCTTCCAAATTTTTGACTCCAGGAACGCCGGAGCGGATCCGAGCCTGACGGTTAGGCTTTGTAGTGCGGCTTCGTTCGTGTTTTCCAGAACGAGGTCCAGCAGGAGGGCTACGGCATTTTGATGCGAAGCAAAACCTATTTTGGTGGCGAGACTGGCAATGACTTGGAGCGACATGAGGCCGAAGGCTAAAAATGTGATTGGCTAGTCTTAGTGAAGAGGGAGTCGCCAGCCTTCTCTGCATTGGTATCTAATGAGCGCGTCATATTCTGACTGCCTGTCGTCGCCACGAAGAAGGTCTGCAATAAACCATATGAAGAATGAGAGAGGCTGGGTTCAACCATGCGGGTATTTTCTTATTCATGCGAAGAACATTGCTGATGGCAAGGGATGCTGATCAATTCCTACTTAGAATCCGATGCCTGTTCACACTGGCTTTCCCAAGCCGGAATCCATGCATGTAAATCGAAGGCCCCCAACTTGCCTTCGCGTGCCAGATCCTTGAGCCAGCGGCCAGAGCGCCTTTCGATGGCGCCCTATTCTTCTGCAAATGAATGATTTGCGGAGGCCCCGCCGCCCAAGCATTCGCCCCTGATGGAGGGCAATCGCCCCGGTATCCTTCCGTCAATCTGGCGCATTCTCTCTTTTTACTTTTCTCTCCCCCTCGCTTCACGATCAAGACCAGTAATCAAATACTCAAGGCGATCACACTCGGCAGCTAGGTGGCGGGCATGGAGTTGGAATTCTACAGGTGTGAGGCCGGGCTTGGGGACGTGGGTTTCGCCGATCAATTTGCCCTGCTTGTCCACGCGCAAACCGTACATGCGGCTGTGACGGTTTTTAAGCGCGGCACTCAAGGCCGGTGTGGCATCGGTCTCACGGGTGGCATGCCGGACCACCAAACCACGCAGGAGCCAGGTGTGATCGGTCTCGAAGACATGCAGGCGGTGAGAGCGTCCATCGGTAAACTGCACGAGCAGCCCACCGGGTTCGATGCTGAAGTCGGTGGCCTTCGCATAGGCGTGCCAGGGTTGAGCGGGATTACTCATGCTGGAGATCGGTGAGGAAGGTGGCGAGGGGTTTGTCGTGCTCGAGCAGGCGCTTTTCGACGACATCGGCGTCGTGCGTGACGCGCACGATGAGATGACGTACGCGTTCGAGATCGTGGGCGGCTGCGGCAAGGAGCGTGTCTTCTTCGACGGTGAGATCGTAGCTTTGATCTTCCTTGGCATCGAGCGCGCCGATGCGGGCGGACTGGAGATCGTGCTCGCGCAGGACTTCATCAAGCTGGGGCTTGGCGAGGTCGCGACCGACGGGGCTGATACAGCGCACGAGGGGATGCTCGGCGAAGGATTGCAAATAGAGGCCAAATGGCTGCACGTGGCCGGTGGGGAGGCGCACGGAGCCGAAGATGCGTCCACGACCCGCCTCTCCCTGCTCGGCGGGTTCAAACTCCAGTCCTTCGAGCTGACGTAGGGTCTGAAAGCGCTGCTCCATCTCCTGAGCCTGCGCTGCAGTACGCGCCAAGGTGGTGATGGTGCCAGCCACGTCCTTCTCGTTCACGGGGAAGGCGGTCTGCAGGCGCTCGGTGATGGCTGTCACGGGCTCATGATGGCGCAGGATTTCCCTGCCCACATTCAGCATGCGCTCGTCTGCCTGCGGCACATGCAGGCCCTCATGCATGAGGCGCAGGAAGGTGTTCATCCGTGTCAGCAGGCGTCGCACCTGGAGGACTTCCACGGTGTCTTCCAGATGCGGGAAATGCACCTGCAGCCGGTGCTCAGGCGCGGCAGCCTGCAGGTGGAGCAGACGCCGTTCCGTGTGCGAGCGCACGCGGTCGATGCGGCCGGTCCGCTGCTCCATGGATGAAGGTGTCCACGAGATGCCGTAGTGATGAATGCGCGAGCAGAAGGTGTGCAGATCCTCGCCTTCCTGCAGCAGATCGGTGGTGATGAGCACAAGCGGGTAGCCAGGCATGCGGAACTGTTTCAACAGTCGGCCATTGACCGAGCCATGCATGCCGCCCACGGGCTGCTGCGCGCCGAGGAGTTTGGTGCCGAATTCTTTGCGCACGTCCGCCAGCGCAGTGCCGCGCGCATCCGGCAGGTTCACATCCACAATGAGATCGTAGTTCGCGGAGATGTCTGCGAGTTCGTCAAAGCAGCGCCAGTCGCGTGTGCCTGCGGTGCAGCGCTGTGCTTCGAGCATGTCAAGATACTGGCTGATGCGGAGGCGGTCTTCAGCGAAGTCAGCAGCCTCGGCACCATCGGCGGCTTCATCCTCATCACCCTCAGCGCGGGGGCCGAGTTCGATGCTGTTGAGTTGCTGGATGGTGAGAATGTAAAGATCGATCAGGCCATGGCCAAGGCGCGCGGCGGAACTCAGCAGCTCCGCACGCAGCGCGGGCTCGCGGTAGCGTGAGACGGCGTCCCCCTTGAGTGCTTCGGGCCATAGCGCGGCGCGGAGATCTTCACGCCCCGACCGGCGTATCTCGGAGAAGAAAGTCGGCAGGTTCAGCCAGTCAATGGCACTGGCTGGTAGCTGCGGAGTCTGGCTTGACGGAGCACCCGCGGTGAAGCGTTCATGAATGACAAGCCTCGCGCTCTCCTGCCATGGGCCCGGGCTCTGCGCCAGCCACTCCACCGCAGCAGCCTGTATTGCTTCAAATGCATCCAGCCGGTTGAGCTTTTTGGCGCGTGTGGTCAGGAAGCTCCGCGCCCGGGTGCTGAGTTCTGCACGCACGAAATGCTCCTCATGCTGCAGCGCTGCGCTCAGGGTGCGGAGCGTGTCTTCGGCATTACAGTGCAGCAGCGCGGCGGTGTGGTTGTCCTCAAAGAAGGCGGCATACACTGAGCCCTTCTGATTGAAACGATGCAGCAGCCTGGCTCCGCTGAACACGCGTTCAGGCCTCTTGCCACGGAAGAACCACGCGAAGAAGGTGTCATGCCCGCCTTCGTCTTCATGCTTGTCATCGGCGAGGGGGGCGTCATTGCCCTGATCCCGAAACTCGCGGTTTTCATCGCTGTAGCGGTCGATCATCCACTGGAGCTTTGGCAGGGCGGCGGCTGGCAGCTCGAGCCTCAGCCGATCGCACAACCACTTGTCGTAGCGTTCGTCGAGCTTGCGTTTGAGGTCCTTCACACTGGCGATGCGGCGTACAAAAACGAGCGCCTTTTCGCCTTTTATCCATGACCCCGAGAGATCATCCACGAGCGCGTCCATCTTCGGGTGCGGCAGCTCCTGGCCAAAGAGGCGGCGGTGGGACTTCGCCAGCCGGTTCACACTGCGTACGTCCACACCTTGGCGCGCAGCGCTGCTCTCAGTCTGCTCACTGTCATCGAAGTTTGACGGCTCATCGGCGTCGCCGCTGCGTGCACGCGTGTGGAGGGCGGTCTGCTGGAAGCTCTCAAAGGAGGCCAGCATGCCCATCTGGAAGGAGGAGCCAAATTTCTCATGCCCGATGATCTCAGCGACCTTTTTCTGCACCAGTGCCAGCACCAGGCGCTGGCGGGGATCGGTGACGCGGATGGGGTCGTCGTGCACGGCCACACCTCCGCGCCGCCACTCACGACGGTAGAGATTCTTCGTGAGTTCCTCCTCGCCGAGCTTCAGGGAAGTGACCCGCCGCACGAGAAAGCGCTGCGCCACGGCTTTTCTCTGATCATCAGTGAGGTCCTTGTCGATCAAGCCGGGGAATTTTTTGCCATGGCCGAAGACATCGAGCTGATTCCACAGTTGCGTGTAGCTTTCCTCAATGGGTGTGGCGGAGAGGAAGAGCACGTGCTGTGCGCGGCTGCCGTAGCCAGGAAAGTCCGCCTTCGACCCCGCCGACTCCGGGTGCCCCATGGCCTGCGCCATGACGCGATTGCGCGCCGAGGAGATGTTCAGCGCGGACCCGATGTTGTCAAAGCCATGAAACGTGTCGTCATCGGGCAAACCCAGGGCGGTGTCGATGGCCGGATGCAGGTGCAGGATTTCGCGCATCGTCTCGCGGTATTCGCTGCGATTCAGCCGTCGCATCACCACCTTGCCGCCCGTGCTGGCCGACTCACGCTGCGCCCGCTCCACCTCCGCGTCGATCCACGCGATGACCGCCTTTCGAGTCGCCTCCGACGGCTGCTTCTCGTCCTCCGGCGGCATATCGCCGCTGAGCAGTTGCTCGCGCACTTCCAGCCAGGTATTCGCAAACTGCGGCGTCTCACTGATCGTGCCCATGGTGTGCAGACGCACGCCGCCCTTCTCCTTCTTCGGCCCGTGGCACGAGACACAGTGCTGATCGAGAAACGGACGCACATCGCGCCCGAAATCAACCGGCGCGGCGCTCACGCTCGCAGCGAACACGCCGAGCGCCAAACCGCAGAGGATGGACGGGCGCAGAGAAAGACAAAAACGGGACTCAGAAACTTTGCGTCTGTCCACTCTCTGCGGTTCAATCAGTTGTTCGTGTTTCATCTGGGGAAAAATCATCGTGTGCTGCCATTGACCACTTCGACCTGCTCAATCTCCAGCCCGGCATCGCTGCCGATGGTGTAGATGACGACGCGGCGCAATTGCAGGCCATCTGGCAATGGCTCGCCAGCTTCGCTCTGCCATTTGCGAAACTCCGTGATTGGCAAATCAAGCTGCCAGTCGAGCGATGCAGGCGTGGGGCGTGCGAAGTAATTGCCCGCGAATCCACCGCGCAGCAGCTTTGTGTTCAGCATGATTTCCACCGACGTGAGGGTCGTCATGCGGCCACGCAGTCGCAGTCGCGAATCCGATTTGAGTTGCAGCGTTTGCAGAAACTCCCACGGCACCTCGACACTCACATGATGCAGCGTGACCGGCTCGCGTTTCGCCGGGGTCACGAGTTTTGGCAACGCCTTCAGCCTCGCGGGCAATCCAGCCTCCGCAGGCAGCCACTCGCCATCGGTGCCCTTCGCGCCTTGGCTCAAATCACTGCGCCAGTTCAGCGTCGGCGTGAGTCGCTGCACAGCCCCGAATTTCTCCGCCCGGCTCAGCGACGCGACGACCTGATGCTCCGCCGGCACGTCCACCGTGCTGCCATCCACCAGCCGCGTCATCCGCACAGTGCCTTCATCCACATTCAAACGCGTTGTAGCAGTGCCGGACTCTACATCAAAGCGCGTGCCCACCACCTCCAGCACAGCGGTCGCCGTGTGAATTAGCATCGGTCGCCCGCTGCGCTGGGGCCGCACATCGGCGGAGAGATTGCCCTCGCGCAGATGCACCTGCTTTTGTCCATCATCGGAAATCGTCGCCGCGCTGTGCGCCATCAGCGTGATGAGCGAGCCATCGCGAAAGGCCAGCGTGACCGCCGCATCATCCGACACCGTCTCCACCGTGCCGCCACTCAGCGCCGCATCCTTCGCGAGGCTGTCCACGATGCTCCCGCCCTGACCAGTCCAGCGCACGCTGCCGCTCACCTCCGCTGCGCGCATCACCCACGCCGCATCGCGTCCGCTTTGCATCCAAATCACCGCCGCGAACACGACCGCAGCCGCAGCCGCCATCGGCCAAAGCAAGGCCTGCCAGCGCTGAGGCGCACGATGGACCTCGCGCACCGGCACCGGATTCGCCTGCGCGAACTCCCGCACCGCCGCGCCCTGCATCAGAATTTCCGCCAGCAGCTCACACGCCGCCGCATCGCGCTCCAGTCGCGAGGAAAGCTCCTGCACTTCCTCCGTCGAGCAATCACCCGCGACATAGCGCGTGAGCATTTCGCAGAGCTGCGCGTCGTCGGTCATGCTCATGCCGCGCCCTCCTCCGCCAGCCGTTCATTGATGCACTTCCGCAACGCCTGATGCAGCCGCGAGAGCGCCTTGTAAATCGCCGCCTCACTGCGCCGCAGCAGCCGCGCCAGTTCCTCGCCCTTGCGCCCTTCGTCATAGCGCATCCGCAATAGCGTCCTCGATTCCTCCGGCAGCTTTTCCATGCACCCCCGCATCGCCTCCATGCGCCGCCGTTGTGCATCGCCCGCATCCTCCAGCCGCGCATCCAGCGCATCCAGAGCCAGCTCGCTCAAAATCTCACCCAGCCGCCCCGCGCGTCGCACCTGATCAATCCCAAGATTCCGCGCCGACACACGAGCCCAGGCCAGCAATCCGCCCTCATCCGAAAAACTCTCCCGCATCCGCAACGCCCTCAGCAGCACCTCCTGAAACACATCCTCCGCCGCGTGCGCATCCCGCACGACCGCAAACGCCCCGGCCACCAATCGCGGGCGGGCATCCAGCAGGCTGTTGACGAGCAGTTCTTCGGTCATTCAGAGCAAAGACGAATGGCTTGCCGGAAACTGACCAGAAAACTTCCAGTCTGCGCCTGGAATCTACGGCGTAGTTCACCCCAAGATCCCTTTCACCACATTGCCCTTCACTTCCGTCAAGCGCATGTCGCGTCCGGCGTGGCGGAAGGTGAGCTTGGTGTGCTCCAGGCCGAGGAGGTGGAGGATGGTGGCGTGCCAGTCGTGGATGTGGACGGGGTCGATGACGCTCTCGTAGCCGAACTCGTCTGTTTCGCCGTGGCTGTGGCCGGGTTTCACGCCGCCACCGGCGAACCAGGTGGTGTAGCCGGTGTGGTTGTGATCGCGGCCCTCGTCGATCTGTGCATACGGCGTGCGGCCAAACTCACCGGCGAAGATCACGAGCGTGTCTTTGAGCAGGCCACGGCCTTCGAGATCGGTGAGGAGGCCGGCGATGGGGCCATCGACGGCGGCGGCGTGTTTGCCGTGGTCTTCGGTGAGGTTGCGATGCTGGTCCCAGCCGCCGTGATTGATCTCCACGAAGCGCACTCCGGCCTCCAACATGCGTCGCGCCATGAGGCACTGGCGGCCAAAGTCGTCGGTGGTGGTGTTGCCGATGCCGTAGAGCTTTTTCACGGTGTCGGACTCGCTTTCGATGTCGAGCACGCTGGGCAACGCATCCTGCATGCGGAAGGCGAGTTCGTGCGACTCGATGAGGCCCTCGATGGCGGCGTTCTCCGGCTGGCGCTGCTGCGCGGCGCGGTTGAGCTGCTGCACGAAGTCGAGCTGGGCACGCTGCTCAGGCCGTGCGAGCTGAGGATGCGCGAGGTTGCTGATTTTGGCCTGGGCGACGGGTTGGCGTCCGTTGCCGATGCGGGTGCCTTGATAGATGGCGGGAAGAAACGAGCTGCCGTAGTTCGCGGAGCCGCCGTTGCCGGGATTCGGGCTCAGCGTGACAAAGCCGGGCAGGTTTTCATTCATGCTGCCGAGGCCGTAGGTGATCCAGGCACCCATGCTGGGACGTGGCGCAGTCGGGATGCCACAGTGCATTTGCAGGAAGGCGGGCGGATGGTTCGGCACATCGGTCTTCATGCTGCGAATGAGGCAGAGCTTGTCCGCGTGCGAGGCGATCTGCGGGAAAAGCTCGCTGATCCACAGGCCGCTCTGGCCGCGCTGCTTGAACTCCCACACCGGGGCCATGAGCTTGCCGGTGGGCACCTTGCCTTTGCCGATGGCTTTGCCCGCGTATTTCGCCAGCTCGGGTTTGTAGTCAAAGCTGTCCACATGCGACGGACCGCCATCCATGCAGAGGAAAAGCACGCGCTTGGCCTTGGCGGGGAAATGCGGCTGCTTCGGTGCGAGCGGCGGCGCGACGTCAGCGAGGGCACGCTGCGTGGCGAGCGCATTCAAGGCGAGATAACCAAAACCTGCGCTGGTGCTTTGCAGCCATTCGCGACGTGAGAAGCCGTGGAGTGGAGAGGTGGAGTGATGGAGAAAGGGGTTCATGGTGGTGAAAGGGTTGGTTTAGCTGCGGGCCAAAAACTCATGGCTCGCCCAAAGGCTCTGGCAGAGGGCGGACCAGCCTGCTTGTGGCGTGGGTTTCGTTTTCACAAAGGTGAGTGCGGCCTCGATTTCGGCGTCGGTCGGTGTGCGGTTGAAGATGCGCTCGTAGGCGAGCTTCACGCGCTGCGGTTCGCTCTTCGGGCGGTCGGCGAGGAGGCGTTGGGCGGCGAACTCGGCGGCTTTTAGCACATAGGAGCTGTTCAGCAGGAAGAGCGACTGCGAGGGCACCGTGGTCTGAGGTCGCTGGCCGGTGACGATGCTGCCGGGCGTCATGTCGAAGAGCGCGAGCGACTCCAGCGGCGCGTTGCGCATCACGGGAAGATAAACGGAGCGGTAGAGGAAGACTTGATCGAGTGCGCCGCGAATCTGCGTCTGCACGCCGGTAACATAACCTTCGCCATACATGGCGACCGCGCTGCCAGTGGGCGGCGTGAGGTCGAGCTTGCCAGCGGTGAGTAGCATGGCATCGCGGATGGACTCGGCATCGAGTCGGCGCGGCGACATGCGCCAGAGCAGCGTGTTGTCGGGATCGGCCTCGAAGTTCTTCGCGTCGTGCGCGGTGCTCAGGGCATAGACGCGGCTCGTCATCAGCTCGCGGATGAGTTTTTTCACTGACCAGCCTTCTTTCATGAATCGCGTGGCAAGGTGATCGAGCAGCGCGGGATGGGTGGGCGCTTGTCCTGACAAACCGAAGTTGTCCGGCGTGGCGACGATGCCCTGGCCGAAGAGATGCAACCACACGCGGTTCACGATGACACGCGCCGTGAGCGGATTGTCCGGCGATGAAATCCACGAGGCGAGTTCTTTGCGGCCGCTGCCTTGCGCGATCTCGGCGCTCGATTTCGCGAGCATGGGCAAACCACGCGGCACCCTGTCGCCGGGCTTCTGCACCTCGCCGCGCAGCAGCAGCGCGGAGTCGCGCGGCTTGTCGCGCTCCAGCACGCAGGTGGCGAACTGCTTCGGCGTGCCGTCGGCCTCGTAGGCGGCGAGATGCGCGGCGGATGTCTGGGTGCGAAGTCGCGTCTGAACAAACTCCGACGACGCGAACATCTTCTCCTTGGTGAGTTCCGCAAGCCGAGCCGTGCCCTGTGCCACCAACCTCTCCAGGCGTTCTCGCTCGCGTGGCATCAGCGGCTTGAGCGCATCCGGCTGGCCCGCAGTGGCAGGCAGTGGCACGAGCGTGCTGACATTGTTGTTTTGCACCAGCTTGATCGTGCCAAACTTCGTGTCCGTGCTGCGGAAGATGCCCGCCAGCGCGTAGTAGTCGCGCTGCGAGACGGGATCGTATTTGTGATCGTGGCAGCGGGCGCAGGCCGCTGTGAGACCGAGGAAAGCCTGGCTCACGGTGTCGATCTGTTCGTCCACCACATCCATTTCAAACTGGAGCGGATTCTTCTCGATGTGCGATTTCGGCCCGATGGCGAGAAAGCCGGTCGCGATGAGCAACTCCGCCCGCTCCTTGTCCTCGCGAGCCTCAAACAAATCCCCGGCGATCTGCTCGCGGATGAACTGATCAAACGGCATGTCCGCATTGAAGGCCTTGATCACATAATCGCGATACCGCCACGCGTGCGGATACGCGAAATCCGTCTCCTTGCCGCTGCTCTCCGCATACCGTGCCACATCCAGCCAGTGACGGCCCCAGCGCTCGCCAAACTGCGGCGATTTCATGAGTTCATCAATCACGCCGTCGATGCGTGACTCGCTCGGTGCCGCGAGAAAAGCCGTCACCTGCTCCGCCGTCGGCGGCAGTCCGGTCAAATCGAGATGCACGCGACGGAGCAACGCCGCAGGCTCCGCATCCGCCACGGGCGCGAGACCTTTCTTCTCCAACTCCGCCAACACAAAGCGATCCACCTCCGTGCGCGGCCAGGACGTGCTCTTCACCGTTGGCGCAGGCGAGTCCTTCATCGGCTTGAACGCCCAATGATCCATCCGCGCCTCCATTTTTTGCGCCACGGCCACCGCCTGACCTTCCGGCATCGGCGCACCGCGCTTCACCCACTCCACGAAGTTCGCGATCACTGCCTCGCTCAGCTTTCCGCCATGCTTCTCCGGCGGCATCTTCAAATCAGGATCATCATGCCGCAGCGACTTGATGAGCAAACTCTCCTCCGGCTTTCCCAGCACCACGGCTGCCCCGCTATCGCCTCCCTTCAGCAACGCCACCCGCGCATCCAGCGCCAGTCCGGCTTTCAGCTTGTCCGCCTCCGCGCTGTGGCACTCGTAGCAGCTCTTGATGAGCACAGGGCGGATGTTCTTCTCAAAGAAGGCCAGATCAGCATCGGCAAATTTCATGCTCTTCTCGGACGTGGCCTCCGCCGATGCTTTGGGAGCTTCCGTCTCGGCTGGAGGGCGCTTCGCCTTGCCTTTGCCCTGGCCGCCTTTGCTTTGGCGCGGTCTGGCGATGTTTCGATACTCTTCGAGCGTCAAAGCGTCGTCTGCATCCGCATCGAGCTTTTTGAATGCAGGCTCCAACTGCTCAGGATGCTCGCGAAAGTAGGTCGTGCCCAACTTCAGTGCCGCAAACTCCTCCGCGCTGAGTTTTCCGTTTTTGTCCGCATCCAGAGCCTTGAAGCCTTCTTCGAGTTTTGGAGTCGTATTGGCGGCAGGAGCCGTTTTTGGAGCCGGAGGCGTCTCAGGTGTTGAAGCCGCAGGTTTCGCTGCCGCACCCTTCAAATGCTCTTCAAACCACGCGATCTCCAGTGCGGTCGCTTCCTGGAAACCTTCGCGGTAAATGCCGTAGTGCGTGATGCCTTTGACGACGTGAAACTTCGACGGCACGCCGCGAGCGGCGATCTGCTTTTGCGCCTCGGCGACGATGTCGTTGTTGCTCAGTTCCTCGTTCTCCGCGACGACGAAGAGCGCAGGCACGTTGATCTTCGCGGCGGCTTCGAGGCCACTGAAGCCGATGCTCTTGGCCGCGTTCGTCCGCATGTTCGAGTATTTCTCCATCTTGCCGGTCATCTTGCCCGTCTCCAGCGGCACAGGCTCCACCTCGCCACGAGCCTGCTGCGTGTGCAGGCGGAAGGCGGCGGCGAGGGCGCGATCACGATTCGCACCGCCGAGCCCCGGCACCTGCGCGACGACGCACTTCACGCGCGGGTCCGTGCCCGCCATGTAGGTCACGAGCCCGCCGCCGTAGCTGCTGCCCATGATGCCGATGCGCTGCGGGTCCACCGAAGGCTCGCCCACGAGGAAACTGATCGCCGCGCGAATGTCCTCGGTCTGATCGGTGTAGTTCATCTGCCAGCGCAGCGCCTTCACCTTGATCGTCATCTCGCCCTTCTCGTCCGGTTTCGGCTGTGGCTCGGCGGCCATGAACTGGCTCTCGCTCTCTCCCCAGCCCCGATAATCGAAAGCCAGCGCCACATAGCCCTTCTCCGCAAAGATCGGCCCCAAGCGCCCACCCGTGCCGCCTTTCGTGCCGCCCGTTCCCGCGCAAAAGACGATGGCAGGCAGCTTCTCGCCTTCCTTGCGGTTCTTCGGCAGGTAAAGATCGCCCGCCATGCGCGTGCCATCGCTCCAGATGGTGATGGCGCGTTTCTCGACCGTCTCCGGCAAGGCCCCGCGTGCCGCAGGCTCGTTCGGATTCGCCGAGCCTGGGGCCGGTGCCGTTGATGGGGATGGACTTGGCGTCGCCCCCTTTGTCTGGCCTTTCGCCTTGGCCTTGGTGAAATACGCCGTCAGCTCCGCCACGGTGCCGATGCCGTCTTTGTCCGCGTCGATCAGATCAAAGATCTTCGGCATCTCCTCACGGGAGACTTTGCCATCGCCATTGCGGTCGATCTTCTTGAGCCAATCGGGCGGGGCAGCGTCCTGGGCGATGGCGATGCAGGTGACTAACAGTAAGCTGGTGAGGATGAGTTTCATGGCGTGAAGAAGCGTGGCTGTTGAAGGGATGTTCCGTGGGAAGGCGAAAGGTGGACAATTTTCTCACATCCCGGTGAAGGCGGTCGGTTACATCGCGGCGTGAAATGGTGACAAAAGGTTCTTCCATTGCGGGGCGGAACATGGACAGAAAGAGCTATCGAAATGGATTGTCTTCACAGTCCGGCGCGACGGCTGGCGATGCCGGCGGACCCGTTGGCGAGGGCGCGGAAGGTGCCGTAGGTCGGGTCTTTGTAGAGCTGCGTCTGCACCATGAAGATGGCAAAGAGGTGGTTCGTCCGGTCGAGCCACAACTGCGTGCCGTTCGCTCCGCCCCAGGAGTGGCCGCCTTCGCCGTCCACCGCACCGCCAGCGTCCAGGCCCGCTGGCTGCGACCCGACTTCGCCGCTCTGCCCTCGCTCTGCCAGGAAGCCCGCGCACTCGCCACACGCGTCCGCCTCATCCTGCGCGCCGCCCCCACTTATAACACCCTCGGCATGATCATCGCCGCCGGTCTGCTGCATCCTGTCGCCGCTGCCGTGCTCATGCAGCTCTCCAGCGCCACCGTGATGGCGCTGGCAGCGCGCTCAGAGAAGCCGAAGATCATCGTGGAAGTCTTGGGCAAACTCAGCGCGTCGCGATCAATCCGGCGCCATTCCACCCTGACTCTGCTTGCGCACAGCTCCGGGTTGTTTCCAGGCTTTTTCATTTCTATGGGGTAGGTCAGAGGACAATCTCATCTTCAGTGCCCGGCGATAAACGAATTGGATCTAAACCAGTTATTGACAGAATCCATATCTGGATTCAACAATCACGCCGATGTCTGAACCAGCAGCCCTTCTTCGCCAACACGGCATACCAATCACGGCCCAGCGCTTGGCAGTGCTGCGGGCGGTGTCGGGGCGGCCCCATGCTACGGCGGACGCCATCGCGGAGGATGTTCGCGCCGAGATCGGAGCCATCTCGCGACAGGCCGTGTATAACGCCCTCGGGATGCTGGCCGAGAAGGGTCTCATCCGACGCATTCAGCCGTCCGGGTCGGCGGCTCTCTACGAGGATCGGGTCGGCGACAACCACCACCACTTGATCTGCCGCACCTGCGGAACAACCGCCGACGTTGACTGCGCGGTGGGGAAAGCACCCTGCTTGTCCGCGTCCGACGACTCGGGTTTCCGAATCGATGAGGCCGAGGTGATCTATTGGGGCACCTGTCCCGATTGCCTGGCGAAGGCGTGACGCATTTTCAGAATCCATTTCTCCACCAACCAAAATGCAAAACATGAAAAACAACACAACCACACGCAAAAGCACCGTGATGAACGGTGTCAGTCAGAGATCTACCCAGCCACTGTCGAAAGGCCGGAAGTCCGCTTGGCTTACTGCCTTGGCCCTTGGCCTTGGCTTTGGCCTGGGAACCCATGGCGGCATGGCGCTGGCCCAAGCCACCAAATCAAAAACGGCGGACGATGACGCCGCAGCCAAGTGCCCGGTGATGGGCGATCTTGCTCCCGCCAACAGAAACACTGTCGCCGCAGCGCTGTCGAATCGGGACTGGTGGCCGAATCAGTTGAACCTCAAAATCCTGGCTCAGAACTCCACCAAGACCGATCCCATGGGCGGAGACTTCGATTACGCTCAGGAGTTCAAGAAACTCGACCTGAACGCCTTGAAGAAGGACATCAAGGAACTCATGACCACGTCCCAGGACTGGTGGCCGGCCGACTACGGCACGTATGGTCCGCTTTTCATCCGCATGGCCTGGCACAGCGCAGGCACCTATCGCGTCACTGACGGTCGCGGCGGCGCATCCTACGGCACGCAGCGCTTTGCTCCGCTCAACAGTTGGCCGGACAACGCCAATCTCGACAAGGCGCGTCGCTTGCTCTGGCCGATCAAACAGAAATACGGCAAACAAATCTCATGGGCCGACTTGATGGTGCTGGCAGGCAACTGCGCTCTGGAGTCGATGGGCTTCAAGACCTTCGGGTTCGCCGGAGGCCGCCCGGATGTCTGGGAACCACAGGAAGATATTAACTGGGGACCTGAAAGCGAGTGGCTCGCCGACAAGCGTTACAGCGGCGACAGGAAGCTCGAGAACCCGCTCGCCGCCGTGCAGATGGGATTGATCTATGTGAATCCAGAAGGCCCCAACGGCAAGGCGGACCCGCTCGCTGCCGCCAAGGACATCCGGATGACTTTCGCCCGCATGGCGATGAATGACGAGGAGACCGTCGCGCTGATCGCTGGCGGACACACGTTAGGAAAAGCCCACGGTGCTGCCAGTGCGAAGAACGTCGGACCGGAGCCCGAAGGTGCCCCCATCGAGGAACAAGGCCTCGGCTGGAAAAACAAGCACGGCAAAGGCAACGCAGGCGACACCATCACCAGCGGCCTGGAAGGCGCATGGACAAGCTCACCCTCCAAATGGTCTCACGGCTATTTCGACAATCTCTTCGAATTCGACTGGAAACTCACCAAGAGTCCGGCCGGAGCCCAGCAGTGGACTCCCACGGACAAATCCGCGCAACGCACCGTCCCCGACGCTCACGACAAGTCCAAGAAACACGCGCCGATCATGTTCACCACGGACCTCGCGCTGAAGATGGATCCCGAGTATGCGAAGATCTCCAAACGCTTCCATGACAAGCCGGAAGAGTTCGACCAAGCCTTCGCCAAGGCTTGGTATAAGCTTACTCATCGCGACATGGGTCCCTACTCCCGCTGCCTCGGCTCCGAGGTTCCAGCGCCTCAGCTCTGGCAGGATCCGGTTCCCGCCGTTGCAGGTGAACTGATCGGCGAGAAAGAGATCGCCGACCTGAAGGCCAAACTTTTGGCATCTGGATTGTCCACCTCGCAGTTGGTATCGACCGCCTGGGCCTCCGCGTCCACCTTCCGTGGGTCCGACAAGCGCGGCGGGGCCAACGGTGCCCGCATTCGCCTCGCCCCGCAGAAGGACTGGGAAGTCAACAACCCGGCCGAACTCGCAAAGGTCTTGGCGACGCTGGAGAAAATCCAAAAGGAGTTCAACAGCGGCGGCAAAAAAGTCTCGCTCGCGGATTTGATCGTGCTCGGCGGATGCGCAGGAGTCGAGGCTGCGGCCAAGAAGGCAGGTCAGGAGGTGAAGGTTCCCTTCACTCCAGGCCGCACCGACGCGACGCAGGAAATGACCGACGTAGCCTCTGTGGCCGTGCTCGAACCGAAAGCCGATGGCTTCCGCAACTTCCTCGGGCACAAGCTCGACCGGCCAGCGCCAGAGACGCTGATTGATCGCGCCCAATTGCTCACGCTCACCGCGCCGGAAATGACCGTCCTCATCGGCGGCATGCGAGTGCTGAACACCAACGTCGGCTTCCCCGAACTCGGTGTCTTCACCAAGCGCCCGGAAGCCTTGACCAATGACTTCTTCGTGAACCTGCTCGACATGAGCACCGAATGGAAGAAGTCCGCGATGTGCGAACACTTCTTCGAAGGCAAGGACCCCAAGACCGGCAAGGTCAAATGGACGGCCACTTCAGTTGATCTCGTGTTCGGTTCGAACTCGCAACTTCGGGCCATCGCGGAAGTCTATGGCAGCGCCGATGCGAAACAAAAGTTCGTCACGGATTTCGTCGCAGCCTGGACCAAGGTGATGAATCTTGATCGGTTCGACCTTCCCCAATTGGCCGCCAGCCGATAACCAAGTTGGCGCTTGAATGGCGGCCCGTTTCCGGGCCGCCATTTTTTTGTCATGACTCGGTGATCAATTCGTCTGAGATATGCAAAGCCGGTGCGGATGCTGGTGATCTTGCGGCTCTTGAGTTTGACGAAGTGATGGAGCTGGATGCTTCGTAATGGCATTATAAGAGCCGTCGCGATGTGGCTGATGGATTGGGGTGTTCACCCCATTTCTGAGCGCTCTAAAGTTTCATAGGCTGACGTGTTTAGCGGCTTCAACTCCGTCTATCACTTCAAACACGAATCAGCCATGAAATCGCCATCCCCATCGCCTCATGCCTTCACGCTGTGACCAACCCAGTTCGCCCAATCACCTGCGGCACCTGCACAGGGATTTTCAGCGCAAGATCCGCCTCACATTTCACCGCGACGATCAGGCGTCGGCTTGCATCTTTACGGTGTCGTGGAGCTGGTCATCCACCATCGCAACCAACCCCGCACACCGGTGAATCCCACCATGAAATCACTCACCACCTTGGCGACAGCGTTCGTCCTGCTACTCACCCTTTCCGCCACGGCGCAGCAAGCTGGACGTGGCCGTGCCTCAGGCGGCTTAACCACCGAAGCCAGGCAAGCGCTCGTCGAGACACTCGCTGGACCGGAGGGCGAGTTCGCCGCCCACGCGCTCTACACCACCATTTTGAAGAAGTTCGGTGACGTCCAACCTTACGCGAACATTCGCGAGGCTGAAACACGGCACATCCAGGCGCTGAGGCGACAGTTTGAGAAATACGGCGTCGCCATTCCCGAAGACAAGTTTGCGGGGAAAGTGACTCCGCCAGAGACGCTACTGCAAGCCGCGAAGGATGGCATTGAAGCCGAAAAGAAGAACGTCGCCCTCTATGACGGGTATATGGCCGCCGTGAAAAACTACCCGGACCTCACGCAGGTGTTCACCAACCTGCGGAGTGCCTCGCTTGAAGCTCACCTGCCCGCCTTCCAGGCAGCGGCGGCATCCCAAGGCCAGCTCGACGAGGCCGAGATGCAGAAGCTCCCCTGGCCAAAGGGAGGACGCGGCAAAGGACGACCCGCGAACTGATCCCAGCCCCTGAACAACCCTCATGAAAACGAATACACCCATCAACACCGGCATCAGCGAAACCGACCGCACCGACATCGCCGCTGGGCTCTCGCGTCTGCTCGCGGACAGCTACACGCTCTATCTCCAGACGCACAACTTCCACTGGAACGTCACCGGCCCGATGTTCCAGACGCTGCACGTCATGTTCGAGCTGCACTACACCGAGCTGGCACTCGCCGTGGACATCATCGCCGAGCGCATCCGTGCGCTGGGCATGCACGCGCCAGGCACTTACGCGGAGTTTGTGAGCCTCAGTTCCATCCAGGAAGTCCCCGGCGTCCCGAAGGCCACAGAAATGGTCCGCCTGCTGGTCAACGGTCATGAAGCTGTCGTGCGCACCGCGCGCTCCATCTTCCCCGTCGTGGAAAAAGCCTCCGACGAAGCCAGCGCCGATCTTTTGACCCAGCGCATCCAGCTTCACGAAAAGACCGCGTGGATGCTGCGCAGTCTGCTCGAGGACTGATCCATAGTTCATTTCCTTCCATCCCAAAACCAACAAAACCAAACCGCACACCATAGAACCATGAAAACCATCCAACTCCGTTCCATCATCCCCGTCATCGCTCTTGCGCTTGCCTGGATTTCCCCGCTGTTTCAGCCCACCTTGTCCGCCCAGACAACAGCGGGAGAAAAGGCCGCCGTGTCTCCCAAAGGCAAGCCTACCGTGGTCGTGAACATCACCCGCAGCACGGATGACCTCCATGCTGCATGCATGGGCATTAGTCTTGCCAGCAATGCCATCAAGGCCGGGCGCAGGGCCGTCATCTTCCTGAATGTCCACGCGGCGGTGCTCGCAACGGCGGACCTTTCGGCGGATCTGAAGTTTGCCGACTTTCCGCCTGTGAAGCAAATGATAGCGAGCTTTGTGGCCGATGGCGGCGAACTCTACGTCTGCGGGCATTGCGCCGCCGTCTCCAAGGTCGCCGAGTCCAACCTCATCAAAGGTGCCGTCGTGGTCCACCACGAAGATCTCTTCAAAGCGCTCCCGGCTGCGGCACTGAGCTTCTCGTATTGAGCGCTGAAGCATGAAAGCGTTACGCGGTTCATGCCACGCCTTCGCACACTGGTCAGCAGTCCCACATCGAAAACACCACACCACCATGAACACCGATACCACCACCGAACACGCCAGTGACAAACTGGATCATGCCGCCTGGAAAAACGACCACGCCGCCTGGTCTGCCGACCACCAGGAAGCCGCCGCCATCCTGAAACGGGCGCAAGAGGAACTCGCGAGTCACGAGGCAAGCATCCGCGCCCATGAGGCAGAGATCGTCACTCACGAACAGGAGATCGTCGACCACGAGAAAGCTGGAAATGCGCCCAACGCCACACACCAGCACGCCGAAGCAGACCACGCGAAACAAAAACAGGAGCACGAGGCCACAAAGGACCATCACGAGCGAATCATGCATGCGCTGCGTGCTCTCGACGCCGCGCTGAACTCCTGATCCGCCGCGTCGGCTCATTTTCACCAAGTCTCCGGACCCAACCGCTCACCCATCCACCGTCATGGCGAAATCTGTCATTCTAGGAGCTGGCATCGCCGGTCACACTGCGGCGACATTGCTGCGGAAGAAACTCGGGCACGGTCATGAGATCGTCGTCATCTCTCCTGACGCCGAGTGGAACTGGATTCCATCCAACCGAGCGATTCCAAGGCATCATCACGCGCAACGCCACCGACTTCCGCAACATCCTTCCCACGATGCGAATCGTCGAGCCGTGATGGTCGCACGCTTTATTCGGATGGAGCTGGCGGTGAATGAGCAGCAGCAGCGCTACAGCCCCGAGGCGCTGGCGGTGGTGCAACGGGTGCGGGAGTTGATGGAGAAGCGGAGGGCCGAGGGAACGGATCGCGCCGAGGCGATGCGGGCCTTTGAGCAGAACTTCTCCGAGATCACCGAAGCCCTAAACCGGACTCATTCGCTCACTGCATCGCCACGCTCCCGCTCAGCGGGACGAAGTATTCGAAGTAGCCGAGCATCATCTCGTCCACAGTTTGTGAGCCCCATTTGACGAGTTTGGTAGGGTCGGGGTTGGCTTTGTTTTCGGCGCTGTTGTCATACACGGCGGTGATAGTGAGTGTGCTGCCGCGTGGGATGAGCTTGGGCTGTTTGTAGTCGTAGCGGAGCTGCCAGTTGAAGTCGTAGCGGGGGATGTCGAGCAGGGTTTCCGTTTTGCCGTCGGCATAGGTGACTTCATATTTGAAGGCCTTCCCACGAATGTGCATGTGCGCCATGTAGCCGGTGATAGGGATGTCGAAGGGCACGCGGCGGGTCGATGTCTCGACGTGATGCGAGGCTCCGGGCGGAATGGAGATTTTCGGATTCGATACGGCGAGGGTCTTCACTTCATACTGCGGTGCGGTCTTGGCAAAGACGAGGCCCATGCGCAGGCGTTCCTTTTTGGCCCTGCCGCTCGGCGTGTAATGAATCTGGAAGCTGACACGCGCTCCGGCGGGGATTTTGCGGGCGAAGCCGTCGGGATAAACGCAGGAGCCGTTGCCAGGGACATAGACGGCCCAGTAACCGCCCGCGCCTTCCTCGCGATCGCGGGCATCGCTGCCTTTTTCATGCACCTGCACGATGACGTGATGCACCACGTCGCGCTCACTCGGCAGGATTTCATACGCGGCGACCCATTTGTCCTCGGCGATGTCGGTTTCGACGACATCGAAGGCGTAAGGCATGAAGCCGTCGGCCTTGATGTCGTATGCGCGGCTCAGCGGGATGATGAGGTCGGGCGTGCCGATGCTCCATTCGGCGGGGTAAGTGCGTTTCGCGGGTGCCTCGGCCACGATGCCGAGCGGTCGGTCGCTGGACTCGATCCACGCGAGCAGATCGGCTTTGTCCTTGGCGGAGAGGGAGCAATCATTGACCCAGGGATTCGTCGTGGCGTCTTTGTCCAACGCAGCGAACCACGGCGGCATGGTGCCTTCGGAAATAACGCGTTTGATGACCTTGGCGCGGTCTTTGACCTCCTCGATGTCATCCAGCGCAAAGGGCGCGATGCCGTCTTTGCGATGACATTCCACACAGTTCTGCTGAAGAATGCGGGCGACATCACGATGGTAGGTCACGGGCGAGGCGGCAAGCTTCGGTGCACTGCCGAGATCGAGTTCGCAGCCCGGTGCGGCGGTGGCGGCGGTGTGCGGTGATTCGTTCTTCAAGAACGCAGCGATGGCATCGTGCAGGTAGCGATGCTTTGGGGCGTCGAGGTTGTAGTTGATGCCATACTGGTCATCGAAGGCTCCGCGATAGACGAGCGTGCGCGTGGCATCGAGCAGGAAGACTTCCGTCGTTGTGCGGGCCTGGAGAGCGGCGGTGAGGGTCTTTTCTTTGTCGTGGATGTAGGGCGAAGTGAGGCCGTGCTCCGCGAGCTGGGCTTTGATTTCCTCCGTTGTCTCACTGGCAAAGGGGTTCACCAGCAGCATTGCGATGCCTTTGCCCGCGAGTTCCTTTTCCAGCTTCACGATGCTGGGGATGTAGCGCTTGCTCACCGGACAGGTGGCGCTAGTCATGATGATGACGCTGCCTTTGCTGGCCCTCAATTCGCTCAAGCGATGCGCCTTGCCCGCGAGGTCGGTGAACGGCGCATCCGCAATCATGCGCCCGATGCCGACATCGCCCGGCTTGAGAATCTCCGGGCCGCTGGTGACTTTCTTCACGTCCTCCGGCGAGATCGCTGGCGCTGCCGAAGGCATTCCGCGTCCACCACCCGTACCGCCGCGTGCCACGACCTTCTTCACCATCGCCAGTTCCTCTGCGTCGATCACACCATCGGCATTCGAGTCCACCCGATTGAACCACGGCGCTCCAGCGGCTTCCTCTCGCGTGATCCTGCCATCCGCATTCACATCGAACTGCTTCACCATCGCGTCGATCTGGCTGACAGCGGCCGCCGGAGGCGTTGGAGTGCCCGGCGTGGGAGGCTGAGGCGTGGTGGACGGTGTTTTGCCGGACACTTGGTTGTATTCCGCTAGGGAGATCGCGCCGTCCTTGTCGAGATCGAAACGACCAAAGGCCTGCGCGTTCGCCAGTTCATCGGTGGTCACTTTGCCATCACTGTTTTTGTCGTAACCGGAGAAAACTGCGTCGGCGGGAACGGTAGGTGCGGGTGTCACTCCGGGCGGTGGCTGATCTGGCTTCACCGGAGCGGCGGGCGTGGTCGGAGTCGTCGTTTTCGGCTTCGTGCCTCCCGCAATTTGCATGTATTCCTCCAGCGTGATGCTGCCGTCCTTGTCTACGTCAAAGCGATCAAACGCCTGCTGGTTCGGCAGTTCGTCGGAGGTGACTTTGCCATCGCTGTTTTTGTCGAACTTCTGGAAGACGCCGCCACCGGGCGATTGAGCAGAGGCGATGGATAGGCCCGCGAGGGCGATGAGGAGAGTGAGGGGTGTTTTCATTAATTGGCTGGAGTGTTGGAGTTCGCAGCGCGGCGGCTGATGCGTTCTTGATTGGTCTGGCGGATGATTTCGCGCTGCTTGGGCGTGAGTTGCTTCCAAATGTCGAGGCCGTGGCGCTTGAAGGCATCCGTCACCTTTTGCGCGGACTCCCGCTGGATGGCGTTGAAGTCGGAGAGCAGGCGGTCGTAGCTCGGCTTGAGTTTTGCCTGCTGCTCGGGCGTGGCTTCGATGCGGGCGAAATCCTGCGCCATGCGCTGCTCTAGCCAGCGCTCGGCCCATTCCTGGCTCTGCGTCCACGCGGGACGACCATGAGTCACGCGACTGGACACGGCGTAACCACACATGCTGCCCATCACGAACAAGGCGACAAGGCAGGAGACAACTTTGAAAACAGGTTTAGCATTCATGATCAGCGGGAGGTGATGAGTTGGGTTTCGAGCATGACTTGAGCGATCACATCCGCGTCATCTGGCGGCTGCGCTTCTGGAGAAATGAGTATGAAGCACGCAACCGTGACCAAGGCCGCCACCGGGAGCGCTCCGAGTGCAAACGTCTCCCAAAGCGTAGGTGCACGTCCTTCGCGCAGCTTTGCCATTACGCGCGTGGCGAGGCCAAGCGGCAGTTCATCCGCAAGTGGATCATCCTCACGCCGCGTGGCGGCAGCGAGGCGATTCAGGAGCTTTTCAGGGTCGTTCATGGCAAGTGTGAGTTCGGTATTTCACAGATTCACATCCCGCTCACGGGCAGCGGTTACATCAGGGTGCAGATTTTTCTTCACCCTCCAGCCTTTGCAGCGCCGCGTGCAACTTCTTCCGCGCCCGAAATGCCCGCACCTTCACCACGATGCGACTGATGCCCATCACCTGCGCGATCTCCTCCAGCGACTTCTCCTCCAGATGCAGCAGCGACAAAATGAGTCGGTCATCCGCGCTCAGGGTATCGAGCAGCTTGTGCATCAAAGACCGCGCGTCCCGTGTCTCGATACCCTCCAGCGGCTCGTCATCGCGTTGTGCATTCAGAAACGCCTGCTGCTCGCCCTCGCTCAAGTCCGACCACCGCCACTCCGGCCTGCGCGACATCGTGCGCCAGCGCTTCCGGCATACATTCATCGCAATCCGCGACACCCAATGCTCCAGCGGCGCTCCTTCAGCCTTCCATCTTGGCAGAGCCTCAAACACCCGCATAAACACCTCCTGCTCCAAATCCTCCCACTCCTCTAACCGCGCCCAATGCCTCCGAATGATCCCCGCAACACGCGGATGCAACTCCTCCATCACCCTCCGCGCCGCAACTTCATCGCGCCTCGCCACCCAGGCGGCTATGTCATCGGAGATTGTGGGCGGCATCGTTTTTGTCGGTAAAGACAAAACATCGCCAAGCGCGAATGGTTTCACTGATATGAATGACGCCTCAGGCTGAAGTAGGATCAAAGTCGAAACATGATTTTGCGTAAAGTGCGTGAAATTGGGCTATCAAAGCGTCTGCTAGTATTGATAATGTATTTTATCACTACTATAATCATCTCAGGGTGAGGGAGTTGGAATGGTTAATGGTTCTTCAGGGTTGGTGGTCGAAACGAACGAGCGTTTGCTGACGGCATCAGAGTTTCAGAATTTGGCGAATGTGCCGCCGGAGGTCGAGTGGTTCGCGAACATTGAAAACGCGAACACGCGGCGGGCCTACCTGAACGATGTCCGCGAGTTCACCCTCGTCCGATTCGCCTTCAACGCCATCGCCTCAAGGCACCAAAGCCCACCCAGCCGAAAGGCATTGGAGACCTGTAGGGCCTTTGCGCCTGACAGAATTGTGTCTTCTGGGTATCACTCTAACTGATAGCTAACGAAAAGCCAAACCCGCGCCGGCTGCGGGCCGACGCGGGGGCTCATCTTTCACGCCGCCAAACCGACATGCGTGTCGAGCAGGCCATGCAGTGCCTCGGTGCGCTTCGGAAGTTCAGCGAGGTTGCCTTCCTTCAGGGACTCAGTGAACGCGTTGAACAAGCTCCACACGTTCCGCCCCTCGAAAGCATCATGCCGTGGCTCGCGCCACTCATGCAGCACAGGTGGGATCAAACGATTGGAACAGACCCCGACATCCGTGGCGCGGATAACGAGATCGTGAGCTTCGATGTCGGTGATCTCGGCTTCTTTGTAGGCAGCGATGCGTTTGTCCTGATCATGCCATTTGGCGAGCAGGAGACCGATGGAGCGACTGACCAATTGTGGCAGATCGCGCACAATGAACCGCGTGTGTTTGCGCGCGAATTTGATCTCGCCGGAGAACGACAAGTTGTCACAAACGAAGACGCTGGCCCCGGCGACGATGCCGGCAGGGAATGTCTTGTCGTGACTATTACGCAGCCCGAGAACCCAGCAGTAGTCGTCGCTGGATTTCTGGACATGAACTTCCATCAGACCGAAGTAGCGCTGTCCCTCGTGGGACAACGAATGAGCTTGCGCGCCGATGCGCAGGTTGGTGCTGGCCAGCGTGCGCTGGACGGTGCTGATGAGTTCCGCGTGAGGGATAGGACACCAACTCTGCGTGTGGCGCGGCGTGGCGACGGCGCGGACTTCGTCGAGTTCGACATGGGAGGCTCCGCAGTGCAGCACGAGGTTCGGGCTGCGGCGCTGGATGAGTTGCGGTTGGGGATCGAGATTGGCAATCATAATGATGTGTTCCTTTCTGGAATGAAAAGGGGCCGGATACGCAGCCTGCGCATCCGGCCCCGGGTTGATATGGGTGGGCTCAGATCTTCAGGCCTTGGATGGACCTGAGCGTGGATCGCACAGACTGCATTTCGCGGGCGCTGGCCTTCTGGTCGCGATTGATAGTTTTGAGTTTCACGGACAGATCACGCAGCAGGTTGAATCCATCGTTAAGCTTGTCACGAATGAGCAAGGTCATGTCGATGGCTTCTTCCGCTGGTGTTTTCTGGTCGTTGGATGCTGGTGTTGGTCCTTCAGAGGTGGGATTTGTGATCATGGGTTTGGGTGGTGGTGCTGGTGGTGAAACAGGCCGGGATGGAGGCATGTTCACCGGAGCGGGTTGTGGATTTGCTGAGGGCGGGGTGCTGGCTCCATCAGGCCGCAGTGGCATCACGATCATCTGCCTGCCCTTGTTGTGAAAACGCAGGGGGGCGATTTGATCGATGATGCTGATGGTAGTGAGACCGTAATCAAGGGCCTTGATGAGGAAGCGTCGGCTCAGGAAGATCAAAGCTTCCGGGCCTTCCGCTTTGGCATCGAGCACAGGGACTCGCGTCCAAGGCTCGTTGCCATTGTCTTTGCCGAGGAGCAGCAATTGCCCCTCTTTGCATTCCAGGCCGATGGTCTGGAACTTCTCCGCATCGTGACAAGGCATGCGCTGGATCAGCTTGATGAGCGTCTCCAATTTTGCCGGGTCGAGCATGATGTGGGTCCTGGCGTCGTCGGGGTTGGGGATGGTTTGCCGCCAGTTGGGATAGTTCCCGTCGATCTGCTTGCTGACGAATCTCCAACGCCTGCTGGAGAGCTGCACCGCTTTGTCATCGACCTTCATCTGCCATTCGCCATCCGCATTGAACTCCTTCCACCCCAGAAACTTGTGATTCGGGATGATGACGGAGTTCTTGAGGGGCAGTGTGAACGAATTTGCGCTGTACAGATGCCTGCCATCCGTACCGACAACGTAGTTGGCCTTGGGATTGCTGGTGTCGATGAAGGTGCCGTTGAGGACGTAACGAGTGGCGTCCACACTGGCGCATTCCATGGCTTCGTGGATGGACCGGCGAAGTTCTGGCGGCAGCGCGATGGCCTCCGTTTTAATGCGGGGAGTGACGGGAAACTCCTCAACGGGGATGTTCTTCACCTTTTGTTCACCTAAGCTGTCAGCCAGGGCAAACTTGATGCAGCCAGGTTCAATATGAATGCGCTCGTCTTTGCCACAGTTTTTGGTGACTTGTACAAGCTGATCATACGGGATGAGGGCAGCCATGGGAGGGCCTTCAGCGGGATGTTCGAGACGCATGGTAACGAAGCGGTCCAGGTCGGTGCCGGTGAGGGCTATCCAACCGTCTGCAGTACGTTCGACTTTGACATGATGCAGGACAGGCAGGGTGGCTCGTGGATTGATCACTTTGCCAAGTCCTGCCAGAGCGGGTTTTAATTCCGCAATGGGGAGTGTGATGGGATTCATTGTGTTGGTGGTGGGTTGTACGCCAAAAAGCCCATGCACCGGTGTACAGCGCATCGGCTCCGAGCGTGATTGAACTGGCTAGGCGGCGGCCAGTGTCTCCTCGGCTTTGTACTTGAGCTGAGCTGTGGTGCATTCAGCCGCCCGAATGTCCGCACGAGCACCCAGGTAAACCGGCTGGTAGATGCTGCCGGATTCCTTGAACGCGTACAGATAACGGCACTCCACCACGGTTCCCGGTACAGGAACATCGTGATTGGGTGGGATGGTGACGTTGCCAGCAGGGCGTACTTTGTCGCCCTCGAACAGGATCAATGAAACGCTCCGCTTATCGTTCACCTTCGTGACGATGAAAGAAGCGGTTTCATGGAACTTGTACTTGAGCTGGCTGCCACCGCTGTTGGGACGGCCGGGAGTGTACGGCGCGTCCTTGTGTTTGAACACAATGCCTTCCCTTCCCTCTCTTTTGAACTGCTGGAACCATCCAGCCGTTTGAGGAGGGAAGAATACCCGCACCTCCTGGATATGGGGATGATCGAAGGCGTTGAGCATGTCGCGCATCCTCAGGTAGCGCACCGAGAATGCCAGATGACGCATGTCCTCCGGTCCGATGGTGAGCAGGTCGAATGCGTGGAGGGTGTCTCCAACAGCTTCACCGTCGAGCAGGAAGCTGCGCGGATATTTTGCCGCGTTGCTTGCGATCCCGTCAGGGACGGCTGTGGGGAATCCCAGGCGGTTGATGCCGGTGATCTGGTCACCGTCCTTTCGGATGAGCAGGCGGCGGCCGTCGAGCTTCTCCTGCATCCAGTAGTCGGGATTGAACAGGAACTGATCGAGCTGTTGTTCGTTGATGGGATTGAGGAGCTGGCACTGGATGCCGCTGTGCTGGCCGGGGGAATCCGGTGGCGGGGTGGTGCCCGTGTCGGTTCCGGGCGTGTAGCCCTTCGCCATCTTTTCACGAACGAGCCTGTCGTAGATGTCTTTGGCAACAGGGTATTCGACTGGCACCGGTGTTTTGCTGCCGGTGCTGAGCGTGGAGCCGCGCCGGCCATAGGCGAAGTGTACAAGATACCCGGCATCCTTGGGACGGATGCTGGCCTGATACACTTTGTCAGAGGGACCTGAGCGAAAGTACAGGGTGATGCTTTCCATGAGGTGAGTGTCCTTTCTTGAAATGAAAAGAGCCGGACGATCCTGCGATCATCCGGCTCTTGGGTTTGGTTAGGTGGGTGCGAACCGCGTCAGTAGTTGTTGTACTGATCGCGGCGTTGGTGCTGCTGGCGCATGCGCATCGTTAGGATTGATTTCCCGATGGAAATCAGCCCGCAGATGAGGCCGATGACCAGCATGGCCGAGAGCGGGACGAGCACCATGTTGGAGGTGGTCCGCGTGATGAGGTCGATCCAGACGTTGAACTGCTGCAGGGCCAGCGTGACTAGCGGTGCCACCAGTACGGCGGGCACCGCAAGTCCGAGAGCGAGGCGCAGGTTGAACTTGAACCACTCCCGCAGGATGCCCTGCGGTGAGATCCAGTATTCAAACCGGCGGCAGGTGAAGCTGACGACCTCGGCCGAACGCTCAATGGCGCTCAGGTTTGGCAGGTCGTGGTCAACGACAGGTTCGCTGAGCGGTTCAGGCTGCCATCGTCGGATGACGATCTGGTGGACCTGCTTCGCCCATGTGGTGGCGGGCACCGTTGGGAGCTGGCGGGGTGGTGGTGGGGACTGTTCGTCCCATTCGGGTTGTTCCATCATAATGTTGGCGTGTTTTGGCCCCGAGGGCGGTTCCGATGACAAACAACAGAAGGGCACCGCACGCGAGACTGCCGGTGGCAATCTTCCAGCGGTCGGCGATGACGTGCTGTTCCGACATTTGCTCTTCGAGTTTGGAGATCTTCGAGCGGTATTCCGGACCGAGGTCCGGCGGTGGGGGCGGTGGATCATCGAAGAACCAGCCTGCGTGCGTGTTCGGCGTGAACAGCATCAACAGGCCCGCGATGAGGATTAGATGTTTCATTGTGGGTATGGGGATGGGCTGCAGGCCGGCGCTCGTGGTGAGCGCCGACCTGCAGCAGGGTTTAATGCCAGCGTTTGCATTCGTTGAAGTACTCGCAGCTTGAACAGTGCATCCCAGGCGAAGGGATGAAGTCGCGACGCTGCAATCCTTCGAGGTAGGCTTCCATTTGCCGGAACAGCCGCGTTTGCTGCGGTGGGCTCATGGGAGGCAGCGAGGTGATGACCACCTTGGGGTTCTTGAGTTTGACTAGGTGGTGTAGCTGCATGCCTGTTTCCTGCGAGCCGGTGTTGTGCCGGTACAGGATGGCGTAGCTGCTGGTCTGGATCTCAGTGGAGTGTGCGACCTTGTCCGCGTTGGGGGTCGTGGCGCTGGTCTTGTAGTCGATGATCTGGCGTTGCTGCACCAGATCGAGAATGCCGATCAGCCGGGGCAGCCCATTCTGTTGCAGATCGGCATCCACCGGGACTTCCACGGCGTCGGGTTTGACCTCAGCGGGAAGATGGCTTTCGCGCAGGTAGGTGTCGAGCAGACGCCAGCCTGTCGTTTTGTCGGCCTCTTCCTCCCCGGGTTCCCATTCCACCGATCCTTCGGTGTTGTCCGCCCAGGTTGTTTGGTAGGTCTCATGGACCACCTTGAGCGAGAGCGGTTGCTGGACCCAGCGTGCCTTGTTCCAGGCTTTCAACACGGCGTGAACCGCATTGCCGAGATGGAGCGAGGCTGTTTTGGGCTTCTTGAGCTTGAGCACGTAGCGGAAGTAGAACTTCAACCGGCATTGCAGGAACAGCGACAGCCGTGAAGCTGACACTGTTGCCTGCAATGCGGTGATAATGTCCTGCTCGCTGCGCTCTCCTGGTGAGGCAGCGGGTGTGTTCATGCGGCTTGGGCGGCTGGTTGTTGCTGCCAGCGGGTCTGGCGTGGCGCGGGTTTACCGGCTTTGACGAGCAGGTCCTCAATCAACTGAGAGGCCTGCATCTTGTTGAGCTGCTTGACGCCGATGCCGAAGAGCTGCTGGGACAGATCCTCAGCCACCTGTTTGGTGATGCTGGGGTTTTCGTTGACGATGCGCAGGATGAACCCGCGCTGGCCGTCGGTGCAGTTCCAGCGATCCGTGACGAGCGGTGGAGCCGAACGATTGTTGCCGTTAACCGGGTAGGTGCGCCCATTTGTTTGTGGCGCTGCATGCCCGTTGCCGTTGCCGTTGGCATTGGACGTCGGGACGTAACCGGGGTGCTGGATTTCCTGATCGACGGAGTGCTGCAGCAGCTGGTAAAGCTTCTGCACTTCGGCTTCGACCTGGGTGATGTCACTGAGCTCGACTTCAACGGAGGCGCTGAAGCTGTGGCTGCTGTATTGGGGCAGGCCGAGTTTTTTGCTGTAGTTGGCGCTGAGTTTGATGGCCATGGTGGTGTGTCTCCTGATGTGGGGTGGGTGTGCTTGGGTGGATGAAGAAAGCCGTCACATGGCCCGACAACAAAACACCCGGTCCCTCTTGCGAGAGAACCGGGTGGATGAAGTGGATGCTGTGACGACGTGGTGCGGCTAGCGTGTGGTGCCAGCCTCCTGAATGCGGCCCTGAGCCGGGACGCTCATCTGCGTGGCTGCGATGCTCCATCCCTGCGTGTGTTGCAGGGATGATGTGAGCAGATCGTTAACCAGACGCGTCATGGGGCGGCGTAGCCGCCGGCCTTCATGATACAACGCGCAGACGATGACCCGGTTGATGCAGGGCGAATAATGGGTTCGCCGGGGCATGTGGGTAGATGAAAATGGCAGGGGTAAACCCGGCCTCTCAAATCCTTATAACGCGGATGCGTGTAAAATTGCATGAGGTCACGCACGAATTCACTCCACCTTGAAAAGTGCACACAAAGTGCACACGCACTCAAAAGCTTGAAAGAAGCACCTCATCATAACTCATTGATAATGAGTGGCGCACCCGTCAGGATTCGAACCTGAAACCTTCTGATCCTTAGTTCCTTCCTTGTGGGTTTCGACATGTTCGCTGGCGTGCGCTCATGAATCGTTTACACCCCCTATGCTTCAGAGCATTCAGCGTCATTGAGGCAAACATGCCGGGAGGTCAGCGGACCTGCGCAGCGAATGCGTGTTGAGGTTGGAAGCTCCGAACACATGACTAGAGCTACCTACCGCACCCGACGGGTACAATTGTGCGTGTTAATTCTGCCTGCTAAGCGAATAGCGATGCAATCGGACTGCCCTGATCGGTGATCGGCACGGGGCGGTCGCCGTCGTGGAGGTTGGCGGTGTAATCCACGCCGACAGCGGCGCAGATGGTGGCGAAGAAGTCGGGCACGCTGACGGGATTCTTGACGATCTTTTTGGCGAGATCGTCGGTCTCGCCCCAGGCGCCGCAGTGGCGCAGGCCGCCTCCGGCCAGCACACAGGTGAAGGCGCTGCCCTGATGACCACGGCCGCCCCCGCCGTCGAACTCGGGCGGACGACCGAACTCGGTGGTGATGACGATGAGCGTCTTGTCGAGCAGCCGCCGGGCTTCGAGATCGGTAATGAGCGCGGCGACGGCGCTGTCGAGTTCCTTGATCAGTTCGTGTTGTTTCAAGATGCCCTGGTTGTGTGCGTCCCAGCCGGTGCCGTTGAGGAAGTTCAGGTTGTGCGAGACTTCGACGAAACGCACCCCCTGCTCGACCAGTCTGCGGCTGAGCAGGCAGCGCTGGCCAAACTCACCGCCGTAGCGCTGGCGCAGCGCACCGGGCTCCTCGTCGAGCTGAAAGACGCGGTTGAAAGCCGGGCCGCTGAACCTCAGGCTTTGCTGGATGGCGGCATCGTAGCTCTTCAGTCTTGGATCGCTGGTCGGCGGAGTGGCAGCTTGCAGCGCAGCGAGGAACTGTCCGCGCCGCTGCTGACGCCCGGTGTTGACATCGGGCGGGCGGGAGAGCCCTGCAGGGCCGCGGCTGGTATCCGTGAGATAAAGATACCCGGACTGCGCCCCGAGGAAGCCGGGGCCGCGCGTGACATTCGGATAGCCAATGAGCACATAGGGCGGCGCTTCGTCTGAGGCGGGGCCGCGCTGGTGGGTAATGAGTGAGCCGATGGAAGGATAGCTGATTGTGCCGCTGATCGGACGGCCGGTGTGCATGCGATTGGTGGCCGCAGCGTGTTCATCAATGACATCGTGATGCACGGTGCGCACCGCCGTCACGCGCTCCATGAGTGGCGCGACTTTGCGCAGATGCTCGCACACACGAACGCCGCGAACCGCTGTGTCGATCGAGTCGTAGTAGGAGCCCGCCTTCTTCGCCTTGGGATCGCCACGTCGTTTCGGATCAAAGGTGTCCGTCTGCGCCATGCCACCCCCGAGCCAGATGGAGATGACGTGCTCGGCTTTGCCCTGGATGAGAGAAGGCGCCGGTGCGGCGATGAGCGGGCGGGAAAAAGCGGCTGCGCCTGCGAGCGAGGCGGTGGAGCTGAGAAAGTGTCGGCGGTTCATCAAAAAAGTAAGTTCAAGGTTTCCACACAAACTCGCGGTCATTGATCAGACTCCAGACGAGGTCTTCGTAAATCTCCCGCCAGACGCTGCGCAGGCGTGGATCAGGCGGCGGGCCTTGGCGGACGCGCTTTTCGACTTCGATCTGGATGGAATTGGCTTCGGGACTCACGTGATTCAGCCATGTCACCTGCGGCAGCGGTTCGGCGGCTTTGGGCGTGGATTGCTCGGCGGCAGGGACGAGCCGCGTGTCGAAGCCTTCGCGAAGCGCGGGCAGGAAGGCATCGCGTTCCGCACTGCGCGGCTTGCGGCTGAGGAAGCGCAGGAAGATTTCCTCGATGAGCGCATCGGGCGACTTCGCTTGCACTGCGAGATCGGCCAGCTCGCTGCGCCATGAGGCGCGGGAGAGCGATTGCACCAGCGTGCCATTCGCGAGGATTCCAGGTTGGAGAAGATTCGGGTCCGTGGGACGATCAAAGATGGGCATCTGCCGCGAGCCGTTCCAGCCAAAGGCCTCCAGCACGTCCACCGTTGCTTGCGCGTGAGGCATGGCCAGGCTCGGGCGGTCGCGTTCGTTGTTCAGACTGGCGAACATCCACGCACGATGCGGTACGCCGAGAGTTTGCCTGCGGTCCAGCGCGTGACGGCCATCGTGGACGAAGGTGATCTCCTCGGAGTCGATGGCCTTTTCTGCGGCGGAGTGCAGCGAATCCACGATCTCTTCCGCTGTGAGCCGCCGCCGTCCCGGCGCGCTGAAAAAGCGCTCGTTCGCAGGCAGCGCGGCGAGGTTGTCAGTCGTGGGTTCGCGCTGATAAGCAACGGAGGTCACAATGAGCCGCAGCAGATGCCGGAGATCGTAATCGTGTGCGACAAAATCAGCGGCCAGCCAGTCGAGCAGCTCTGAGTGGCTGGCATCACGACCTTCCCAGTCGTGGGCAGGCTCGACAAAGCCTGCGCCCATGAGCCGCTTCCAGGTGCGGTTCACAAAGACACGCGCAAAGCGCCGGTTCTCCGGCGCGGTGACGAGCGCGGCAAAACGCTCTCTCGTATCCTTCGTATCGTCCATCAGACGGTCGATGCGACTCCCATCAGCCGCACCCGTGGCGGCGGCAAAGGGCCACTCGGGCGTGACAGGTTCGTCGGGCTTGAGTGTGACTTTGATGAGAGACTCGCGGCCCTTCTTCTCGAAGAAACCGGCGGGCACCCGGCTCGTGGCGGGCACCGTCACCGTCTTGCGCGAGAGCATCGCCGCGAGCGAATAAAGATCGCGCTGCGTGGTGCGGTGGTAGGGCGAATCATGGCAGCGCGCGCACTGCAGATCGATGCCCAGAAACGCGGCCGCGATGATGTAACCCTTCGCGGCAAAGGGCGCGTCATTTTCCCCCGCGAGGCCAAAACCCACGCTGCCGCCGCGTCCGACATCGCCGCGCATCATCATCAGCTCGGTGACCATGCGGTCGAGGCTCTTGCCATCGCGCAACACATCGAGCAGGAACCAACGAAACGGCCCGGTGCTGTTGAGTGAGGAGTTGATGAGCGTCGGATTCTCCGCCAGCACATCGAGCCAGTCGGCCACCTGATGCTCCGCGCCACGTGCATCTGAGAGCAGGCGCTCAATCAGGCGCGTGCGTTTGTCGGGTGCGGAGTCAGCGAGAAATGCACGCGCTTCTGCCGCCGTGGGCGGCAGGCCGATCAGATCGAGGCTGATGCGGCGGAGAAAGGCCTCGTCGCTGGTGAGCGCTGACTTGGCGAGCTTCTCGGGCGCGACCGGCGTGGCGGGCCAGACGGCTCCATCACGAATCCACGTCTCCAGCTTCGCGATCTGCGCCTTGCCCAGCGGATCGCCCGACGGTGGCATGACGAGCGAATCGTCCTCAGAGCGCAGGCGCACGATCATCTCGCTGGCCTCCGGTTTGCCCGGCACGATCGAGGGAATCTCCGAATCGCCTCCGTGCAATGCATCTGCTCGCGAGGTCAGCTTCAGCCCGCCTTTGTCCTTGTCGCCGTGGCAGCGGAAGCACTTCTCCTGGAGGATGGGCAGGATGTGTTTTTGAAAAGCGCCCGAGTCGCCGGACGCAGCGGCGTTTGATGCAACGGCGGCTGCGATCTTCGCGTCGATGAAGGCATCAATGGGGTGCCCGCCCTTGGGTGGAGCAGGCGCGGGATTTTGCGCCACCCACTCGCGGGCGAGATTGTGGCGTTTTTGCCAGAATGCATCGCGCGAGCGTGCGGCAGTCCGCCGATGAGTGTCATCCAGATCAGACAAGGCTTTCTCCATTTGCGCCAGCACAGGCTCCACCGCTGCGTCGGTCAATGCCAGGCCGGGTTCGCTGCCAGCGCGGAGAATGGTAAACGATTTCCCATCCTCCGTTTCGATGGCCACACACAGCTCGCCGGTTTCAGTGCGCTGATTTTTACCACCGACGACCACTTCCAAGACAATGCGGCCTTTGCCTCCACGAAGCTGCGCCGTGCCAAACACCTCCTGATGATGATAGTCCTTCACGCGCAGACCAGGCAGCGGTGGCTTCGCCAGCGGCGTGACGTCATCGTGTCCGTTTGGCGTGCTCCCATCGGCCGGTTTCGTCTCGGCGATCATCACGCCATCCACCCACAGCTGGGCCAGCGCACGAGCCCGCAGCAGAAACCGCCGCGATCCCTCTGGCAACGCCACATCTGCCGCCATCCGCAGCAGCAGTGGCGATTTCCACTCCGAGCGGATGCCCCAGTCATCGTAGCGCAGCGGCACACGCGGCAGCAGAAACGCATCGCTCATCCAGCGGTCCGTCTCCGCCGGCAGCTCCGCCTTGGCGGGCCAGCGGTTGAAGGCGGAGAGCCCCTCGCTGAACTGCACGAGCACCTTTCCATCGGTGATTGGCCCCAGCTTCGGCATCTCCGGTTTCTCAGGCAGCACCACCAGCGGTCCGCCCGTTCGCCGGCAATGTTTCGCGATCTCCGCATCGCTCAGAGCGCGGCGATGGATGGCCAGATCATCCAGAAAGCCCTGAAGACTGTTCCCCGCGCTGCCGCCCAGCGATGAGCCGATCCAGACATCGTCATCATCCACCACGGGCGCTTTTGTGGTGGCTCCGTCCACGCTCCAAACTCCATCAGTCACCACACCGTCGATCCATCCGCGCATCGTTTCCGGCCTGCCAAATTCGTAGGCCACCGCCACATGATGCCAGCCCGTTTTGATCTGAAAGGACGCCGCCGAGTTCCAGAGGTGCCAGGTGTTTCCACCACCGGGCGCAGGAGCACTGGCAAAAAGAAAACTCAGGTGCGCCAGCCCCTCGCTACCGCCGATGACCCGCAGCGACCAGTTCTGATTGTTGCGCGCGAAATGTGGCGAGTTGGTGCGTCCCTTGCCGATCAGATACACCGGCTGTCCAGGGCTGATCTTGTCCAGCTTCACCCACGTCTCCAGCGTGATGGCATCGCCATTCGTGAAATCGAACGGACTCTGCGCTCCCGTATCCTTGATCTCGTAGCGCGAGCCTTTCCCCTGCAGTTGGATGGCGGTGTTGTCCGCCTCAAAGTCCGGAAACTCTGGCGGACGCGGCCCCGCCTGATCTCGCACCACCCCGCCAACCGCAATCAACGGAGCCGACTCCTCCTGGCCAAAGTCCAATTGCAGCACCGGCTTGCCATCACTCGCGTGCAGCCCCATGCCTGAGGTGTGGAACAGGGCGGATAACACAATCAGGGTTCTCGGATTCATGCTTTCTTTCCGCGAAGAGGTTGAATGACGTTGCGGTAGCTCTCACGCAGGAGCGTGATGTCCGTCTCGATGGCGAGGTGGGTGAAGCCGAGTGCCTGCAGCTCGGAAAAATCATTCGTCTGGCGGCAGAGCAGACCACAGGCCTTGCCAGACTCCCGGGCCGCAGACGCGACCTCCCGCAGGCAGGCGGCAAAGTCGAGGTGGGTGCGCTCAGGATAGGACTGAAGCTGGAGTTTCAAATCCATCGGCCCGATGAAGAGCACATCCACACCGTCCACGGCGGCAATGGCCCGCGCGTTTTTCACGCCTTCGATGGTCTCGATCTGCGCATAGAAAACAGGCTGCGGCATTTCGCGATGAAGGCCGTAGTCATAGGCTCTCACCATGCCAGCCAGGCCGCGGTCGCCACGTGGTGGATAGCGCATGGCACGCACACAGGCGGCCGCCTTCTCAGCGGTGGAAACCATCGGCACCATGATGCCGGCCGCTCCCCAGTCCAGCGAACGCGCGATGAGCTCAGGATGCGGCGCGCCTACCCTGACGATGGCGGCGGCATGGCGAATCACCTGGATTTGTGAAAGCACCGCCGCCTCCGTGCCGCAGCCGTGCTCAAGATCGATGAGCAACCACTCGAAGCCGCTCAAATCTGCGAGCTCGGCGACAATGGGAGAGCCGGTCTGCAACCAGGTGCCTAGTTGGAGATCAGAGCTGCGTGCTGCGGTTTGCATGAGGAATCGGGGAGATGTTGAAGAAGAATGCTGATTTGTGAAACCGTGCCTGCCAGATTATGCGGCCCTTTCAACGCACACCAGCGCGGCGTTCGTAAGATGGGTTTCATGGTGCGGCATGCACGCTCTGCAGCAGTTCCAGGGCTTTTGCGGTGATCTTGACGGACGCCTCGCGCTCGACGCGATTGGTGCCGAGCCAGGTTTCGTAGCCGCCGAGGTCGTGCTGACGCGGCGTGGGAAGATAGCCGTTGCTGCCTGATGCGAGCTCGATGGTGAAGGTGTCCTTGAAGGGGCTGCGGGCTTTGATCACCAGCCCTGTCTCGGTGAAGACCTCAAAGGGAATGGACGTGATGCCGAGATCGCCGATGCGAAAGGCCTGAATGTAGGCCTGGATCGTGTCGGGCTTGGCTGTCTTCACTGCCATCACGCGTTCGGCGTAGGGCTGTTCGAGGCGGTGCACAGGCGCGGCGTCTTTCGGCTTGGCGAGCACACCTTCGGCCCACTTGACCATCTCCGGAGTCGGGCGGCGCACGGCGAGCTCCAGATCGCTGGCGGCTGCTTGCAGCGGCACCCAGTCTTGATGCTTGAGTGTCTGGCGAACACGCAGCACCTCCTGCGCAAGGTCGCCGGCGACGGCTTTGATCTTCTCATAAGGCTTGTAATTCACGGCGGGTGTCTTGCCGCTGTAGTCGTTGCTGTTCACGTCACCGCAGGGACCGTTGGCGAGGATGCCGACGCACGGCGCACCGAGGGACTGCTCGATGCGGCGGCAAAACTCGCCAAAATAATCTGCCGACAAATCCTCGCGTGGCACACCGCCGACATAGTGCAGCCAGTAGTTTGCCAGCAGCGCGATCTGGCGGCCATCAGTGGCCTGCAAGGAGAGGCAATAGACCTCGGGGTTCGTCGGGCCGGCGGGGCCTTCAAGACGCGGAATGAGCATGCCGCTCGGATTCATCACTGCGCGATCTTCTCCGCCAAACGGATTGGGATTGGTGACGCCTTCCTTCAGAATCCAGCGACGGTTGCCGACCCACTGCGGCAGTTTGCCCGTGCCCCAGGCGATGCGAGCAGGCTCCAGATTGTTCAGCGCGCGCTTCACGCCATCCACCACGCGGGAGATGACGAGGCTGCGGTAGTCGACCCCCGCATCTTTGTTGGTGATGGCCGACACGCTGGAGTGCGTGTGGGTGGCGGAGAACATCATGTGAGAGGCCGGGATTCCCGTATCAGCCTCCAGCTTCTTCTTGGCTTCGTCCCAGACATCACGTGCGAGATGAAGATTGTCCGCCACGGCAAAGACGAGCTTCGTTTTGCCATCATCAAGCGCCAGACAACGTACATGCAGCTCGTCGTGAACCTGCTTGGAGATGGGCTGCGGTGCGAAGTTGCCCACGATCGTCATGCCGAGCGGTGGCGTGATGTTGCTGGTGGCAGCACCGGCTTTGAAGACTTTGTCTTGAGCCGGAGCGACGATGGGAAGAAGTGCGAGGCAGAAGATGAGTGTGGTTTTCATGGTTGAGTCAATGCGTTCATGGCTTGTCGATGACCAGCCCGGCCTTTTCGTCGGGGCGGGCGATGACGACGCGAGCTTGGTTGGCCTTGGTTTTGCCATCGTCGCCTTTGATGACCGTGTTTTGGGCCATGAGGAAGCGGCCGCCGCTGATCGGTGCGATGCCGACGGAGGCGTTGAATTCCCATTTGCCGGTGAACTGAAAATTTTCATCCGCCCGCAGCAGCACCGCGGGCTTGCCATAGCAGCCAAACCACCACGCGCCATTGGCATAGGCCACCGTCTGGATGCCCATGAGCGTGTAGCCGCTGGCGAGCACGTGGCGTTTCTGGAAGCGGAAATTCTCGTCGTATTCGTAGAGGTAGTTTTCGTTCACTCCGGGCGGCAGCCCGCCGATGACGATGAACTTCCCGTCGTGATGCTCCATGCCGCCCGCGCCGTGCACCAGCTCGGGCAGGCGATGTTTCGCAAGCTCCGCGAGGGTGTCGGCATCATAGACATAGACCCACGAGTCCGCCGCACCGGCAGGCTGGTTGAACTTTCCGAGATTTGTCGCCACATAGACGCGGCTGTCATGGTAGCAGAGATCTCCGTGATGACTGGCCACAGGCACTTTCTTGAGCACCTGGCCGTTGGGGTCGGTCTTCACCAGCGCATCGGTCCAGCACCAGTAGATGCTGCCCTTGCCATCCGTGCAGATGCCCTGGAGATGGCGCGGGTAGGCGCCCTCGCAGGCCGTGGCATGAAAGTCATCAGCGGCACGAACGCCGTGCAGGCCGATAAGAACGGATACGAAAAGGAGAAGCCTCATGTGCGTGGTTATTGGGTGGCGGCGTCGAAGCGCGGTGGATTGGGCTTCAAATACGGACTCAAGGCTTCGAATCGGAAATCAATCTCCGCGATCTCGTCGGCAGTGAGCGCCAGCTCGGTAAAGATGGGTTTGTCCGGGATGCTGCAACCGGGGCCGTACTGGCGGGAGATCATGTTTTTGAAAACACCGCGCTTCTTCCACAGATGGAGCTGGAAACCACGCAGATCGCCGCCGGGGAGATGCTGGCCGAGATTGAAGAGCAGCAGCAGTTTCGCATGGATGTCGCGCACGGTGTCGGCGTCTTTGCCGCTCTCCATGAGCTGCCAGAGCCGCGTCAGCACATCCGCATACACCGCACGCTCTGTGATGAGGCCCTCGGTGCCGAGGTGGGACTCGAAGAGCCATCCATGCGCTCCCCGGGCGCTGAAGACGCGGCGGATCACCGGTTTCGCCGCACACAGTTCGCGCGTGCGGGCGATGATCGGCGCGGCCTCCTCCTTGATGTAGCCGAAGTTTGGAAACTCCTTCGCCAGGTCGATCATGAGCTTCACGGAAGGCACCGGCCCTTTGTAAGCCACGCCGCCTGTCGTTTGAAAGATGACGGGCCGCTGCGCCACCTTTGCCAGTGCACGCCAGTACTGCCGCATGTCCTCCTCCGTGCGTCCCGAGTCTGGCGGACGTGAGATGATGGCTGCAGGCCCAAGTTTTTCAGCGTGGCGCGCATACACGAGCATCTTCGCCGTGTCTTTTCCCTGCACGCCGAGGCAGAGCGCTGATATCTTGAAGCTGCGCGAGGTCTCCGCCAGCACCTCCATGCCGCGCAGTTTCTCCTCCATCGTCAGCAGGTCCACGCTGTCGCCCGACTGCGGCCAGATCATGCCTGGACAGCCGCCCCAGTCCACAAACCGCGCCTGATTCGCCAGCACCTCATAGTCCACCGCACCGCTTTCCGTGAAGGGTGTCGAGAGAATCGGAAACGGTCCGCG
Organism: Prosthecobacter sp.; assembly: GCA_021733925.1. Taxonomy (GTDB): domain Bacteria; phylum Verrucomicrobiota; class Verrucomicrobiia; order Verrucomicrobiales; family Verrucomicrobiaceae; genus Prosthecobacter. The sequence continues at coordinate 28,525 of JAIPJY010000021.1, read as the reverse complement.
CACTCGCGGGTCGGCATCAGCAGCGTGCAGGCGCTGTTCATGCCAAAGCACCGCAGCACCGGAGAGGGCGGTGCCGAGGAGTTGCCGCCGGGAAAAGTGATGGGCTCGCGGCTTCATTTGCTGGCTTTGCTGGTTTCTGGCGCAGGCCACAGATCGTTGAAGGCTTTCACGGTTTCATCCACCAGCGCCTGGCCGCCTTCGGGACCGACCCGGCTGCTTTGAATGATGGCGCTGTAGCTGCCTCCGGCCACGGCTCGGGGTGTCGGCAGATAGCCGCCTGAGCCGGTCAGCTGAATGAGAAAGGTCTGCACCGCAGGACTGCGGGCTTTCATCTGCACACCGTAGTCGGTGAAAAGTTCAAACTCATTGGTGGCGATGGCCACATCTCCGAGGCGCAGGGCGTGGAGTTCCATCTGGAAGACACCCGCTGCCCCGGATTTCTCAGCTTCGTAGCGATCCACCACGCCTTGGTTCCAAAGATACTTCCACTGCTCCTTGGGGTCGTCCTTGTACTGCCCGACGGCCTTCTGCGCATCGGCCAATTCCTTCGCCGTCACTTTCCTCCAGGGCAGATCGATCTTTTTTGTATGGTGCTGCAACACCGCGCCTGTCACCGGCTCCAGCTTGGCACCTTCATAGGCCTCCTCCCAGCCACGCACGACACGCCGGGCGACTTCTTCCAGCCGTGTGAGGCCGCGGAGACGGCGCATGCGCTCATCCGCCGCCTTGCCATACATCGGGCGCGGCACCTGATCTCCTCCGGCTCCAGTCCAGGCGAGGATGTGGAGATCCTTGCCATGACGCTCGCGCAGCTGGCGGCGCACCGGATCCCAGAAGTCGGCGTGGATCACTTTGAGCCCCTCGACTTCCTGGGAAGGGCATGGAACGTTCACCGCCGTGGCGATGAGCGTGTTGTTGAGATCCCAGAAGAACAGAACTTCAAGATTGTGATCCTCATAGCCCTCGATACCGCGAAACTCCGGCACATTGGTCGGGCCATACATTTTCGCAGTTCCGTCCGCGTAGGTTGCACGGCGGTTCTGGGCGATCACCGCCTGTCCCTGGCCCCAGCCTGCTTTGGCGGGCTTGCGCTGCTCCCAGCTTTGCGCAGCAGCCGCCACGATGCGATCCACCAGGAAGTCGGTGTATTCCATGGGCAGCATCACATTCCTGCCGAGCAGGCTGTAGCGATCCCCCTTCATCGTCACCGGCGCGGTGTGAGTGTGCGTGGCATTGAGAAAGAGCTTGTTGAGATCAAATCCGGGCAGCTTGTCCTTGGCCTTCTCGCGGACCAGCTTGATGAGCCCCTCGCGGATGGCCACGATGTCGCAGGAGATCATGATGGCCTGATCCAGCACCCGGTCTCCCTCGCGCGATTCCAGTCCCAGCGCGGTGGCAAAGATGTGCGTCTCGGGTTTCTCAGAGATCCGCACATGCATTTGTCCGTCCAGCGCCACGGGGCGGTCTGGCGTGATGTCAACGGTGGCCGCGCCCACATGAAGATCTGAGGCCGAAGCAACAGCAGCAGAGGTTACGATGAACAAGGAGAGCAGGAAAAGGCGCATTGGGGTAATACCCAGCTTCCACAAGATTCTTGTCACGGTTTTTGCTCCGCGGCCGATACCACAATGTGCAGCGGTTCCAATAGACACGATAAGCGTCACCCACCAGGTGCGTAGAATCATGAGTCGTCAGACCAGCCGTCACGATCTCGGCTGCTCGCCGCTCAAGAAAATCATCGCTCATCATGAACCAAGCCCCTGCACCGATTTCATTCACACGTCGTTCTTGGCTCACAAAGTCAGGAACGGCGCTGCTTTCCGGCTGGTGTGGGCAGTCCCTCTTCGGAGCGGAGGTGCTGAAGCCACAACCCGAGGGGTGGCATCTGCGGATGGGCCAGGCCCAAACGCCGGAGGAAGCCATCGCTGAGCTGGAGGCCTTCAAAAAAGCCACCCCCGATCTGGCGAACTGGGAAAAGCGCAAGGCGACCATTCGTCGCGGCATCCTCGAAGGAGCACGGCTGGCGAATCCACCGGAGAAGCCCCCGCTGGACCCTGTGTATTCCAACAAGCGGACCTATGAGGGGTACACGGCGGAGAGCGTGCATGTCCGCAGCTGGCCCGGCTTCTACATCACCGGCACGCTGTATCGGCCTCTCGGGATGAAGCCGCCCTATGCCGGTATCGTGTCCGCACACGGGCACGGTGGCCGTTTCCTTCCATCACGCCAGACCCGCTGTGCGGTGCTGGCCCGCATGGGGGCGGTGGTGTTTCACTATGACATGGTGGGCTATGGAGACACGAAAAAGGCGGGCTGGGATCATGGCAAAGTGCCGGAGATTCAGCGATTGATCATGTGGAACTGCATTCGTGCCCTGGATTTCGTCTCGTCCATCGAAGGGGTCGATCCCCAGCGCATCGGCATGACCGGCAACTCCGGCGGTGCCACGCAGACGTTCCTCACTTCCGCCCTGGATGAACGCATCGCGGTGGCGGTGCCGAGCTGCCAGGTGTCCGCGCATTTCTTTGGCGGCTGCCCGTGTGAAAGCGGCATGCCGATTCATTGGGGGCCGAACCACAAGACGAACAACGCCGAGATCGCTGCGATGACCGCGCCACGGCCTCAGCTCGTCATTTCCAATGGAGCAGACTACACCCAGCACACGCCGGAGGTGGAGTTCCGCTACATCCAGCACATCTACAGCCTTTACGGAGCCACGGACAAGGTCGTAAACGCTCATTTCCCGCTGGAGGGGCACGACTATGGGCCGAGCAAGCGGCTGGCCGCCTATCCGTTTTTCATCCGTCACCTCGGACTCAACAGCCTGCGCGCCTGGGCCAAGGAGGAACAGATCAACGAGACCTTTGCCAAGGTGGAGACCGAAGAAGAAATGCTTGTCTTCAATACCGGCAACCCCTGGCCGAAAGACTCCGTGGCCCCCAACACCCCCCTGCCCTTCTGATGAAAATCTTTTTCTCCCGAATCATCATCATCGCCGCTTTCTTCATCGGCCTGGCTCATGCGGAAGTCACCCGTATCGAGATCACCGGACGCTCGCCGTTTGCAGAGGGCAAGGTCTTTGGAGCCGCAGGTGCCTATGAGCGTCTTGAAGGGCGGATGTATTTTGAAACGGACCCGCGCAACGCGGCCAACGAACGCATCAGCGACCTTCAGCGGGCGCCGCGCAACGCCGGAGGGCGCGTGGAAAGCTGGGCGGACTTCTTCCTCCTGAAACCGACCGACGCCACGAAGGGCAACGGCGTGCTGCTCTATGACGTGAACAATCGCGGCAACATGCTCGCTCTTTGGACCTTCAACGATGGAGAGCGCACGAACGATCCGAAGTCAGAGTCGCATGCGGGCCATGGCTTCCTCATGAAGCACGGCTTTTCCGTGCTGTGGTGCGGCTGGAACGGCGAGGTGCAGGCCGATGACACACGGCGTTTGCTCTGCGGACTGCCGGTGGCCACCGAGGACGGCCGGACGATCACCGGGCGGGCGCATCTGGAGATCAGCACCACGGAAAAAGTCTTTAGCCGGGCCTTTTCGTGGAGCCCGTGGGGCATCGGCGCGGCGTTTCCATCCATAAGCCTCGACAACACGGACGCGACGCTCACAATGCGCCCGCAGCGCGATGCTGAAGGCATCGAGATTCCTCATGGTGAGTGGGCGTTTGGACGCATGGAGGAGGGGAAATTCATCCCGGATGCCACGCATGTTTATGTGAAAGCCGGTCTGCGCCCCGGCTGGCTCTACGATCTCGTGTACACGGCGAAGGAACCTCGCGTGACCGGGCTGGGCCTCACGGCCTTGCGAGACTGCGTGGCGTTTTTCCGTCACGGGGCGGCGAAGGAAAATCCGCTGGCGGGCGCGGTGCAAAAGGCCTGCGTGTTCGGCATCTCCCAGTCGGGCCGGGTCATTCATCACTTCCTGCACGAGGGGCTGAACACCGACGAGCAGGGACGCGCGGTCTTCGACGGCGCATTGATCCATGTCGCAGGCTCCGGAAAGGGCATGTTCAACCATCGCTTCCGCATGAGCACGGAGTTCGGCACGCAGCACGAAGGGCATCTTTCCGGCAGCGAGTTCTTCCCGCTGGCCCCGCTGCCGCAGACGGATCCCATCACGGGCGCATCAGGCGACTCGCTGGCCCGTTCCCGAAAGTCCGGCCACACGCCGCGCCTGCTTTTCACGCAAACCTCCACCGAATACTGGAGCCGCGCCGCCTCGCTGCTGCACACCGATGTGGAGGGGAAAGGCGATCTCACACTGCCCGACGATGTGCGCGTGTATCTCGTGGCCGGGGCGCAGCATCTCGGCAGGAGCGACGGCAGCCCTGGCATCTGCCAGCAGCCGCGCAACACGCTCGATGACCGCGGCCCCGTCCTGCGGGCGCTGCTGCTGCACCTCGTCGATTGGGTGAAGCATGGCAAAACACCGCCGCCAAGCCGTCATCCGCGAATGGAAGATCACACGCTAGTGAGCTTCGACGAATGGAAGTCGCAGTTTCCGAAGATTCCTGGATGCCGCCTTCCCACCCAGGCCTACCAGCCTCCGCGCCTTGATTTCGGGCCGCGTTTTCACAGCCAAGGCATCGCCGACATCATCCCGCCCAAAGCCGGAAAACCGTTTCGCACGCTGCTGCCCGCCGTGAATGCCGATGGCAATGAAACGAGCGGCATCGTGCTTCCGGAGGTCGCCGTGCCACGCGGCACCTACACCGGCTGGAACCTCCGCTCGCCGCAAGCGGGCGCTGAAACGATGCTCTCGCCGCTCGACGGCATGTTCATCCCCTTTGCCAAAACCAAAGCCGAACGCGAAAAGACCGGTGACCCGCGTCTCTCGCTCGAAGAACGCCACCCGACACGTGAAGACTACCTTTCCCGTCTCGCTAAAGCTGCAAGGAAGCTCCACGAAGAGGGTTTTTTGCTGGAAGAAGACGTGGCAAGGATCATCGAGCGTGCCTCAGCGCAGTAGCCGTCTTTTGCTTCCAGAAATAGCCTAGACCCGGCGCAGCGGCTGGGAAAAGATCATGTCCACAATCGGGATCGGTGTGCGCATGGCGGGATCGGTGCTGGCGAAGGCGGGTCCGCGCAGTGCTTTCTGGTCATGGAGAAGCGAGATGTCATGCACGCTCATACCGCGCAGCATGTTCGCAGTGAGCGGCTGGCCGTGTTGATGGGTGTTCGGGTAAGCGAGGGCCTCCACACGCACAAAAGCAGCTTCGAGCCGGCCGCTGGCATCTCGTTTGAGCGGAAACTCAGCTTGCGCGGCATCCACGATGCTGGCGATGCCTTGATCCGTGATGAAGCGGATCTGCAGCTTCGGGCGTTTGGCGTCGTTGCCAGCCACGGCGACGTGAAGGGTGTCGTTTTGCACGACGATGCGGCTGAAGCTAAAACTGCTGCGATCATACGGCGCGACGACTTCCCCCTCTTCGCTGGCCGCGAGCGAGGCCACGGAGCCGAAGAACGTTCCCTGGCGATACGCACGCAGCGTGGCTGACTCGCGTTTGGCAGCAGGCAAGGTGTCGAGCTTCGGTACGAGCAGCACATTTCGGCCACGGCCGTAAGTGTTGTGATCTTTGACAAAGAAGCCCCAGCAGCGGCGTCCTGTGCGCAGGATCTCATCCCAGAGCTGGTAGAAGTGCAGGGTGGGCCCGCCGCTGTTATCATAGAAGCCACGGCTGGAGCCAAAGCCGGAGGTTAGCTGGTTCCACACCTCAATGCCGAGCACCCGAGGATCAAAGTCCAGCATCGGCAGATAGTCCGCGAGCTTTCCTGTGGGATGATTCAATGTCATGCCTCCGCCATCGGAGTATTGCAGCTTGTTGAAGGCTTCAAGGAAGACATCCCGCCACGGGCGGTTCGTGCCCTGCATGAGGCGGTACTGCGTCAAGGACATGGCGGCGGCATCCAAATCGAGCTTTGTGTCGATGCTGTCCCTCGTGGCACGCAGATAGATCGTGTGGCTTCCGGGCGGGAGTTTGCGCTCATGCACCGGTCCTTTGTCCGCGAACCCGTTGCGAAAATCGCAGTCATGCGCGCCTTCGAGGCTGAGCGTGGCCATGGCTTTGCCATCTTTGGCAGCGAGCCGCACGTCCAGCCGGTAAACGCCCAGCCAGGGCTTTCGTGCATCGAACACATTCAGGTTTTCAAAGCGGTGCGAAACAGGCGATGCAGCACATTTTTCAGCGCTCACCGAACTGCCGTAACCCGTGGCGAGCAGGCTCCCGAGCGCATTGGCATGCAGGCCCGTGTCCGTGAATGAATGATGCTCCGCATTTGGCGCGGCGATGAGCTGCGGATGCTTTGCGGCATACTCCGCTGGCAGCGGATAGGTCGGAGCGGAGGGGTAGTAGTTGCTGAAGGCAAAATGGCCGTAACCCATGCCGAGGAAGCCATTGCGCGAGGCATCACTCTGCCCCTGATGCTGGTGTGACATTGAGTTCACGCACTCCCAGGTGTCCCAATCCACCGCCGCATACGGATTTTCCAATTCACGACCGGCTCCCGCGCTCCACGATGTGGCAGGCAGGACGGCGAAAGTGGCGAGGAGCTTGCGGCGGTTCATCCAGGCTAGTCGGTTGAGACGCTGCAATCCTTTCAGCTGGCATGTGGGCCAACACGTCTGAAGAATGCCTCGCAGGGCGGCGTATTGCATCACCGCATGAATCCCGCTCCGAGCTCCACCCGCCGACATTTCCTCAAAACCACCGCCGCTGCGGTGACCGCTTTCAACATCGTCCCCCGGCATGTTCTGGGCGGGCCGGGATTTGTGCCGCCGAGCGAGAAGGTGAACGTGGCCATCATCGGCACCGGCGGGCAGGGGCGCACCAATGTGCGCAATCTCCTGCCGCTTGAGGATTGCCAGATCATCGCCGTGGCAGATCCGGCGGAGTCATTCAGCCTTGAGAATTTTTACTTCAAAGGCATGGGCGGCCGCCTGCCAGTGAAGGCGGAGATCGAGAAGCACTACGCCACCAAGACACCGAACTTCCGCTGCGCGGACTACATCGACTTCCGCGAGATGCTGGAGAAGGAGAAGAGCATCGACGCGGTGCTCATTGCCACGCCCGACCATCTGCACGCCTACTGCTCGGTGGTCGCCATGCGGTCCGGGAAGCACGTCTATTGTGAAAAGCCGCTCACGCACAACATCTGGGAGGCGCGTCACGTGGCCAAGGTTGCCGCGGAGACCGGCGTGGCCACCCAGCTAGGCAGCCAGGGGCATTCGTCTCTCGGCACACGCGAGACGATCGAGTACATCCAGGACGGCGCGATCGGCGCGGTGAAGGAGATCCATGTGTGGGTGGGCGCGAAGCGCTGGAATCCCACCCTCACCGGAAAGCCCACCGACACGCCGCCGGTACCCGCAGGCCTGAACTGGGACCTGTGGCTTGGCCCGCGTCAGGAGCGGCCGTTTCATCCGGCATACTTCCCCGTCGCGTGGCGAGATTTCTGGGACTTTGGCTGCACGGGCATCGGCGACTTCGCCTGCCACGACATGAACACCGCCGTGCGCGCCTTTGATCTGCCGGTGCCCTCGCGCATCGAGGCGCACGCGGCCGGCTTGATGACGGGCGACATCGCTCCGCATGGCTCGCTCATTTATTACACCTTCCCCGCAGCGGGCTCGCGGCCGGAGATCCGCATGACATGGTATGACGGTGGCATGATGCCGCCCACGCCCGAGGCGCTGGGAAATTTCCCATTGCCAAAACGCGGCTGCCTTTTCATCGGCGAAAAAGGAGTGATCCAGTGCGATGGCGGGGGCGGGCCGCCCCGGCTCTTCCCTGAAAAACGCCGCGTGGAATACCAGAAGCCGGCGCCGCGGCTGAAACGCTCCAACGGTCATCATCGAGACTGGATCGATGCGTGCAAAGGCGGCGAACCCGCGACAAGCCCCTTCGCCTACGCTGCCCACCTCACGGAGATCGCGCTGCTTGGCGTGCTCTCACTGCGCTCGCAAAAGTCCATTGAGTGGGACGCCACGGCGATGAAGGCCAAAGGCCTGCCTGCCGCAGACGCCTTCATCAAAGAACAATACCGCAAAGGCTGGGAGATCCTCTGAGCCATGAGCGAGCACATTGCCTTCACAGCCCTCATCGCATCCGACCGCGAGCCAATCGCCCGTCTGCTGCACCGGGCGCTGGTGCACTGGTATGAGAGCCGCCTCGGCCAGGGATCGCGCTTTGGCGACAGCCACGAGCCCTTCACCCTCTTTCCTGACGTCTATGAGGCACTCGATCCCGGCGAATGCGTCACTGCCCGCACGGCCAGCGGCGAGATCGTCGGCGTGTGCTTCTCGCACGAGCGTGAAACCCATGTCTCAGTAGGCATCGTCGCCACCTCACCGGACGCGGGTGGGCGAGGGATCGCGAAGAGGATGATGTCGCTCGTCTTGGACAAGGCGAAACGCCTTGGCAAGCCCGTACGGCTTGTTTCAAGCCTGCTGAACCTCGACTCATTCTCGCTCTACACGCGGCTCGGATTCGTCCCCGGGGCCATGTTTCAAGATTTGCTCATCACCATTCCCGAAACCGGACTGGCCGCCACCGCACCTGCGGGCATCGAACGTGTGCGTGATGCCGTTTTGGCCGATGCGCCGCGAATCTCCGACTTCGAGCACGCGCAGCAGGGCATCCGTCGCGAAAAGGACTTCGCGTTTTTCATTCGCAACGAAGTCGGCGCCTGGCGGGTGCTCGTTTCCGAGGCCTCGGATGGCTCCGTAAACGGCTTCCTCGCCATGAGCACGCACCCGTCGTTCACGATGATCGGTCCTGGTGTCGCCATTGATGAGACAACGGCAGTCGCCTTGCTCTGGCGAGCTCTCGGCTGCTTGCGGGGTCAAACGCTCGTCTTCCTCGCCTCCTGCGCCGCGTCCACGCTCGTGCGCACCGCTTATTCGTGGGGAGCTCGCAACGTGGAGCTACATGTCGCGCAATCCACCGCTCCCGTCGCTGGTGCAAAAGGCATCGTCTTCCCGACCTTCATGCCAGAGACAGCGTGAGATCTTGGCTGCGAATGGAAAGAAGCCTCATCTGAGTGGCGGCGATGCTCCATCGCTGCCCCCGTCACTGCGAAGCTCGTTCTCAAGACCTCCGCGACTGGTCCCGCTGCCATCGCCTGGCGAATGGGCGACGATAAAGACTTCCTTCCCGCCCACCGAGTCACGTTTGAACTCGAGGCCAAGTGGGGGGGCGAGTCAGAACTCGACGGCCTTGTCCACTTTCAGTAGCCAGCCTGCTTCACCGGCATGTAGCTTGTATTGGATCTGGCGCAGGGTGCGCTGGACGGTGCTGATGAGTTCCGCATGCGGGATGGGACACCAGCTCTGCGTGTGGCGCGGCGTGGCGACGGCGCGGACTTCGTCGAGTTCGACATGCGAGGCGCCGCAATGAAGAGTGAGCTTCGGGCTGCGGCGCTGGATGAGTTGCGGTTGGGGAGCGAGATTGGCAATCATGATGATGTGTTCCTTTCTGGAATGAAAAGGGGCCGGACACGCAGCATGCGCATCCGGCCCCGATGCTTAAGGTCCTGCGCTGGCATTGCTCCAGCTCCCCGATCTGCCTGCTGATGAGCGCCTGCCGGGCAAGACTGTCAGGGGCCGCTCTGGCGATAATGGCTTGCAGCGTCACCCGGATATTGGGAGAATGCACTTGGAATGAATTCACGAAATACCGCCGGATCCTTGATCCTATGGCTGAGTTGTATGCTGACCACGGCTGGACGGGCGGATTTTCCACCGCTGGCGCTCAAAGCAGTGAGCCTGCAGCAGATCGTGTCACCCACGGACATCGCGAATGCGGGGGATGGCTCTGGTCGATTGTTTGTCTCAGATCAAGCAGGGATCGTTTACATCATTCGCGATGGCATGCTACTGCCGCAGCCCTTTCTGGATGTGCGGGCCAAACTGGTGCCCAAGGCCCCTACCACCTACCCTTTCCCGCTGAGCACGAGTTACGAAGAGCGCGGACTGCTGGGCATCGCGTTTCATCCAAATTTCAGCCAACGTGATGGGCTGGGACAGCCACTGCAAGGCTTTGGCAAGTTCTACCTCTTTTACAGCGCCCCTTCTCCGAATGCGGCGAGCGGAAGCAGCCCGGTGAACTGCCGCAGCACGATCTCCGAGTTTACGGTTTCCACGACGGATCCAAACGCGGCGGACATCAGCTCCGAGCGCGTGGTGCTGGCGTATGACAAGCCGCAGTCGAATCACAATGGCGGCCAGTTGCGCTTTGGGCCGGATGGACTGCTTTACATCAGCGTCGGCGACGGCGGCGGCCAGCATGACAATCAATACGGCCACACCGGCGGCAGCGGTACGAGTTCACCGGGTCCCGCCGGAGTGCTGGGCAATGCGCAGGACAAGACGGTGTTGCTGGGAAAAATTTTGCGCATTGATCCGCTGGGAAACAACGGACCCGGCGGCCAGTATGGCATTCCTCCGGCAAACCCCTTCGTGGGAGCTGGCGGCGGCGTGCGCGAGGAGATCTATGCTTTTGGTGTGCGCAATCCCTGGCGCTTTTCCTTTGATGACGGGCCGGGAGGAAGCGGGCAAATCTTCGAGGCTGACGTGGGCCAGGACAAAGTGGAGGAGGTGAACCTCATCACTGCTGGAGGAAACTACGGCTGGCGCGTCATGGAGGGCACGCTCACCCATGATGGCACCGCACCAAACAGCGGTCTGCCGCTGATCTCGCCGATCGCCCAGTATGCGCACATCGGTGTCATTGCCGGCTCACCGGCACTGCCGCAGATCGGTGCCTCGATCATCGGCGGTTTCGTGTATCGCGGCACGGCGATTCCTGCGTTGCAGGGCAAGTATGTGTTTGGCGACTACAGCCAGTCGATCGCCACGGCCAATGGTACGCTGCTCGGCGTGGAGGAGACCTCCCCAGGCTCTGGCACCTGGAACTTCAGCAGTCTCGTGATCGCTGGTGGCAACCCGCTCACAACCCGCGTTTATGCTTTCGGACGTGATGAATCAGGCGAGCTTTATGTGGCGACCAAAATCACGCGAGGTCCCTTTGAACTCGATGCGAACAGCAAGCCGACCGGTGGCATTTACAAGATCGTCCAGGCGCAGGTTTCCACAGCCACACTGAGTCCGGCGCTCGACAACTCGATCTACTCAGACTTTCCGAACAACAGCAACGCGCTGGGTGATCTCTACTCCGGGAACAATGCCAATGGAGCGCCACGCCGTGCGTTGCTGTCCTTTGATGTCACCAGCGGACTGCCAGGCGGAGCCCAGGTGACATCGGCGTCACTGATGCTGAATTTAAAAAATGCCGCAAGCAATCCGGGCCACCCAAACGCGACCATGTCGCTCTACCCATTGAACACGAGCTGGGGCGAGGCCACATCCCTCGCTGGGGGCGGTGGCGGGTCTGGCACGGCGGCGACCACGGGTGATGCGACCTGGAATGCACGTTTTTATGATGCTTCGAATCCCACGAACTGGACCACCGCCGGTGGCGTTTTCAATGCAGCGGCATCTGCCACCACGACGGTGGGCACCACCTTGGGTTCTTATTCCTGGAGTTCGCAGCAGATGGCGGCGGACGTGCGGGGCTGGTTCGGTACACCCGCGAACAACTTCGGCTGGATTCTCGTGGGGGATGAAAGTACCAGTTCGACGGCCCGGGTCTTTAATAGTCGCGAAGGCAGTGCGTCCGTGCAGCCGCACCTGATCATCAGCTACAATCCGGCGGCTCCTGCCCTGAACCGGCGTGAGACGTGGCTGCGGCAGTATTTCCCAACTCCCGGAACTTATGTGAACGACAGCGCTGACGCGGACGGCGACGGCATCACGAACCTGTTTGAGTACGCCTTTGCGTTTTCACCGCTGAGTGCCAACGGCTCCGGTGCTGGCATGCAGGCGGGCGCAACCACGGCTGGCGGCAACACGACGTTTACGCTCACCTTCCGCCGTGATCCGCGTGCGACCGACCTTACCTACCAGATGCAGACCAGCGATGATCTGGTGGGCTGGAACACGATCACGCAGAGTTCAGCGGGTGCCTCCCCTTCAGGGGCCGGGTTTGTGTCTGAATCAGACGCATCTGGTGAGGCCCCGGTGAAGAACGTGATCGTCTCAGAAACCTTGAGCGGAAACACCCGGCGCTTCGCTCGGCTCCGGCTCATCCGCGTCGCGCAATGATGGGGATTCCGCATTGCTAGAGGCTTCCCATGCATTATTCTCCACCTGTGTCGCATCCTGTGCTCCGCATGAATTTCATCCTGACACGCCTTGCACGGACCGGCGTGCTTGTGCTCGTGATGCATGCACTGCCGGCGTTCAGCGCCACATTCGTCACCACTGCGGTGGCGGATACGTCCATCTACCAAAATCACCCTGACTACAATCTGGGTGGCACGACACTCGTCTCCGGCACCAATCAGCAGTATTCCAACTCGCGTGCCTTGTTTAGTTTTGATCTCAGCGCTCTTCCGGCAGGTGCCATCGTGACGTCCGTGCAGGTGTCGCTCTACGTCACCCGTCGTCCTGATCCAGACCAGCATGGCGGGCCGGTGAACTCCGACTTCAGCCTCTATCGTGCGCTGCAAAACTGGACCGAAGGCTCGGGCAGTGCGGTGACCGGCTCCCCGGCCTCCACAGGTGACACCACCTGGAACGATCTCCACTACAATGTGACTGGAGACAACTGGGCGACGCCGGGTGGTCAAATCGGCACGGACTTTGCCAGCGTTCCCAGCGCCACGACCTCCGTGGGCGACGTGGGCCTCTATCTCTGGGGCTCATCGCCCGAACTGGTTGCCGATGTACAGTCATGGCTGGATTCCCCGTCCACCAATGCTGGTTTCGCACTCATCAGTGAGAGCGAGAATGTAGCAGGCACGGCGCGGCGCTTTGCCTCGGGTGAGCAGCCGGGCGGAGGCATCCCGGCACCGACGCTGAGCGTGACATATCAAATGGCCCCCGAACCCGACAGGATGCTGCTGCTGTTCATCGGTGTTGGTGCCGCAACCTTCCGCCGCCGCACCTCAAGACGTCTCAGCGAGTGAAGATGTCATCACGGGTCCACATGCGGCGGTCGGCACCGGCGGAGCGAATCTCCATGCTGTTGCGGGAGAGTTGATGGAAAAAATAAGGTGTGCCCCAGCGGTCCACCAGTTCGCCGCTGCTGTTGAGAGGCAGATCCTCCGGCAGGATTTTTGCCTGTCTGGGGTTGTCGCCAGAGAGGGCCTGCATGATCTCGGCGTTGGAGCCGATGGGGTTGTCTCCAGCGATGGTGCGGTAATCCCGCAGCATGATGGTGATGCGCTGAAGATCGGAGGCGGCCTCGTTTTCGACGCCGACATCCGGCTGCATTGGCAGTGGGGCTTGAGCTTGTGGCGGTGCAACAACAGACACTGCGGGTCTGGGGAGCGACGGTGCGGGAACCTTGCTTGAAGGTTCCTGCTCTGAACGCGTCATCAGCCAGACGGCCGCCGCTGACATCACGAGCAAGCCAGTGGTCAAAAAAACCTGCGTCCGCTTCATGGGCTGTAACTGGAACTCAACACGCGGCCTCAGATGAACCCGAGATTGGAGGAGGAGAAGCGGCCAAGGTTGGGGAAAATGGTGCTGAGATTGGTGTCGTCCACGCCGAACCATGAGGCCAGCGTGGCGGAGTATTGATCCACGGCGGTGGTGGGAATCCAGCGGCCGATGCCGGTGTCATCCGGCCCGTTCACAGCGAGTGTGGGAAATTTGCCATAAGTAGCGCCGCCTTTCACCGCGCCGCCAACGACGAGATGATGCCCGCCCCAGCCGTGATCACTGCCAGAGCCGTTGGTGGGGAATGTGCGGGCGAAATCGCTCGCGGTGAAAGCGGTGACAGCGCTCTGGAGATTGGAGCCGCCGCCGCGCAGGGTGTCGATGTCCCCCAAGGACAGGATGAGGGCGTTGAGTGTCTTGCTCAGTTCGGTCAGGAGATTGGCCTGCCCGCCGATGATGACCTTGGTGTCGTCGGGAGTGCTGGAGCCTGCATTGCTGGTCTGGTTCGTGTGCGTGTCATAACCGCCCACCTGGATGAAGAAAACCTGCCGCGTCATGCCAAGACCACCGCTGGCGACGGCCTTGCTGCCGAGTTCAATGAGCCGCACCACCATCTTCATCTGCGACATGAGCGAGGAGGTGAAGGTGGAACCTCCATTCGGAGTGGTAACCGTGGTGGGGAAACGGCTGAACCACGCCGGGCTGCCCTGCGCAGAAAGCGCTGTGGTGAGGATGTTCGCCTCCGTGATGGCGTGGTCCAGCACGCCTGCATAGGCTTTGGTCTGCAGGTCGGCGGAGAGCTTGTCGGCATTCAGGATGGACTGCAGAGCGGTTTGCCTGGCACCGCTGACGCTGCTGAGCTGCACAGCCCCCCCTGTGGTGATGGCATACTGCGGTGCGAAGTTCTGCGAGCCTACCTCAAAAATGTTCGAGCCCGCTAGCGTCACCGCCATCGACACCTGGCCGCCCGAGTTCACATCAGGCGGAGACGAAAAAAGGTCTGCTATGCGCCCGGCCCAGCCGCTGATATAGGGCTGGTCCGGCAGCGAGGTCTGCCACTGCGTCTGCTGGTCGCTGTGAGAGAAAAGCTGCGGTGGTTTTGGCACGGACTTGCCGCTGTACTGAGCCTTGGTCAGCGGAAAGCTGAGCGTGCCCATGTTGAACACGGGCGCGACGATGCCGTTGTTGAAATGGGTGGTGAGTTCTGCCATCGCCGGATGGAAGCCGTAGGTGCGTCCGTCACTGGCGGGATAGCCGGTCGTTCCATTGCGTGAGTTCAGCGCCAGCGCCGTCGCCGGTCCCCCGTCAGTGTTGGGAATGGCGAGCGGCGTGCCACGCACTGCGCTGTAATTGGCCCAGTCCGCTGGCTGGGTGGGGATGATCATGTTGTTCGAATCATTCCCGCCATTGAGGAAGACACAGATGAGCGCCTTGTAGTCGGAAAATGAACCGGCGGCCATCGCTGAACTCATCAGCTTGAGATCGCGGAGCGAGTTTCCAAGCGCGCCGAGACCGATGGCGGCCGGTATATAGCGCTGCAAAAACCGGCGACGTGGAATGAAGGGGGCGTGAAGTGGCTTGTTCATGCGGAGTTACTTCTGAATCGCGTATTCGGCGGAGGTGACGATGAGATGGATGATGGCGCGCACCCGGTCACGCATCTGGGTCGTGGTCGGGTTGCCGGTGGTGTACGACCAGTTGTTAATCACGTAGTTGATGATGGTCGTGCGCGCTGTTGAGTTGAGGCTGCCGCCGATGAGTCGTGTGGCGAGCGTGTCCACGAGCGTGGGAATGCCTGCGTTGCTGGTCTGCCCTGCGGTCATGAAAGGACTGATGTCCATGGGGATCGCGCCGCTGCCGTTGCGAAAGCTCTGGAAGCCATTGGTGTTGCCACCACTGAGAAATCCGCCTGTCACCACGTTGGTGAGGTTCATGGTGTTGGAATCATTGGTGAGCTGGAACTCCGGCGTCGTCATCCCCGCCTTCGCCATCTCGCCTGGATAATGATAGTCGGGATAGAAAAAGTTGAAGACCGTGGTGGAGTTGAGCGGTGTCTGCGTCAGGTCACCCTGACTGTAGCCCATGTTCCAGGTCCCCTTCTGCACCGCGCAGCCGCCGGAGCGTGACCACTGGCCGATGGACAGCGGATAGACCGCCTGGCCGGAGGTACTCTGAGAACCGTTCGACACCGTCGAAGGAGTGGTGACGGTGAACAGATTGGGCAGCGGTGCGCTGACCACGGTGTAAACCTGGCTCGGCGCGGGGGTGCCGGCGTTGGCCACCAAAATGGAGATCCAGACCTGATCACCGGCCTTGAGATTGTGATTGCCACTGGTTTGCAGACTGATGGTCGAAACACCGCCGGTGGTGGTGATGTTGTAGCCGCCGGTGAAGCGCGGAATGTAAGCCGTGCCGCTGCTGGTGGCCGGCGGGCTGCCCGTCAGTGTGATTGTGAAGGTGCTGGCTGCAGCCGAGGTGATCGTATAGACACCGTCGTAGGTGCCACCTGCCAGAGTACCGTTGTAAAACTTCACATAAAGCTGGTGTCCGGCGGTATAGCCAGAGGCTGTGATGGTGACGGTATTGGTCACGCTGTTGTAGCTCGGGGTGACGAGGCCGGTGGTGTTGACGGTGAAGTTGTTGGGCAGAAGGGCGTTGCCCGTTGGATTGCCGCTCACGCTGTTGGCACCGATGTTGACTGTGAAACTGGTCAGGGTCGCGCCGGTCACGGAGTACGTTTGCACGGTGTTATACGGCGCGGTGGAGCCGAGTGTTCCCGAGGTGAACTGCAGCGTCACGCTGTCACCTGTTTGGAAACCTGATGAGTTCACCGTCACGACACCGGTGGAACTGATGGTGCTGTAGCTTGGCGTGATATTCGCGACGGCATATCCAGCAACGCTGGGCAGGTTGGTCGTCAAAGCGCCGTCATCGACAAAGCTGTTGAGCAGGATGACGTCATTATTGATCAGCTTGTGCGCGGTGGGTGTGGTGATGAGAATCTGCTGGTTGCCGATCTGGCGATACCGGGAGCCTGTGAAGCCCGAGGCCGCGAAGGTTCGCGCAGGACCGGTGAGGCGCAGCAATGGCTCGCGCTGCTTGCCAAAGCCGACATCGGCTGCGGCAGTGGTGCTGCGCGCTTCGTAGTCGAGCAGGATGGCGCGAACAACTTCCTTCATGTCGCCACGCACCCCGGTGGCGACGCCATCGACGTTGC
Source organism: Prosthecobacter sp. (assembly GCA_021733925.1). Taxonomy (GTDB): domain Bacteria; phylum Verrucomicrobiota; class Verrucomicrobiia; order Verrucomicrobiales; family Verrucomicrobiaceae; genus Prosthecobacter. Next base: position 11,799 of record JAIPJY010000021.1, on the reverse strand, counting down.
GCTCTCCGTTGAACGCAAGGACGACCCGCTGGACGTAGGCGGGCTTGGGATTGCTGGTGACGAGACGCTGGATGAGCTGGCGGCAGATGTAGGGCCCCACAGCGGAGTTGTTGATGATGTTGTCGTGGGCCGTTTCCAGGTCACGCAGTCCACTGAGATCATAGGAATTGGTGATCGATGTGCTGACGAGATTTCCCGCTCCGAGCACTGGGTCCGTGGATTGAATCGTGATCGGGTTTGGATTGGGATCCTGCGAGGAGTCGTTCACAAAGGTGACGGCAGCGGGAGGGATGACCACATTGTCGAGCAGCACCTTGCGGCCCGGCTCATGATGCGAGGGCACGAGAACCATCGGGTCCAGGTAATTGGCGCTGGGATAGAAATTGGTCGGCAGCCTGCCGTTGCTCATGGCCTGCCCCCAGGTCCAGCCGGTGAAGACGCGCGCCATGCCGGTGATGGTGGATTGATCATAGGTCGGCACCGCGTTGCCATTCGAGTCGAGCACGAGCGAGCCGTCCGGCCACAGGCGGTACAGTCCGATGGAGAAGAGCTGCATGATTTCACGCGCGTAGTTTTCATTGGGGTGAATGCCCGTTGCATCACTTCCCCTGTCATTGGCGCGCATGTCCAGATAAAGGCCCATGGCGGGAGTGAGCGTCACCTGCTTGAGGATGTCCCTGTAGTTGCCAAAGCAGGAGTCCACGAGGTTGTCATAGTAGTCGGCAAGAATGCGGCCGTTGTTGTTGAGCGGGCCGGTGTCTGACACGACGAGGATTTCACTCAGCGCGAAGGCGACACGTTGACGCAGCTGATCCGACGCGGTCACGGAGTTCTTCCACCAGGAGTTAAAGAAGAGCGAACTGTTGTACGGGTTCTGCGGATCGCTGCTGAGGTTGGAGAGGATGTAGGGAACGTTGTGCGTGGCGGTCAAGCCGAACTGATTTTCAATCCAGCTCCGGTAGCCGCTCGCCTTGACATAAGTGATGTCATCCGGTCCCGGGCCAAACGTGGCCTGCGTGAGGAAGCGCACAGCTCCGGCATCTGTCCCATGGTCGTCCGTCCAGGTGGGGTAGCTGGGCAGCGCAGGCGCGGTCTGCGAACCTGGAACGGCCCCGAACGTACCGGTGAGTTCACCGCCAGGATTGTCAACGGTGGCAATGCTAACAAAAACGGTGCCGTCACCCAGTGCGGTGAGGTCGGAGGCCTGCATGTTCCAGGTGTAACCACTGTCTGAGGTTCGTTGCGTGGGGTAGTTGCGATCCTGCGCGTCGAAATCAAACAGCATCACCGGATTGCCGCCGCTTTGCGCGGCATAGATGCGGCGGGAAATGCTGCCGGAGGTGAGACCCGAGTAATTGAGATGCACCACCGCAGTGGAACCGCTGACGCGCATGAATGCGCCGCCGTTGCCGGTGATGTTTGAAAGCCCGGCCGCTCCCTGAAGATTGGTGACATACAAGGTTCCTGGTATGGCGGTGGTGGGTGGATTGTCCCATGGCGAGAGAACGAAACCGGGAATCACCCCTCCCGTCGTAGCCACTGCAGGTCCGCTGCCGTTGGCGATCGCTGCAGAGTTCCCGGTGGGATCCAGAAACCACCCGACAGAGAGATTGTTGCCACCACCGCTGGCTCCGGTATTATGCAGCACCTCAATGTAATAGGGCTGGCCTGCCGTCAGTGCGAGCCAGCCAGATTTTTGACTGGCGGTCGTGTTCCACGTGCGCGTGGAGGTTCCTGCAGGGCCGGACACGTAGGCGCGGCGCACTTTGTTGACGGGCTCTCCGTTATTGGAAATCCACAGCTCAGCGGCATTCGCGGCTGACAGCCAGAAATAGTAGTTCCCCGTCACGGGCGGGGTGAAATAGCCACGCAGCCTTTCTCCTGTGTTGGCACCATACGTCGTCGTGTTGTCCTCGGCGCTGGTGATGGTGTTGGTGGTCGTCGGTGCGGAACCCCAGGGCACATCGCCGAGCGTTGCTCCCGTGACTCCAGATGTCCAGAGTTCACGCGTGAACTGGCCGCCACTGTCCTTCACCTGCACAGTGACCACGGCGCTGGTGCTTCCCGCTCCGTTTGAGGCGTAAACCGTGAACTGATAGATGCCTGCCTGCGGCGGGGTTCCGCTAAGCACACCATTGGTGAGCGTGAGCCATGCAGGAAGGCCGCTGGTGGTGAATCCACCTGCGCCATTGCTCGCGGTCAGCGTCAGACTGAAAGGCGAGCCTGAATTCAACATCGTGATCACATTCGTCGGGCTGGTGATCGCGGGCGGCCCGGCTGGTGGATTGCCCGCAAGCGGTGTCTGGCCCGTCATGGTCGGGAACAGCCGCCCGGTGGGTATGGCCTGCTTTGACTGACTTGGACTGTACCATGAGAGCGTTGCGCCTGCTGCGTAGCTGAGTTCGCAAGTCTCCAGCTTGATGTCATAAAGCACCCCTGCCTGCAGGGCGATGGTGGCGTAGCGGTCGGCGCCGGAATAGACCGGCCAGTCAACGGGCAGGTTGGTGGTGTCGAGGGTGCCGCTTCCCGTGCCCGAGGCAGGCAGACTCATGCCTGAGAGTGCGGTAGTGAAGCTCGTACCTGTTGTCACCGCAGTGACCGTGTAGGGCAGCGAGATGTTGTAGCTCGTGCTGAGATTGCCGGTGGTGAACTTCAACGGAATCACATCCCCCACATTGACGGCGGCGCTGGTGTAAGGCAGCACAATGGTGCCGTTGGTCGATGTGTTCTTCGTATAGGTATAGGTGACGCTGGGATTGTCACTCGTCAGACGCCTCAGTGCCATCGGCTGGCCGTTGATCCACAGTTTGGCCGTGTCATCGGCGTTCACGGTGATCGTGTAGGTCTCGCTGTACTGCGGCAGCATCTGCCCGGTCCAGCGGCAGCAGAAGTAGTTGTGGTAGATCAGCGGATCGGGCGATCCCGCACCCCAGTCGCCATTGTTGCCATTGGTGATGGCGCTGTCCGTCTGCGTCCCTGCCGCTGGCGCTGTCAGTGTCGTATTGGCGTAGTAGCTGGCAGGCCAGCCTGTCGTACTGCCGGTGTTGTTGGTGTAAACATTCGCATTCGGAATGTTCGCGAAGGTGCCGCCATTGATCTTCCACTGGAATTTGCACTTCGCATTTCCCGTGGTCTCCACAAACTCGACCCGCATGTGGTAGCGGTTGGCTGGAGCAGCAGGCACGGCCAGGGTGAACTGTCCGCTCTGTTTAAAGGCTCCCGTCGCCGTGGTGTCCCAGCCATTCTCCAGGATTTGGGTCAGCCCGCCACCGGTGTCGAGAAACACGCGCGCCTTGTCATCCGCATCAAGCTGGAACACATAAGTGCCGGCAGTTGAGGGCGAGAGATAGCCATCCCAGGCCACGGAATAATTGTCCGCCCCGACGAAGTTGGTGCCATTGGGTGAGCCATGCAGCCAGGTGAACGCGACCGTCGGGTCCAGCCGCGTCACGACGGGTGGATTCAGCAGGCAGGCGGCGCTGCCAGTCTGTGAAGTGGGCACTGCGGCCCCCGTGATGGACAGCGTGATCGTCTGCCCGGAAACAGAGGTGATGGTCTTGATGCCATCATACGTGCCGCCTGCGAGACTGCCGCCAGAGAAGGTCATGTTCACCCGGTTGTTGGGAGAGGACGTCGAAAAACCCGTCGTGCCAGTGTAGGTGATCACTGCAGTGCCGGTGGTGCCCGTCACCTTGGTGTAGGTGTAGGTCGCGCCATTGCCGCCGAAGTTGGCACTGCTGGCATAGTTCGTACTGGCTCCTACCCAGTAATTGCCCATGAGCCCTGTGCCCGTGGGATTGCCGGAAGGGTTGATCGTCACCCCGGCGCTGATCGACAGCGGGCTGAGTGAGTAATTCCCCGAGGCCCCCGCCGTGCCCGGAGCCCCTGCCGTCAAAGCCACCGCACAGCTCGTCAGCCGGCTGGCGTTGTAGAGTGGTATGATCTTGATGTCCACGGAGTTCACCCCTTCAGGAAAATTCACCGTTGAAGGAATCGCCGCGTAATCAGTCCCCTCGACCGCCGAGCCGGACTTGCTGAGAGGCACCGTGATCGGCATCAGGAGATTGTAGCCCGAGCGCGTCACTGTGATCACTCCCACATCTCCCGCAGGCGTGGCCGCATCTGCTGGTTGCGTGGTCGTGGCATCCACCGCCATCAGGCTGACCACATTTTGTGACTGCAGGCTCGTCGCGAGCTGCGTGTGGTCATAGCTGGACTGTGAACCAATGGGGACGCCAGAGGTGTAGCCGAGCAGATTCTTGGCCCAGTCTCCCACCTGGTCGCCGGCGGAGTCCACATCCTGCACCAGCACGCGGTAAAAAGTGCTCGCGCCAGACTTCGGGACGGACAGCATCTTCGTTGTGCCATCCCCGACCACCTGCACATTGGGCGACAAGGCAGCCCAGCTCGCGCCCATGAGGGTGGCGGAGGACTGCAGCACATAGAGCTTACCGAGCTGCGTGGGGATGGCCACGTTCATCATGCCACCGTTCAAATTTGTTGAAGAGACCTTCAGCACAGAGCCGGAGCGGAAGGGATGAGTGCCCGTAATGATCTCCGACCCGTTGCTCATGCCGTCGCCGTCATCATCGCGCCCCAGCCATGCCAGGTCATTGATCTGCGCGTCCGTCACGCCATACACCGACTTCCACACCGCCTTGGTGACGTTCATGTCGGGATCTCCCTTCACCCTCATGCTCCCTCCCCAGAACAGGCAGGCCGACAGGAGCAGCGCCCAGACAGGGCTGCGGCGAATCAAAGGATGCGTGAATGAGGACATGGTGCCAAAAATCGGTTCTGGGTTGTGTGCATATCCCGACGCATGATATCGAGGCAGGATGGACAGCGGGCTGAGAACCTTGGTTAATGAAATCAAAACGGCCCTTAAAAGTCGAGGTTATAATTCAAGGAACGGCGGCATACGGGCTGCCTGCCAATGGAGCATGGCAGACACCGGGTGGGACCCTTATAAGCATCTGCGCCATTACATCCGCCCTGCGCTGACCTTACAAACACATTAATCGGATGGGATCCTCAAACATTCCCCTCCGCGATCATCGTTATGTCATGGAATTTTTCAGACATTAAAAAAATTTGGGCAAAGGCGGCGCTTGAACTTTCAGTTCAGCAAATGCTGGCATCTTCGAGAAGATTCAGGGATGGCTAAAAAAGAACTCGATGGTGGCCTGCTGCCATCATCGAGCCTGCATTTTTTCATGCGAAAAGTCCTGCATGCGTATCAAGCAGACCATGCGGGCATTGTGGCGCTGGTTTTGTAGTGTAACACTTTATTCATCCTCGGCATTCTTTTGCACTGGTCCTCCGGAGGAGAAATGCCGTAGAAATTACGATTCAATGGTGCGACCGGGCTGTCAGTCGGGCCTCTCTTATTTTTTCTCTTTTTATGAATGTGCGTCGTTTATTTTATCTAGGTGCCGTGGTTTGGTTGGCGGGTTGTGGTAAGTCGGACCATGAGGCGTCAGCACCTGCGCCGCAGGTTTTGGCGGCACCGGCACCGACCACACCGGCACCCGAGGTTTCTGCCGCAGCGATATCGGCACCGCCAAAACCGGCGCTGGTGCTGACGCCGGAGCTGGAGAGTGCGGCGGTAGTGGTACGGGTGTCCACGCTGACGGTGCCACAGCGTGAGCATGTGGGGGTGGTGCTACGGGCGGCGGCGGTGAGCACGGCGGTGACGGCAGAAAGCACGCGGCGCTTTGCGGCGGTGCTGCTGCCGGGGTTTGATGCAGTGGAACTGCAGGACAAGGCGTGTGTGATCAAGGTGCTGCGCCAGAAGTTTGACGCAAACGGGTCGCCCTATGTGCTGCTGCAACAAGGGACGCTGGTGCATTTCAATGCGCAAACGCATGCGGCGGTGGTGCAGTTTACAGAGGATTTTCCGTACCGGCTTGAGCCGGGGGTGGCAGCGGGTACGGTGGCGGATGTGGCGGCGGGCACTGATGGGGTGGGGCTGCTGGTGGCGAGTTATGATCCGCAACAGCCGCAGTCGGGAGGAGCGACGCCGCTTGTCCGGGGACGGATGGGGACGGCTCTGCCGGGAAAGATCGCGGTGACTGTGCGTGCGGGGCAGTTGAAGGAGGGACGGCTGTTGCTGTCGGAGGCGAAAGCGGAGGTGCCGCGCTCGGGGGCGGCGGGGCCGGTGCTTCTGAGTGATGGGCGGCTGGCGGGCTTCGCGGGGATGAGCACGGCGGGCGGGGAGTGGCGGTTTGAGGGGTTTGCGGTCCCGCCGGTGGCGGAGGTGGCTGGGCTGTACTGCATCCCGCAGAGTGTGCACTTTTCCACGACGACGCTGGGGGCGTACAACGAAGTGGCGTTTAATGTGGGGGTAGAGGCGGTGCTGGAGGACCCGAAGCAGGAAGTGAAGGAGTATGTGGTGGCGGTGCAGACGGTGCCGTCGGCAGAGGTGGCGATGGTGAAGAACCCGCAGAACAACCAGCCGGCGATCCCGCAGAGTGAGGAGGTGATCCACTGCAAGCCTGGGGCGGGTGGGATGCTGCTTTTTACGATGAACCTGCCGCGGGAGCAGGGCAGCACTTACCGGCTGGTGCAGGTGCAGCTGGCGCAGCAGGGGGGGCAGGTGGTGTTTCATGCGGCGCCGTTTCTGGTGGAGATGACGACGCGCGAGGGACGTCTGGAGCTGAGAGCGAAGGGGGTGGCCGGGCAGGAGGACGTGCCACGGCTGCCTAGCCCTGAGGAACTGGCCGCTGCCAAGGCGGTGGCGGCGGGGATGCAGCCGGAGATGGCGGCTCGAATTTTCAAGCAAAAGAGGCCGTCTGTTTTCGTCCCACCACCGCAGCCGCAGCCGGGCGCAATCGCGGGCGCCGGTCGGCCGATGCCGGGCCAAGGAGGTATGCGAGGCCCGGGCGGGATGCAGGGGCCGGGAGGTATGCGAGGCCCGGGTGGGATGCAGGGGCCGGGGGCCATCGATCCAAGGGCTCCAGTGGCTGCAGGAGCTGCGCCGGGTGGGGAGATCAAGCTGTCTCCGGCTGTGCGCGAGATGATGGCCAGGCGAAGGGAGGAGCAGGCGAATGAGCTGCGCGAGCCGGAGGCTGCGGCTGCTGTGGCGGAGTCTGGCCGCGTGGAACTGACCACGGAGAGCCGTATCCTGTACGGGGCGGCGCTGTGCGAGGGGCGGGAGGTGCTGTTTAAGCTGGAAGGGGCGCCGCACTGGAAGCGGCTGTCTCTAGCCTCAGGCAAGTGGCTGCCGCTGCCGGCGGAGGATCTGAGCGGCTGCCATCTGGCGGGAAACAAGGAGGCGCTCTTTGTGCTGGATCCGGCACAGGGTGAAATCCGGCGCTACAACGCGGGGACGCTGGCGCTGGAGAAAACAGGGCGGCTGCCGGAGGGCCGGGTGTACCGCGGGCTGGCGGCGGGCTGCCTCTCCGATGATGCGCCGCTGGCGGTGATCAGCGACGATGGGGTGCTGGCCTGCGATCCAGAGGAACTGACGGCCGGCAAGTATGCGGCGCTGAAGGTGAAGGAGACTCTGCAGCTTAAAGACCAGTTTTACTACCTGGCGACAGGAGATGGCAGCGTGGTGTATGCGCGCCCCTACGGCAGGTGGACGGACACCAACCTCCCGTGCTTTGAGTATCGGGGCGTGCTGAGCGGGTATGTGACTGAGAATGTGTATGAGAGCCAGCAGGTGCTGCCGACGGTGGGGGGCCTGTGCACCTGGGATGGCAGCAAGGGCGTGCACCATCCGGGCATGACGGCAAAGGCTGGCTTTCAAATGCCGCCGAACTCCGGACGCGGCCCGCTGGCGAACAGCCCGAATTATTTTGTGGTCACCCAGGGGATGGGAAGACCGATGCGCGGCGCGGGCATGGTGGGCGGCACAGGGCTGCTGATGTGCAGCTTTTACTCCTACTACTCGCTGGTGCCCTGGGCGACGGTGGCGGTGCCGGAGGCGGGAGGGGTGCCGGTGGCGGAGTGGCGGAGCTTTGCCGAGCGCGTGTGGCTGGATGCGGAGGCGCTGACGCTGGCGGTATGGCATGAGGGGCAGAAGATCACCCTGCATACGGTGGACCGTGCCAATCTGCCTGCGCCGGTGACGCCGGTGCTGCTGAACTACCCTGACTGCCATGTGCAGAGGGGCGGGAGCTTCCGCTTTACGCCGCAGATGCTGGGTGCGGGGGTGCAGGTGGCCACGGCGCAGGCGCCGGAGGGCTGCACCACTGCGGCGGATGGGACGCTGAACTGGCAGGTACCGCTGGTGGGGCAGACGCCGATGGTGGGATTTGAGATGAGACTGGCAGGTGCGGGCACTGCTGCTGGGGCAGACACGGGTGCCAATGCAGGGGCGCTGCCGCCCACGAAGTGTACCTTCGATGTAATTTTACACTTGGGCGGGATGCAGCCGGTGCTGGCGGTGGCTGTGCCGCCAAAGGCGGAAGCGCCGTCTGGCAGGCGCGTGCGGGAACCGTCTGCTGCAGAGCAAAAGAAAAGTATGGAGGAGGCACTGGCGTCTGCGGTGCGCAGCCACACCGCGCTGCCGCTGAATTCGCGCTACTACATCAGCGAGAGCGCCATCGACCGCGTCGTGCCGGGGCTGACGGATTACCTGGCGCTGCGCATGCAGGACAAGTCGCTGGCGCTGTTTTCCGTGCGCGATTGGAAGGTGATGGGCAGCCATGCCATTGCAGACACAGACCAGGTCTTTTTGGCAGGAGATGCGGTTCTTCTCTACAGCACCATCACGCGCCTGCTGACACGGCATGCCCTGCCGGATTTCAAGGTGACGCACCGCTTTCAAACGCCCGGGCAGGCACGGCTGGCGGCACTCGGCGTGGGAAATCAACCGACGGGGCCCGTCACGCTGCTGCTGGAGAAAGGTGGCACGCCTCAGGTGAATGCCGTGGGCCAGCCGATCTCGCCGGGGGACGGCGTTTTGATCCTGGACAAGCAGACGCTGACGCCCACGAAATGGGCCCCCTACACTCCCGTTGCCGATCCCTACTGGCTGGTCGGGATCACCTCCACCCTGCAAAACTTGGCGCTGCCGGTGCAGCTGCGCACCTCGAATGACGGGCGGCTCGTGCAAATGCATCAAGAGCAAAAGAAGCTGGTGATCTCGCCCGGGCTGACGACGGGGTTTGACAGGCAGGCGATCATCTCAGATTCGGCGCAGCCGGAGTTTGACGGCGTGCTCACCGCCGGGTCATCCCTCTTGTGGGCAAATCGATCCTCCCGCAAATATGGCGATGAACACGGCCGCTTCCCGAGCAGTTGCGGGAATTTTTTCTCCTGCCCCCGAAGCGAGGCCGGGATGACGGGAATCCGGCTCTACTCGGCGGATGACGGCCGCCCGCTGCTGGACCTGGCCTGCGTGGAGCTGTTTGATTTCAATGACCGTGCGGACGTGGTCGGGGTGAGCCGACAGCGTCAAGTGCAGGCACTGGGAGAGAAGAACCTGCTCACGATTCTGAGCCGTGGCGGAAACGTGCTGCAGGTGGCGCACCTGGACGTGTCGGTGGCCTGCCGCGCCGTGGCCCCCCTCGCCGCGTATGTGACATCACACCCCTTCCCTGTGGTCATGGAGGGCCGCACGCTGGACTACCAGCTGACGCTCAGCAACCCCACCGCACTGTCCAGCTGTGATCTGGTGGAAAAGATCCCCGGTGCCACAATGAGCAGCCAGGGGCACTTCACCTACCGCGCGCCCAACGGCCTGCTGAAATCCCAGCAGGTCAACGTGTCCGTCCAGATCCGCCTGCGCAACGGCGAGGTGGCGCAGCACAAGTTTCCGATCTATGTGCTGGCGCTGGGTGGGAAGAAGAAGTGATCCTCCTTCGCTCTGCGAGTTGCGGCGGATGGGTGGGAAACGAAAGACAGGCGGAGTGAAAAGGATCCGAGGCGGCCGGGATGTTCGCCCAGAGCCGATAAAACATCGGCTCTCCTGGCTAGGAGGTCCAGGAAGGGAGTATTGGCGTTTTTCTCATTTTTTACCCTTTTTGCACTGGCGTGGCAGTCAATGAATGCCGTAGAAAAGGACACGTCAATTGTGTGGCCGGGCTTTCGGGCCGGTCTCTATTTTATATTCTCTTTTTTATGAATGTGAGTCGTTTGTTCTGTCTGGGTGCGGTGGTTTGGCTGGTGGGGTGTGGGAAGTCGGAGCATGAGGCGGCGTCCCCTGCGCCTGTGGTGGAGGCTATGCCGGCTGCTCCCGCGCCCTCCCCAGCAGTGCCTGCCGCACCGGCCCCTGCTCCGTCAAAACCGGCGCTGGTGCTGACGCCGGAGCTGGAAAATGCGGTGGTGGTGGTGCGTGTGGCGGTGGCGGGAACGCTGATGCGGGAGCAGACGGGGGTAATCCTGCGGCCGGAGGTGTTTTCACCGCCGATTCCGCTGGAGACGCCGCGGCGGTATGTGGCGGTGCTGCTGCCAGGGCATGAGGAGTCGGTGCTGAGGGACAAGAGCTGCAATATCCTGGTGCTGCGGCGTAGGCTGGACGAGAAGAACAGACCGTTTGTTTTAATGCGCCCAGCGCTGCTGCTGCATTTTGATGCGGCTTCGCACGTGGCGGTGCTGCAGTTTACGGAGGATTTTCCGTATCAGTTGGAGGAGGGCCCGGTAAGGGTGAGTGGCGAGGGGGCAGAAGCAGAGGCGATGTACCTGCTGCAGGCGGCGCTGAATCAGGAACAACAGCAGCAGACGGCGACCCTGCCGCGCGGGCCGAAGGGCACGGGGCTGACGGGCGCGGTGGATGTGTCCCTGCTGCGGGCGCGGATGGCAGACGGCGGGCTGAAGCTGGCGGAGGGACAGCCGCAGGCTCCGGGGCCGGTGGCGAATGCCGGGAGCCGGTTGAATGTGGCGGCGGTACTAGCGGGCGATGGCAGCCTGGCGGGCTTTGCGAAGCCGGGCGCGGCGCCGGAACTGCAGGGGTTTGAGAAGTTTGTGGTGCCTCAGGTGGCGGAGCTGGACCTGCGCTATGTGATGACGGGCGTGGAGATCGAGAGCGTGGGAGACCACTCGAAGAGTCTGGGATATTACCGAGTGCGGGTGAAGGGGGCGGTGAGTGATCCGCTGAATGAGTACCGCACAGCGAGGCTGGCGGTGAGGAATCTGGCGACGGCGGAGGATTTCATGCCGGTGGCCAATCCGCAGGCGAACCAGCCGGCGATGGAGCATGAGGGGGAGTTCGACCGGTGCCACATGGAGGCGGACGGGAGCTTTTCGCTCAATCTGCGACTGCCGCCGGAGGTGCAAAGCGCCAGCCAGGTGGTGCAGGTGGAGATGCTGCGCGCGAGCGGAGAGGTGGCCTTCCGCACGGCGCCGTTCATGGTGGTGTCGAAACGGCGGGGTGCGGGAGTCTACCAGAGTGTGGTAGGCGCGCCCGGGGCGGAGGCCCCGGTGACAGCAGAGGCACCGGCAAAGCCCGGGCTGGTGGAACTGACGACGGAGAGCCGCATCCTCCACGGCGCGCCGCTGTGCGAGGGGCGGGAGGTCATCTTCAGGCTGGAAGGCGCGCCGTACTGGAAGCGGCTGTCCCTGGCGGAGGGGAAATGGCTGCCGCTGCCGATGGCGGAGGAGGAGCTGGCCCACTGCTGGGTCGCGGGAAACAAGGATGCGATCTTTGTACTGACTCCGGGCGCGGCGGAGACCCGGCGCTACAATGTGGCGACGCTGGCGCTGGAAAAGACGGCGCGGCGCTGTGGGAGGGGCGGGAGGTCATCTCCAGGCTGGAAGGCGCGCCGTACTGGAAGCGGCTGCCCCTGGCGGAGGGGAAATGGCTGCCGCTGCCGATGGCGGAGGAGGAGCTGGCCCACTGCTGGGTCGCGG
>JAIPJY010000020.1 GCA_021733925.1 Prosthecobacter sp. | reverse complement strand
TCTTGGGGTTGCAGGCTGGGCCAGATTAACCACAGAGGCCTGAAAAAACATCTCTTCTGGAAATCTCTGCGTTCATCGTGCCTCTGTGGTTCTTTCTGTCTCCCCGCTTCCTCACAGAATGAGCTATGAGCCTCGGGCAGCAGTGAAGTTCATTGCAGTCTCACGTCCCCTGGATCACCTCAACATCCAAAATCAGCGCCTCCAAGATTCCATCTTGCCCTTCGAAGCTCGCAAGCCCGTAGGCCTGTCCTTCGGAGCTCGCAAGCCCTTCGAAGCTTTAGCGAAGAACGGGTAGCGAAGAACGGGTAGCGAAGAACGGGTAGCGAAGAACGGGTAGCGAAGAACGGGCCCGCCTCGCCCCGCTGTCCCGTCCCGCCCATCTGGGTTGACTGCGCTGCGCTTGCCCTGCGGGCAGCCTTCGGCTGTCTGTCTCACTTCGTTCGGCTCCGTGTATTCAGTGTATTCCGTGGTCAATCCACTCCGGCGGCATTTCCCCGCTGTCACGTCCATCCCCCGAGAGAACTTCAATTCATCTCATCTCTGCGGCGTTCCAGTCTCTGCGGTGTAAAAATCAGTGATTCCCCTCCCGTCCTAGGCTCTGAAAGAGATGGAAACCCTTCCCCATTTTTTCCTCCTCTTTCCACTTTTTCGGCCATCCCTTTCCGAAAACAGAGCCCACGCCGCACCCAGGCCGCTCAACCCACCCAAGCCACTCGCATCTCCCTCACGTCCCCTGGATCACCTCCCCATCCAAAATCAGCGCCTCCAAGATTCCATCTTGCCCTTCGAAGCTCGCAAGCCCGTAGGCCTGTCCTTCGTAGCTCGCAGAGCGACGTGTCCTCCGTAGCTCGTAGAGCGAAGGGGGAAGAAGGAAGCTTTAGCGAAGAACGGGCCCGCCTCGCCCCGCTGTCCCGTCCCGCCCATCTGGGTTCCGTGTATTCAGTGTATTCCGTGGTTCATCAACTCTGGTGCCTCGCCCCGCTGTCCCGTCCCGCCTCACTTCTGAAATCATTTTACCCCCAATGATTCTACCAAATCTCCGGCCCTCCTCCCTTCACCCCGCTGTCCCGTCCCGCCCATCTGGGTTCCGTGTATTCAGTGTATTCCGTGGTTCATCAACTCTGGTGCCTCGCCCCGCTGTCCCGTCCCGCCTCACTTCTGAAATCATTTTACCCCTAATGATTCTACCAAATCTCCGGCCCTCCTCCCTTCACCCCGCTGTCCCGTCCGACCCCCGAGAGAGCAGCTTCAACTCATCTCCTCTCTGCGTGCCCTCCATGAGGTTCCTCTGATCCGTGCTGGTCGTGTCATCCGTGGTTAAAAATCCGGACGCACCAAAACCTCCTTCGCCCCGCTATCCCGTCCCCTCCATCCGGCTTCCGTGGATTCAGTGCATTGATTCCCTTCCCTCACCCTCCGGGCTTCTTTCAGTCGTCTGCGTTGCCTTCGGCTATTGGCCATTCGGCGGTCTTCGACCCGCTGCGCTCCGGTTCGCTCCGCTCGGCTCCGTGGTTCATCCATTCCGGCGGTATCAGACCCAAGGCCTCACTGGCAATGAAACCAAAAAGACATTCTGGAACATTCCCTTGCTCCTTCATTCCTTTGCCAAAACTCAACGTCCCCGCCAGCACCCCCAAACACCTCCAACAACAGCAGCGTGTCAGAACCACATTCAAAAAATCCTGAAATTCTGCCATCCTGTTAATCCTGTCAAAATCATCCCCACAACCACCCAACCGCAACCAACCTGCAACATTGCCGAATCCGACACACCCAAGCGCCCCCTGTCACTCCCCCAGCGCCATGACGATCCTTGACCTCCGCCAACACCCACCACTCACCGTTTGGCCGCCACCACCCCCACCGCTTTCTCCCATGCCCCCACCTCCTCCGGCACCGCCGCCGCCGGATCGGCCGCCTGAACAGTCTTCCAGGTCTTGAGGGCAAACTCCGCCATGTATTCGAGGTAATCAGGCTCCATCTGGGACGACGGCTCCGCCAGCGTCTGCCGCCAGGCCTCACGGGCATGCTTGAGGGCCTGGGCAGTGCGACCCTGGCGCAGCCGGATGCGGCTCATTTCCCTCAAATCATCCAAACGGTTCTTATAGGTCGCATTGTGCTCCGCGTGGTTCTCATAGAGCTGGTGGTGCAGCTCCCAGGCCTCGTCGAGATTACCGGCTGACTCCTGAGCCCCCGCCAGCGCGGCCAGCGCCCGCGTCATGTAGGTTTCATTGCCGCCCTGCTGCGCCACGCGCAGGCCTTCCTTCGCCGCGGCGATGGCTGCCTCAGGTTGCTTCAAGCCGCAGTAAGCGGCACTCTGCGTCTCAAACGCCACCTGCATGTCCTCCCGCAGGGTGTTGGCACGGGCATCCTCCTTCGAAATGGCTGCCGTGCGCTGCTTAATGAGTTCGATGGCCTCCTGGGTGTGTTGGATGGCCTGATCGTGCAAACGGGCGCGATTTTCGATCTCCGCCAGCCAGATGAGCTGATGCGGCAGATTGGGGGCGTCCGGCTGCTGCTGCTTGAGGCGCTGCACCACGATGCCATGCATTGCAGCGGCACGCGCGTGGTTGCCACGATGGATCATGAGTTCCACCAGCCGGATATCGAACTCCCACTGGTGCTTCGCGAGTTCGCCACCCCGCGTGGCCTGGGTGATGCACTCCTGAATCTGCTTCTCAGCCGCATCAAACTCCCGGGCAGACTCCAGCGCCTCGGCATGGGACATGAGAATGCGGTGCAGCGCCACGCCACTGAGCTGCTTTTGGCGCGCTTCCGCCACCGCCTCGGCACTGGCCTGCGCCGCGTCCTTGCCACGACGCAGCTTGGTCCATGCGCGCACCAGCATGCCCTGCGCCCGGAACCAGTTCTCGCTGCCCCGCCCCTCATGCTGCTCGATGTGCGTGCGCAAGGCTTTGAGCAGATCCACCGCCTCGATCCGGGACCCGTGGTCCACGGCCATGATGAGGTGCTGAAAGGCGGCCTCACGCGCCGCTGGATTTTCAGCCCCCAACCGTGCAGCAGTGAGCTCCGCTGTGCGTCTTAGTGCACCCAGAGACAGCTTGCGGTCGCTCATGAGATCGAACAGGCGGGCCACCTGGCCCATGAGCTCGATCTGCAGATCCGGGTCCTCGTGCATGTCTTCGATGCGCTGCTGGCTGGTGATGAGCGCCAGCCGCAGGGCCTCGGGATTCCTGCCATTGCGCACTTCATCGGCAACCTCCCCGAGCAGCCCGGTGAGGAAGGTGGCGGACTCACGACTGCGCAGCGCCTCGGACTCCGCACGCCCCTGCGCCTCCCGGGCGAGCTTCGCCTGCCAGATGGCCACGCCTGCACCTGTGACCAAAGCAAGCACACTGATGCAAGCCGCTGCAAAAGCGACGTGGTGCCGCCTGATCCAGCGCGAGGCGATGTAAGCCCTGCTGGGCGGATGCGCGGAGACCGGCGCACCATCCAGAAAGCATTGTAGATCAGCGGCAAACTCCGCCGCGCTCTGGTAGCGGCGCTGCGGCTCTTTTTCCAGGGCGCGCAGGGCGATCCAGTCGAGATCCGCTGGCAGCTTGGACACATCCATGCGCACCTCTTGGGCGCGTACAGGCGCAGCAAGGATCTTGGTGGTGAAACTGGTGGAAGGACGTGGCGGATTTTTGTCACGCACGATGCGCCAGAACTCCTGCCGGCTCTGGCACTGCTTGGTCTCGGCGGCAAAGGGCGGGCTGCCGGTGAGCATTTCGTACAGCACGGTGCCCAGCGCGTAGATGTCGCTCCGGGTGTCCACGCTGCCCACGTCTTCGATCTGCTCCGGGGACATGTACTGCGGGGTGCCGAGCACGAAATTCGCCTGCGTGGCGAAGGTCATGGCCTCGATGCCGCCGGAGGCGAGGGCCTTGGCGATGCCGAAGTCGATGATCTTCGGCATAGGCCGGCCATCCACCTCGGTAACGAGGATGTTCGAAGGCTTGAGGTCGCGATGGATGACCCCCTTCTGATGCGCGTGCTGCACGCCACTGCAGACCTCCCGAAACAGCGTGATGCGTTCCCGCAGCGTCAGGTGGTGCTCTTCACAAAACGCGGTGATGGGCCTGCCGCGCAGCAGTTCCATCACAAAAAAGGGCCGCCCGTCCGGGGACATGCCTGCATCCAGCATGGTGGCGATGCAGGGGTGCTCCATGGCGGCGAGCATGCGGCGCTCCTGATCAAAGCGGGCGAGGATCTGGCGCGAGTCCATGCCGCGCTTCAGGAGCTTCAACGCGACCTCACGCCGCACGGGGTGCGTCTGTTCCGCACGCCAGACGAGGCCAAAGCCGCCCTCGCCGAGCTTTTCGATCAGCCGAAAGTCGCCCAGGACATCGCCGGGTTTTTCGTCTCCCCTTTCCAACGACCCATCCCCACCGTCGGGTGGAGTAGCTGAGAAATCAGTGGAATCGGGAGGCATGGAGGGGCGTTGAGTATCCTTAAGAACGCAGCATGATCCACCAAATCATACAGCACGATCCACCAAATCATGCAGCGAGTACTTTGCTGCATTGACCATTCTCTGTCCTCACGCTTCACTGCACCCGCATGACCCCCCTTCATCAACTTCGCGCCGGCGTGATCGGCACCGGCTTCATCGGACCCGTTCATATTGAAGCACTTAAACGTCTCGGCGTGACCGTGAACGGCATCTGCGGCTCCACCAAAAGCGCCCGGCAGGTCGGCAATCTCTGGGGCATCCCGGAGATCTATGGCGACTACGATTATGAGGCGATGTACACCAGCCCGAACATCGACGTGGTGCACATCACCTCACCGAACAAGGTCCACGTCGAACAATGCCTCCATGCCCTCGAAATGGGCAAGCACGTCATCTGCGAAAAGCCGCTGGGAATGACGACGAAGGACACGCAGTTGGTGGTGGATGCCGTGCGCAAGGGTGGCAAGAAGGGCCCGGTTTTTGCAGTGAACTACATGTGCCGCTTCTTCCCCGCCATCCTCCAGATGCGCGCCATGGTGGCACGAGGCGACCTCGGGAAGATCATCCACGTCCAAGGCCACTTCTTCCAGGACTGGCTGCTGCATGAAACCGACTACAACTGGCGCATCCTTTCCAGCGAAGGCGGCAAGCTGCGCGCCGTGGGCGATGTGGGCACCCATTGGATCGACGCCGTCGGCTTTGTGCTCGGTGCCAAAACGCAGAGCGTCTTCGCCCACATCGAGACCTTCTACAAAACCCGCAAGCGCCCCAAAGGCGAGGTGAAGACCTTTGCGAAGGTGGACCCGAAGAAGATGGTGGACTACCCGGTGGACACCGAGGATTTCGGCAGCGTACTGCTCAAATTTGGCAAGGCGAAGCACGGTTTTGCAGATGGCGTGCATGCCAATGCAAGCATCTCGCAAGTGGCCGCAGGGTGGAAATGCAGCCTGAGCTTCGGCATCTACGGCACCAAAGGCAGCGTGCGCTGGGACCTGCAGCAGCCGAACGAAATCACGCTCGGCCGCCGCGATGAACCCAATCAAATCCTCCAGCGTGGCACACCCGGATTCCTCGAAGATGTCGCCAACTACACCGACTACCCCCCCGGCCACGCCGAAGGCTTCAGCGATGGCCACAAGATGCACTACCGTGCCATTTATGAGCACATCGCCAGCGGGAAACAGACCCCGGTCCTGTTTGCCACGGCCGAAGACGGCCACCATGAGATCAAACTGTGCGAGGCGATCTTGGAGAGCAGTGAGAAGAAGACGTGGGTGAAGGTGTAGGGGAGCGTTTGAGTGCGGTGAGAGAGATGCAGGTCGCAAGCCTGCATCGACGGCACCGCTTTTGGAAGCCGGACGAATATACTTCGGACTTTGTGCATCCTTCACCTGTTCGAAAGCGGTAGCTGCGCTCGTTCCTCGCTTCGCAACATCACTCCAAAAAAAGCCGTCGCGTTCGCGCAGGCTTGGGGGCTTTTGAGGACTCGATTTTTGGAGGAAGTCGGGCACTTTGTTTGATGAACTGGCTGGCGCATCTTTACTTGTCGGAGCCGGAGGTGGAGTTTCGGGTGGGGAATTTGCTGCCGGACTGGCTGAGGCCGTGGGAGATGGTGGGGCTGCCTGAGGGGTTTCAGAGGGGGATTGAGCGGCATCGGGCGATTGATGCGTTTACGGACGCGCATCCGCTGGTGAGGCGGAGTGTGAGGAGGTTTGAGAAGCCGTTTCGGAGGTATGGCGGGGTGCTGACGGATGTGTTTTATGATCACTTCCTGGCGGCGGGCTGGGGCGGACATAGCGCGGTGCCGCTGGGGGACTTTGTGCACGGTTTTTATGACTCGGTGCCGCAGGTGCAGGGGCACATTCCGGCAGAGGCGTGCGCGGTGCTGGAGCACATGCGGGCAGGAGACTGGCTGTGCTCCTATGTGACTTTGGAGGGGATTGAGACGACGCTGAGGCGGATGTCGCGGAGGCTGAGGTTTCCGTTTGATCTGGCGGCGTCACTGGCGGTGCTGGAGGCTCAGTATGAGGGGTTTCGGGAGGACTTTGAGGCATTTTTTCCGGAACTGCGGGCGGAGGTGATGTAGGGTGAGCCTGCGATGGAAATGCCGATCCTGGGGCCGAAGTGATCGAGGGAGCTAAAGTGCGATCTTGAGAAATGCGTTAACAAGGGCATCTTGAATCATGAAAGCTAAGACCAAGGCTGTCAGCGCCAAGAAACAAGCTCGGAGGTTGATCGACAAGCTTCCCGCTTCAGCTTCATGGGACGACGTGATGCAGCAGATTTATGTGCGGCAGAAGATTGAGGCCGGCCTTGCTGACTTGAACGCTGGACGGCGGCATTCCCAGGCCAGCATCAAACGCGAGTTCGGTATCGCGTGAATGTTTTCTGGTCCAGCCAGGCACGGAAAGACCTCCGAGCCATTCGGGCCTACATCGCCAAGGATTCAGCGTTTTATGCGGATCGCATGGCAGCCAGAATCATCGAACGAACGGATGTTCTCGCGCTTCATCCGCATGCAGGACACCCCGTGCATGAAGCACCTGATTTGGATGTGCGTGAGGTTCATGCGGCATCTTACCGCATCATTTACCGGGTGCGGCTTGACGAGGTGGAGATCGTCACGCTGGTGCATTTTGCTCAGCAGTTGAAGCTGAAAAGACTGCGTTAATCCACGCCGATTCCCAGTGCTTTGCGGATGGCTAGGGCGTCGGACAGGGCTTGATCGATGGTGTCTCCGAGGACGGTGAAGTGGCCCATTTTGCGGCGGGGGCGGGCTTCGCGTTTGCCGTAGAGGTGGAGTTTGGCGCGGGGGTGATTGAGGACGGGGGACCAGTCGGGGTGGGTCAAGGGGGCGGGCCAGACGTCGCCGAGGAGGTTGATCATCACGGCGGGGGTGTGCTGGGTGGCATCGCCGAGGGGGAGGCCGCAGATGGCGCGCTGCTGCTGCTGGAACTGATTGGTGCGGCAGGCGTCGATGGTGTAGTGGCCGCTGTTGTGGGGGCGGGGGGCGATCTCGTTGACGATGACTTTGCCATCGCTCGTCACGAACATTTCGACGGCCATGGTGCCGACGTAGTCGAGGCCTTCGGCGACGGCTTTCCAGAGGGCGATGGCTTGCTCGGTGATTTTTGGATCGACACGGGCGGGGGCGATGGTGACGTCGAGGATGTGGTGGGTGTGCTGATTTTCGACGCAGCCGTGGGTGGCCATGCTGCCATCGATGCCGCGGGCGCCGACGACGGAGACTTCGCAGACGAAGGTGACCCATTGCTCGACGACGGCGCGCTGGCCGGTGAAGCCGCTCCAGGCTTCGGCGAGGTTGGTGTCTGCGGTGACTTTGTACTGGCCTTTGCCGTCGTAGCCGAAGGCGGCGGTTTTGATGACGCAGGGGCGGCCGAGTTCGGCGACGGCGGCTTCGAGTCCGGGGAGGTCGTCTATCAACCGGAAGGGAGCGCAGGCGATGCCTTGATCGCGCAGGAAGTTTTTTTCGCGCTCGCGGTGCTGGGTGGTGATGAGGGCCTTGGCTCCGGGGCGCAGGGGTTTGATTGATTCGACGGCGGCGAGACAGGCGGCGGGGATGTTTTCGAACTCGGCGGTGACGACATCGACCTGCTGCAGGAAGTTGTTCAGGGCGGAGGTGTCGTCGTAGGCGGCGTTGATCTCGATGTCGGCGAACTGGCCGGCGGGGCAGCCCTGGGGTTCGTCGGTGAAGATGGCGATGCGGTGACCGGCGCGGCGGGCTTCGAGGGCGAGCATGCGACCGAGCTGGCCGCCGCCGAGGACGCCGAGGGTCGAGGGAGGCGGGAACTTCATGCCTTGGGTTCGACTTCGAGTTCCTTCTGGCTTTCGAGGACTTTTTGGGTCTGGCGCTCGCGGAAGGTTTTCAGTTTGGCGACGAGGTCGGGATTGTCATTCGCGAGCATGGAGACGGCGAAGAGTCCGGCGTTTAGAGCGCCTGCATTGCCAATGGCAAAGGTGGCGACAGGGATGCCGCCGGGCATCTGGACGATGGAGTAGAGGCTGTCCACGCCGCTGAGGGCACGGCTTTGTACCGGGACGCCGAGGACGGGGATGGTGGTCATGCTGGCGGTCATGCCGGGGAGGTGGGCGGCACCGCCGGCACCGGCGATGATGCACTTGAGGCCGCGGTCTGAGGCGGTGGTGGCGTAATCGTAGAGGAGCTGGGGCGTGCGGTGGGCGCTGACGACTTTCTTTTCAAAGGGGATGCCGAAGTCGGTGAGCACCTGGGCGGCATTTTGGAGGGTGGGCCAGTCGGAACTGGAGCCCATGATGATGCCCACGAGGGGCTTGCTGGCGGTGGTGTTGCTCATCGGGGTATGGGGGTCAAAATGGCGGGCAGGGTGACAGCGTCAAATCTTCGATTTGGCGCGGAGGAAAAGCCGTGCGATGAAATCAGGAACATGACCTTTCTCGACAAACTGAATCAACGCATCGCCAAGACTGGATCCAATCTCTGCGTGGGGCTGGATGTGCGGGCGGAAAACGCGGAAGAATCGACGAAGCGGTGGATTCTGGATGTGATCGAGCAGACGGCTCCGTATGCGGCGGCGTTCAAGCCGAACTCGGCGTACTTTGAGGCGCTGGGCTGGCGCGGGATGAAGATGCTGGAGGAGATTTTGAAGGAGATCCCGAAGGAGATCCCGGTGGTGCTGGATGTGAAGCGCGGGGACATCGGCGAGACGCAGGGGTATTACGCGAAGGCCTGTTTTGAAGCGATGAATGTGGATGCGGTGACGCTGAACGCCTACATGGGCCGGGATACGCTGGAGCCGTTTTTGAAATACGCGGACAAGGGGCTGTACCTGCTGGGGGTGACCTCGAATCCGGGCGCGAAGGACATCGAACTGCAGCCAACCGGCGACCGCCAGGTGTATGAACTGGTGGCCGCCATGACGGCGGGGCATCCGCAGGCGGGGCTGGTGGTGGGTTTGACGAATGCCGCGCCGAATGTGCTGGATCACATTCCGGACGTGCCACTGCTGATCCCGGGACTCGGGGCGCAGGGGGGCGATCTGGGGTCACTGAAGGGCAGCGGGCGAAAGGCGCCGCTGCTGGTGAATGTGTCGCGCGGCGTGCTGTACCAGAAGGATGATCTGACCTTTGCCGCCCGAGCGGAATTCTGGATGAGTCAAATCCAGAATGCTCTGAACTGACGTTTTCATTTTTAAGAATGGCGAAATCGATTCACCGATGGCGCTTGCTTGAAGCGTATTCGTGAGGATGGGTGGCACCCGTTATCCCAAGCCATGGTTATCGACCTCAGCGAGCATCTCAAAACCCCATTTCAGCGGCGGATCTACCGCCTGATCGGTCCCGCCGTGGAAAAAGCTCTGGGACTGCGTGGTTTCAATGAATGCTACGAGGAGTCTGCGCGGTTGTTCAAGATGCACCCGCAACATCCCAATGCATTTGCATGGTTTGATTCGGTGGCGCATTCGCTCAGCCTGCAAGAGGAAGTCGATCTGCCGGCGGAGTTTGAGTTTCCCAAGCAGGGGCCGCTGATCATCGTGGCCAATCATCCGTTTGGGGTGATTGACCCCATCATGCTGGCCCGGTGGGCGGGGCAGTTCCGGCCCGATCTGAAGGTGATGACCAATTCACTGCTGCTGGCGATGAAGGAGCTGGCAGATCATGTGATTCCAGTGGACCCTTTTGGTGGTGAAGGCGCCGCCAAGCGCAACCTGGGACCGATGAAGGAAGCCATCCGGCTGCTGCGCAGTGGTGGAGCGCTGATCATTTTTCCAGCAGGTGAAGTGGCCTCCTACAAACCCGGACGCGGCATTGATGAACCGGTCTGGAGCACTCACGTGGGCTCCCTGGTGCGCCGCACCCAGGCGACGGTGCTGCCGGTTTACTTTCCCGGCACCAACAGCGCCCTGTTTCATGCCGCCGGGATGATCCACCCGCGCCTGCGCACCGGCCTGCTGCTGCGCGAATTCTGCAACCGTGCCAACACGATGGTGCAGATGAACGTGGGGCAGCCCATCCCCTTCTCACGGCTGAAGAAATTTGAGGATGATGAATCCCTGACACGTTACCTGCGCATTCACACTTTTGTGCTGCATCAGCGCGGCAAGGAGGAGATGGCCAAACTGACTGTCGCGGGTGAAAACATCACGATCACACCGCCGTCTGAAACGCAGCAGGCGCACATGGTGGAGGAGATCGACCGCATCCGCGCGCGCGGTGGGCGGTTGGTTGGGCAGGGCGGTTTGTCTGTCTATCAGGCGCACTCCCATGAGATCCCGGCGCTGCTGCCGGAGATCGGGCGTCTGCGTGAAATCACGTTCCGTGAAGTCGGTGAGGGCAGCGGCAATGACATCGACCTGGACAAGTACGACCGCTACTACGAGCACCTCATTCTGTGGGATGAGGAGAAGGAAAAGGTCGCGGGGGCCTACCGGCTCGGACGTGCAGACATCATTCTGCGCGAGTACGGTTCCAAGGGGCTTTACACGAGCACGCTGTTCCGATTTGAAAAACCGTTCCTGGCCAATCTGGAGCATGCGGTGGAGATGGGGCGCAGTTTCATCATCAAGGCCTACCAGCGCAATCTGGCGTCCCTGCCGCTGCTGTGGAAGGGCATCGCGCACTGGATCGCACGCAATCCGCGTTACAAAAAGCTGTTTGGCCCGGTGAGCATCAGCAAGGACTACAGCAGCCTGTCGAGAAAGATGATCGTGGAGTTTCTGCAGGACAACCGCATGCATCCGCACCTCTCGAGTTTTGTGAAGGCGCGCAATCCCTTCCGCTACATGCGCAGCCGCCGCATGATGCGCGAGTTCATCAGCGCGGATCTGCAGAACGTGGACGACTGCTCTGCGCTGATCTCCAGCCTGGAGACGGACGGCAAGGGCATTCCGATTCTGCTGAAGCACTACCTGAAGCTGAACGCGACGCTGCTGAGCTTCAACGTGGACAAGGATTTCTCCTCGGTCGTGGATGGCCTGATCATGGTCGATTTCACGGAGACGGATGCACGTCTGCTGGCGAAGTACATGGGCGAGGAAAACTGCCGCCAGTATCTGGCGAGTCACAAAAAAGAAGCGGCCTGAAACCAGGCCGCTCCGTGAGTGAGTTGGGTTGTCCGCAGGCATCCATGATGAATTTGGGAGTATGTGGCAACGAGCGCCGATCGCTGCAGCGGGGATGCGGGATGGCGCTGCTGGTGGACGCGGTGGATGAAGAATGTCCTGGGTTTGCTTTCCGATTTGGTTTGGCCTAACCCAGGGTCGCCTCGCTGAGGCTCGGCTGACCCTGGGCTGTAATCCGCAGCCCTTTCAGGGCTGGGGTGAAGCGGAACGGGATGACGAAAGAGAGCAACACCGCGACAAGAAAAGGCAGAGCTTCATGCCTCATGGAGGCAGCGAGCAACTGCATTCACTGAGGACATTCAGCCAGGTCGCTTTCAATGACTCATGGTATGATATGCTCTTGGATTATTTTAAATTATTGCATGGCCTGCTTGGCACATCACATCGTGCGGACACAAAGCAAATCCCCTCACCCCGGCCCTCTCCCCCGAAGAAACTGATTCGGTGTCGTCGTGCGTCAGGGGCGGGGAGAGGGAGAACCGCTTTGGCTGCCCTGGATCAACCGGATACGAATTTATTAAACGCCCTGATTAAGTCTGCTGGCCAAGTGCATGGGCGAGCCACAAAAAAGAAGCGGCCTGAATTCAGGCCGCTCCGTGGGTGAGTTGATCGACTGAGCGGGCCTTAGTTGGCCACGCCGTTGGCGGCTTCCATTTCGGGCTCGATGAGGCCGTAGTCGCCATCCTTGCGGCGGAACAGCAGGGCGAGCTTGTGGGTCTTCTGATTGTGGAAGATCACGAAGGGACGATCGCTGATTTCGAGATCCATCATGGCTTCGTCAGCATAGAGCGGACGGATTTTGTACTTCTCCTTGTGCACGTAGGAAGGCTCGACGTGCTCTTCTTCGGTGTGCAGCACTTCCTGATGGAAGACGTGCTCCTCGATGTGACGGATGGAGACTTCTCCGCGGGGACGATGGTTTCTGAGCAGGCGGGTCTTATACTTGCGCATGCGCCGGGCGATTTTGGCGGCGCTTTCGTCGATGGAAGCATAGATGTCCTCGGTGACGGACTTGACTTCAATGACGATGTGGTCGGCGCAGAAGAGAATGATTTCCGCGATGTGTCGGTGATGGTTCTGGACGTCGAGCACGACCTTGGCCTCAATGATGCGGGGATAATCAAGGTGGAGTCCTTCGATTTTTTTATGGGCGTAATCGCGGATCGCATCGGTGACTTCCATGTGTCGTGCGGTGACGATGATGGGGAGGTTGACGTTGTGTTTTTGCATGGTGGTTCTCCTTTTTGGGTTGGATTAAATTTACATGGTGAACCCTTCGCCCAGATATAGGCGGCGGGCTTCATCATCATTGACGAGAAAATCTTTGCTGCCGTGGCGGCGCACCTTGCCCTCAAAGATGAGGTAGGCGCGATCCACGATGTTGAGAGTTTCACGCACGTTGTGGTCGGTGATGAGAATGGCGAGGCCGGCACTGCGCAGCATGCGGATGATCTCCTGAATTTCGCTGACGGCGATGGGATCAACGCCGCTGAAGGGCTCATCGAGCATGAGGAGCTTGGGCGAGGTGACGAGGGAGCGGGCGATGGTGAGACGGCGTTTTTCACCGCCGCTGAGGGTGATGGCCAGATTATCAGCGACATGGTCAATGCCGAATTTTTCCATCAGGGACTGGGTCTGCTCCTCACGCTCCTCGCGCGAGTAGGGCTGGGTTTCCATCACGCCCATGATGTTTTCACGTACGGTGAGGCGGCGGAAGATGGACTCTTCCTGCGGCAGGTAGCCCATGCCAAGCCTGGAGCGCATGTACATCGGCTGATTCGTGGTGTCTTTGCCGTCGAACATCACCTTGCCGCCATTCGGCTGCACGAGACCGACGATCATGTAGAAGGTGGTCGTCTTGCCGGCACCGTTCGGGCCGAGCAGGCCGACGATTTCACCGCTTTTGACTTCGATGTCGACGCCATTGACCACAGCGCGGCCATCATAGACCTTTTTCAGTCCTTCCGTGTGCAGAAGGGTGTTCTGGTCAGGAGTGATGGTCGTTGGCTCACCCGGGTCGTAAACGTCCTGTTTGGAATCTGCAAGGCCCGAGGCGGGCAGAGAATCCCCCCACCCATCCTTCATTTTTTTCATTCGCGGAGCCATGTTCACTGCGGTGCGGGTGCGGGCGAATTCAGACCGTTGCTCCGGGGAGTGACTTCATCTCCCTGGAGAATGATTGTCTCATGTCCACCCGTGGTGGTCAGCTTGCCGTTCTTCTCGATGATCATGATGCAGCCTGCTTCAGTGGCCTTGTGCAGCTGATTGCCAGCCTGCACCTGCGGCCATTCGAGCAGGGTGGTCCTTTTGGTTTTGCCATCGTAAATCAAGTGCTTGCAGTGGCCGATCTGGAGTTCCCCATCCTCGGAAATTTTCTCGATGGTGACCATCGGACCGCGTGCATCCGCCTTGTCGATGGGGGGATCGGTGTTGGCAGGCTTTTTGGGAGCGGCGAGGATGTCCGCGTCTTTGGCCGCCGGGCCGACTTTTTTGGGCTTGGGGGCTCCGAGGACTCCGCCTTCCTGTTTGGTCATGAAGAGCTCCAACTCTTCGCATTCGATGTACATCTGGGGGTGACGTGCTTTCACATCGCCGGTAAAAATGCCATAATTGTTGTTGGCATCAAAAAAGGAACTCTTGGTCGCGGTGATATCGATCTGGCCTTTGGTGGCTTTTGGAGCTTCGTCCAGATTCAAGGGCTGCAAAGGTTTTGGCTGCGGGCCGGAGGGCGGAGGGGGAGTCTCAACGACGGCAACACTGGGGGATGATGGAGGAGGGGCGGTGTCTGGGGCAGGGGCCGCCGCCTCTGCAGGAGGGCTGCTGGAGGAATTGCCCTGGATCATTGATTGCGCGGCTTGCAGCGCCTTCTGGCGCATTTCAGCACTATCGGGGGAGAGCAGAAGTTCCTTCGTCTTGTCTTTCACCCCATCCGGGACCTGCTTGACGGCTTCCTTGGCCGCATCAATCGCCTTGGATTTGGTCTCTTCATCCACCTTCTTTTTGCGAAAATCAAAGAGCGGACGAGTGCCGCCCGGGCCTTGTGCCAACGCGCCAGCGCTGCTGAGCAGCAGGGCAATGTACAGTATGGACGACGTCTTCATATCACTTGGTGGGGCGTGATTCAGCGGGGGGTGGTACCTCGCCGCTGAGAGTGCTGCTGTCAAAGATCACCATGTGGATGTTTCCTGTCATGCGTCCCTGATTTTTTGCGGTGTCAAAGATGAGACTGTCGCCTTCGATGTCGAAGTCGGCACGGCTCACGTGGCTGCGTTCCGTGCTGCGCAGCACGCCGCCCCCTGCGACCATCTGATAAAAGGCGGTCTTCAGGTCGATGTGCACGTCGTTTTTCGGGTCGACATTGAACATCTGCACCACCAGATTTTCCGCGTAGATGCGTTCGTCATCCACCCGGCGCAGCACGTCTGCCGTGATGAGCGAGGTGCGGCGGCCGGTGGAGTCGAAGGAGGGGATGACCGCGCCTTTGTTTACCGCTCCCGGCGGGACCATCTGCAGAAAAGCGCTGATGCCGGAGTCTGCCGGCGCCGGCTGCTGGGCAGCGGCAAACATGACGAGGCCCGCCAGCACGCCGAGGGTGATGGAAATCGCGAGCCTGCGGCGGTGGAGCAGCTCAAGTGATGTCACGAACGAGGGCATGAATCTTGCGCAAGGTTTCGACCACTTCGGCGATCTGCGAAAGTGGGATTTGGTTGGGGCCGTCTGAAAAGGCGTTGGCCGGATCCGGGTGAGTTTCCATGAAAACGCCGTCGCAGCCGGTGGCCACGGCGGCACGTGCGAGCACCGGGGCCAGTTTGCCATCGCCACCGGTCGCGGTGCCGAGACCGCCGGGACGCTGAACGCTGTGGGTGGCATCCATGACGACGCGGTAGCCGAGCTCCCGCATCCAGTAGAGGGAGCGCATGTCGGCGACGAGGTTGTTGTAGCCAAAGGTGGTGCCGCGCTCGGTGAACATGAAATTCTGGCAGCCGACGCTGGCGAGTTTGTCGGCGATGTTGCGAACGTCCCAGGGGGCGAGGAACTGACCCTTTTTGACATTCACGGCCCGGCCGGTTTCACCCGCTGCGACGATCAAATCGGTCTGGCGGCAGAGGAAAGCGGGGATTTGCAGGAGGTCGATGTGTTCGGCGGCCTGTTTGACTTCCTCGACGCTGTGGACGTCGGTGGTCACTGGCACGCCGAGTTTCGCGCCGATCTGGGCGAGCAGTTTGCAGCCGGCTTCACAGCCAAGACCCCGGTACGAGGAAATAGCGCTGCGGTTGGCCTTGTCGTAGGAGGCCTTGAAAATCCAGCGCCAGCCGTGCTGCTGCGCCATGGCACCGAGCTTTTCGGCGACACTCCAGATGAATTCCTCGCTCTCGATCACGCAAGGGCCAAGCATCAGGACTGGTTCCGTGCCATCCATGGACACCGAGCCTATTTTCACCACCGGAAGAGAGAACAACCCCATAAAACTTTATATTGATTCTGGGAGCCTCGCTCCAGAATCGGTTTTGAAGATTTCCAACCCTGTTGCGCGACCCGCTACTGGTAGAAATGTAGCGGACGAGGGGGGAAAGACAACGGAAGAATCAAAGAGGAATTATGCATCCAAGCGCTGCACTTCGAGTTCGACCTGGAGCGCCGCCGTGGCTCCGGGCGGGCCGTCGAAGTGGCCGGAGACGGGGGCGGCATCCTGGTAATCACGCCCGGTGGCGATCAGGATGTGGCGTTCATCTGCCAGGGTGTCGTTGGTGGGGTCGAGGCCGAACCAGCCTTTGCCGGGGACGAAGACCTCACACCAGGCATGTGAGGCCTGAGTGCCGCGCAGGTGGGATTCAGGACCGTTGTAGAGATAACCGCTGACGTAGCGCGCCGGAATGCCCAGCGAGCGGCAGATGCCGATCATGAGGTGGGCGAAGTCCTGGCAGACGCCTTGTTTCTGCTGCAGAACCTCGTTCATGTGCGTGGAGGCCGTGGTGGTGCTGGGCGAGTAGCTCCACTCGCGATAGATGTGATGCATCACGGCCTCGGCCGTTTCAAAAACGTCGTTGCAGTCATTGCGAATGTCGATACCCAGCCGCCAGACTTCCGGCGTGACGGCCACATAGCGGCTGTCGCCGAGAAAAGGTGCGATCATTTCGTCGACCCCGCTTTTGAGTGCTTCAAAGGGCACGCCGAGCGGCTTGCCCTCTTTGTAGGGATTGGTGGTGTTGATCGTTGCCTGCGACTCGATGGTCAGATCCGTGTGCGGCTCCTGGATGTCGAAGTAGTGGACATAGTTAAGCCAGTTGTCCCGAAAGTGCTGCAGGCGTGCGGGAGGCTTGACGTTGAGCAGGAAGAATTCGAGGCGTGATTTGTCGTCGGTGACGGGCCGCAGCCGCACTTCGTTGTAGCTGTCACGCACGGCCGCCCGGTAAACATAGCGCGTGCGGTGGAAGACTCGGAATCGCATGGAGCACGCGGCAGAAAATGCCGACGATCTGGTTACTGCTGTTGTTGCTGCTGCTGCTGAACCTGAAGATCTTCGTTCACGTGGTGATAGGCACCTGCCGCAATGGGTTCCGCCGGGGCTTCCTCGGTCAACTGCGAGAGTTCCGCGTGCTGCACGAAGGTTTGGAAGATGGCTTCACCGATCTGATTCAGGCGTGCCTGCAGATCGTCGATGTATTCATGGAGACCGGTGGCGAGAACTTCTTCCACGGTGGTGAAGGCCAGATCGGCGCGCAGGCGTCCGACATGGCGCAGAGGTGAGGGCATGCCTTTGAGTCCGCCATCCGCGCAGAGCGATTTCAGGGCGGATTCTGCTTCGGCGACACAGCAGGCGATGGAACGCGGGAAGGTCTCGTCGAGCAGGAGATAGGCGATGATTTTGGTTGGAACGAGGCGGCGGTGATGCGCCTGAAACGCATGCCAGGCGGAACAGGAGCGCAGGAGCGCGGCCCAGCGCAGCGGCCTGGCCTGTGCATGGGGAGGCAGTTCGAGGGACAGGCCGGAGCAGGTGTCCAGCAGGCGGGACATCTTGTCCGCACGCTCCAGGCAGGTGCCGAGGCGGAGGAAGTGCCAGATCTCCCCACGGGGTGTGGTGGAATCGGCGATGCCTTGAAACTGGTAAGAGCCGCGCAGGACGCGCTCGTAGAATGCGGCGCTCTGGGTGCGGTGCATGGCCTTGCCTTCGGCGGATTCGACGAAGAGCCGCAGGGAGTTCAGGCATTCCCAGATTTCATCGGAGATTTGATCCCGCACGGTGCGCGCATTTTCGCGTGCGGCCCGGATGCTGTTGATCATCGAATTCGGATTGTCCGAACGCAGGGCGAGGAATTCGGTGACGTCCTTGCCTTTGATTTTTTTGTGGAGCTTGGAGTACGCCTCTTCATCACCGGTGGTGGCGAGGAGGGGCTGCCAGAACTGCGCTTCGTCGACGCCCTCGGCACCTGCATCGAGCAGGAGGTCCTGCGTGGAAAGCAGGAGGCGTGAGAGGTTTTCCGCACGCTCGACGTAGCGTGCCATCCAGTAAATGCTGTCTGCGACTCGGCTAAGCATGGCGTGTGATCAGGCGGCGGGTGGGGTGGTTTCGTCAGGCATGTCGAGGGGGTCATCCCAGAGCACCCAGGTGTCCTTGCTGCCGCCGCCTTGGGAGGAATTCACGACGAGCGATCCTTTTTTGAGCGCCACACGTGTGAGACCGCCGGGAACGACGCGCACACGGTCACCGCAGAGCACATAGGGGCGAAGGTCGATGTGACGTCCTTCAAAATGATCATCGACGAACACCGGGTGGCGTGAGAGCTGCAGCACGGGCTGAGCGATGTAGTTGCGCGGGTTCTTCTTGATGAGCTCGGCAAAATCGGCGCGCTCCTTTTTCGAAGCATGGGGTCCCATGAGCATGCCGTAGCCGCCGGACTCGTTCACCGCCTTGACCACGAGCTTGTCGAGGTTGTCGAGGATGAAGGAACATTCTTTGGGATCGACTCCCAAGTGCGTCGGCACGTTCGGCAGGATGGGATCCTGATCGAGGTAGTATTTGATCATCTTCGGCACCAGTGCGTAGACGGCCTTGTCGTCCGCGACACCGGTACCGATGGAGTTGGCGAGGGCGACGTTGCCTTTGCGATAGGCGTTGATGATGCCCGGGACGCCGAGCAGGGAGTCTTTGCGGAAGACCTGGGGATCGAGGAAATCGTCGTCAATACGGCGATAGATGACGTGCACCTGCTCAAGGCCCTTCGTCGTGCGCATGAAGACGCGATCATTGCGGAGAATGAGATCGCGGCCTTCAACAATCGGCACGCCCATTTGTTTGGCGAGGTAGCAGTGCTCGAAATAGGCGCTGTTGTAGATGCCGGGAGTGAGCACCACGATGGCAGGATCCAGGACGCCGCTGGGGGCAAGATGTGCGAGCGTTTCACGCAGCATGGAGCCGTAGGCATCCACCGGGCGCACGGGCAGTGACTGGAGCTGGCCGGGGAAGGCACGCTTCATCGCATTGCGATTTTCCAGCATGTAGGAGGCACCGGAGGGGCAGCGACCGTTGTCTTCAAGCACGTAGTAGTCGCCCTTGCCATCGCGCACGAGGTCGGT
Source organism: Prosthecobacter sp. (assembly GCA_021733925.1). Taxonomy (GTDB): domain Bacteria; phylum Verrucomicrobiota; class Verrucomicrobiia; order Verrucomicrobiales; family Verrucomicrobiaceae; genus Prosthecobacter. The sequence continues at coordinate 92,869 of JAIPJY010000020.1, read as the reverse complement.
GCCGCAGATGTGGATGTAGATGCCGTGAGGCACTTTGATGCCGCGAAACTCAGGCCGATAATGCGAGGCGGAGAGCACGAGCTCCGCAGGCACGGCCTTGTCCGTGATGATCTTCTGGCCGTGATAGATGTCGTTGAGGAAGAGGTTCAGCGCGGTGATGCGCTGGATGAGGCCGGCTTCAATCGTCTCCCATTCACGCTGCGGGATGATCCGCGGCATGAGATCGAAGGGGAAGATGCGTTCCGTTCCTTGATCATCACCGTAAACGGTGAATGTCACGCCCTGGCGAAGGAACGCGGCATCCACGGCTTTTTGGCGCGTGGAATATTCGGATGGGGTGAGTGAACCTACACTATCAAGCATGGCTCCGTAGTGCGGACGTGCTTTCCCAGCTTTGGAAAACACCTCGTCGAAGAAGCCCTCTGGTTGGTAGTCGTTAAACAGTGACGACATGAGAAGATATTACTTAGCAAGGCCTGTGCCAGAGTTTGAAAGCTTTGCAAATGACATCGGGGGAGGGTTATGATCAGGCACCCACCGGTTCGACATCCACACCGACGCCGACGGTATGCTTGCCACCCCCGGTGATGATGCCACGCACGGGGCTGACATCTGAGAAATCACGACCGATGGCCACGGTGATGTGGTCCAGCGAAGTGAAGCAGTTGTTGGTGGGGTCGAAATCGACCCAGCCGAAGCCGGGTACAAAGCAGGAGGCCCAGGCATGCGAGGCATCGACGCCTTGAAGCCGCGGTTTGCCTGCGGGCGGATGCGTGCGCAGGTAGCCGCTGATGTAGCGTGCGGGCAGCCCCATGGCGCGCAGGCTGGCGATGGCGAGATGCGCGAAGTCCTGGCAGACACCGCGTTTTTTCTCCAGCACTTCGTTCAGCGGCGTGCTGATCGTGGTCGCCTTCGAATCAAACACAAACTCACGATAAATGCGGCGGCAGAGATCGGCTGTGGCGGCCAGCACGGGGCGGCCCTTGGTGAAACTGGGCAGCGCAAAATCACGCATCGGCATCTCATGGATCAGCAGCGGACTGCCGAACACGAACTGGCAGGGATCCAGCAGATCCACCGCCACGGGATCACGAAATTTTGCCGCCACGACCTCCCAGGGAGGCGTTTGCAGCGGATCTGGCTGCAATACGGGCGCCAGCGTGACCAAGCTTTTCGAGGTGACTTCAAAATGCTTGTGCAGTTTTTGAACGGAGAAGCAGGAGACCTGGTTGCCAAAGGAGTCCGTATGCTCAGTGAGCAGGTCCGGCTCTGGATCAAAGCTGAGACTGAACTCCTTGCACCGCTGCGTTTCCGTATCACGCGGCCGCAGACGCGCGGCGTGGTGAGACACAGCCACCTGAGAGCTGTAAATGTACGTCGTGCGATGTGTGATGCGGTAGTTCATCACGTGGGTGTTGTGTCAGCAGGCGAGGCTTCGCTGCTGCTGATGGTGGAGTGCGCGAAATAACCTGCGGTCAGCGCATCATTGAGCTGTGGCATGGCCTCGATGAGCTGGGTGAGCAGTCTGGCCACCTGGGTCTGTGCCCAGCCGCCCGGCTCAACACGGGCGAGTTCGGTGGGATCACACAACTGCAGCCGGGTGCTGTTTTCCAAAAACACGCGCATCGCCGGCGTGAGCACCGCTGAATTGAGTTCGTGGGGCAGATGCTTGAACTGCTGGCGGATGCGTTCAAACTGGAAACGCAGGCCGCGCGGGTTCTGCTCGTCGAGCATGAGCAGGTCATACACGGCGGCCAGCTGCGGCAGCAGGCTGTAGCGATTGCGGTAGGTGATGGTGCTGTCACCCACCTCCAGAATGGCCTCCAGCAGGCTTGGATTTTCGGCATCGGTGCTGCGCAGTCCGGCCCGCAGGAGCTCGCAGATGTACACCGTGCGCTCGATGCGGTGGCCGATGTCCAGGAACATCCAGCCTTGGGCGCGCGTCATGTTTTCCTTCGCCAGACCGTGGAAGGAGGCGAGTTCAAGGATGATGCGGGTGAGGACGTTCAGCGCGTCAGACATCGGCGTGATGCTCGGCGTGTTGTCGTAGGCATCCAAAGCGTCGCTGAGCTGGCTGATGATACGCCAGGTATCGACCGAAATGCGGTCACGGAGCAGGACGCCGATGCGCTGGATGTGCGTCACGCAGGAGCGGATGCTGGTGGGATGATTGGCATCAAACACCGCCTCAAGCAGCCGGGCTTCGAGCTGCTCCTGCTGGGAGGCCAGCGCGGCGGCATCCGGGACATCATCCAAGACGGTGAGGCACTTCAAGGCCTCCAGCAGCGGCAGCAGCAGGGGTGTTTCGCTCATGCCGCTTTCAGGCGAGCAACGCAGCAGGGTGGAGCGCAGGAGGCGGGCGCTGGATTCAGCGCGTTCGGCATAGCGTCCGAGCCAGTAAAGATGATTTGAAACACGGCTGCCGAGATTGTGGCCCGTACGGCGGAGTTCCACCGGAGTGCTGGTGTTGGACAGAAGGGTGACGCTCTCCACCGGACCGTCACTGAGCACCCAGGTGTCTTTGCTGGTGCCGCCTTTCTGCATGGACACGAGGGGAGAATCCATCGTGGCGGCCACACGCGTCAAAGCACCCGGCATGACCATGTAGCCGTCCTTGGTGGCAACGAGGTAAACCCGGACGCTCACCGGTTTGTGCACAAGATGGCCGTCCTCCCACATCGGTGCGGTGGAAAAGGCGATCTTTTCCTGCGCCGCCCAGCGATCCGGCGCAAAGCGCATGCGTTCAGCGAGGGCGGCACGCTCAGCACCGCTGAGCTTCCCGCCAAAGCAAGCATCACGTCCGCGCACGCGGAAGGCGCTCTTGATGACCATGCGGTCGAGATTTTTTTCCACCTCGCCACGAGGCCTCTCCTGTCCGCACCACCAGGTGGCCACCGAGGGCATGAGCAACTCCGAACCCAGCAGCTTGCGGCACAAGCCGGGGAGGAAGGCCATCATTGCCGGGGCTTCGGCCAGGCCTGAGCCAAGTGCATTTCCCAGCGCCACATTGCCGGCACGCACGGCGCGCACGAGTCCGGGCACGCCGAGCATGGAGTCGTTGCGAAGCTCCAGCGGATCGCAGAAATCGTCATCCACGCGGCGCAGAATCACGTCCACCGGTTCCAGGCCGTTGAGTGTCTTCAAAAAGACCCGGTCATCACGCACGGTGAGGTCTTCGCCTTCCACCAGCGTGTAACCAAGATAACGGGCCAGATAGGCCTGTTCAAAGTAGGTTTCATTGTACGGCCCGGGAGTCAGCAGCACGACTCGCGGTTCCTCCACCGGCCGCGGTGCCAGGGCGGCAAGGGACTGCTGCATCTGGCGGAAGAAGCCGGCGAGGCGGCGCACGCGCGCATCACGAAACACATCTGGCAGCAGCCTCGAAGTGATCAGGCGGTTTTCCAAAGCGTAGCCAGAGCCGGTCGGAATCTGGGTGCGATCGGATATGACCCACCACTGACCGTCGGGAGAACGGGCGATGTCAGCGCCATACATCTGCAGAGGTTTGGCATTTTTAAGTTTGATGCCGTGGCAGGGCCGCAGATAGCCGGGTTGTGCGAGCACGAGCGCCGCGGGCATGCTGCCATCGCGGATCAGCTGCTGCGGGCCATAGCTGTCGTTCAAGATCGCATTCAGCAGCGTCGCGCGCTGAATCAGCGCCTTTTCAATGCCCTCCCATTCACGCGCCGAGATGACAAAGGGCACCGGGTCCATGTGCCACGGGGTGTCCAAGCCTTTGTCATCGTAGATGTTGAAGGTGACTCCGCGCTCTGCCAGCAGGCGGCGGCCGGTGTCTGCCAGCCGTTTGACGCCAGCGGCATCACGACGTGTGAGATCGGTGATGATGGGCTCGTAATGCGGCCGAACCTTGCCGTTGGCGTCCCGAAGTTCGTCGTAATGCCCCCGAGTCTCAGGTCCATCCAAGCGCGACATCACCGCCCGTTGTGAAGCGGGAGCGGCGGTGGTGGAGCTTTGAGATTGAAAGATCAATGCGAGGTTGGAGGTGGCTGGAGGGGCGATGGTGACAGTAGGAATCGATCCCGCCAGTGCATCCCATTTGTCGAATGAACGCAATGTTTATGCCATAAATTGGCATGGCGGGGTCTTCATTTTGGGGGAAGCATCTTCTGCTTCAATGAACCGGTCAATGCCAGGAACTCCGGGTCTTTGTGAATGAGAGTCGCATGCAGGCTCTGGGCCAGTGAGGCGACGAAAGCATCCGCAAAAGAGATCTTGTGCGCAGCTTTGAGTTTTGCAGCAGCAGAGCAGACGGCAGGATCAGAATGATGCCATTTCACCGGCCATGCCTCCAGAATAGCAATCGCCCGAGCGGCGTCTTCTTCCCCACGTTCTTGCAGGGTGATGTATTCGACTTCCGTCAGCGTCACGAACGATCCGTGGACTGCCACATCGCCAGCCCTGGCTTCGAAAAGATGCTTTTCGACGACATCGGCTCCGCCTTCATCTTCCAGCAGGGCAAAACATGCCGAGGTGTCCAGCACGATGGCCTCAGCCACGGCGGCGCTCCTCCTGACGATGTTTCATCAGAGCGTCGTTCAACCTGCTGCCAACGAACATCCCCCGCGCTGAGCGAACGGGGTCTCGATTCGCCCTAACAGCTTCAGCCGCATGTGCCCATAACATCACATGATCACAGACCTCCTGCTGCTCCTCAGGGGGCAGCGCCTGGATCTGATTCAGGATGGCCTGACTGCGTGAACTCATGTCCGAATCTAGGCTCTGGGATATGTGGCGTCAACGTTCAGCCTGTCAGCCATTCCGCAAATCCAGGGTGAATGGGAACTCCGGATTCGGCCTGGCTGGCTCCACCTTCATCTTTCCAGGGGTGTGGCCGTGGCGGAAGAAGCGGGAGTAGCGGCGGCTTTCGGCCTCATAGGCATTCACCGGGAAGGTCTCGTGGCTCAGGCCACCTGGATGTGCGACATGATACGTGCAGCCACCCAGCGAGCGCTGATTCCACTGATCGACGAGGTCAATCGTAAGCGGTGAGTGGACGCCCACGGTGGGCTGCAGACAGTTTGGCGGCTGCCAGGCGCGGTAGCGGACCCCGGCGACGTATTCGCCGTTGGTGCCGGTCGGATGCATGGGCACGGTGCGCCCATTGCAGGTGATGGCGTAGCGACCTTCCACCATGCCCTGCGCCTTGATTTGAATGCGTTCGAGGGAGGAATCCACGAAGCGCACGGCACCACCGGCACCGTTGTCCTCACCGAGCACGTGCCAGGGCTCCAGAGCCTGACGGATTTCCACGTTGACGTTGCGGGTGCACCAGTCGCCGCTGATCGGGTAGCGGAACTCATAATGTGGCGCGAACCACTCGGGCTTGAGTTCGAAACCGGCCTGCTGGGTGTCATGGCAGACGTCTTCGATGTCGCTCCAGGCAAAGTGCGGGAGCATCCAGCGGTCGTGGATGTCCGTGCCCCAGCGCACCAGCGGCACCTCGTAGGGCTCCTTCCAGAAGCGGGCGATGAGGGTGCGCAGCATGAGAGCCTGGGCGAGGCTCATGTGCGGATGCGGTGGCATTTCAAAACCGCGCATTTCGAGCAGGCCGAGGCGGCCGGTGCTGCTGTCCGGCGAGTAGAGCTTGTCGATGCAGAACTCGGCGCGGTGGGTGTTGCCGCTGGAGTCGATGAAGAGGTTGCGGTACAAACGGTCCACCAGCCATGGTGCTACCGGACCGCCCTTGGCGGCGACATCAGCTGCGGCTCTGTAGGCCACTTCGAGTTCGTAGAGCGAATCGTTGCGAGCTTCGTCGATGCGCGGGCTCTGGCTGGTGGGACCAATAAACATGCCGGCGAACATGAACGAGAGCGAAGGATGATTCTGCCAGTAGCTGGTGAGGCTGCGCAGCAGATCGGGGCGACGCAGGAAGGGACTGTCCTGGGGCGTCTCTGCGCCCATGACGATGTGATTGCCGCCGCCGGTGCCGGTGTGGCGGCCATCGACCATGAATTTCTCGGTGCCGAGACGGGTCTGCCGCGCTTCGTCATAGAGGGACTCGGTGATGTTGACCATTTCGTCCCAGCTTTTGGCAGGATGCACGTTCACTTCGATCACGCCCGGGTCAGGGGTGACCTTGAGCACGTGCAGGCGCGGGTCATAGGGTGGCGCATAGCCTTCGATCACGACGGGCTGATCCAGAGCCAGTGCCACATCTTCCACAGCACCCAGGGCGGAGAGATATTCCTCCAGCGTCTTGGTCGGCGGCATGAACACGAACAGCTTGCCATCACGAGGCTGCACACAGAGGGCGGTGCGCACAATTTTGTCGGCGGACTGGCCTACCGAGGGCGGCTGGGCGGCTGGATCAATGTCACGCTGCTGCCCTTCCTCCTCCGCAGTCTGTCCATCTGGACTGGATGGGCCACGACGCTCGGCAATTTTTTTCCAATAGGAAGACGGCACGCCCTCGATGCCACGCACAAACTGCTGGCGCGAGGGCAGCGGATCGCGGTCTTCCATCGGGTCCTGCTCGTGATGGTAGGGATAGTCGGTGGTCTTGACCCAAGGCTGTGAATCAAGCGGCAGTCGCAATCCGATGGGGGAATCCCCCGGCACGAGATAGCAGCGCTCGGCACGGAGGAACCACGGGCCGGTTTCCCAGCCTTCTTCCGCCGGTTTGATCGGGAGCACGTGGCCGATGATCTTGTCGAGCCCTTCTTCGAACACCTTGGCGAGCCGTGTACGCTCCTCCTTTTCTTTGAGGTTCGATTTGTGGGGATCCACGTTCACCGGGAGTTTGCGCTCACGCCAGAGGTAGTAGAATGCGTCTTCATACGTCGGCATGATCCAGTCTCCGCTGCAGCCCAGGCGCTCGGCGAGAGCGTGAATGAAACGTGCGGAGTGGGTCTCGTCCACGCCATAGTCCTTCTGCATGTCGGCATACAGATGAGGGTGCGCCCACAGAGGCTCGCCGTCCTTGCGCCAATGGCAGCCGTAAGACCAGCGCGGCAGTGATTCACCGGGATACCATTTGCCCTGGCCATAATGGAGGAAGGCCCCGGGGGCGAAGCGGTCTCTGAGGCGTTTGAGCAGGATATCCGAGAGCTTGGCCTTCATCGGCCCGACGGCGGCGGTATTCCATTCGGCACCCTCAGCATCGTCGATGGAAACGAAGGTCGGTTCGCCACCCATGGTCAGGCGTACATCGTTGGCTTCCAGTTCTTTGTCCAAGGCATGGCCCAATGCGGCGATCTCCGCCCACTGCTCTTCGGTGTAGGGCTTGGTGACGCGGGGCGACTCGTAAATACGAGTGACCGTCATGTCGAAGTCGAACTCTGTTTCGCATGGCTCAGCCATGCCGCTGATCGGCGCGGCGCTCTGGGGTTCAGGCGTGGCGGCCAGCGGGATGTGCCCTTCCCCGGCGAAGAGGCCTGAGGTCGGATCGAGTCCGACCCAGCCGGCGCCGGGCAGATAAACCTCACACCAAGCGTGCAAGTCGGTGAAATCCACCTCGGTGCCACTGGGGCCGTCGAGGGATTTCACGTCTGGCTTCAGCTGGATGAGGTAACCGCTGACAAAGCGAGCGGCGATGCCCAGACGGCGCATGAGCTGCACCATGAGCCATGAGGTGTCGCGGCAGGAGCCGGTGCGCTTGGTGAGGGACTCCTCCGGAGTCTGCACGCCGGGCTCCATGCGGACGGTGTAGCCGATGTCCTTCCACAGGCGCTGATTGATCGCCACCAGGGCGTCAATGGTGCGAGGCGGCCAGGGTTTCATGGCGAGCAGTTCGCTCTCGATCAGAGTGAAGTAATCCGCGAATTTCGGAGTGAGTTCACCGCACTTCAGGAAGGGGGCCAGTTCTTGATCCAGCGCGGCATCGTAGTCGAAGGGGAAATGCTCGCCCTCAGGCTCCAGGAAGAAGTCGAAGGGATTGAAGACCGCCATCTCCACCACCACATCCACCTCGATGCTGAATTCCTGGGTTTTCTCCGGGATCACCAGCCGGGCGAGGTAGTTTGACTGCGGGTCCTGCTGCCAGTTCAGGAAATGCTTTTCCGGGGTGATCTTCAGCGAGTAGCTCAGGATGCGTGAGCGGGAATGCGGCGCAGGCCGCAACCGGATGATCTGCGGACCCAGTTCAATGGGGCGATCGTAGCGATAGCTGGTGCGGTGGTGAAGTGCGACGTGGATGGACATGCGAAAGGGTTGGGGGCGGACGGGGACTCAATGCCTGCAGGACTATATTTAGCAAGTTCATGGCCAACCTTGCTTTGGGCATTTGAAAAACGCTACTCACGAGGTTTTGGCATCCATGACAGGCAAGAGTTCCCATTTGTGCTCTACTGGGAATCCAACGTTTCCGGCGCCTCGCTGTCTCTTTCCCCTCCTACTTCACGAATGTCTCGATTGAAAATCCTCCCATTCTCCCTGGCCACCCTCCTTTTTGGGGTCTGGATGCCGTTCACTGCCCAAGGGGCTACTTTCGTCTGGGACGCGACCACGGGAACGACAGGTGCGCAGGACGGCGCCGGCACCTGGGTGGATGGTAGCGGCAACTGGTTCGACGAAACAAACAGCCTGCAAAATCAGTCCTGGTCCAACTCGGCGGGAAACATCGCCGTTTTTGGAGCGGGAGGCTCAGGCGCAACAGTCACCGTTTCCGGGACGGTGAACGCCAATGGACTGATCTTCAGGGCGATCACCCCGACGGCTTACACTTTGACAGGGGGCAAGATCACCCTCGCTTCCGGTTCCAACATCACCGTTCAAGAGGGGTCCAGCTCGATTGCCTCGCGACTGACCATCAATTCGACTTTGGATGGCAACAACATCACCCTGCAAAAGTCGGCCACCACTGCCCTCGCCCTGGTCACCATTGGCAGTGCCTCCACTCTTACCGGCACCTTTTCACTCACTTCGGCGGATGCCAACGGGCTCTTCGTGCAAGTCAATAATGTGAACTCCCTGCCTTCTGCCGGCCTGACGGTTGTCAATGTTGGCACCAATGTCACGCTGGTGCTCGGCGCGAGTGGCAACTGGCAGGTGCCTTTCTCACTCAGCGGAACTGGCGCAGGCGGACGCGGGGCCATCCGCCTGGAAGGCAATAACCTCACGCTTTCCGGCGGCCTCACGCTGGCAGGCAGCGCGCTCATCACGCAAAATACCGGCGCCGCCATCTCGATCATCAGTTCCAACATCGACGAGTCCGTCGTCGGCAGCACCTTGAGCTTCGGCACCCAGGGCACCAGCACAGGAACGATTGTGCTGAGCGGGAACAACACCTTCACCGGCGGCCTTTCCATTGATGTAACGAACGTACGCATCGACAACGCGGGGGCGCTCAATTCCACCGCACCCAATCGCGTCACCTTTGCCAGCAGCACGGTACTGAGAAATCTCTCGCTGAACGGCAACTCGATCACCATCGCCTCGCTGGTTTCTGCGGCGGGGTTGGGATCCAGCACGGTGCGCAACGAAAATGCCACGGCCGCCACGCTGACGATCAGCTCCACCTCGGACACCCTTTTTGCTGGCACCCTGGCGGATGGCAGTGGTGGCGGGGCACTTTCGGTCATTAAAACGGGCACGTTCACCCAGAGCTTCAGCGGCACCAACACCTTTACCGGCGGCCTGACGCTCAATCAGGGCGGGCTGAATCTGAACAGCGCCACGGCGCTGGGTGCCACGGCGAGCATCTTCACCATCAATGGCGGGACGCTCGGCAACAGCAGCGGTGCGACGGTCGCCATCACCAACGGCAATGCCATCGTGATTAACGCGGATTTCAGCGCGGCCCTGACCAATGCGCTGAATCTCGGCACCGGGGCTGTCAGCCTGGGCACGGCGGCTGGAACCAGCCGCACCATCACGGTTAGCACGGGAGTCCTGACCTTGAGCGGCAACATCGCTGATGGCACCACGGCCACAGAGATTATTAAAGCAGGGGGTGGCACCCTGGCGCTGGGCGGCACCAGCACGTTTACCGGCCTGCTTACCGTGAGTGCGGGGAATTTGCTGGTGCGCAGCAATGGTGCGCTGGGGGGCACCGGCAATGGCGTTCTGTTTACTGCCACCAACGGTCGTCTGCAGCTGGACAACAACATCACCGTGACGGGGGAATCTGTCATCACTCCCTACATCGAAAACATTGGCGGAAACAACACCTGGGAGGGTGCCGTGCGTGCCACAGTGGGTGCCACGCTCACGCTGGATGTGGCGGCGGGCAGCAGTCTGCTGATCAAGGGAGATGTGAACGCCGCCTCCACCGACAGCACCGCGCATACTTTCAACCTCACAGGCTCAGGCACCGGGGAAATCAAAGGCGTGCTGTCGAACACCCTCAACGTCAATAAAACGGGGACAGGCACCTGGATTTTCAGCGGGGCCAACACGTACAGCAGTGCGACCAATGTCAACGCGGGCATGCTGCAAGTCGGCAAGGCGGGCGTGGGGCAAACCGGCACCGGCGCAGTGTCCGTAGCAGCGAATGCCAGCCTCTCGGGCACAGGGATCGTACGGGGAAGCAGCTTCACGCTGAACTCCAACGCCTCCCTGTATGCCGGTGATGGCACGACGGCGGCAGACCATGGCACACTGACCTTCACACCCGTTTCCACGGCCAGCTACAACCTGGCCGCTGGCTCCAATACTTATCTCGACATCTCATCTCCCACCGCCAGTGACGGCGCCTTTGGCGGGTTTGCCATCGGCAGCACTGACTACAACACCTGGGTGGATTCTGTCACCGGTGTGGGTGCGCATGACCGTCTGGTGTTCAACGGCACGAGCGGCTCGCTCACCGTCGCAGGCAACATCATCGTGCTTTCCAGCAGCTACACGCCGCATGCGGGGGATGTCATCAATCTGGTGGATTGGGCGACGGTGCTGACCACCAATTTCAGCGGTTTTTCGGTGGGCACGAATTTGCGCGATGGCAGCGGTGACAATGGCAGCCAGTTTGATCTGCCGGACATCAGCGCCAGCGGTTTGTTCTGGGATGTCAGCCGCTTCACGACTTCCGGCAATATTGTCGTGGTGCCTGAGCCAGGACGCATGAGCCTGCTTTTCCTCGCCATGGGTGGTCTTTGCCTGCGCCGCCGCCGCGCATAGGGGGAAACTTCACAAGAGTATTGAGAGCTTCGCAATAGAGCTCACCTCTTCCTTGCCACTCCACGATTTCGCGGGACTGTGCGCGCGCATTCAACCAACCTGACATGTCCAAGAAAACTCCAGCTCCCACCTCGATCCGCCCCATCAAGAAGCTGATGGTCGCGAACCGCTCTGAAATCGCCATCCGCGTCATGCGCGCGGCCACTGAACTGGGACTGAAAACGGTGGGGATTTATGCGCAGGAAGACCGCTTTTGCCCGCATCGCTTCAAGGCGGACGAGGCCTACGAGCTGAACAAGGACAAGGGCCCCCTCGGCGCCTACCTGGACATCGAAGGCATTGTGACGCTGGCGAAGGAGAAGGGCGTGGATGCGATTCACCCCGGCTATGGCTTCCTGTCCGAAAATCCGCAGTTCTCCCAGGCGTGTGAGGACGCCGGCATCATCTTCGTCGGTCCTGAGGCGAAGATTCTCGACATGATGGGCGACAAGACGGCGGCCCGTAATGTGGCCCGCAAGCTCAAGGTGCCCATTCTCGAAGGCACCGATGAGCCGGTGAGCGACCGCAAGGAAGCGCTGGCGGCAGCGAAAAAAATCGGCTTTCCGCTGATCATCAAGGCGGCCTTTGGCGGTGGTGGCCGCGGCATGCGCATCGTGCGTGAGGCCAAGGACCTGGAAAAACTGCTGGATGAGGCGCAGACCGAGGCGGAGCGCGCCTTTGGGAACGGGGCTGTCTTCCTCGAAAGATTCGTCGGCAAGGCCAAGCACATCGAAGTGCAGATCGTGGCCGACAAGCATGGCAACGTGCTGCATCTGCATGAACGCGACTGCTCCGTGCAGCGCCGGCATCAGAAGGTGATCGAGCAGGCACCGAGCTACGGCATCAAGCAGTCGATCATCGACGGCCTGTGTGAAGCGGCCGTCAAACTGGCGCATGCGGTGAACTACACGCACGCGGGCACGGTGGAATTCCTGGTGGATCACGAAACGGGCGAATGGTTCTTTATTGAGATGAATCCGCGCATCCAGGTGGAGCACACGGTGACGGAGGAGATCACGGGCATCGACATCGTGCGCAGTCAGATTCTCATCGCGCAGGGCTACCAGATGCATCAGGAGCCGCTGGCGCTGCCGCCGCAGGACAAGATCGAGAAGAGCGGCTACGCGATCCAGTGCCGCATCACGACGGAAGATCCTGAAAACGGATTCACGCCGGACTTTGGCAAGATTTTGACCTACCGCAGCGCGGGTGGTTTTGGCATTCGACTTGATGGTGCGCTCGGCGCGACGAACGCGGTCATCACGCCTTATTATGACTCGATGCTGGTGAAGATGACGGTGTATGCCCGCACGTACAAGCAGTCGCTGGACCGCATGGACCGTGGCCTGCGCGAGTTCCGCATCCGTGGCGTGAAGACGAACATCCCCTTCCTCATGAACGTGGTGCATCACCCAGACTTCATGGCGGGCCAGGCGACAACGCGCTTCATCGACAACAATCCCGACCTGCTCAAGTTTGTGGCGCGCAAGGACCGCGCCTCGAAGCTGCTGAGCTACCTCGCGGACACCAATGTGAACGGCAATCCGTTCGCGAAAGGTCACAAGATCAGCAAGGCGTTTACCGCATCGCCGATTCCGAAGTTTGACCACCGCATCGAGCCGGCCAAAGGCACGAAGCAGCTCCTCACGGAGATGGGGCCGGAACGTTTTTGCAATGACTGGATTGCGAAGCAGAAGAAGCTGCTGATCACCGACACGACGATGCGTGACGCGCATCAGTCGCTGCTGGCGACGCGCATGCGCACCTTTGACATGCTGGCCGTGGCGGACAGCGTGGCGCGGCGTACGCCGAATTTGTTCTCCCTGGAAATGTGGGGTGGTGCGACCTTTGACGTGACCATGCGCTTCCTGCGCGAAGATCCGTGGGAGCGTCTGCGCTCCATCCGCGCCAAGGTGCCGAACATCCTGCTGCAGATGCTCTTCCGTGGCTCCAACGCGGTCGGGTACACGAACTACCCGGACAACGTGGTGAAGGGTTTCATCAAACATGCCGCTGAGAACGGCATGGACATCTTCCGCATTTTTGATTCGCTGAACTACCTGCCCAACCTCAAGGCGGCGATGGATGCGGTGCGTGAGGACACGAAGTCCATCTGTGAAGGCACGCTGTGCTACACGGGCGACATCATGGATCCGAAGCGCGACAAGTATGACCTGAAGTACTACGTCAAACTGGCCAAGGAGCTGGAAAAGATGGGGGCGCACATGCTTTGCATCAAGGACATGGCCGGACTCGTCCGCCCCTTTGCTGCGAAGAAGCTGGTCAAGGCGCTCAAGGATGAAGTGGGCATCCCGATTCACTTTCACACGCATGATACCAGCGGGCTGAACGCCGCGAGCATCATCGAAGCCGCCACGGCGGGTGTCGATGTGGTGGATGCGGCCATCGCCTCCATGTCCGGCGGCACTTCGCAGCCGAACCTGAACTCCATCGTGGCTGCCATGCAGAACACGCCGCGTGACACCGGACTGGATGTCGAGGCGTTGCAGGAATTCAGCGACTACTGGGCTGCGGTGCGCAGCTTCTACAAGCCCTTCGACACTGCGGAGCCCTACGGCACCGCCGAAGTCTATCTGCATGAGATGCCCGGCGGGCAGTACACGAATCTCAAGGAGCAGGCCATCGGCATGGGCCTCGGGCCACGCTGGCCGGAGATCGCGCATGCGTATGCGGAGGTGAACCAGCTGTGCGGCGACATCGTCAAAGTGACACCATCGAGCAAGGTCGTCGGTGACCTTGCCATCGAGTGTGTGGCCCGTGGCGTGAAGCCCACGGACATCATCAACCTGCAAGGCACCAAGTGGAGCAAGGACGTCACCAGCATGTTTGAAGGCTGGCTGGGCGAGCCCTTCTACGGCATGGAGCCCGCGAAGGCGGCTGATTCACGCAAGAAGTGGAACGCGCTGGCTGATGCCATCGTGGGCAAAGGCGGCAAGCGGATCAAAGGCCGCCCGGGCACGCACGCTGCGAAGATCAAGCTGGAGGACGTGCGCGCCGAGCTGAAGGGCAAGATGAAGAAGGAGCCTACCGAAGACGATGTGTGGAGCTACCTCATGTATCCGGATGTGTTCCTGAAGTTCGCCGAATTCCGCAAGACCTACGGTGACGTGTCCGCCCTGCCCACGCCGGCGTATTACTACGGGCTGCAGGACAAGGAGGAAATCCACATCAGCCTGGAAGAAGGCAAGACGCTCTTTGTGCGCCTGCTCAACATGACCGAGGCAGATGCTGCGGGTCAGCAGACGGCAATCTTTGAGCTGAACGGCTACCCACGTCACACAACAGTGACCAACAAGTCTCTGGCGAAGAATGCGGTGACCAAGACGAAGGCTGATCCTGCGGATTCCACTCAGGTGGGAGCGCCGATGCCGGGGATGGTGGCGAGCATCGCGGTGAGTGTGGGGCAGAAGGTGAAGGAGGGGGAGACGCTGCTGACCTTGGAGGCGATGAAGATGTTCGCGGCCGTTGCGTCACCGAGCGCGGGGACTGTGAAGGAGATCTGCGTCAAGATCAGTGAGAGTGTGGAGAGCAAGGATCTGATGGTGAGGCTGGTGAAGTAGTCTGCACGTCACATGGCCTCGAAAAAGTCATCCTCTGAATCCTTCCAGATGCCCCTCCGGCTCGGTGTGGTCAGAGATGACGTCGTCGAAGAGGCACATCTCGATTTTGCTTCTGGGAAGGATGTTATGGCTGCGAAGAATTGGAGCGTTTCACCACGTCTCACCAAGCGGCCAGAGATGAAACACCGAGCCAGCGAGGCCTGCGAACTCGCCCGGCTCGCCGCGAAACGCTGGCGCTACTATCGAGACAGCCGAACCTTCGCCACCAGCTTCGAGCACTTAAATTCACTCATTGCAGCCAATCCGCACGGCGAATTCAGTTTTCACCTCAAAGTCACTGCCGATTGGTTTTCCGAAATCATGGGCGCTGCGATGATCCGCCGCACTTGGTGCCATCATCTGATGATCGATTTCCTATTTGCCCATCCCGACATCAGCGGGCGTCTTCTGCCGATCAAGACAGTCGGGGTGCAGATACTGCAGTCGATCTGTCTGCTGGCTCGCGAACTCGGGTGCAAACGTGTGTGGGGTGAGGCCACACAGGATTCCGCTCCTTTTTATCAGTATCATCTCGGCAAGGGCATCGAAGACCACTTCACCATCGAGAAAACTCAAATCAAGGGTCTCGCCTCGCAGTTAAGAATCCATCTGAAACCAGGGTTGCACCCCATGGCCGCTTGAACTAGGCTCCTTGCGTTATGAAACCTTTTGCAGACCTCACGCCAAAAGAGATGGCCAGCCTCCGCAAGCACCTCATGAAGCTGGCCGGGGCCGAACACCTTTTCCCCGGCTACCTCGGCAACAAGAACAGTTTCTTTATTGCCAAGCCCCTGCCTCGCCGCCGCCGCAAAGTCGTGAAAAAGGCCAAAGAGGACGCTTGAGCCATTTCGAGCAATCTTCACCCTGGAGGCGATGAAGATGTTCGCGGCGGTTGCGTCACCGATTGCGGGGACGGTGAGTGAGATTTGCGTGAAGATCAGTGAGAGTGTGGAGAGCAAGGATTTGATGGTGAGGCTGGTGAAGTGATGGGTCTGGCATTCCAAAGACATTGACCTTTACCACGGACAGTGAGCTTCCTGCGCAAGCGCGCGGGAGGCGGGTGTCTCATGGCTTGGTCTTAGTCACATGCCAGGTGCCCTTGGTTGAGAAGCCAGTTCTAGCAGCCACATGACCGAAGTACTCCCCTGACATTTCACCTTGTTTGCACAGACCAAGAAGCGTCGCGGGGATGTCCATCCGGAAATCTCCTCGCCTATAATACAAATTGATCCGGTCACCACTGATCTGGCCATCGATGATATCCCACTCCCGCTCTTTTTTAACTCCCGGCATCCTCTCCTTTTCGCTGTGAATGGTGCCGGAGATGGTATTGCCCGTTTGATCGAGAGTTAAAGAAATAAGCTCTTCGTATCCGGCTCTCGGATCTGTCCATGTGCCAGTCCAAGTTCCGGAGACGTTCACTGTTGCCGGCGTGGTCTCAGAGAATTCAAGCGTTGCACGATCATATGGTCGTTCTGGGATGCGGATGCCCCAGAATGCCAAGATCAAAAATGCCATAAAACCCGCGGCATAACCGAGGCGGCGGATGCCATGACTTAACAAATTCTCGCGTGAAGCAAAAACGGTCCGGCCAGCCATCCGGAGCGTTGACCAGATCAGGACTACCAGTATCGGAATGGACACGAAGAACAGGCTGCCATCACCCAGGAGCCACTTGCACAGATACATCAAGAGATTCGAACCAATCATGGGAACGAGAATCGTGATGGGAATGCCAGCCAAACGAAGGAGCCAGATTTTCGCTGTTGGATTCATCTGTTCATGTTGCCTCAAGGAGAGCTGCGACAGCAATTTTTTTGTGAGTCTGGATATCCAAAACCCAACTGGTTTTCGTCATGCTGCCCAGCAACTAGTTGCTGCTGAGAGGCATGGTGTTGGCCTGGAATGCACCCATTGATCCTCTCAATCGAAGCTTCAAGACTATCAATGTCCTGAGGCGTCACTTTGTGGAGAAGGAATGCGGGGTCATGAACGACCTTATTTCACTCTCTCTACAGGCGGCAGGCGTGGTGCTTGCTGCGGATTTTGCCGCCGGTTTTGTCCATTGGATGGAGGATGCTTACATCCGTGAAGATACGCCGTGGCTGGGCCGCTGGATCGGACGGCCTAACATTGTGCATCATCATCTGCCGAGACGGATGACGCGGAACACTTGGTGGGAGAGCAACAAGGAGCTGGTGGTGGCTATGGGGGTGCTGGTCATCGCGGCGGCGTGGCTGGGCTGCCTGACGTGGCATGTGTGGCTCTTTGCGCTGGTGGGTGGGAATGCGAACGAGGTGCACAAGTGGTCGCACCGGACACGGCGGGAAAACGGGCGCTTCATCACGCGGCTGCAGGATCTGAGAATTTTGCAGACGCCGCAGCACCACACGTTGCACCACACGAACCCGAAGGAGGTGCACTACTGCCCGGTAACGAATGCGCTGAACCCTGTGTTGGATGCGCTGCATTTCTGGGAGGGACTGGAGTGGCTGCTGGCGCACACAGTGGGGCTGAAACGCCAGCCGGACAGTTCGGTGCCCGGGCAGGGTATTCCGCCGGAGTGGATCGCGGAGATGCGCAGGGCGGGGTGAGTGAGTTCGCCAATCACTGCACTGCGACCACCTTCGCTGAAAGCCCTGGTCGCAGGGCGATGACATCCCCTGCCCGTTTGGCGATGATCTTTTGACCCAAGGCGGACGCTGGGGTGATGACGACGACCTCATGGCCTTCATTCACAATCTCTGTACCACCGGCGAACGGGCCGAGGAAATAGTGTGTTTGTTCGCCGGAGGTCTGCAAGGTCACGAGGGCTCCGAGTGTGATGACTGCGCCTGACTCGATTGGGTTTCCTGACAGGGCCCCAAAGGCGCGAACGGCCTCCTGAAGCTCTGCCACGCGCTGGGCCTGACCGCGTGCGACGTAGGAGGCTTCAAGCGTGCGGGTGTCGTATTTGTTCTCCGCCTTGCTGTCCGGGTCCGTGGCAGCGGCGAAGGCTCCCTGCGCGGCGCGGGTGAGCGCGGCGAGTTCGGCATTCAGAACGGAGAGGATTTGATCGAGGACGGCTGGTTTGTTCACGGGGAGGGGAGCCGTGCGCTGTTTCCAGAGTGGGATCAAGGGTGAAAAATCAGCATTGACCTAGATGAGCCATTTCAGGTAAAATCTGATTATGAAAACGCACCGGCTACCTGCTTCGAGAGCGTTCACCCTGATCGAACTGCTCATTACGATCACCATCATCGCGATCCTCGCCAGCCTCACGGCATCGGGAATCAGTAATGCGATTGATCAGGCCAATCGTTTGAAAGTGCGAACGGTGATCATGGAACTCAAGACTGGCATCGACCAGTACCAGACCGACTACAACCGCTGGCCTATTGTTGCCACCAGCCAAGGAGCCAACAGCGAGGATGCGCCCGAGGTGCTCACCGATGGCAGCAATACCCTGGTGGACACCCTCACGGGCATTCCTCCGGCATCGAGCGGCACGGTGGACCTGAATCCCAAGCGCATTGTTTTCGCCTCCTTTCTTCCTGCGAACAATGGCCGGCATGGACTGGTGGGCGCGGCACGTCCCTTCAAGCTCGTCGACATGTATGGGCAGCCCTACCACATCCTGCTGGACACGAATGGTGACAATCAGGTGAAGAATCCCGACACCAGCAACACTGACCCCAAGATTTCGACGAATCAGGCGGCGCATCTGGTCAGCAAGGTGGCTGTTTACAGCAGTGGCAAGGACCAGGCACCGCACACGGGTGATGACATCACGACCTGGCGGCCCAAATAAGCAGGCCTCTGCCGGGCGTGCGCTACTTGCCGGCCGCCTTGAACACTTCGGGGTGGTCCAGCACCACCTTCTTAGCACGCGCCACCTGCACTGCAGGACAGTCTGGCGGCATCCAGGTTGACTGCTCGACCACCTCACGTCCGCCGATGCTGCCGGCGATGACATACGCGCTGAGCAAGGTGCCCATGAGGTCGGGATGCGTGCCATCTTCGGCATAGAGTGACATGGCCGGGTATTCATCATGGACCAGCCACCAGAAATCCCCCACCGGGCTGACAATGATCTTGGCGCCCGGATTTTTTTCCTGCGCCGCCTTCACGGCGTTTGCATTTGCAAGGTGGGTACGGGCGCGTGCCTGCGCGGGATCTGCGCCCGTGGCGAGGGCATCGTCGGATTTTTCCTTCCAGAGCTTTTCGTGCCGCGCCCACACCTGAAAGACGACGACGAGCACTTTGGGGTTCAATTCGTGGGCAGATTTGACGAGCTTGGAGAGGCCGTTTTCCATCAGCAGTTTGGCATCTGCATCCACCGCAGCGGCCGCAGACACGACGCTGTGCTCCTGCACCACGACGACATCCCAGGGCTTGCCGTCGTCTGCGCCTTGTTTCAGCAAGGCCATGCCCTCCGCATTGGTGGTGTGGCGCTCCAGCGTGTAGTTGCCCTGGAGATTGCTGCCGATGTGCGGCGCCAGCATCTGGGAGGAGAGCATGAGCTCGCCCACCATGCCGGGCAGGAGATTGAACGCGGTGTAGCTGTTGCCGAGAAACAGGATGCGAACATGCGGCACCTCGTCGGCGGCCTTTGCCTGCCAGCAGAAACAGGCGGCGAGAGCTGCCAGCAGCAGCGTGCGTCGGGAGCATTGAATGAGTGAAGCAACGGCCCTGAATGGCATTTGGTTAAGGGTGTTCATCGTGGGTTTTGCGGCTGGCGGTACGTCCACGCTGCAGCGGGGCAGATTGCAGACGCTGCTGGTGTGCGTGGGGTGTGAAGGAGAGATGGGTTTGCTTTCCGGATTGGATGGCGGTTTACCAGGGTAGCCTCGCTGAGGCTCGGCAACCCTTCGCTATGATGCGCAGTCCCTTTGGGACTGGTGCAAGGCGGAGCGGTGTGAGGAAAGACAGCGGCATCCAGCGATGGAAATGTCTGGGCGTCAGATTCGAAGCTGCGGGGACTGCGGAAAAGAACCAGGCGACGCTTTGACCAAGTGTCATTCATGACTGCCTTCATGCGTGTTTGCTCATGGCTTGCAGAGCTTGTCCGCGAGCAGCTCGGCTTTTTCGTTACCTTCCTTCGCGGGCACATGGCCGACGACGGTGGATTTGTCCTTGTCGAGCTTGATGATGACGAGAGTTTCAAGGCGCGTCTGCTTTTCGTCATCGTCGCTCGACATCATGCGGTAGATGATCGCGTAAGGGACAAAGGTGCCGCCCTTGCGGAAGCCGCGCCATTGCACGACGTTGTTGGCCTTTGCCGGAAACTGACCGGGGCAGGCGCTGAGCGTGTCGCTCATGAGGTCGGTCTTGTTGCCGTCGTAGATCAGATTGATCCAACTGCGCAGATCGCCGCCTTCATGGATGACCTGATAGCCGCCAAGACCGGGGCAGAGATGCTTGAAGTGATCGATCTCGGGATCTTTCTCGAGTGCCGAGTCCTCCAGGATTTTGACCTTCTTGGGGTCGGTGGTGGTGAATTCAGACTCGGGTTTTGGATCAGCGGCAGAGAGAGAGTCCGTGCCAAACGCCAGCAGGGTGAGGAGGGTGAGCGGGTTCATGAGATTGAGGATGGGATCATTTCAGCGAAGCATCCGCCACTCCATCGGCTTTGCGATAAAGACTTGTCGGGATGAGCATCTGGGGCGGGAGTTCCTCGCCTTTGGAGTAGCGCATGAAGGCGCGCACGACTTCCGCGCCCATTTTGTCGGGGAACTGAATGGGGTCGGCGTAGATCTTGCCTTCCTTGATGGCTTGTTTGCCTTCGGGCTGGCCATCGAAGCCGATGATGACGACTTTGTCCGTGCGGCCCGCCTTCTCGATGGCACCGCGTGCGCCGAGTGCGCCGGGGTCGTTGATGGCAAAGATGCCGACGAGATCCGAATGCGCCTGCAGCATGTCCTCGGTGGCCTTGTAGCCTTTGTCATTCGCGCCGTGGCAGTCGAGTTCGCTCACGATCTCGATTTTTCTCGCCGCTGTGGCGTTGTGGGCGGCGAGCACTTCCTTGAAGCCCTTGACGCGCAGGATGCAGGACTCGACCTGCTTCATGTCGAGCACGCCGATTTTTCCGCCCTGCCCTTGAAGTGCTTCGATCATGGCCTCGGCCGCCATTTTGCCGCCGCCAAAGTTGTCCGTGGCCACCTGCGTCACGATTTTCACGCCGGGTTCGTTGCAGGGCACGTCCACGGTGAAGACGGGAATAGCGGCTGCGTTTGCTTCTTGGATAACTGTTACGATTGCTTTCGAATCCGTGGGGCTCAGCACGATGGCGGCGACATCCTTCACGATGAAGTCTTTGATCTGGTTGCTCTGGCGCGCAACGTCGCCATCTGCGCTGACCACGAGTGTGTCATAGCCGTTCTTTTTGGCCTCGGCGATGATGCTGTCGCCGATGACTTTGAAAAAGGGGTTCTGCAATGAGAGAAGTGAGACTGCGATGGTGCCGCGAGATGCCGCATGCTCATCCGAAGTTTTGCCGCAGGCGGCAATCAGGAGGGTGCTGACCAGAAGGAAGCGGCGGAATTTCATCGACTGCATGGTAACACGTACTCGTTCGCTTCATCAATAGCGGAGGTAGGTGCGCCTTCTCGCCTCAAACGCCTGCGTCTCGGTGGCCCAGCCTGTGACCACCTTTTTCCACGCATCGCCACTGCGTAGCGCTTTCACACTGGCTGCGCGATTGAGCAGGGTGTCCACCAGCGCGAGCTTGAACTCTTTGGGATAAAGCCGCTGCAGGGTGCAGGCGATAGCGATGCCTGCATCGACTGCATTCAATGTGGTGCGATCTGTGATGGCCATGCGCACGCCGCCGCAGGACTCGCCTTTGAAGATGCTGGCGGTCGGCGTGAAGCGCACGGGGGTGAACTGGATGCCAGCGAGGCCGAGTTTGTTGAGCTCATAGGACAGGCGCAGATCGTCCACATAGGGTGCGCCGAGGACTTCGAAGGGGGTGTCGGTGCCGCGCCCGACGGTGATGCTGAACTCGAGGAGGCCGATGCCGGGATAGAGCAGGGCGGCATTGAGTGAGCGCATGTTGGGAGAGGGATTGATCCATGGGAGGCCGGTTTGATCGAAGAGCATGGGGCGCTGCCAGCCTTCGAGGGGGATCACTTTTAAATCGCAGCCGATGTGGCGCTCGGTGTTCATCATGGCCGCGAGTTCGCCGGCGGTCATGCCGTGACGCAGTGGGATGGAGTGCGTGGCGGTGGGTTTTTCGGCATCGATGACTGCGGGGCCTTCCACGTGGGTGCCGCCGATGGGGTTCACGCGGTCCAGCACGTAGAACGGCTTCTTTGCCTTCGCTGCTGCTTCCATGCACAGCCGCATGGTGCCGATGTAGGTGTAGAAGCGGCAGCCGATGTCCTGGATGTCGAAGACCAGGGCGTCCACGTCTGCGAGTTGTTCCTGGGTGGGTGCGCGCTGCTCGCCGAACAGGCTCAGCACGGGCAGGCCGGTTTTTTTGTCAGTGGAGTTGCTGATTTTTTCCTGATCGAGTTCACCACGGATGCCGTGCTCGGGGCTGAAGAGCTTTTTCAATTTCACGCCGGGGGCCTTGGCGAGGAGATCGATGGTGCTGTGGCGCTGGGCATCGATGCCGGTTTGATTGGTGACTAAGCCGATGCGGAGTCCTTGAAGTTCAGCGAACTTTCGCCGCACGAGAACGTCGATGCCATTCATCACCGTCGGCACTTCCGTCTCAGCACGCGGCCAGGGTGGGCCGTTGGCGGGGGTAAGCTTTACGCAGTTTGCAGCAGCGGTGCCGATCTCCTCATACAAGTCGCGCACGCTGCCTTTGCCGTTTGGATGCAGACGTGAGCTCATGAAGATGACGAAGGTCTTCGATGCGGGCTCAATCCATAGACTTGTGCCGGTGAAGCCGGTGTGGCCAAAGGAGCCGATGGGAAATGTTTTGCCGCGAGGTCGGCTGAAGGTGGAGTCGATGTCCCAGCCGAGGCCGCGCCGCTCAAACACGGTGGCGAGGGTTTGTGGGGTGGTCATGAGTTTGACTGTCTCCGGTTTCAAGATGCCTGCGCCGCCTTGGAGGATCATGCGCGCATACTTCGCGAGATCGCCCGCTGTGGTGAAGAGGCCTGCATGGCCGGTGACACCGCCCATCTTGCGGGAGGTGGGGTCATGGACTACACCGCGCAGCATGACGCCGTTTTCATCTTTTTCTGTGGGTGCGATGCGTGGACGCCAATCCTCCGGAGGCAGGAAGCGCGTGGAGTCCATGTGCAGCGGCGCGAACACGTGCTTGGCGGCAAACTCATTCAACTGCGTGCCGCTCACGCGCTGGACGATCTCGCCGAGCAGGATGAAATTGATGTCGGAGTAGCGGAAGAAGCGGTCGGGCGGACCGTCCGGTTCCGATGCGATGGCACGTGCGATTCCTTCCGCATAGCCCGTCCATTCCGGCTCCTTGGGAATCCCCGCCTTCAGGCCTGAGGTGTGAGTGAGGAGATGCCGCACGGTGATGCCCGCGCGAAACTCGGGGATGTAGCGCCGGACCTCGGCATTCAGTTCGATCTTGCCCTGCTCCATCAGGATCAAGACACACGGAAGCGTTGCCACCACTTTGGTCAGTGATGCCGCGTCAAAGACGGTGTCCTCGGTCATTGGCTCCTTCGCGGGGACAAGCGCACGCTGGCCTTCGACCATTGTCATCTTTTTGTCCTCGCTCTCGAACCAAAGCACGGCCCCGGGTGGATTGCCTTTGGCCACGGCTTTGCTGACCACGGCACGCAGTGAGTCAAACTCATCCGCGTGCGCGAAGGAGCAGAGAAGAAGAAGAAAAGTGAGCGAGCGCAGCATGAAGAAATTCATCCTGCCAGAAACGCGTCGTGGCTGCCTATTTCTTTTTCTTCTTCGGCGCGGGTTTGCCGGCACGAGGGCTTTCGAAGATGGGGGCGATGGTGCCTTTTTCCGATTTGGCGAAGACTGCTATCGCAAATCGTACAGATAAAGCAGTGCCGCATAGCCGCTGGGCAGGGCGGCTGGCTGAGCCTCCAGCTCCTGCCCGTACTTGCAGGCCATCTTCACAAAGTAGTGCGCATGAAACAGCGCCTCGACCATGGGCCGTGTGTGATGCAGCCAGTCTTCGTTGTGGGACAGTTCGAACTCTTTGTCGGTGCCCTCTCGCACGATCTGCATGAACCAAGCGTTCAGGGGACGCTCCGGCAGCAGGCTTTGCAGCAGATCAACCGTCTCCTGGGTCATCTCCTGCACATCATAGACCTTCAGCGATTGATGGTAGAAGCGATAAACCCTGTCCTCGATTCCCCAGTGACGTTCCATCTTTTCAACCAGGGCGCGGAGTTTCTCAGCTTTCTCTTTCAGTTGGGCCAGGAGGCAGTCACGCAACGCGTCTTCCACTTGATGTCGGTCATGAATGTTCATGGCTGCATGAGCGCATAGTAAGTTCTAGCTGTTCGGCGAGAGTAGGCGGTTGATCTCTAGTTTAACAAACCACTCCTCATAAATACGCAGCATGCGTTCCCGCGCCGCGTTCATGAACCGAGCCGCCTTATCAGCACAGTCGATGTCGGCTTCCCGAATTGAGAATGCTCCGCATTCAACTTCGTCTTTGATGAAGCTATCGTCTCGGTCCTCCTGCGTCTTAATGGTGCTGATTGCGGTCTCGTCACTTTTACTTCGATTTTTTTCAAGCGGCCATGCACGCAAATTGCCAATTGTTCCGGTCCATTGACTGCAAGCCCTCTTGAACCGCTGATGGTGCTTTCGATAGATGACCGCTGAGGGAAGAATGTGATCGAAATCCCACGGACGATCGTGACCTCTCCAAATATCAACGCACGAAGGGTCATAGCCGACAAATACGCTAGAATTGCACAAATAGCGCCGCTGAGCATATAGCAAAAGCGGCCTGCTGTGGATGACTCTGTTCACAAAATACCAGAAAGCGGCTTCTGAATTCGGGGTGTGTACGAGAGCTGCCCTCTCAATCTTTAGTTTAGCTTGTAGTGTCCAATCGGGAAGCTGCGGATCGTTTACATCCATCGGTGCGATGATGCTTTCGAGTTCTGCATGAGAGAGGATCTTGAGCACTTCCTGCTCTCCCCGGCATCCCAGTAGACCCGCAAACGATTGAGGCAATAGAGGACGGTTGTTCAATTCTACAAACACCGACTGGACCGCAACTTCCTGTTTGATTCCAAACCAGTGCAAGGCCGTAGCAAGTCCTAAAACAGGCTTTCGCAGAGAGATCAAAGCATCTGCACCCAACTTCTCCGTCCTGGCTCGCTGCGCCAAATGCAGCAGTAGTAGATAAACATCAGGTGCCCCCTGCGCTAGACTTGATCGCAAGACTGGGGGCAAGCCGATGTCGTTTTCGGCTTTATCAAACAACAACCAGTCATCTACTTGCTTGAGGTTTTGATGCAGATCGGAGTCACTGGCTACCACCTCGGAGAGGTTTCCGTCTTGAACTGGAATGCCAAGGTATTTCTTGATCAGGTCGCGCTGCTCGCGGTTTTTCTCATCGAAAGCAAGACTTCTGATTTGCGGTATCTTCAGACTCGCTTGCATTTCAGGCTTATCTTGCAGGCTCATCAAGGCGGCACGGACGCTCAGTGAAGCAAGGCGTGATCCTGGCATTGGCAGGAAGGCATTACCGTGGACATCTCGAATCCCAGCAAACGACTTTTCGATGCCAGGCCAGTAGGCTTTGATCAAGGAGAAAAGCAATTCCTCACCACGCAGTTCAGTTCCCGCACTGTTTAAGCGCTGGAACAAGTGTTCGACATTGTGAATGCGTTGGTCGCCTTCTGCCAGAGAAGCCTCTTGTGCTGCCTCTTGGACACCCTCCTGTTTCAAGATCTCTTGAGGAACCTCTAACGCCACGAGACGAAATTGTTGCGCCCGATGTAACGCTGCCTCGATGTGGCTTAAATGAGATGTTGGCTGTGGCGATTTGAGATGATCTTCAATGTACGTTTTGGCATCGTCTGCCCATGGATGCACCGGAACAGTCTTCTGGTCATGTGTCTGACAAGGTCGTGTCTTGCTCGCATACAATTCACACTGTTCCAGAATCTTCTGCCAGAAATTCGCTTCACCATACTTATCGAAAATTGCCGCAGTGAGCCAGGAAAACGGCACAGTGCATTTGCTAGAAGTAGGCCACGCCGAGGTAATCACTGGGCGCTTTCCACATGCATACTTTTTCAGCGCGTCACGAACAGCCCCGACCCCGATGAATGCGGCGTCATCTTCTAAGCCATAACCCCAAGGATGAGAAGTGGTAAGCACCCGAAGAACAAACCGGCGGGTAGAATGCTTTGGGATCTGAGGATTCAAATCAATCCAGAGCGTTGCGGACGGCTGTCCAACAAGAGCGTCCAAAAAGCCGAGTGCGATGGCATTGCAGCGCTGTTGTCCATCTAGCAGATAATGACTGACCGCCTCCTGATCTTTCCAGCCCTGTCCATGTTTCCCGCTGTGAAAGTTCTGTCCCTCAAATTTGGGACACACCACCAATGATCCGATTGGAAACCCCCGCAGAATGGAATCCCACAGCATCTCCACCTGCCCTGGCTTCCAAACCGCCCCACGTTGTAGCGAAGGGATGGCAGCAATCATCTGCGGTGTGTTTATTTTTTCTTGCTTGCCCTGTTTGAGCGCCTCCAGAAGTTTCGGAAACTGCCAGGAGGCGATTTCTGGTAAGGACAGTGTGTGAGGGGTTGAAGTTGGCATTATAGTAGTGTTGAAATCAGATGTATTTATAAGTAATTCGAGATGTGCTTGTGTCCATTAATTTTTACCCATCATTCGATGAACATCTGAAGTGGAATTCCAGTGCGCTGTATTAGCGCATCCAAATCGCTGATGTTAATCTTACGCATCATCGCCAACAGCAACCTCCCGGCAGCTTCGGCATCGGCTTGAGCGTGGTGATGCTGAAACTCGAGCCCGATGTGCTTAGCGAGCACGTTGAGTTGGTGGTTTACCAGTTCCGGCCAGACGCGTGCTGCCAGACGATAGGTGCAGAGGTATTGGAAGTCTGGGCTTGGGAGATTGAAATGGTCCAAGGTCTGTTTTAACACGCGCATGTCGAACTCAGCATTGTGAGCGATGACGATGTCGGCCTTGGTCAGGCGCTCCAGCAGTTCAGGTGCTATCGCGGAGAATTCGGGTGAGTGTTGGACATCAAACCATGAGAGGCCGTGGCAGCTTTCGGTCCA
This sequence comes from Prosthecobacter sp., assembly GCA_021733925.1. Lineage (GTDB taxonomy): Bacteria > Verrucomicrobiota > Verrucomicrobiia > Verrucomicrobiales > Verrucomicrobiaceae > Prosthecobacter. Next base: position 65,937 of record JAIPJY010000020.1, on the reverse strand, counting down.
TTCTGGCAGGAAGAAGCCGTGGCCTTTGGGGGGCTTTACCAACCAATAAGGTGACTCTACAAGCTCGCTATTTTCAAAGACCGCGACGCTGGCGGCACACATGCTGACGGGACTATGATTGGCGGTTTCAAAGTCGATGGAGGCGATGTTCATGTGCTTGGGTTGGTGCGTTTGGGACTAAGCTGCAAAGCCGATGCTGGGACGCCGAATTGTCTTGGATTCATCTTCTGCAAAGATCTCCGCGAGGGAGTAATCCTGCACAGCGGGAAGATTCCTGCCGAGGCTTTCGGCGAGGCGAGATGCCTGAGTGTAGTCGAGTCTGTGGAAGATGCGGTGGCATAGCAGGCGCCCCGGACGAAGGAGGGCCTGGTCGATGTCGGAGGCTTTGCAGTTGATGGTGCAGATGATCTGGAGGCGGAGGAAGTCGGCGAGCATGCCGTCGGAGAGATTGAGGATGGCGCTGACTTGATCGCGGTTGTCCGCACCACGGGTCATGAGGGCGGCGTCTGAATCTTCCAGGATGACAACGAACTGGCGATCGGCAAAACGGCGGCGCTGTTCGGCCCAGAAGCCGATGAAGTCGGGATTGGTAAGCACGCTCATGGTGGCGGTGGGAATGAAGTAGAATAGATGAGTGTCCTTGAGCACTCCCATGAGGTGGCGCAGGTAGGAGGTCTTGCCGGTGCCGGGCGATCCTTCAAAGATGGTGAGGCCGTGACTGCTGCTGCGAAGTTTGGCGATGAAATCTTCGTGCCATTCGTAGCTTCCCTGGCCGTAGTGGAGGCTGAAGACTTCATCGCCGAGGATGGTTTCGGTGCCGAGCTGCACAAGCTCGCGGCTGATTTCACGACCGGTCCTGATGAGATAAAAGCTACCGCCTTTCGGTGCTGGCGGCTTGCTGTAACTCGCGCCAAACTTTGCCACCAGCCGCTCAGCCTCCTGTGAGGTCTCCGCGTAGCCTATGACCCTGGATTCGTCGGCGTAGAGAAAAGAGCGCGGACCGAATTGAAAGGTGAGGTCATCCCACTGGTTCAGACTCTGATCCGCATCAAGCCTGCGAACCGAACGGAGGAGGGTCGCTGCATTCTCCGTCAAGGCACGGCCCAGATCGTAGAAGCCGCTCATCCGGCATTCATGCAGGCGGCCCCCGCCAAAGGCGGCCACGACCGGAACATGCGTGCCTTTGTAGCCTGGTGAAAAGGCACTGGCTTCAGACATGTCGCAAACAACTCGCGCCGATAATGAGGAAGAAAGCTGGATGGCTTCAGCGGAAGGCGCTGGCTTCTCCGTTGAGGGTGGTGTTTCGCTGTCGGTGAGTTTGGATGTGGGAAGCATGGCGGCCCAAGCGATAGGCCCGCAGCGGCAGTGAAGACAGGGAACTGAATGTCCCCAAAGAGTGTCTTACTTTTTGAATTCGGCGCGGAGTCTGCTGAGGCGTTTGGGACTTGTGCCAGGCACCCAGCCAAGGCCTTGGCAGAGGAAGGCGTGCTTTTTCTCGCCTTTCAATTTTTGACGGCGAGCTTCCTGATCGAGCTGCTGGAGTTTCTCGGCGAGTTTCGTTCGTTCGGCTTTTCCCTCGGCGAGTGCCGCACCTTGACGGCCCGGAACACGGACGCGATGAAGTGCGGCGATGGCGTCCCAGCGGATGTCGCGCTTCGGATCAAACGACCAGTAGGAGGGAATGAGGATCATGGTGCCATACGGTGTGATGTTGACGGCGAGCTTGAGCAGCAGGGGCTCATCGTGCTGCATGCCGTAGAGATGCCAGCGCAGGCAGAAGGCGTCGAAGGCTGCACGAAAGGCGTCTGCACGGCTGCGTAGGTTCACGGAAAAGGACGGGCGCAGATTGCGCTCTGTGCCCATGGTGCGGCGGATCACGCCTTTGTAGTCGGCGTATGCCTGAACCTTGAAGGTGGCTTTGATGGATGCCCAGTGGCGTTGCAGCTCTGGGTCGGTGCGGATGGCGAGTTCGGCCTGAGTGAACTTGGCCTGTGTTTTAACGAGGTTTTCGTAGCTGCCGCTCTGGACGTGGCGCTCGTGATCGGCCACCGCTGCACAGATGGTTTCATCGGGTGGTGCAGGCAGTATGTCGATGATGAGGCACTGCTGTCGGCTCAGGCGTTTGCCTTGTTCCAAGGCAGCAAGAAGGTCATTCAGCATCGCGTGGATATTGAACGGCCATAGCGTCGGCGGGACGAACATCCATTCGTAGAGCACACGTAACCGTGTCGCTGCCGCATCCTGCAACTTGGGAAACGCAGCGTGGTAGCGGCGCAAAGTGTCCTTGGCCCATTCCGCAGCATGATAAGCGCGGGATTCGAGTTTCTTGAGGTCGCGCTCCAAGGCTTTTGTCATGGGTTGTGAGACTGGCGTCTAACGATGCAGTCTTCAACCTTGTCGATGAAGCTGGAATGTTTTCACTTCCGGCTTGCAACCCTGACTGAAATCCGCCATGCCCATGGGATGAAGCCCTGCCTGCTCCTCCTTCCTCTTCTTTTGACCCAGTGTGGTGATGAGGCCAAGAAACCTGCGTCTGCGCCGAAGCCGGTGACGGAAGCGCTTGCGGCCCCAGCCGCTTCAACTCCGGCAAAGGATGCGCCGGAGAAGGTGGAGAAAGTGACTGCGGCACCAGCCGCTCCAACTCCGGCGAAGGACGCGCCGAAGAAGGTGTATTGGACGCAGGAGATGATGCATACGGAGATCAAGTATCATAATCCGACTTATAGCGGCGACGGGCAGTTCAACATCGAAGACGGGAAGGTGATCGCGCTGAGCCTGCGGGGTGCGAAGATTGAGAACGTGAAGTTTCTCGAACACATCGAGCCGCTGGCGCTGGATCTGAGCGAGACGCCGATCACTGACCTGAGGCCGATGCAGGGCAAGAAGCTGGTGGAGCTGTACCTTGAAGACACGAAGGTGCGGGATCTTTCGCCGATCCGTGGCATGCCGCTGGAAAAGCTGTACCTGAGCCGCACGCCGGTGGAAAACCTGGCGGCGCTGGAAAACATGCCGCTGGTGGAGCTGAATGCGGTCGGCTGCCCGATTGGGGACATCTCGGGCATCGCCCATTGCCCGATCCAGATGCTGTGGCTGACGGACTGCCCGGTGGCGGACATCAGCGCGCTGAAAACGGTGCCGCTGGTCAGCGTGACGCTGCACCGAACGAAGGTGAAGGATCTCTCTCCACTGACCGGCACGGCCCTGCAGCGGCTGCACATTGCGGAGACGCCAGTGACGGATTTGACCCCGCTAAAGGGCATGAAGCTCACGCGGCTTGTGTTCACCCCGGCGAACATCACGGCGGGCATTGAGGTGGCGAAATCGCTGCCGTTGCAGGAGATCGGCACCCGCTTTGACGACGGCGGCAAGGACCTGATGCCGCCGGCCAGCTTCTGGGCTGCGTATGATGCGGCGGTGAAAAGTGGCGGAAAATGACCAAAATTTATCTTTCCCGCCCGCCCTCCTCCTGACAGAATCCGGGCAATTCCATGAAAGAGTTTGCTTACATCCATGACGAGAAGCACAGCCCGTCGCCTTTGCGTGCGGTGCCTGCTCTCGCCAGCTTTAGCGATGACCAGCTTGATGATGTTTTGAACTCCAGCAGCCTGCTGCAGTGCGAAACGGGTGACCACATCATCAAGGAGGGCAGCATCGACTCCCGCATCTACGTCCTGCTCAGCGGTGAGCTGGAGGTGCGGGTCGGCAGCAAGAAAGTGGCTGCCATCACCCGCATTGGGGAGGTTTTCGGCGAGCTGGCGCTCGTGAACCACGACAAGCGTCTGGCTTCTGTCATCGCCTCCACAAAGGCGGTCTGCCTCGCGGTGGATCAGAAATTCCTGCAGGACATCCATCCGCGTGAGGAAGACCCGGATTTCCATGCGGCGCTGTATGAATTCGTCGCGCGCCTTGTTGTGCGCAAGCTGGAGGCCACTTCGCGCCGTCTGGCCGAGGTCGAGAAAGAACTGCGCGAGCTGCGTGGGGAGAAGGCTCCTGCCAAACCGGTGTCCAAGCCGAAGCCGAAACTTAAGCGTCCGGTGAAACGTGCCCCCGCCAAGGTGGTCCGGAAACCGGCGCGGGTGAGGTAGTGTGGTTTAGGGAGCGGCGCAAAATAGAGTGACTGCATTTGCAGGGCTGGGCAGCGGGTCCAGAACTGCTAAAGCAGGACTACCCTACCTGTACTGCTGAAAGATCTGCGGAATTGCGTGAGCGCTGGGCTCATCTCGCGGAGCGAGATGGCTACTTTCGTCACGCGCCCGCGCCAATGGTGATGCGTTTGGCGGGGATCGGTGATTCGATGATGCCGAGTTCTGTTTCCTGTTTCAGGCGGAGCTGACCGCAGGCGGCGGCGATGTCGTGGCCTTTTTCACGGCGGAGGGTGGCAGTGACGCCGGCATTGAGGAGCACGGCGAGGAAGGCATCCTGGGTGGCCTCACTCGGACGCACCCAGTCAAGGCCATCGACGGTGTTGTAGGGGATCAGATTGACCTTGGCGTTGGCACTGCGGGCGCGTTTGGCGAGGGCGTGGGCCTGCTGAAGGCTGTCGTTCACATCGGCGATGAGGATGAACTCGAAGGTGAGGAACTGCTTCCGCTTCTGGTTCCAGTAGTCGAGCGCCTCAAACAGCTCGCCGAGGTTGTGCTTGCGGTTCACGGGCATGATTTTCTCACGCACTTCATCGGTGGCGCCATGAAGGGAGATGGCGAGGCGGATTTGCAGCGGAAAGTCGGCGAGTTTTTTGATCTGCGGAGCGAGGCCGCTGGTGCTGACGGTCATGTGGCGTGCGCCGATGCCGATGCCCCATTCGGCATTGAGGATCTCGATGGCCTTGGTGACGTTGGAGTAATTGGCGAGGGGCTCGCCCATGCCCATGAAGACGAGATTGTCCACGCGCTCTCCGGCATGGGCCTCCACCTGCACGATCTGCTCGACGATTTCCGCGGCTGTCAGATTGCGTGCGAAGCCAGCGAGGCCGCTGGCGCAGAATTTGCAGTCGTAGGCGCATCCGACCTGACTGGAGACGCAGAGGGTGCGGCGGTCCGAGGCTCCGCCGTAGAGGGCGGGATTGGCGGGGATGAGAACGGTTTCGACGTAGCGACCGTCGTGCAGTTTGAGGAGAAATTTGCGGGTGGTATCGCTGGAGCCGGCGACTTTGGCGATGGTCATCGTGCGCGTGACGAAGCGGGTGGCGAGGGCTTCGCGGGTGGCTTTGGGCAGATTCGTCATCTCCTCAAATGTGGCGGCGCGTTTGGCGAAGACCCACTCGACGAGTTGTTTGGCACGAAAGGAGGGCTGTCCCAGCTCTGCGAACACGGCAGAGATCTCCTCCGGCTTCATGCCGAGGAGGCCCTGGGGTGCGGGGGGCATAGTCATGGGTGCAACAGTGGCGGTGAAATGAGGATTTGAAATTCGAGATTTGGGTTTGATGCTGGTGTCATGGGAATCCCGGGCCTCATCGCGCTGCTTGTCATGGTCGTATTGATCGGCGTTGGCATCGGCATCGGGTTGGTTGCCTGCGCGATTGCAGCGGGCCTGACCATGCTGGGGGTGGTGTCGAGTTCCGTGGCGCTGGGTTTTCTCACGAAGCGACCGGCCACGGCGGTGAGGGCGCTGCTGCTGCAGTGCGGCATTCTGGCTGGCATTCCAGCCGGAGCTGTGACGGCCTGGGTGGGCCGGACGGTGCTTCAGAATGTGGACGAGAGCTGGATGATCGCCGTGTATGGCGGCATCGGTGGCGCGTTTGCAGGTGCGCTGCTGGCGCTGATGCTGGATTTTATTTTCCGCCGCACGCAGGCGTGGGTGGAGGAGCGGATGAAGCGGAAGGCGCTGGTGGGTTAGGGCTGGCGGATGGCTATTTTGCGAAGCGCGATGAGCCCATGCCTTTGATGATTGGCATGCGTTTTGATGACTCGGGAATGATCTTTGCCTGAGGCGCGTCGAGTTCTTCTCGCGGAGCGAGAAGACTACTATCTATGACTGCTTTTCCTGCTCACGAAACTGCGTGGGGGTGAGCTTGGTCATTTTCTTGAAGTCCTTGGAGAAGAAGAACTGATCGTGGTAGCCGACCTGGCGGGCGATTTCCTTGACGGGATCGTCGGATTCGATGAGACGGCGCTTCGCCTGATTGATGCGTTCACGGCGCAGCCAGTCGATGGGACTGGTGCCGATGGCGGATTTGAACTGGCGGCTGAAGTGACTTTCGCTCATGCCGCTGAGCTGGGCGAGCTCGATCACGCGCATGGGCAGGTGGAAGTAGAGGCGCATGCGCTCCAGGGCCTTGGAGACGGCGGAGGGAAGCTCGGGCTGCACGAGGCCCGGCTCGGAGAGGCGGACGTGGAATGCGAGCCCGATGATGGCGGCGACGGCGGCGCTGGCGAGTGCGGCATCGCTGGGGCGGGTGCCGCTCATGTATTGAAAGGCGCGCTCAAACTCCTGCGATACCGCCTGCTCATTGATGCCTTCGAGCACGGGCTGAGAACGCACCTGCAGGAGTTCGGCGATGCGGTCCAGTGACCTGCCTTCAATGCGCATCCAGTACAGCTCCCACGGATCCTTTTTTGCGGCACCATAGATGTGCGGGTGATGGCAGTTCACCCACAGCAGTGCGCCCGGTCCGACGGCATGCCGTTTGCCTGCGACCTGAACCCAGCCGCAGCCTCTGAGGCAGAGAATTAACTCGTGACCGGGGTAGGTCTCACGCTCGATGCGGTGCTCATAGCCCGCCTTCAAATGGCCTGCTCGGACCACGGAATAAAACAAATCACGCTGCCAGTCGGCGGGTGTGGCATAAATATTCGTCATGAAGACGGTTTCCTGGGACAACGAAGCCATGGCCGGATAATACATTCAGCAGCACCCGGGTGTCGAGCATTGAATTGCGACCAAGGCCCAAGGGAGGGGGAAAATCCTTTTGCAGCAGAGGGTGCCAAGCGGCATACTTAGACCCCTGCTGCGCACCTCATTACCCCCGCGCACGCAATTTCCAACACACCATGCCCACTTACGATTACGAATGCACGACGTGCGGCCACAAGTTTGAGGCCAAACAGTCGATGAAGGATCCGCATCTCACGGACTGCCCAGTTGAGGGCTGCCCGGGTCCGGTGAAGCGCAAGATAGGACTGGGCGCAGGTTTCATCTTCAAGGGCAACGGCTTTTACATCACGGACTACCGCAGTGATTCGTACAAAGCGGCGGCGAAGAAGGATTCTGAAAGCGCCGCAGCCTCCACGAGTTCGACACCTGCTGCCAGTCCTGCTCCTGCAGCCACGCCGGCGGCACCTGCCAAGACGTCGGGCGCTTAGACCTGAGCCCACTTCCATCCCCCACACCTGCCGCCGTGATTCGCCACCTGCTCCAGACCTTGCGGCTGCTTGGGATCAGCCTGCTGGCCGGAGCCACTTGGGTGGCGCACCGACCGGCTGAACTGCCGAAGGTGGCCGCGACGAGCACTGCCAAAGTCGATGACCTGCTGGACATCATGCGCCAGACGACCATCAAACGCGCAGCGGTGATGGAGATCAGCGAGGCTGACCTCAACCGCCACCTCGCCACGACGCTGGCAGGAAAAATCCCCGGCATGCTGGGTGGCTGGGTCACATTTGACGGCGCACGCCTTGACCTGGAACCGGGCAACGCCCGCTTGATTCTCATCTGGAAGATCAAAGGATATACTCGCACGGCCAGCGTTGATCTCGCCATCAGTCGCAATGACAATGACTTCCGTGTCGAGGTGCTGCGTGGTGCCTACGGCCACCTGCAAATGCCACGTGGCATGATGCGACCGCTCTATCCTTCACTCGAGGCTTTGGCGGAGGTGCTTGATCCGGAAATCCGGGCCTTGTTCCTCATGAACCAAATCACCATCGCCAAGGACAAGCTCGTGCTCGATCCCCGCTTCCCTCCCGCATGAACCGCTTTTTCTCATCCGCCCTTGTGAGCGTGTTCTCGTTTGTCTGCGCCACCCTGATTGCGGTGGGCCAGACAGCCATACCTCCGGCACCTCCGCTCACGAAGGCGCAGAAGGAAGCTGCGGCGGCCATTGAGGCGCCGAAGACTGCCGTGCCAGCGCCCGTGCCTGGTGAGTTGCCGAATGGAGGCCCCGCAAAGCCTGCGGCGGAGCCATCTGCCACGCCTGCGGCGTCTGATAATTCCGCCAGCAAAATGCAGGTGCTGGAGGCCGTCACGCAGAAGCCTGCGGGCAACGAAGTTCCGCGCGTTTCGACACCTGCAGACAAGGTCCCCGTCACCAGTTCCACCAGCACCAGCCGGCAGTTCATCGTGCATGGGAAAGTGTTTGAGACTCGCAGCGCCATGTCCACGCGCTGTGAGGAGATTGCCGATGAGGTGCGCAAGGTGCTCAATGACAAGGAGCCGTGGGTGCTGCCGATCGTTGTGTTGTTGAACACGGGTGAAGAGGCGGCCAAGTCGAAAGGCCCTCCAATCTCCACCGCCATTTCCGAGCTGACCTTTGGTGGTTTTCACCTTCAGGTGACGATCAACGAAGGCCCCGGACTCAAAAAGGAGGATCTGCGCAAGGAGGTGGTGCGTGCGCTGCTGGCCGAGCGCATCCTGCGCAATCATCAGAAGATTGAGACGCCAGAAGGACGGCTGCTGCTGCCAGATTGGATCATGACCGGCGTGCTGCATGCGCTGGACTACCGCGCGAGCCCCACGCCCAGCGCGATGTTTGCCACGCTGTTTAACAGCGGTAAAATCTATGGCATCGAGGAGATCATCGAAGCCTCCCCGGTGGAGATGGACAGCCTCTCCCGCACGATTTACGAGACCTCCTGCTGCGCTCTGGTGCTGGCGCTCGTTGACCAGCCCAGCGGACCGCAGAACCTGAACAAGTTTCTCAACGCCCTGGCGAGCGACCCGCGCTCCGAGCGTGAACTTCTGAGCGTGGCCTTTCCAAACTTCGCCGCCTCGGCCTCAAGTCTGAACAAATGGTGGTCGTTGCAGCTCGCTGACCTGGCCAAGCCCGGGGTCTCGGAACCCTTGACGGCAGCCGAAAGTCTCAAGGCCATCGAGGAAGCCATCACCATCCATTACGAAGCGCTGCCTGCCGCAGTCCCGAAGAACGTGAAGCTGCACCCGTTTGTCCTCCCGGCACCGTTGCAAGTCGTCGCAGCAAACGAACCCCCTCCCCCATCGCATACCCAGCCCCACGCGGCCCCTGCGCCAGGCAAGCCCAAGGCGAAAGAAAGCGCCGCCGAGGTCAAGGAAGAGCCAACTGAAGAGGATCCCAAAGAAAAACGCAGCCTTATACGCCGCCTGCTTTTCCTGGGCAATGCCAGCGGAAAAGAAAGCGAAGCCAAGGCAGGTGACCCACCCGCCGAGAAAGAGCCGCCACCTGAGGAAGAAAAGAAGCCTGGATTCATGGGCCGGCTCTTCGGTGCCGGCAGCGACGATAAAAAGACGCCGGAGGATCCAAGCGTCAAAGAAAGCCCAGCCAAGGTCGCTGAGAAACCGGCTGCCCCTGCGCCCATCGCAGTGGTCGAAAAAGAGAAGACCGTGGAAGAGGAAAAGAAGCCCGGCTTCATGGGCCGCCTCTTTGGTGCTGGGAGTGATGAAAAGAAGCCTGAGGACAAACCGGCGGTGACCGCGACTGCTTCCGAAAAAGAGAAGGCAGCAGCCATCGAAAAACCCAAGGTCACCGTCAAAAAGGAGCCGGAAGCCAAGGAGGAGCCCAAGGAAGAAAAGAAGCCCACCAAGCTCAATCCGATGAACTGGTTTCGTGGTGGGAAAAAACCTGCGGAGGAAAAGAAAGAGGAGACACCCGCCCAGGAGAAGAAGGCCTATCTCTCACCACCTGACACAATCGATGTCGCTCGGCTGATTTCGCCCCTGATGGCGGATGCATGGCAGATGCTGGCTCCTGCCGCCGCACATCCGACCACGGAGCCGCTGTTTGATTTCCGCAAACGCAAGCCCAAGGCCGAAGAAGCCCCCAAAGAGGAACCACCTGCGCCGAAAACTGAGGATGACCGACCTCCCGTCAAGAAAAGCACCAAGCCGCGCACGACCAATCCCAATTCCAAACCGGCCTCCAAATCATCCCCCAAAACTTCGGACAAACCGAAAACCACCAATCCGAACGCCAAGCCCGCCACGCCTGAGCAGATCCAAGCTGTCACCGCCGCCACCCCAGAGGCCGGGCCCGCCAAGGTGCAGGTGAGTTTGCCGCTGGAAGAATACCAGCACATCCTCAAGAACCCGGATCGCGCCAAAATTCTGGCCTACAACACCGCGTCACTGCGTGCGCTGGAGTTGCGTGTCAGCATTCTGTTCCGTCCTGTGGTGCGCGGCTATCTTGTCGCGGTACATGACATTGAAGCAGGAAGGACCAAGGACATGGACAAGCGCCTCGAGGCTTTGCATGAGTTTGCGATCATCGCGTATCAGAAGTCCATCGCCGTGCGTGACTACCTCGACTGGTTTGAGGCCAGCGAAAGCGGTCGTATGTCAGGAAAGTTTGACGACTACCTCAATCTGCCTGCCACCATTCAGAAAGAGCTCCCGCCACGCACCGATCCGATCTCGAAGTATCTGGATGCGATCGACAAGGAGTTCACGAAGTAGTTGCTGGCAGGCAAACCCAGAACCGCACTCGGAGAGTGCGGACCACTCCACGTTGGGTTAATTCAGCCCCACATCCTCGGGCACGCCGGCCATCACCTGATAGACGGGGCCCATGTCCTTGAGAATGGCCGACCACATCAGTGTCGGCTTTTCAACGGTGAGCACCAGAGGGCGTGCATCGGCGGTGATCCAGGAACGCACTTCGAGCTCGCTTTCGAGCTGGCCGCCGGTCCAACCGGAATAGCCGACGAAGCCGCGCACATCATGACCGAGGCTCAACGCGTGCAGGGCATCTGCCACAGACAGGTGCGTCTGGCAGCGCAGGGTGCGGCGGCGTTTGTTCCAATGCAGCGCGGCAAAGGCCAGCTTGTCGGTGGAAACGGGGCCGCCGATGAAGACGGGAACTTCACCGAGTGCTCCCAGATCCTGATCCGGCAGCAGATCGGCCACGTTTTGCTCCAGCGGCCGGTTGAGGATGTAGCCAAAGGCCCCGTCCTTCGCGTTGTGCGCCGCCATGAAGACGACGGAGCGTGCGAAATTCGAGTCGCGCATGGCCGGTGAGGCGAGCAGGAGACTTCCACTGAGGGAAGAAGATGATTCGTCGGTGTGTTCCGAATTCATATCGATGTCTGACGCATTAACTACGCCAGCCACTCAATTGCCATCAAAAAAAATGCGCGCTGACTTTTTCAAGGTCAGCGCGCGTCTGATGGAATCAGGACATCCAGATGGTTTAAGCCGCTGCGACTTCGAAGCCTTTGCGGTAGGTTTTCGTGAGCAGACTGTCAGCCTCGGGTGCGTTCGGGAACTTCAGATTGGCGGCGTCCCACTCCAGGACTTTGTTTGCCTCCTCCATGCGGCCCGTGACCGGGTCGATCTTCGGAATGGCCAGACGTGTGGCCACGTTGCCGAGCTGCACGGTTTCCGCCAGCGGGCCGGCGTAGTGGAAGCCATCGCTGGTCTTCTTGCTGGCGAGGCAGGCATCCACCCAGGTGTGCCAGTGGCTGCGTGGTTCTTCCTTTGGATATTTGAAGCCGGTGAACTTGTCGAGAGGATACAAGCGCGGGCCGGCCACGTGCGCGAGCACCATGGTGCCGCCTTCGCCGATGAAGATGGAGCCGCTGCCGGGGAGATCAACGTCTCCGGGCATCTGCGCAAGCTTGTGGCTCGGCTTCAAGCCCCCGTCCATCCAGGTGAGCTTCATGGTCTTGCCTGCGGTGTACTCGGTGCCGGGGAAGACGTAGTTGATCGTTTCATGCGTGGGCCAGATCTGGTTGTTGATGCCGCTGTTCTTGGCATGGACGCTGATCGGCGCGGTCAGATCGAGCGCGGTGAAGACGGGGTCCATGATGTGGCAGCCGAAGTCGCCGAGGCCGCCACCGCCGAAGTCCTGCCAGTCGCGCCAGATGAAGGGATGGTAGGCGGGTGCGTATTCACGCATCGGTGCGGCACCGATCCAGAGATCCCAGTTCAAATTGGTCGGTGCTTGGGCCGAGGCCGGTGGCTGGAACATGCGGGTGCGCTCATTGCCCGTCACGCCGACCCATGAATAGACTTCTTTGATTTTGCCGATCGCGCCTTCCTTGATGAGGCGTGTGCCCATGCGGTACTCGATGGAGGAGTGGATCTGATTGCCCATCTGCGTGGTGAGATTTTTCTTCTCCGCCCACAGCTTCATCTGCCGTGCCTCCCAGACCGTGTGCGCCAGCGGCTTCTGGCAGTAGATGTGCTTGCCCTTCTGCATCGCGGCCACGGCCACCGGCGCATGCATGTGATCGGGAATGCCCACAGTGACGGCATCGAAACCGTCGCCCAGGGTGCTGAACATCTCGCGGTAGTCGGAGAAATGTTTCACGCCGGGAAACTCCGCATCGGCCTTGTCGAAGCGATTGGCATCCACATCGCAGAAGCCGACGAACTTCACCGCGGCATGAGATCCCACGTTGTGCAGATCGCTGTAGCCCATGCCGTTGACGCCGACGCAGGCGACCTGGAGCTTGCTGTTGAGGTTCTGGCCGCGCACGAAAGCTGGAAAGGCGACAGCGGCGGAGGCGAGTGTGGAGTTCTTGAGGAAGGAGCGACGAGAGGTGGGCATGATGATCTTCGATGGATTTGGATGTCTCCCAAGTACGTTGCCACGCCGGATTCTTTGTCTCGAAAGACAAAGAACGGCAGTTTAGTACCATGAGCCGTTGGAAAAGAGTCTGGATCGAAGCCACGCAAGCTTTCATCCGGCCCTTCCAAACAACTTCAGCGCTTCTTCGCCCGCTGAAAACGGCTTTGGCGCTCTGCATCAGCCACGGGTTGGGATTTTGCCGCCTGCTCCGTGACCGTGGCTTTTGGCGCTTCCACGGGTGGCGTTGGCTGCAGTCGTTGCTGGTGCTGCACGGCCTCGCGGGATGGTTTGACAACTTTGGACCGCTGCGTGGCCCCGGCACGCGCCCACTGCGGCAGCTTCCAGCCGGTGCGGGTCACGAAGGCTTCGAACAGAAGGAGAAGCAGCGTCGCAATAACTAGATACAGGCCCAGATCCGTGAAGCGCGGCGTGGCGGGGCTGCGCCATGCCTGGCTCATTTCCAGGAGCTCACGACCGCCGCTGGTTTGCGACACGCGGCGCAGTTCCTCCACGCGTGCTTCATCAAAGGCCCACTCGGTGCTGGTGCCGACGATGGCGGGACCGAAGCTGATGGCCTGACCGCCGACCTGCACGGCACCGCGCACCATTTCTCCTTCGGGGAGTTCGGTGCTGGTCTGGAAATGCCCCGGCGCGACACGCTCCCATGCGAGCTCATGCGAGCCTTCGGCGCGCAAACCATGTGCGAGCACGACACGCGGCGCTTTGGTGCGCAGTTTGGGCTCCCATTCCTCGTCGTAGAGGAGATCCAGCGTGAGGGTGTTGCCGTCAATGCGGTGCCGCACGCCGATGCCGGGCGGCACGGTCTCACCCATGAGCCAGCGCACCTGCGTCTGCAAAAAGTCGCCGTATTTGGGCCAGTCGCGCACGCGCTGGGAGTGCTCGCCGCCGAGGGGGAAACTGATGGCGGCCGTGCGGCCGGTGCCACGAGGCCCGAAGGCGACGAGGGGTGCGGCGTATTCATCCTGAGAAATGAGGGCCTGGCTGGCCCACTCACGCAGGTAGCTGAGATTGAAACCATCCACCTGCGCGGGCCAGTCAAAGGTCTGGCTGCTGATCTCAAACCAGCCGCCTGCCGCCTTGGTGCCAACGGGTTCGTCAATGAATGCGCTGCGCGCCACGGCCACGGTTTCCTGGCTGAAGATGCTTGGCAGTTCCTCCGCTTTGTCGGTGTAAAAGATGCGGCCTTTGCCGAGCTTGGCGACGTCATCCAGCAGCCATGCGTCGGGATCAGTGCGTTTGCCGAGGGCGATGACACTGACGGTGCCGCTGTTCTTGGTGATTTCATCCATCAGGCTCTTGTAGGCATCGGGCTGCTCTGAGTCAGCGGCGTCGGAGAAGAGAATGATGTGCCGCTGACCGGCGGGTGCTGATTTGAGCTGATCCCATGCGGCCTTGAGGCCGTTGTAGACATAGATGCCACCACCTGTGCTTTCGATGCGGCGCACGGCGCTCTCCATTTTTTCGCGGTTCGGTCCCACGGACTGCAGCGGCACCATTTCATGGGCCTCGCTGTCCACGGCATAGACCGCGAGGAGATCCTGCGGACCGAGGAAGCGGATGGCATTGGCAGCGCCTTCGTCGGCAAGCTGCATTTTCGTGAAGCCGTTTTGCACGGTCATGCCCATGGAGCCGCTGCGGTCCATGACGATGGCCATCGCCACCATGAGCTTGCGATGCTCCTGCTTCATTTCCAGCGAGACTGGCAGGAGTGGATCGAGCGGGGATTCGAAATAACCGCCTGCCGCAAAGCTTTGTTTTCCACCGGCCATGAGGACACTGCCGCCCTGCTCGCGCACATAAAAATCCATGGCTGGCAGGAACTCCGAGGGCAGCTCAAAGGCGGGGACGTTGTTGAAGATGACGCACTTCACTCCTGCAAGCTGACCCGGACGCAGAGAGCGCAGTTCGGTGACGGTCTCGACGGTGAATCCCTGCCGCTGCAATGTTTCTGCAACAGGATCATTGGTGTACTTCGTCAGCAGCAGCACGCGGGGACCGCCGGCGATTTCGATCATGGCCTCATGGCGGTTGTTGCCCGAGTGCGCGTCTTTGCCGGGCTGGATGATGGCCTCATAATGCGCCACCCCCGCTGCTGGCAGGCGATCGGTGAAACGGATCATGCCGCTGCCGAGCTTCACGGTAACCTCGCTTGTTTTGAGTTCCCGCCCGTTGCGCAGCAGGGTGAGCGGCACCTTGCCATCGGTCGTTCCGCGAAGTTCGATCTCGATGAGAAACGGCTCACCGAGTTGCGCACGTGCAGGCAGTTTCATGGCGGAGACGCGGTAGTCGGTGGTCTCGATTTCACGGGCGAGGCGGTAGTCCAGCTCCACGCCCTGCTGCGTGAGTTTGGATGCGAGACCTGTGAGGGGCTCGGTGGAATAACCGTCGGTGATGGCCAGGATGCGAGCCGGCCTGCCACGTCCTTCACGCTGGGCAAAGGCGAGCGCCTGCGTCACTGCCTGGGCCGTGCGTGTCTGAGTCTGATTGCGGGCATACATCTCTGCGCCTTCGGCGCCGCGCTTCATCACCTCCGCTGCGTAATTGAGGTAGAAGATGCGGTCTTCGCGGCCCCGGCTTTTTTCGAGCAGCTTCTCCCATTCCTGCATGCCTTTCGCCATGGGCTGTTCGGCGGACACGGAGCTGTCCAGCAGGACCCACAGATCCACTCCGTCAGCGATCCGCCGCCACTGGGGCTGCGCCAGCGTCAGTGTGATCAAAGCGACGAGCAGCAGCCGCACCGGACGCATGAGCATGAGGCGAGGCAGGAGCCAGCCTGCCAGCAGCAGCACGGGCAGCAGCGCGAACCATTCTGGGTGGCGGAACATCATGGCCGTGCCACCTCCCGGGCTTCGCGTTTGGAGTTTGTGAACCACCAACTGCCGAGCAGGAGAAGCAGAAGAGTGAGGAGCCAGAGACGCCAGTTGGGGTCGGCCTCATGCAGGGTCTCGACTTGAACGGCTTTAACCTTGTCGAGTTCGTTGAACGGCTTCGCCTGGGTGAGGTCGGCCTCGCGGGTGTCGGCAAAATGCGCGGCGGCGGTGAGGAGAAGGTTTTCACCCTGATGAATGGTGAAGTGTCCGGGCCGTGCGGGGGCGCGCAGCAGGCGTGCCTGGGCGAGGGGGATTTCCTGGTCTCCGAATTTCAATGGACCAGCTTCGGCATCCTGCCGATGCGCGACGACGAGGTGCTGACGCACGTCGAAGTTGGCGGCTTCAGGTGCGAGTTTGTCGGCACGAAGTTCTTCGAGAAAGCGATGCAGCAGCACGGCAAAGGCGGGGAGTTTGCGGGCGTTTGAGGTCTCCAAGTCAAACTGGCAGATCAACTGCCTGCCGCCTGCGGGCATCACGCGCAGCACGATCAGCGGGCGCTCGCCCTGCCACAGCAGCACACGATCCTGAGACTGCCGAGGCATGATTTTCGACTCGCGGACCAGCAACCCCTGCCAGTTCAACCCATCCACGAGCGCATGCGGTTCGGCGACGATACTGCCTTTGAGGTAAGGCGCGGATTCGTCCGCCGGTGCTTGAAAGAAGCAGCCGTGTCGCTGTTCTGGCAGCGCGAAGTTCTCAGTCATCACTGCGGCGACGAGATCTGACTCGCCCGGCACAGCGACCATGCGCAAATGCGCGTAGCGGCTGAACAACTCCGCCAGCACCGGCACTTTGCCTTCGAGTGGACACAGTGAGAGCACCTTGGGCTGGGGCCGTACCAGAGGCAGGTCGTTGTCGAGTGACAGCGCGTCGTCGCTGAGGTGCAGCGCGATCTGCTGGATCTCACCGGTGGGGAAAGGACCTGAGAGAGTCTGAGTTTCACCGGGGCCGAGTTTGACCGGTTTCCATGGGGACTCCGCCACGCCCGCCTGCGCATGCCACTGACGCTCCTGAGCGGTGCGGCTGTAGTTTTTTACCAGTGCATGCCACAGCCACTGGCCGTCTTTTTCTTCCACGGTCACGCCCGCCCAACCAACGTTGTCGGTTTCCTGACCCACGGACACCACCTGGGCACCAAACAGCGGAGGCACAGCCAAGGGATGATCGGTGACGAGCACCACGACGCCCTGCGGCCCGACGAGGCCGCGTGCGATGCGCAATGCAGGGGTGAAATCATGCACGCCGAGCAGCGGCTCCCAATGATCGAGCGCCTGCCGCAGTTCACCGGCCAGCGTGCCGTGGTAGAGGCTGGGGGCTTCGGCATCCGAGGACAGCAGGGTGAGTTCCGCGCGAGCGAGCGGTCCTTCGAGCAGGCCGAGCACTTCATCCACCGCCTTCGATGCGGGCGCACGAAACGCCTGCATGCTGGCGGAGGTGTCCATCACGATGGCGATGCGCTGCACGGCATCGTGTTTGAGCCAGCGCGGCTGCACCAGCAGCCAGGTGAGCAGCAGCACCATCAACAGCTGGAGCCAGAAGGGAATGGAGGTGCGCAGGCGTTCGAAGCGGCTGCCGCTGCGGCTTTCGCGTTTCATCTGCTGCAGCAGAAACAGCGTGGTGGCCGGCACGCGGCGGTTGCGGCGCTGAAGGAAGTGAATGGCGATCACGGCCGGAAGACCGAGCAGCGCCCAAAGGCCCCAGGTGTTGGCGAGCGTGAGATTCATGCGGTTTCCACAGCTCCACTGGAAAGGCCTTCGAGTTGCAGCGCTTTTTGAAAGTCCGCCTCGGCCGCCACACGGGCCAGTGCGATGCCGTGTTTCTGCGCGGCGGCTTTCCACAGTTCAAAATGGCGGCGGTAGGCTGCCTCATAACGTTGCAGCAGCGCGGCTTCGACCCGGTGCTCGTGTGGCAGGCCGGTTTCGGGGTCGATGAATTCATAGTTGCCGTCCCAGCCGGGATCTGCCTCCTCCTGCGACTGTGGAGCGAAGACGATGCCGCGACCGTTGCGTGAGCTGAGGCAGGCGAGCACGGCTTCCGGCTCGGTGGGAAACAGCAGGTCGCTGATGAAAACGCGCATCGCCCCGGCACGAAGCGGGAGACGATTCAACACCGGAGTTTCCTGGGTGGGAATCAAGGCGCTGACGTGATCGTGCCACTGGCCGCTGAGAATGACCTCCGGCTCCAGGAGTTGATGCTTTGCACCGGCGACGGCGTAGCAGCGCAGCGTGGCACCTGACTGCAGTGCCGACTCGACGGTGTAGGCAAACAATTCCAACGCACGCTGCTCTTTGGCGGCAAAGGCGAACATGGAGGCCGAGACATCGAGGATCACATCGACGAGCGGCCTTACTTCCTCGCGATAGAGCTTCATCGAGTAAGTGCCCGTGCGCGCGTAGGCCTGCCAGTTGATCTGGCGTGGATCATCACCAGGCAGGTAGAGGCGATGGTCCTGGAAGTCGAGACTGCTACCGGTGCCGCCACCGAGGAATTCACCCGCATGGCCGCGCCAGCGCTGCTGGCGGAAGGGCAGCTTCAGCACACGAGCCCAGCCACGCGCACGGATGTGCAGCGTGCGCAGTGCGCTGGCATCTTCAAGCAGCGTCATGATTGCGAGGGGGGTTCCTGACCGGCTTGCTCCAGCGCTTCGCTTTCGAGCAGGGTGTAGGTTTTGAAATTCATCTTTGCACGCACCAGGGCGGCGATCAGCCACACTGCACTGAACACACAGCCAAGGAACAGGACGGAGTCACGGCTGCTGTAGTCCACACAATTGACTCCAAACAACGCCGTGATGGGGGTGAACATGCCGAGGACGCCCAGATCACGCGCATTCATGGTGTGGCAAAACATCAAAAGCAGATTGCCGGCGAACACCGAGCAAAGCTGCACGACCCACCAGTTGGCAAAGATGTTCTTGCGGTTGATGCGCAGAGTCACAGGAACGAACACCGCCAGGAACACGCATACCAAGTACGGAAACGGGCCGTCATCCCAATCCAATGATGGAGACTTCCATGTGATGCCCATCATGATGCACAACGGCATGACACACAGAATGGCGGAAAAAAGCACCCCTGAAGCCCAGCCTGGATGCAGCAGCCTGCCTGCCAGCCTGCATAACCGCCCACGCCGCACCAGCACTGCCACGGTGGTGGGATAGCGCGGCATTTCCTCCGTCAGCACATCCATGCAGACGATGAGCGTCAGGAACATCAGGGGAACATAGGCCCACATTGCAACCTCGGGATTTGTGCAGAGAAAACACAGCAGCAGGCCTGTCACCATCAAAACTCCATGCACGGCCAATGCGATGAGGCGTTTCTGCGTGCTGTGATTCTCCGACGGCGGAGCAATGCGAGAGGCGCCGAGCGCCAGAAAGTAATACACGGCATACACCACCAAGGCCAGAATGCCGCCGATGATGCTGCACTGCTCCCATAGATCGAGCGCAAAGAATTCGCGCACCATCGTGTCTGCCTGTGACGCCGAGACGAGGAACGCCGTGAAGAACCCCAGCGGCACGGCGCCCGCGCCGATGCAGAGCGCCAGAAAGATGCGCAGCAACAAGGGGCCCTGCGAAGAAAAGGCGAGCAATGCCGCCGTGATGACACCGGAACCGAGCACCAGCATCACCAGCGCCACGACCTCCCGCAGGATTTCAACGCCGCCAAAAAAGTAGCGTGCGACCATGTAGGGCAGAATGGAACCTGCCACCAGCAGCGCCTGGCTGTAGAGCGCCACCCATTTGCCATACAGAATGCGAAACGACGCGATGGAGGTCAGTGTCAGCATGTCCAGCGTTCCATCGGTGGCTTCGGTGTGCAGGGCCGCAAAGCCACGCAGTGGCATGACCGCCAGCAGCATGAAACCTGCGATGCCCCAGAAAATGCCGTTTACGGCCTCCAGCGGTGCGCCGTAGGTCACCGAGACGAGAAGCAGGATGATCAGAGTGTGGAACAAGATCAGCGCCGAGGTGAAGAACCGCGTGCGCAGGCCCTGGCGCAGTTCTTTGACGACGATGGGGCTGAAGCGATCGCTGAAATCACGCAGCATTGGCAGGGTCGTGTTCATGTCAGAGTGCCGCGCCTCCTTGATCGCCATGAATCATGCGCCAGCCTTCCTGCCGCGCACCGCGCGCATGCCGCCAGGCAAACACTGCGGCGATCAGCAGCACCGCAGGCCAGATGCAGGCGGTGAGCATGCCGAGATCGAGAAAGGCAGCCTTGTCTCCCGGCTGCGCCATCGCATAGCCCGCAGGCAGCAGCTGCGGCAGCGCGCAGGTGAACCAGGCCGAGTTGCTTCTCATGGCCAATGGCATCAACAACAGGCTGCCGAGAGTCGCAACCACCACGTTAACAAAGAGCCAGAAGATGATGAACGGAGGCAGCAGATCACGCGACTTGCGCGTGGAAAACAGCTGCACCAAGGCCGCGATCATCCATGTGCCGGCTGCACGAACGGCGACCAGCTTTGCCTCCTCCACACTGCGTGTCCACCCCACGTACACTGTCACCAGCGCCACCAGCAGTGCCGTGTATACCAGCCCGGTGACCCAGCCCGGCGCCAGGAGCCACAGAGCAACACGGCCCGGCCAGCCACGCTGATAAAACGCAGCGTAAACCGAGGGCACATCGTTCACCCGCTCCGTCAGGGCATCCATCATGAGCAAGGAGAGCACGCCGGCAGCCATCATGCTCATGTCGGCGCCCGACCCGGTCAGCCAGCCCAGCAGCAGCAAGGACAGGAGCATGACCAGATTCACAGAGCGCTTGATCACGCTCAGGAGAGAAGCAGCCGGCGCGATGCGCGTGGCGGCCAGACTGAGAAAGAAAAAAATCGCCCATGCCGCCATTCCCACCCCCATCAGCAGTGTGGAACTGCCACCGCCTGACTTGGTGAACACGGTGAACACTGTGCCCGGAGGCATCCCGCCGCCCATGCGTGATACCATTATGAAAGAAGCCGCGCCACAGCCCCCCATCATCAGCGGCAGGAAAACAACCACGGCCCGCAGCCAGAACTGGCGCTGGGTGGAGAGCGCCACGATCACCGCCGCAATCACCACGCCGATCAGCCATTTGTAAAACAACGCCGTGATCTCGCCAAACAGATCCAGCCCGCCGAACACGAAACGCGCGACCACGTAAGGCATGATGCTGAGCATGAGCAGCAGCGACTGCGAGGCGATGGCGGCCCATTTGCCGAAGATGATGCGCCCGGCTGAGAGACGGGTGAGCGCCAGCATGTCCAGCGTGCCGGACTTCAACTCATCTGCCACGGCAGAAAACCCGCGCAGCGGCATGATGATGCAGAGCACGAGCGTGGCGATGCCGTCGAACCATCCGCTCACCACGGCGGCATTTTCCGCCCCGCCGCTCATGAGCGTGAGCAGCACCAGCATCATATGCAGCGTGAGCAGCACGCCGCCGAACAGCCGCGTACGCAGGCCCTGCCGCAGCTCCTTCACCACCATCGGTGAGAGGCGGTCGGGAAAGTCCATGATGGCGGGAGCGGCGTTCATGAGTGGGGTGGCCGCAAAGAGATGCAAAAAGCTGCAAAGAGGAGTTGCCGGATTTGATTCATTAGTTTGCGGCTTCTGCGTTTTTTTGCGGCCGAATTTCAGGCGGCTGTGCTTTGAACGTGTTCTTGTCGATCTGGCCGAGCATGTCGATGAAGGCATCTTCGAGGCGGCGCTCCTCGCGGTGGTAGTCGAGCACGGGCAGGCCGTCCTGGATCATGCGGCGCAGCACGCCCGCCAGGGTGTCCTCATCGACAGCCTGAATGCGCAGACGTGCGCCGCGCTTGGTCTCTTCCACGATCTTGATCAGCGGCGCGGTGAGCGCCCATTCGATGAGCTTGGCGGGTTCGCCGGCGATCTGCACATTTACCAAAGTCTCGCCGGCGGTCTCGGTGCCGCGCACCATGCTTTCAGCATCGCCATGATGCACGATGCGGCCTTTGTCGATGAAGAGCAGGCTGTCGCACATTTCCCCGAGTTCGCTGAGGATGTGGGAACTGATGAGGATGGTCTTGCCCTCCTGCGCGAGAATGCGGATGAGGTTTTTCAGTTCGACGCGCGCCTTGGGATCGAGACCTGCCGCAGGTTCATCGAGGATGAGGATCTGCGGATCATGCAGCAGAGCGCGGCCCAGGCAGAGACGCTGGGTCTGGCCTTTGGACATCTTGTTGCTCATGCGGTCGGCCAGCGGCGTGAGATCGGTGAAATCCATCACCTCCTGAATGCGGCGGAGACGATCCGCGCCTTTGAAGCCGAGGGCACGCGCATAGAAGTCGAGGTATTCGAGCACGGTCATGTGCTCATAGGTGCCGAAGCTGTCAGGCATCCAGCCCAGCAGACGGCGCACCTTGGCCGGATGATGCACGACATTGTGCCCGCCCATGCTCACCTTGCCGCTGCCGGGAGAATCCAGCGTGGCCATGATGCGCATGGTGGTGGTTTTGCCCGCACCATTGGCGCCGACGAAACCGACCACGCGGCCGTGATCAATGCTGAAGGACACGCCATCCACCGCCTTCAGAGCGCCAAAGGTGCGGTGCAGATCCTCCACCACGACCGCAGGCTGGCTGCGGTCCATCTCGTGGGCAGGGGCGGAGTTTGAAACAGACGATGACATGAAGATCGAAGAGGCGGAGTTCAGGGCTGTGTGACCGGGCCGAAGACAATAATCCGATCGTCCTCCCAGCGGATGGAGGACAGGGTGTCGAGCGTGAAATCTGGTGCCTGCCGGGCCTTCGCGATGAAGAAGGAGCGCCGGTCCTTGCCGACCACGGCGAGCTGGTCACGCAAGGATTGCACCGCAGGCTGCATGGCTGCCTCGCGCCCCAGCCGGTGAGCGCTGTCATCTGTTTTGACCAGCATCGCGCTCTGGCCCGTGCTCAGTGGTTTTTCCAGACGCCAGTGAGCGCCCGAGGAATCTGTATAAAACAACTCATCCACGGTGAAGCCGAGTGCCGAAATTAAAGTCGGGGCGGCATCGGGCGCGGCACCGGCCTTGAGCTCAAGACGTGCGCGAGTGGAGACGGCGGCGCGCAGCACCTGCCCCTGCTCCGCACGGCTTTGGAAGAAATTTCCGCGGCGTTCGCGTCCACTCTGCGTCAGGTCCACGGGCTGCACGTTGTTGGTGTTTTTCAGTTTTGCCCAGGGTGTGTCTGGCATGGTGAGGGGCTCGATGAGCACGGGCTGCTTCACCTCAAAAGCCGCGCCGAGAAGCACGCCCGTGCGGGAGACCTGCTCCTGCGTCACGTAGGCTGCCGCTTCATCCGGCTCCAAATCAATGGCAACAAAACGCCTGCCGCTGCCGCCGGTGCCGTCCTGGAGAAGGATGAGCACCACCATGACGAGGCTGGCGCCGATGGAAAGCAGCGGTGTGGTGACGAAGAGCTTGTGCCGCCTGCCCGCAGGAGCCAGCACGAAGAGATTCACCGGACCCACCAGCAGGCCGAAGACGACGAGGAACACAATGACCTGCCATGAGGCAAAGCTGCGCGTGCCCAGCAGAGACAGCAGCGGCCATGAGCCCGACGTGGCATGGTCAGACCTGAGACTTTCCATACGCGCTTTCTCACCCCAGTAGCGGTTGATGGTCTCTCTTGCGGGCAGAGTCTTGCCATCCCAGCCAAAGACCGCGATTTTTCCCAGCGAGACCGCCTTTGAACCTGCATCAGTCACCTCGGGCAGCCCCAGCGATGAAGCCATGGCACCCGGCGAGAGATAGACATGCAGCGTACCGCCCAGCCGCACCCACTCCAGCAGCGCGCGCTTCACGCCTGGCTTCAGCTTCTGGCAGTCGATGCTGCTGAGGAGAATGATGTCAAAACCACTGTAGCCCAACCAGGAGTCCGGGAGATCCGACACGTCAAAGCGGCTGCCAAAAGTCACGGGGCCGCCGTAGTAGCCGCCGCCGCTGGAGCGAAGCCTCGACTCCATCTCCTTGTTCAGCTGGGTGATGCTGAACTCGGCCAGTGTCTCGCTCAGGGCGAGAGCCGTGCGACCGGTGACGCGGTTTTCATGCTCGTATTTTGACCCCACATCGAAACCCGTGCCTGAGAAATCCACGCGCAGCACATGGCTGGAAACGCTCACGCTTCTATCCCCGTAGTCCACGGCCACCGGCACCATGAACAATGCCGACTGGGTGGAGCGCGCGGGGACATCGAGCGCAAAGCTGCTGCGGTGCGCGTTTTGCCGGTAGTGCTGGGTCTGAGAATGAAAGTCAAAACCCCAGCGTGCATTCCGGGCCGTGCCGTTCGTCGCCACGATGCGCATCGGTGCATATCCCGAAGGAGGCAGAGGATCAAACACGCTGCGAACCTGCACGCGAGTACCTGAGAGCGGGTCGAGCTCTTCATTGGCGATGTTTTTCTGCGCATGCGCCGCCGTTGCACCCAGCAGCAGCATACCGAGCAGCAGGCGGTGAAAGGACTTCATGCGGCCTCCTTCAGCGTGCGTGGTGTGGTGAGATTTTGCACCGGCACTTCCGCTAGAATGGCACGCACCACGCCGGCACTTGTTTTGCCATCCATGCGCGCGGTGTAGTCCAGCAGCACACGATGATTGAGCACGGGCAGCGCCAGGGCCTGCACGTCTTCAAAGCTTGCGTTTGGCCGACCATGCATCAGCGCGCGCGCTTTGGACGCTGCCGCCAGACTGAGCGCAGCACGCGGGCTGGCACCGAAGCGCACGCCCTGCGCCGCCAGCGACTGCCCTGGATGGGTGGCATCGACGATGCGCGCGATGTAGTCCGCTACGATCTCGGGCAGGAAGATCCGCCGTGCGGTCGTCTGGATCTGCGCAAACGCCTCGCGGGTGACCACCGAGGCCACCTGCGGCTCCACGCCGAGTTCGCGCTGGGTGACGATCTTTGCGAGCGTCGCGGCGGAATTGCGCAGCACCTCCAGCTTGAACAAAAAGCGGTCCACCTGTGCCTCTGGCAGCGGATAGGTGCCTTCGAGTTCGATGGGGTTCTGCGTGGCGAGCACAAAAAACGGATCTGGCAGTGTGTGCGTCTGGCCGAGCACCGTCACGCGACGCTCCTGCATGGCTTCGAGCAGTGCAGACTGTGTCTTGGGGGAGGCACGGTTGATTTCATCTGCCAGCAGCAGGTTGGTGAAGACCGGCCCCGGTTGAAAGACGAACTCGCGTTTGCCATCCACCTCCTGCAGCACCGGGTTTCCTGTGATGTCGCCGGGAAGCAGGTCGGGCGTGAACTGTACACGACGTGTGGTGAGATTGAGGGCTTTGGAGAGTCCTTTCACCAGCTCGGTCTTTCCCAGACCTGGCAAACCTTCGAGCAACACGTGACCGCGTGCGATGACGCCGCAGAGCACCAGCTCGATGAGTTCACTCTGGCCAAACAGCACCTCGTTCAAGGTTCGTCGCAGGGCATCGACGGGTAGGGATGCTGACTGAATTTCTGAGTCTGAAGCGTAGGCGTCGTTCATTCATCCGACTAAAACAAGAACCAAGGCATGAAGTCGAGATGAAAAGGGAACTTCACACACATTTCACAAATGCGCTCCGAGTGCAGATGCGAAAGCGAATGCTCAGCGGAAAACGCGATTATCAGCCAGCTTTGGCGCGCGCAGCAGGACGGCGGCGAACCTTGCGTGGCTGGTCAATTTGATACGCTCCAGGCTCCTCAAGTAATGTATTGGCTGGTGTGGAATTGGTCAAAAAACCATCGGCAGCAAGCAACGCTTCGTGAATATTAATTCCCACCATTTCAGCAAGTGGAGGTGGCACGGCATTGCCAATTTGGCTTCGAATATCTCCCCGTGTTCCACAAAATTTGAAACGATCAGGGAAGCCTTGCAATCGCGCAGCCTCTCGTGGTGTCAGCGGCCTGTTAGCGATCGGATGCCCGTAGCGTCCACGAGTAAAACTGTCGAAGCCACCTGTAATAGTAGGACACTGACCGCTCCATTCAAGTCGACCATAGACATCAGGCCAACCGCCAGAGGTTGTATCCACGCGCTGATGACAAGGAAGCCTTAACTCATAAGGAATGTCCTGCCATCCGCCACCTTGCGGCACGTGCGAGAACCGTTCGATATTTAGAGTGGTTACACGAGCACGCTGGTGGTTTGGAAACCGAGGATGATCGGTGAAATCATCTGGGGGTTCAGGAAGTCCTTTCAACACGTCACCCACTGTCACTTGACGGCAAATTCGATCTGGAAAATCGAAGCCTGCGTTCTGATCACGCCGCCGTCCGACTATCAGGTATCGCTCTCGCGTTTGTGCCAGGCCAAAATCTGCGGAATTGACAAGCCGGAAATTGATCTCGTACTCGCACAAGTCATCATGCATTTGCTTAACATAAGCCTTGCCTCTTTTTTGACCGAATATGGCTACATTTTCGAAAAGAAAAAATCTCGGACGCAGTTCGTCCACCAGTCTGATATACTCGACAACCAAATCGTTTCTGCTGTCTCCTAGATGAGCACCACGGTGCTGTTTTGAGAATCCCTGACATGGAGGACCGCCAGCAAACAATGCCAGCTCACCTCTCCGAATGCCTGAATCTCTAAGAATATCTGCGCCTAAAACTTGTCTGGCATCAGCCACCCTCCCATGAGGCCCCAAGTTTGCGCAATAGGTTTGAATAGCCGCTCGATCAAGATCAAACGCCATTAGAGGTTTGAATCCCGCATTTGCCAATCCCAAAGACATTCCACCAGCCCCACAAAAGGATTCGATAAAGTTGTATTTTACGGTGGGTGATGTGCCGTGTTTCATGCCTTGAAGAGGATATCGAATGCGGACGTTCTGTCAACCTCCGCATGTGGACTATAGTCCACATGCGGAGGTTGGGCTTCCTAAGCTAGTATCCGACTATGACACCGTCTGAGGCAGAGGAAACCGTCGCAAGAGCCATAAGAGCCCTCGAATTGCATCGAGAATCTCTGGGGGTTTCTAAACGTCAGCTGGCTCTTCGAGCAGGCCTTGATCCAAAAACTGTAGGTTTGATCGAGCGCGGAGAGCGAAGCCCAACGCTCCTTACTTTGTTGCTCATAAGCACAGCGCTGAAAGCCGATCTACCTAAAATTCTTGCCAAGGCCTCCTCCCATGAGCGCTGAAACCCTTGCCTTTTATGAGCAACTAAAAAAGCATAGCTGCCGAAGCGATCACGGCGCTGCAACTCACGACCTGCTTTTGAAACTGGTAAAGGAATCGGTGCATTCCGTAGCCCGCATGGAAAAAATCGATCTTGTCTCACGAGTGAATGGGAAAACTTATTTTGCTCTTTCCAAGAATGGGCGTCGTTCTCGCGCAATCAATCATGCGCTTTTTTCTGAGGACGCTGACAGAGTTGTTGAACAACTGACGCTAATTCTCCAAAATGATCGCAGCTCGATGACGGCAGATGATATCACTTCCTCCGTTTATAGTGCGGCGATAGCTTTCTGTGCATGCATAGACATATTGAAGGATAACGATCAGAAAACTCCTGGAACATTTTTCGAGTATCTTTGTGCCGCTATAATGCGTGCAGTTTTGGACGTCCCCCCTCAGACCTCACTTTCAGTTTTGAATCTGGGCCTGGAAACAAGCCTACCCACCGATCTCATCTTCGATTTGGGTGCAGAAAAGCCAAAATTTCACGTGCCTGTCAAAACATCCACACGTGAAAGAGTTATTCAAGTTTGGGCTCACCAAAGAGTGCTTGATGGTGTGTATGGAACAGGACGTTTTCTTGGACTTCCTTTGGTGCTCGCAGAGACAAAAACAGACTCCAAGTCAAATGAAGTGACGGAAATATGCCTGCCCAAACAATGGCGTCTTTACCAGATGCACATCGCACAAATGTGGCGAATTGCATATCTGGATATGCCAGCCGCTTATGCGCCTCTTTCAATGGTTTTTCCACCTGTGCCAGTGGTCTCTTTGGGCAGTCTGCTGACTAGTTTTGGGGATCTGACTCAGATCGTAGAGAAACATCGCGAGCCACCTCTCATGATCCCCATTCCATCACCAACAACAGTTGTCACTTAAACACTCGCTTCAGCACGGCCTTCTCCTCGGGTGTCAAAGACTCACGCCAGACCTGCTCGCCGCCCTGTCCGGCGTTTTGAATCGCTCCGGCGGCCTGGGGGCCTTTGATGCTCTTGTCCACTTCGTGTTTGCCGTCCTGCAGTGCCAGCATGTTGCCCACTTGGGCGCGTGACATGTCGGTGTTCGACACCGCCTCGTTTTTCTTCGTGCCAAAATCATTCTCTTCATCGGAGAGTGTCAAAGGTGCTGTGCCGGGGCCGCGTGTGACGCCGCCATTGCCGGGGCCCTCGCCCTCTCCGCCCATGCCCTGGCCTTGTTTTTTCAGCAGGCCCAAGGCCTCAGCCAGTGCATCGTCCTCGCCTTCGCCATCGCCGAGAAACCCGGGGTTTTTGCACATGCCGTTGCAGGCACCCGCTTTCTTTTTCATTGAGTCACCCAGCTCTTTCATCTGCTCCTTGGAAAGGCTCTTCAGATTTTTTGGGTCAAGGCCCGCAATCGACTTCAACAGCTCAGGATCAAGCTCCAAGGAGCTCGACTTCATGTCTGCGAGCGCTTGATCGAAGTCTTTGAGCAGCTGCTCCTTGGCCTCCACCGAAAGCTGGTCGGCGTAATTTTTCAGTGCACTGAGGCTGCGCTCCGCCGTGGAGAGATTTTGAGCCAGTTGTTTGATGTCGCGCTGGAGCTGCTCTTTGAGTGTGTCCCCTGCATTGAGGCTTTCATGGCTGAACCATTTTTCGGGTGGCTGATCCCGCAACTCCGCGATTTTCGCGAGCTGTTCGTCTTTTTCCTCCTCGGTGACGATCTGGTCTTCCTTGAGCTTTTCCAGCCAGTCTTCCATCTGGGCCCAGGCCTGGGGCTCCACCGTCGGTCCTTTGGCTTCAGCATCCTGGGCCACGGGCAGGAAGATCGCGAGGGCGAGACTGCCAGCAAATGCGACAATGGGCCCACCCAAGGTCTGCCAACGCCAGCGCCAGCCGTCGTCAGCAGATGGAACGAGTGCTGGCCAGACACCACGGCCTGCGGCGGCTGTGGTCAGCGCATTGTGCAGTTGAAGCTCCGATTCCAATCGCACCAAAGCCTGCGCCGACGAAACAAACTGCCGCCGCGCGAGAAGCCAGGCTGTGATCATCAAAGCCACAAAGCCAGACGCCACCCATGGCCAGACGTGGCTCCATCCCAGCTCCATGCCGCGCGAACGAAGCACAAAAATCACGACAAAACCGAGCACTCCCGCCATCACCAGAAGGGGCATCGCCCGTGCGAGCCACCAGCCGGCATTCACCTTGCGACGCGTGTGGCACGCCTGTCTCAACCAGGCCGTGGAAAGCTGAGCTTGATCCGTCATGCGGGGATTCATATCCGATCATCCGCCGGATGACGAGCACAATAATTGGCGCAGCCCCGTCCAGCGTTTGCGGCTTTCCTGCTTGCTCACAGCGAGTGACAGAGCCCGCTCATCACCGACGAGAACACAGAGCTTCTTGGCCCGTGTGATGGCGGTGTAGATCAGGCTGCGCTCCAGCAGGACGTAGTGCTGCGTGCTGACGGGGATGATGACGCAGGGGAACTCGCTGCCCTGACTTTTGTGAATGCTGAGCGCGTAGGCGAGCTGGAGTTCATCAAGCTCTCCGGGTTCATATTCGACGAGGCGGTCGGCATCGTAGCGGACGTGAACTTTGACGGGATCGGCATCGATGGTGACGATGTGACCGATGTCGCCATTGAAGACTTCCTTGTCGTAGTTGTTGTGCGTCTGGATGACTTTGTCACCGACGCGGAAGGTGACGCCGAAGCGCTCGATCTCGAACTTGAGTTCATTGGGGGGATTGAGGGCGAGCTGCAGGGATTGATTGAGGGAGATGGTGCCGAGGAGGTTGCGATTCATCGGCGTGAGCACCTGGATGTCGCGGATGGGATCGAGGCCGTATTTGGTGGCGAGTCGGGTGTGAGCGAGTTCGACGAGGGTGTGCTTGATCTCTTCGGGTTCACTCTCCTGAAGGAAAAAGAAGTCGCTACTGCGTGAGGGTTTGAGATCGGGAACCTGACCGCGATTGATCGCGTGTGCGCTGGTGATGATGCGGCTGCTGGCGGCCTGACGGAAGATCTCGGTGAGCTTCACGCAGGGCACCTTGTCACTGGCGATCAGATCATGCAGCACCATGCCGGGCCCCACGGAAGGGAGCTGATCGGCATCTCCCACGATGAGCAGATGCGCGCCATCAGGCAGGGCGGAGAGGAACTGCGCCATCAGCGGTGCATCGATCATCGAGGCTTCATCAACGACGAACAAATGACCCGCGAGGGGCTTGCCGCGATGACGGCCCCACTGGCCTTCGCCCTGGTATTCGAGCAGGCGGTGCAGCGTCTTGGCCTCAAGGCCGGTGCTTTCGGTGAGGCGCTTCGCGGCGCGTCCGGTAGGCGCGGCGAGCACGAGTTTGATCTGCTTGCTTTGCAGAATGAGGAGGATGCTGCGCAGGATGGTGGTCTTGCCCACGCCGGGGCCGCCGGTGATGATGAGCAGGCGGTGACGCAGGGCTTCGCGCACGGCGCGCTGCTGGCTGTCGGCCAGTTCCTTGCCGGTCTTCTTCATCACCCAGGCGAGCGCGGCGTCTTCTTCAATGGCGGGATAGGCTGCGGGGAGAGCTGCGAGTGATTTTATATTGGCAGCGATGCTTTGCTCTGCGGCGCGCAGGTAGGGCAGGTATAAAAAGGTCTCGTGTCGTTCGAGTTGATCACTCGTGATGAGTGCGTCGATCTGCGGTGCGATCAAGGCCTCCACACCGAGAAGGTCGATGGCTTTTTTGATCACCTCGGTTTCTGGGACGCAGCAGTGGCCGCTTCCGGCGGCGGTTTCGAGCACGTGCAGAATGCCTGCCTTGATTCGCTCCGGGGCATCTTCGGCCACGCCGAGCTGATAGGCAATATCGTCCGCCGTTTTGAAGCCGATGCCTCGGATGTCCTGCGCCAGACGGTAGGGGTTTTCTTTCAGCACCGCCTGCGACTCTTCGCCGTAGGTTTTATAAATGCGCAGGGCACGGGAGGAACTGATGCCGTGCTGATGCAGGAAGAGCATGATGCCGTGGATCGATTTCTGTTTGATCCAGGATTCGCGGATTTCCACGCGACGCTTTTTGCCCACGCCTTCCACGTCTTCGAGTTTCTTGGATTCGTTCTCGATGATGTCGAAGACCTTCGGCCCGAACTTCTCCACCATGCGCTTGGCATACTTTGGCCCGATGCCTTCGATCAAGCCGCTGCCGAGGTAGCGCTCGATGCCTGCGAGCGAATCGGGGCGTCGGAGCTTGAGCGCGTCTGCTTTGAACTGCGGGCCGAAGTCGCGATTGGGCTCCCAGATGCCACGGGCTTCGAATTCTTCACCTGCGACCACTCGCGGCGCTTTGCCGATCAGGCTCACGACATCGCGCCGGCCTTCGGGAACGATTTTGAGGATGCAGTAGCCATTGTCCTCATTGTGAAACACAACCCGGTCCACGAGTCCGCGCAGGACTTCGGATTTGGGGGTGTTTCGCGGGGCTGGCATGGGTGCAGGCTAGACAAGGATGCGGCTTCTCACAAATCCGATTGCCAGATGTCCGCTTTGTCGTGGTTGAACTGATGCCCATTTGGCCACTACTTGGGTGTAAATCAAACCTCTCTGTTTTGCTGGACCATTATCGACTGCAACTTCGCGACCAACTTCCTGTGATCCTGCGTCCGCTGCTGCCGGATGATCGGGAGCGGATCATTGAGGCCTTCAGGAGGCTTTCGCCTGAATCCACGTACTTCAGGTTCTGGACGAGCTTTCGCGGGGCCAATCCGACCTTCATCGACCGGCTCTGTGCGGAAGATCAGGGGCAGCATGCGAGCTGGATCATTGTGATCGAAAACAATGATGATGTTCCGGGCGTGGGAGGCGGCTCATTCTGGCGCATGGGCGAGCAGGCAGACACGGCAGAAGTCTCCTTCACGGTGGCGGATGAGTTTCAGGGGCAAGGTGCAGGAACGATCCTTCTGGCAGCGATCTGGGAGCATGCGTACTCGATTGGCATCCGGAAGTTTGTGGCGCAGGTGCTGGATGAAAACCATGTGATGCTCACCTGGTGGAGCAGTTTGGGTGCGGCCCATGTCAGACATCCGCATGGAGGATGGGAATTAACGCTCACGCTGGATGAAGCCCTGCTGCCGGACACGTCTGCGGCCAATAGCTTGCGACACTGGCTGGCCTTCCTTCGCGCTGCGTGATTTCGTCATTTGGGTCAATCACCCGTGGTGCCTAGTGCGAAACTCCTTGGGCGTCATGCCTGTGCGTTTGCGAAACTGCTGGGTGAAGGCGCTTTGATCGCAGAAGCCGTGGTCGAGGGCAATCTGGATGATGGGCGTGGATGTTTTGGCCAGGGCCTCGGCGGCGGATTGAACGCGTGCACGCAGCAGCAACTCGTAAGGGCTGAGGCCGAGGGCGGCGCGGAGCTTGCGGTGAAGATGACGCTCTGAGACTCCGGCTGCGCGGGCGAGCTCCGCCGCAGTGACGACAACCTGACAGTGCGAGCGGGCG
This sequence comes from Prosthecobacter sp., assembly GCA_021733925.1. Classification (GTDB taxonomy): domain Bacteria; phylum Verrucomicrobiota; class Verrucomicrobiia; order Verrucomicrobiales; family Verrucomicrobiaceae; genus Prosthecobacter. The sequence continues at coordinate 33,781 of JAIPJY010000020.1, read as the reverse complement.
TATTGGATGGCGGCGGTCACTTCGCGCACATCGTGCTGGCGCATGCGGTCTTCATCCCGCCGGGTGATGCCCATGACGCCGATGACCTTGCCGCGTCTATCGAGCACGGGGAGCTTGGTGCAGAGGAACCAGTTCAGGTTGTGCTGCTCATCATACCAGACTTCGAGGCGGTTGATGAGCGGCTTGCCACTGCGGATGACCTTCTGGTCGTCCTCCCGGTAGGCCTTGGCGACCTCGGGCGGAAAGAATTTCTCGTCCATCGCGCCGACGAGTTCGCGCTCGTTCTTGATGCCGAAGCGTTCATACGTGGCGCTGTTCGCCGCGATGTGCCGTCCCTGATCATCCTTCATGAAAAAGAACACGCCTGGCATGTGCTCGAAGATGGCCCGCACGCCCTGAGGATCGGCGATCTGGGCGAAAAACTCGGCTTGGAGACGTGGCAGCGGCATGGCCGGATTTTAACAAAAATTGGCAGCCTGTCACCAAAGGAACAACCGGTGGCGGAAGTATGTGTATGGCTATATTTCAACCTCCGTCCGTCATGCACCTCCGTCTTCTTTCCTTCCTCGCCTTCGCCAGCACTGCGGCATTCGCTCAAACGAAGCCGACTTACACCTTCCCCGTCAAGGCGCTGACCGCCGAGGAGGAGCTGAAAACGATTGAGCTGCCGAATGGCTATTCGCTGGAGCTGGTGCTGAGCGATCCGATCATCAAGGAGCCGACGGCGATCGCCTTTGATGGCAACGGCAAGATGTACATCGTCGAAATGCGCACCTACATGCAGGACATCGACGGCACGGACGAGCTGACGCCGAAGAGCCGCATCTCGCTGCATGAGTCGACCAAGGGCGATGGGGTGTATGACAAGCACAGCGTCTATCTCGACAACATCCTGCTGCCCCGCATGGTGCTGCCGCTGGATGACCGGGTGCTGGTGGGCATCACAGATACGAATGACATCACGCTGCATCGCGATGCGAATGGCGACGGCGTGGCGGATGAGCAATCGCCTTGGTATGTTGGCGGACCGCGCGGCGGCAACATGGAGCATCAGCCCAGCGGGCTCGTGTGGGGTCTGGACAACTGGATTTACACAACCTACAACGGCTACCGCCTGCGCTGGAACGGCAAGGACGCCCCGCTCAAAGAAAACACCGCGCCGAATGGCGGGCAGTGGGGCCTGGCGCAGGATGACTACGGCAAGATGTGGTGGAGCAATGCCGGTGGCGAAAAGGGCCTGTGGAACTACCAGGCACCGATCCTCTACGCGGCGATCAATGTGCCGCAGCAGAAGAGCGAGAAGTTTGATACGGTGTGGCCCATCGTTGCACTTGGAGATTTCCAGGGCGGCCCCGGCCGATTCCATTCCCCGGAAGACCTGCGTTTGAATCATTTCACGGGCTGCGCCGGACAGACGATCTATCGTGGTGACCGGTTGCCGAAGGAACTCTATGGCAACGTCTTCCTCCCGGAGCCGGTGGGTCGCTTGATCCGCCGCTCCATCGTGGAGGTGAAGGATGGCATCACCACCGTGACCAATCCGTATGAGGCGGAGATGAATGAGTTCATCCGCAGCAGCGACCCGAACTTCCGCCCACTGAACATGACCACGGGTCCGGATGGCTGCCTGTATATTGTGGATGCGTATCGTGGCATCATTCAGGAAGGCAACTGGGTGAAGCCGGGCAGCTTCCTGCGCGGGGCTATTGAGCCTACGGGCATGCAGCATGTCACCGGCCACGGCCGTGTGTGGCGTCTGGTGCACAAGGACTTCAAGCCCGGCCCGCAGCCGAAGATGATTGGTGAGACGGCCGAGCAGCTCGTCGCGCACCTCACGCATCCGAATGGCTTCTGGCGCGACACCGCGCAGCGCATGCTGGTGGTGAAGAACGACAAGTCGGTGGTGCCTGCGCTCATTGAGATGGCGGCGAAGAATGACAACCATCTCGCCCGCCTGCACGCATTGTGGACGCTGGAAGGACTCGATGCGATCACGCCGGACATCATTCACACAGCGATGAAGGATGCGCATCCCCAGCTGCGCGCCAATGCCATCCGCGTGGCGGAGAGTCTGCTCAAACGTGGCGCGGCCGTCGCGGCTGAAAAAGATGCAACCGAGACGGTTGCACTACAGGCCGACATCAAAGCGATGCGTGCCGACAAAGATCCGACGGTGGTGCTGCAGACGCTTTACACCAGCCGTCACTTTAACTGGCCGAACTGGAAGCACGAAGCCCAGACGGTGCTGATGACATCGGCTAGCATCGGCGTGAGGGAAATCGGTGCGCAGTTGCTGGTGGAGGCGCCGAAAATCAGCGGCAGCTTCACCAAGGATGAGAAGAAGCAGCTGGAGCGTGGTCAGGAGATCTTCCGCTCGCTGTGCTTCGCCTGCCACGGTTTCGACGGCAATGGCATGCCGATCGCCGGGCGTGAAGGCGCGACGCTGGCGCCGCCGCTCGCTGGTTCCAAGACGGCAGTGCAGGGAGACGCCATCGTGCGGGTGATGATGAACGGCCTTGGCGGCCCCATCAATGGCAAGACCTATGAGGCGCAGATGGTGCCCATGGCCACGAACAACGACCAGTGGATCGCCGACGTGACGAGCTACATCCGCAAGGCCTTTGGCAACAATGGGAAGCTCGTCACCAAGCAGGAAGTGGCCAAGCTGCGCAAAGATCTCTCCAAGCGCATCACGCCGTGGAGCATTGAAGAGCTGCAAGCGCTCTATCCGCAGCCGCTGAAAAATCGCTCTGCGTGGAAGCTTACGGCCAGCAACAATGAAAAGGAAACTGCCAAGGCCGTTGATGGCGACATCGCCACGCGCTGGGACAGCCGCAAGCCGCAGACTCCGGACATGTGGTTCCAGATTGATCTCCCCGAAGCCACGGACATTTCCGGCCTCGTGCTCGACACGGGCAAATCCCACAACGATTACCCGCGCCAGTACAAGATCGAACTGTCACTCAATGGCACCGAATGGGAGAAGCCCGTTCTTCAGGGCAAAGGCGATGCTGGAGCTGCCGAATATCTCTTCCCCAAACCGGCCAAGGCCAAATTCATCCGCATTTCGCAGACTGGTGAAGTGAAAGGGACCTATTGGTCCATTCATGAGCTGGAAGTGCTGGGCGTGGTGAAGTGAGCTTCCATCTCATTCGAACTTCCAGCAATAGACAGCCCAAAATGAGAGCTTGAGGAACGCGCAGCATGGGTGATTTTTAAGCATGCAAACGGTCACACTGCCAGATGCGCAAACCTCCCTGCCAAAACTCGCCCAGGCGGTGCTGGAGGGAGAGTGGATCGTGATTCCTTTTGCAGGCAAGAACATGGTGCTTCACTTAGCCGAGGAAGATTTCCCGCCCCCCGTGCGTGAACCCGGTTATTTCGCTGACTGCCTGGAGGAAGATGAGTTCCGTGATCTGGAAATCGCGGCCGCAGCCCATTGCCCCACCACGATGGTGCCATGAAGCAGTGGGAGATTTATCTCTATCGTTCACCGCCGAGGGGTCGCATCCAGCCGTCATCCTCAGCAATGACGAACGCTGCGACAATCCGCATTACCCGCATGTGAATGCGCTGCTATGCACCACTCTCCGTGCTGCCAGACCCGCGAAGAAGAACGAAGTCATTCTGAATGGTTCTGACGGGCTCGACTGGCCGACAGCGGTGCGCTGTGACGTTATCTATCTTCTGCCCAAAAACCTGTTCCAAGGCAGACGAGGCGAAGTCACCCGCGAACGGCGACGTGCCATCGGACGTAAAATCGCGGAATGTTACCGCCTGTTGCAGGAATAACCGACGAACGCAGGACATCTCAGGCGTCTGCACCTTGCAACCTGCTCGTAACAGGGTAACCGCTGTGTCGGTTCCCCTCACACATGAAGCAGTTGTTCCATTCCATCGGTGCCATGCTGTTGATTTTCGGGTTGCTTGGTTGCAAGCGCCCGCCGTCCAATCTGCTGCAGGGCTATGTGGAGGGCGAGTTTGTTTACGTTTCCTCGCCGCTCGGTGGCAGGCTGACGAAGCTGAATGTGCAGCGGGGCGCGCAGGTGAAGGCGGGCGATGTGCTGTTTGCGCTGGAAGACATTGCGGAAACGGCGGCACGCGATGAGGCGAGCCACCGGCTGCAGCAGGCTAGGGACACGCTGGCAGATGCCCAGAAGGGCAAGCGGCCGACGGAGATCGAAGCTCTGCAGGCGCAGTTGCAGCAGGGACGTGAGGCGCTGGCGCTCTCAGAGATCGAGCTCGCGCGACAGCTTGAGCTGACGAAATCCGGCGCGGTGGCGGTGAACAGCACCGATCAGGCCCGCAGCCTGCACGTGCAAAACCACAGTCGCGTCGAGGAACTGGAGGCGGATCTTAAAACAGCCGCGCTGGGCATGCGCCCTGATGCGGTGGCGGCACTGGAGGCTGAGGTGAAGGCGCGTGAGGCGGCGCTGGCCAAGGCGGCGTGGGATCTTTCACAAAAGCAGCAAAGCGCGCCGCAGGCAGGTGTGGTGAATGACACGCTCTACCGCGCAGGCGAAATGGTGGTGGCTGGCCATCCGGTGGTATCTCTGCTGCCGCCGGCCAACATCAAGGTGCGTACCTTTGTGCCGGAAACACGGCTGACGACTTTGAAAGTGGGTGATGCTGTGAAGGTCCGGCTCGATGGGGTTGCCGAGGCATTGAACGCGAAGGTCAGCTTCATCGCGCCGCAGGCGGAGTACACACCGCCGGTGATCTACAGCCAGGAAAACCGTAGCAAGCTGGTGTTCATGATCGAGCTGCGTTTTGATGATGCGGTGGCGGCGAAGCTGCACCCGGGACAGCCGGTGGATGTGGAATTCGTGCCCTGAAAATGAGCGAAGAACTGGCCATCGACGTGAAAGGCATGACGAAGATCTTCGGCACGCGCACCGTCGTGAACAAGATCGACCTGCAGGTGCGCACCGGAGAGATCTACGGCTTTCTCGGCCCCAATGGCAGCGGCAAGACCACCTTCATCCGCATGCTGTGCGGTCTGCTCAAGGCGGACGAAGGCAGCGGCACGTGCCTGGGATTTGACGTGATCAAGCAGAGCGAGGAGATCAAAAAGCAGGTCGGGTACATGACGCAGCGTTTCAGCTTTTACGAAGATCTGAGCATTCGTGAGAATTTGGATTTCGTGGCGCGCATGTATGGCATCAAAAATCGAGAGAAGACGGTGAGCGGCTCCATCAAACGGCTCGGTCTCTCCGGGCGTGAGCAGCAACTGGCGGGTCAGTTGTCAGGTGGCTGGAAGCAGCGGCTCGCGCTGGCAGCTTGTTTGATTCATGAGCCGAAGCTGCTGCTGCTGGATGAGCCGACCGCTGGTGTGGACCCAAAGGCACGTCGCGATTTCTGGGAGCAGATCCATCAACTCGCCGCCGAAGGACTCACGTTTCTCATCACCACGCATTACATGGATGAGGCTGAGCGCTGTCATCGGCTGGCTTATCTCGCGTATGGCAATCTGCTCACGCACGGCACGGTGCAGGAGGTCATTGATAGTGCGCATCTCACCACCTGGTCGGTGAAAGGGAATGAACTGCTGAAGCTCGCCGGGGAGTTGCGTGGGAAACCGGGAGTGCATCAGGCCGTGGCGTTTGGCACCTCGCTGCATGTCAGTGGTGGCGATGCAGCGGCACTGAAGCAGGCCATTTCACCCTTTCGCAATGACTATGAATGGACGCTCATCCGCCCCGGCCTTGAGGACGTGTTCATTCACCTGATGGATCAAACGAAGGACAACTTCGCCGCTGCATGAAGCGCTACTTTTCCATCACGCGCTTTCTGGCGATCATCATCAAGGAGTTCATCCAGATGCGGCGTGATCGCGTGACCTTTGGCATGATGGTCGGCATTCCGCTGCTGCAGCTCATGTTGTTTGGCTTTGCCATCAACTCCGATCCCAAGCACCTGCCCGCCGCTGTCCTCATGAATGACAACGGGCCGCAGGCGCGCACGCTGCTCAGTGCCATCCGCAACAGCGGCTACTACGAGTTTGTGCGGCAGGTGAAGAGCGAGGACGAGGCGCGTGAGGTGCTGGAGCATGGCGAGGTCCAGTTTGTCATCACCATCCCGCAGGATTTTTCACGCGACCTCCTGCGTGGTGACAAGCCGACGCTGCTGATCGAAGCGGATGCTACCGACCCTGCCGCGACGAGCAATGCCATCAACATCCTGCGACCGTTGCTGACCACGGCGCTGCAAAATGACTTCAAGGGGCCTCTCGCTTATCTGGCGCAAAGCGAGGCTCCCATCGACCTGCGCATTCACGCGCTCTACAATCCGGAGGCCATCACGCAGTATAACATTGTCCCCGGTCTCATGGGCGTAGTGCTCACGATGACGATGGTCATGATCACCGCGCTGGCCATCACGCGTGAACGCGAACGCGGCACGATGGAAAACCTGCTCTCCATGCCGACGCGGCCGTTTGAAGTGCTGCTGGGGAAGATCATCCCCTACATGTTTGTCGGCTACATTCAGGTGGTGCTCATTTTGATCGCGGCGCATTTCCTCTTTCATGTGCCGATGGTGGGGAATCTCGGGCTGCTTTTTGTCGCTGCGTTTGTCTTCATCGCCGCGAATCTCGCGGTGGGCATCACCTTCTCCACGCTGGCCACCAATCAGCTGCAGGCGGTGCAGGGCTCGTTCTTTTTCTTCCTGCCCTCGCTGCTGCTCTCCGGATTCATGTTTCCCTTTCGCGGCATGCCGCAGTGGGCGCAGGCCATCGGCGAGGTGCTGCCGCTCACTCACTTCCTGCGCATCGTGCGCGGGGTGCTGCTGAAGGGAAATGACTTTGCGGACATCTCGCTGCAGCTCTGGCAGATCGGGCTGTTTGCGATTGTGGCGTTGTTTATCGGGGTGTTTCGCTACCGGCAAACGCTGGATTGAGGATAGTAGCCATCTCGCTCCGTCGAGATGAGCTGAGCGCGAACGTACTTGCGGGGCGCTCTCACATCCTCACGACATGGCAGCCTGCGGAAGCGCTGGGCACCTCTCGCGGAGCGAGAGGGCTACTTTGCTTCGCGCTTTCGCGCGCGGTTCTACAGCCGATAAAACTTGGTCGCATTGCCCGACCACAGCTTGCGCTGTTCCTCGAAGGGGCGTGATGCTACGATCTCATCCAAGGCCTCGACCCAGCTGCGGACGCGGCCACCGAGGAGGCACACCGGCCAGTCACCGCCGAAGAAGACGCGGTCGGGGCCGAAGGCGTCGAGGCAGTGGTTGACCACGGGCGCAAGGTCTTCGGCGCGCCATTCACCGGGTGGAACGAAGGCGACGATGCCGCTGATCTTGCACATGACGCCAGGCTGCGCGGCGACGGCATCGATGCCGCGCTTCCAGCCATCGGCGGTGCAGCTGCGTTTCAAACCGGGGCCGAGTTTGGGATTGAAGGCCTTGGGATCGCCATTGCCGCAATGGTCGAGCACGAAATGCGTCTCCGGGCACTGCTGGATGAGTTTCACGGCATCGTGCAGTTCCGTGGGGCGCATGGTGAGTTCGAAGTTGAGGCCGTGTTTGCCGAGTGTTTGCACGCCGCGCACGAAATCGGGACGCAGGCAATAGCCAGCGGGCGTGGAGGGGCCGTGAAGCACCTGGCGCAGGCCTTTGACGATGCCGTTGCCTGCGTAACGCTGCACGTAGCTTTCGAAATCTGCCGAGGCGGGACGTCCGCCGATGGTGGCGGCGATGGTCGGGGAGTTGCGGGCGCGGATTTGCGCCACGATGGCGTCGGCTTCTTTGACGTGATCTTTCGGAGCAACATCGACTTCCATGTAGATGGCCTTCACGTTGAGGCCGTGAGTGGCCTCCACATATTCGGGGGTGAGGAAATCATGCTGCAGCACTTCTGGCGCTGTTTTGACCCAGGGTGGGTTCACGAAATTTCCGCCCCAAAGGTGCTGATGCGTGTCGATGATCAGCTTGTCAGCCCGCTTGGTCGTCGTGGTGCAGGAGGAGGCGGTGAGGGCCGCGGCGGAGGTGGTGTGGAGGAACTGACGGCGGTTCATGCGGAAGAGGTAGACAGCTGTACGTGACACCAGACTATTCCTTGTCAGGAATACTCCTCAGGAGGCTCTCGACGGTGGATAGCCCCACATGAGGTTCGTCCTTGATTGAGGTGGTATTCATGCGCGATTTACACTTCATGTGACGAGGTCATAACCTTGAAGAGTTTTGTAAAACCACCATCTTGGTACATGCTCACCTTCGATGCTCCCGCCAAAAAGCCTTTTCAGACGTTTTGTTATCTGATTGGCGTCCTCAAAAAACAACCTTCAAAGAGCCAGATGAAGGCCGAATTCTTTACCGAGCAATTTGAGTGGTTAATGAACGTCGAAGACCAAAGCGATACGGTCACGAAAACCAAAGAGAATTGTGATCTGACAAACAAGTATGTATTACCGACTGCCCCACTGACGATGACGGCTTCCTGGAGTCCATTCCCATTTGCGGCGAGCGTCATGCCGGAGATTTTACAGCATGGGAAAACTGATGACCCATACTCGTCCTCCTATGCCATTTTCCATCCTGTTCTGAAGATTGGAGAAAGCATTACAATGCAGTTTGGAGGCAAGCCGACGACCTTCGAACTTCCTGTGTCAGGCAATCAATTGGAGTTTGAGAACATCCATGCCCATCATTTTTTCTGGCTGCTGGAAATGACGATTGCCCGTGCACAGCAGATGAAGAAACCTGTGATTCTAGCCGGTATGCATGGGTTTGGTTATCAAGACGCTATTGAGAACGATCTGATTGCTGAATCCCGCCTGCGGTTGTTGGAGGCTGGTTATTTGTATCCTTCACGGGTGCCGCAAGGGGCAAGATTTGCGTTTTTTAAAGATCCGATTGCCCGTGCCGCAAGAAATGCTGAGGTAAAAAGAATGCCCCACAACTCTCCCGTTTTTCCTCCGCCGGGTTGCTAAAACGGGCGGCCATTGCTGGTCGCCCGTTGAAGAACTTGAGAAGCTATGAGCACTTATCTGCTCACACGTGAATCGGATGCCCCTTGGCGACTTCCGTGGCCTCCTTGACCATCTCGGACAGGGTCGGATGGGCGTGGATGGTGGCTTCGATTTCGTCCCAGGTGGCTTCGAGGTTCATGGCGAGGCCGATCTCGGCGATCATCTCGGTGCTTTCGCTGCCGATGATGTGCGCGCCGATGATCTCACCGTGCGGCTCGCCGTAGAGGATCTTGACGAAGCCTTCGGGCTCGGCGGCGGCGAGGGCCTTGCCGCTGGCCACGTAGGGGAACTTGCCGACCTTGAACTTGAGGCCCTTTTCCTTGGCCGCACGCTCGGTGAGGCCGATGCTGGCCACCTGCGGATGGCAGTAGGTGCAACCGGGGAAGACGCCGACTTTCTTGGGCTTGTGCTTGGTGAAGAGACCTTCAATGCACTGCACGGCCTCGTAGCTGGCCACATGAGCGAGCCAGGGTGGCCCGATGATGTCGCCGGCACCATAGACGCCTTTGACGGAGGTCTGATAGCGTTCGTCGGTCTGAATCCAACCGCGGTCGGTGAGCTTGATCTCGACTCCGCCGGGCAGCACGGGGGCCACGCCGATGGCGACGAGGCAGACGTCCGCTTCGAGCGTTTCGTTGGCAGCGCCTTCGACGGTGATCTTCACGCCATTGCCGTCTTCGGAAGTGCCGGTGACCTTGGTGTTGGTGAGGATGCGGATGCCGGACTTGGTGAGGCTCTTTTCCAGGGTCTTGCTGACTTCGGTGTCTTCGACTGGGAGGATGTCTGGGAGCATTTCAACGACGGTCACCTTGGTGCCGTAGGCGTTGAAGAAGTAGGCGAACTCAATGCCGATGGCTCCGGCACCGATGACGATGATGCTCTTCGGCTGCTTGTCGAGGGTCATGGCCTCCTTGCTGCCGATGACGGTCTTGCCATTGAAGGGGAAGCCGGGCATCGGGCGGGTTTTTGCGCCGGTGGCGATGAGGATGTTGGCCGCATCGTGGGTGGCCTTGGTGCCGTCGGCAGCGGTCACTTCGACCTTGCCTGCGGCGGGGATGCTGGCGGTGCCTTTGAGGTAGTCGACCTTGTTCTTCTTGAAGAGGAACTCGATGCCCTTGTTGAGTTTGTCGCTGACGCCTCGGCTGCGGCCGATGACCTTGGACCAGTCGTACTCGACGCTGCCGATCTTGAGGCCGAACTCCTCGGCGCGGTGGGTGATGGTGTGGTACAGCTCGGCGTTCTTCAGCAGGGCCTTGGTGGGAATGCAGCCCCAGTTCAGGCAGGTGCCCCCGGCGCGGTCGTTTTCGACGCAGGCCACTTTTTTGCCGAGTTGCGCTGCGCGGATGGCTCCGACGTAGCCCGCAGGCCCGCCGCCGATGACAATGAGGTCGTAGTTCATGAAAAGTGTGTGTATGGGGGTAAGACGCCCGAGAGAAGCGCAGCCCGGCTCCGTATTCAACAGCAGATTCCCCCCCGGATCGCAGTTTGACCTGCCGGGCGGGTGAACGTAAAGTCCCAGCACGCGCATGTTCTCTCTCTGCACTTCCCTGGCTCGCAGAGCCGCTACGGTCTCCGTGGCGTTCGGGTTCATTGCCACAGCGGCCATGGCTGCGGGGGGGGCGGATAAAAACGCCGCGCCGAAGGCCGACATCGCCACGCTCCTGAAAATCCAGAATGACGTGCAGAAGCTCCTGCCCCGGGTGCGCCCGGCGCTGGTGGCCATCGAGACCGGGGGCGGAACGGCCAGCGGCGTCATTATTTCCGCTGACGGGCTGCTGCTCACCGCCGCCCACGTCCCCAACGGGCCCGGCAAGGACATGAAGGTCATTTTGGAAGATGGCACCGTGACGACGGCCAAATCTCTCGGGCTGGATAAAACGACCGATGCCGCACTGGCCAGGCTTAAAGATCGTGGCAAACCCTGGCCTTTTGTGACTCTGAGCCGCGAGGTCGCCATGGCGCAGCCCGGCGAATGGTGCTTTGCGCTCGGGCACCCCGGAGGTTACGACAAATCACGCGGCCCCGTGCTGCGTGTGGGCAAGATCATCAAACAAACCGCCAACAGCCTGCACAGCGACTGCGTGCTGATGGGGGGCGACTCAGGCGGCCCGCTCTTCAATTTCAACGGCGAGGTCATCGGCATCCACAGCCAGATCTGGGAAGGCCGCGACCAAAACGTCCACGTCTCCATGGCCCCCTTTCTCCGCTCCTGGGAGGCGATGCAGAAATCGCAGGTCATCAAGACCTGGGGGACGGGTGCAGGTGGCTATCTCGGGGTGGCGACCGTGATGAACGACAGCCTGGATCTCGAAGTGGCCGATGTGATCGATGCCTCACCCGCGCTGAAGGCCGGCATTCGCGCCGGAGATGTCATCCTCAGCGTCAATGGCGACGCCATGACCGACCAGCAGCAGTTCAGCGCCACCGTGCGCGCCCGCGCCGCCGGCGACACCCTCAAGATCAGACTGCGGACCCACGGCAAGGAGCGCGACCTTTCCGTCAAACTGGCGCAGAAGCCGCTGGAGGAAGGGCAGTGAGGGTGAAATGACGAATAACTAAATCCGAATGACGAAGGAAAGACCCATGCCCGCTGACAAAAGACCCGCCGCACCTTGCGCGCGGTTCGTTGCGTCATTCGGGCTTCGTCATTGCGCCTTTTTCTTCCTGCTGTCGCTTCTTTGCGCCCACGCGGATCCGTCCCGCCTGCCTCTGCCGCAGGAGGACCGCACGAATGGGAAGCACACGCTCTCCGCAGTCGAAAAGCTCAAGCCTCTCACTGTCGATTGTGCCGCGCGCATTGAGAGCCCGCTGGGCCGGACCCTCTGCACCGCCACCATTGTGGGTGAAGACGGCTACGTTTTGATCAAGGCCAGCGAGGTGCCCGAACTGCAGAAATCACACATCCAATTCAATGACGGCCGCACCGCGGATCTGCGCGAAGTGCACCGCGACACCCGGCTGGACCTGGTGCTGGCCCAGGCCGTTGGCATCTCCGGCCTGCATGCGGTTTCGATGGGTGGCGCCCATTCCCTCTCCCTTGGCCAATGGTTGTGCAGTGTCGCGGATGCAGGCGAGGACACGCGCATCGGCATTGTCAGCGCCAAACTCCGCCGCATTCCGGGCGAAGGAGCCGCCATGGGCATCCGCATGGATGCTAAAGCGTCCAAAGATGGCAAAGGCGTACGCATCGTCGGTATCGCCAGCGAAAGCCCTGCCGAGGCCGCCGGCTTGCAGGAGGACGACATCCTCATCACCATTGCAGGTGAAAAGGTGGCTGCGGTGGATCGTGTTTATGACCTCGTCAAAAGGCGCCAGCCCGGTGAGATCATTGACATCCACTACCTGCGCAAAGACAAGGAGGAGAGCTGCCGGGTCCGCCTCGCCAGCCGCACCAAGGTGCTGAATAACTGGGAGGGCGAGGACTTTGCCAATGGCGGCATCTCCTTGCGCAGCGACAACTTCCCCGAAGTCCTCCAGCACGACATCCCTCTCCTTCCTGCCGACATGGGAGGCCCCGTCGCCACGCTCGAAGGCAAGGTCGTTGGCATCAACATCGCCCGCGTGGACCGCGTCACCACCTTTGCCCTGCCTGTCGAAGCCTTCTGGCCCGAAGTCCAGCAGTGGATCAAGGCCGACCGCCACCCGCCGAAGGCGGTGGTGGCGCAATAAAGTAGTGCAAGCCTCCGGCTTGCGTGCAATTTCGGCAGCTGCTGCAAGCGGGACGCTTGCCCTACTCCTATGCGCTACCAACCCCTGCCCGCCGAACTGTTTGTTTCAAATCGTCAGCATCTGTATGCCAAGCTGCCGCCGCAGTCGGTGGTCATCGTCCACGCCAATGATGTGCTGCCGACGAATGCGGACGGCTCCCTCAGCTTTGTGCAGAACAGCGATCTGTTTTATCTGAGCGGTGTCGATCAGGAGGAGACGATTCTGGTGCTTTATCCCGATGCGGCTGATCCGAAGCAGCGGGAGATGCTGTTTGTGCGCGAGACGAACGAGCACATCGCCGTGTGGGAGGGCGAAAAGCTCAGCAAGGAGCAGGCAAAGGAGCGCAGTGGCATCGCGCGTGTGCACTGGCTGGAGGACTTCGAGACGCAGTTTCGTTCCGTTATGTGCCAGGCGGACCATGTTTTTCTCAACTCGAATGAGCACCCGCGTGCCACCATCCCCACAGAGACACGCGAGATGCGCTTCACGCAGCGCTGCCAGCGTGAGTATCCATTGCACGACTACCGCCGTCTGGCGCAGCTCATGCACGAGCTGCGTGTCATCAAGAGCCCGCATGAAATCACCGCGCTCAACGAGGCCATCCGTATCACAGGCGAGGGCTTTGACCGCCTGTTGAAGTTTGTGAAACCCGGCGTGCAGGAGTTTGAGATCGAGGCCGAGCTTTCGCATGAGTTCATCCGCCAGCGCGCCCGTGGCTTTGCTTACACGCCGATCATCGCCAGCGGGGCGAACGCCTGCGTGCTGCATTACATCACCAACCACTGCCAGTGCCAGGACGGCGAGATGCTGCTGCTCGATGTGGCGGCGAACTACGGCAACTACAACGCCGACCTCACGCGCACGATTCCTGTGAACGGCAAGTTCACGCCGCGCCAGCGCCAGGTCTATGACGCCGTGCTGCGTGTCTTTAAAAAGTGCTGCCAGATGCTGCGCCCCGGCGTCATCATTCGCGAGTATCAGGAGGAGGTGGGCAAGCTGATGGAAAAAGAACTGCTCGGCCTCGGATTGATCACTGAAGAGGACATCGCCAAGCAGGACCCCGACAAGCCCGCGTATAAAAAATACTTCCCGCACGGCACCTCGCATCCGCTGGGCATCGACGTGCATGATGTCGGGCATATGTGGAAACCCGTGCAGCCTGGCATGGTCTTCACCGTCGAACCCGGCATCTACATCCGGGAGGAAAAACTCGGCGTCCGCCTGGAGAACAACATCTTCATCGGTGAACACGAAAACATCGATCTCATGGCGCACATTCCGATTGAGGCGGATGAAATTGAAGCTGCGATGGCAGGCTGACGCGTGAGCGACAGACACACCGCATTCTTAACTCCCCTCCTTGATCTTGAAGCCGATATAGACACCCGAGCTGATACCCATCAGGCCGAGGAGTTCGTTGCTGAACAGCGGCATGGCGTAGTCGGAAAGGACGCCGTTTACAAAAACGACGGCAAGCACCAGAGTCCAGGCGAACATCTGAAAACGGTGGATGGTCATGCCTTCATCAGAACTCAAAATGTCGATGAACCAGTTCATGACGACGCGGTTTGACGCGTTCTCCGGTTCGCGCTGTTTCGCGTCCCACTCCCTCTTCTCAGAGATGATGGCGGCAAACATGGACGTACCGCCGCTGATGCCCATGAGGATCAGTGCGGTGTTGTTCACGCCTGCAAGGCTGCCAGTCGTGGACCAAAGAAAGACAAACGAGCCAATGATGATGAAGAACCAGATGGACATCTGCAGCCGCGCAAGACTCAACGGATGCTTGTGCTGGTGCCAGTAATTCGGTGCCGGCTGGGTGAGGTTCTTCAACGTGATACCGGTGTCACGGAGCACATCCGATGTCGGAACCTTCCAAATGAAAAGCCCCAGGCAGCCAGCGATGATGCCCATGCTTGTCCAGAACTCCCAGCGGAACAACGGAATCCCAAGACGAAAACCGCTGTCTACGCCTATGTAGCTCTTCTTGCCGCTTTCTGATACATACGTCAGCGCCACGTCACCGACCATGCACGTCTTCGGGCTGGATTTCAAAAGTCTCAGCCATGCGTCCCTGTCCTTGTTCATGTCACGCAAATTGAAGCGCAGGAGAAAGAGCGACTTTTCCAAGTCAATCAACTCAGCCACATCCGTGGGATGGAGTTTATCAAATGTTTCGCCGCCGATTCGCAGACGAAAGTTCAAGCTCAAGGGTTTGAAGCCGTGTTTGACGAATCGTTTCGCGGTCTCGACCTGTGTCGTGAGCGCCGCCTCCTTTTTTTCGGCTTCTTGGAGGGCCAAATCGGCTTTCCCTCGCTCCACATTGAGCACGTTCAACGTTGGGGCATCGGATGCCTTGACAATGAGCTCATTGACAATCTTTTCGAGTTTAATTTTCAGTTCAGCACGGTCAAGCGCTGCTAGTTTCAATTGATTATCGCCAGTCTTCTCGACGACCAATTTCCAGTTTTTCGCATACTCGGACTCGGGGTCCGACAGTTCGCTGAGCAGGCCGTCGAGGTCGTTGATGACGACAAAGACATCGGAAGAAAAATTCGCTTCGAGCGAACTGTCGGGGGACATGAGCCGGTACTTCCCGCCTTCCATAATTTCGCCAAAAGCAAGAAGCTTCGGCGGGGAGGATGCCGAAATCCGTTCTCTCACCGCCTTGCCGAGATTCGCTTTGCCCACGATCAAGTTCTCGCGCTCGTCATCTGCGGCAACTGAGAAGCCACTCACGCAAAAAAACAGCACGAGGAACTGAACCGACCTGAATAGTAAAAATAAGGACTTCATGGCAAAATTATGTTCTTATACGACGCTATTTTTTAGCGATTTATTTGTGATGTAATCACATTCCGACCTAAAGGTCGATCTCTAAAATGAACGAAAATCAAAGACTCCAATGCCCGTCCTGACTTGTCTTGCTTGAAGGGCACAAGCAGCCAAGATCATCATCCGCCCTTCAATACATGTCTCTTTCCCGTTTCCATCTTTCCGCCACCGAGTGGTTTCCACCTCACCTCACCCTCACCGGTGATGAAGCGCAGCACTGCGGCCGCGTGATGCGCAAGCAACCCGGTGACATCATCGAGGTCTTCGATGGCGCAGGCCGGGTGGCCGTTTGCGAGATCACGCACGTTTCCAAAACGGAGGTGCAGGCTAAAATCACCTCCGAATCGCGACTCGAACCGTTTCAAACCTCGATTCATCTGCTGCCCGCGCTGATCAAGGCAGAGCCCTTCGAGTGGCTGCTGGAAAAAGCGGTGGAGCTGGGTGCAGCCAGCGTGCAGCCCGTCATCACCGAGCGCACCGTGATTCATCTCGATGCGGCGCAGACGGAGAAGAAGCTGGCCAAATGGCGGCGGCACATGATTGAAAGCGCCAAGCAGTGCCACACGCCGTTTGTGCCTGAACTGCACGCCCCCGTCACCCTTGCCACCGGTGTGAAGTTTCAAGCCGAGTTCAAACTTATCCCCGCTCTCAGCGAACACACCCGCACGCTCAAACAAGCACTCCCTGCAACCCAACTGAACAGCGTGGCCGTCCTGATCGGTCCCGAGGGTGATTTCACCGCCGAAGAAGAAGCACAGGCCTTTGCGGCAGGCTTTGTTCCTGTCACGCTCGGGCCTCTGGTGCTGCGGGCTGAGACCGCTGCCATCGCCACACTGGCAATCCTGGGGCATGAGCTGCGTTGAGTCAGGACATCCGTTCTCCAGCAGAGGGCGTTTGGTACGGTACCACCATGACATCGAAACTCATCTCCCATGCCCTGTGCCTCCTCTGCCTCTTTTGGAGTGCCGCCACCACGCTGTCGGCAGAAGAACCCGCTCCGGCGGTAGAGAAGGCAAAGATCGAGGCGCTGATCTCGCACATCGAAGGATTGGAAAACGCCACCTTCGTCAGGAATGGCAGTGACTACAGTGCGGCAAATGCGGCCAAGTTTCTGCGGGCCAAATGGGCTCGCCACGAAAAGGAGGTGAAGACCGCCGCCGATTTCATCGCCAAAGTGGCCTCCGCGTCAGGCACCTCCGGCAAGTCCTACATGATCCGCTTCAACGACGGCAAAGAGACGCCCTGCGGTGACTACCTGACGGCCCAGCTCAAAAAGCTGTGATCAGAGTGGTGCGGGCAGGCTACTTCAAATCCGCCGGCGTGTTCGCATTGTGGAAAAAGGGCATCTGTTCCTCTCCCAACGCATGCGTGATGGCCAAGTCGGAATGGACGGCAGCCTCGATGACGTGCTGGAGCTTGAAGTCTTTCTTGGACAGCGCCTCCTGCATGAGTGGCAGCATGGCGGGAACGTAGAGACCGGCCAGGGCCTCATCGCCGTGCGGGCCGCGGAAGAACCAGCCTTTTTCCGGGTTTTCATGCTTGCTCAGTTGCTCGCGCAGAAAGGCGGCGGTCATCCAGGGCATGTCCACGGCGAGGACGAGCAGCGGCATCTGCACCTGCTCCAAACAACGGGTGATGGCACCCAAGGGGCCGTCATCCGCGCCTATGGGATCATGCACGACTTCCACTTCTTCGCTGGGACTCACAAACAAGGACTGTTCACTCCGGCAGGAAAGCAGCACGCGTGCGGCTTCGAGGGACTGCAGCTTGTGCAGCTGCGCCTGCCACAGGTCCTGCCCATGCCAGTGGAGCAGGGCCTTGTCCTGTTTCATCCGAGTGGAGCGGCCACCGGCGAGCAATACGGCGGCGAAGGGAGTGTTCATGATGCGCGGAGGACGCCGTCACTCAAAATTTTGGCACGCAGGCCCCCGTGGCCCTTGAGCGCTGCTTCGGCACCTTCGGCGAAGGCCTGGTTCATCCAGTGGCAGGGCGCGGCCTCCTGAGTGCCTATAAAACGCACGCCCTGCACTTCAAACTCGGTGCCGATGAGGGTGTTGAGGTCGATGCCCTTGGTGATGATGTTGCGGCGAAAGGAGGAGGGTGGCACGCCCATGACACTGAACTGTTCGCAGAGGCGCTCGTACTGCTCGTGCTCAAAGAAGGTGACCTGCCCCTTGTAGTCCTCCTTCCAGCCGAAATAGCGGTCGCCACGCAGGCCTTTGCCGGTCACGCATTCTGCCTCCGGCACTTCGATCATGGGCGTGGTGCCGGGTGGCAGGCCGTGATGACCGACGAAGTTGTGCTCTGGGGAAATGAAGATGTGCAGGATTTGCATGCAGGACTTGGATGTTGGCTCCAACGTGTCACACTTCATACGTCTATGACCGCACCAGAGCAACCCATCCGCATCGGCATCATCGGAGCCGGTGGTATCGTCAAATCCCGCCACATGCCCGGCCTGCGGGCGATCCCAAACGTGCAGATCACGCAGGTGACCAACCGTTCGCTGGCGAGTGCTGAGGCGTTCTGTCGTGAGTTTGCCCCGGAAGCCAAGGCGGTGGAACGCTGGGAGGAGCTGGCGTCGAGTCCTGAAGTCGATGTCGTCTGGATCGGCACACACCCGTACATGCATTCAGAAATGACCTGCTACGCGCTGCAGCACGGCAAGCATGTCTTCACCCAGGCACGCATGGCTGCCTCCGTGCCGGAAGCGAACCAGATGTGGGAGGCGTCCATGCGCTATCCTGAGTTGGTCACCGCGATCTGTCCGGCACCGCAGGGCATGCATGGCGGCGAGCTTGTGAAACAGCTGCTCGCGGAAGGGGCCATCGGCACGCCGCATCAGGTGCTGCTGCACAGCTTCAATGACGCCTGGCTGGATGCGGCGAAGCCCGCGCACTGGCGGCAGCAGTCGGACCTGAGCGGCATTCAAATCCTCACGCTGGGCATTTACACCGAGGTGCTGCAGCATTGGCTCGGCCACATCGTCGAACTGGAGGCACGCGGCAACGTGGTGATTCCGGAACGTGCGGGCGTGGAGGTGGATATTCCTGATTTCGTCAACGTGATGGCCAAATTTCGCAGTGGCATCGAGGCAACGATGCTCTTCAGCGGTGTGGCCGCGCATGCGCCGACGGACAAGCTGTGGATCTTTGGCTCTGAAGGCACGCTGAGCTATGACTTCAATACGGACGACCTTCAGCTCGGCAAACGCGGCGGCAAACTGGAGTCGGTGCCGGTTCCCACCGAGCTGCAACGAAGCTGGACGGTGGAGCGCGATTTCATCGCCGCTGTGCGTGATGCCCAAGCGCCGCGACCAAGGCCCGGTTTCGGCGAAGGCATGAACTACATGCGCGTGGTACATGCCGTGTGGCAGGCCATGGACGCCCAGGCGGCGGTGCGTGTGGTTTAGCCCGCACTTCTCACACTCCCAGCGTTGACATGCGGGGATGTAGCGCGGAGCCGTAGCGAAGCGGAGACAGCCGCAGGCAATTCCGATTCCGCGGCGGCACCGACTCGGTATCGGAATACCGAGCTACATCATGGCGGCAACACGCTGTTCGTGGATTCCCTGCGAGTGTGAGAAATGCAGGTTAGACCACGCTTTGTGGCGGTATACGGCGGCGACCGACAGCAAGAGCGCCGTTCACGATCTGCAGCAGGCCTTCGACCTGGTAGGGCTTCGGCAGCGCTGCGGCAAAGCCGTAGGCAGCGCAGTCCTTCATCACGGCATCATCACGATAGCCGGAGGAGACGATGGCGAGGATTTGTGGATCAAGACGACGGAGATAGAGCATGGTTTCCCGGCCGCACATGCCGTCGGGAATGGTGAGATCGAGAATCGCGAGGTCGTAGGGGCGGCCCTGCTGCATCGCCTCCTCGTACAGGCGCAGCGTTTCCTTGCCGTCACCGGTTTCGACGACTTCATAGGACGCCTTTTCCAAGGCACGCCGCATGAGATCGCGCACCATGAGATCGTCCTCCAGCAGCAGGATGCGTCCGGCAGAGGGTTTGGCGACCGGCAGCAGCGGTCTGCTGGGAGTGTGAACCACCGGCACCAAGGCCGCCTCAATCACACGGCGCATGTCACCCATGGACTGGTAGCGGTGCTCGCGATCTGTCATCAGCGCCCGTATGATGACCGCGTCAAAGCGGGGATCCAGGCCGGGCAGCAAACTCGAAGGCGGCTGCCAGGAGCCGCGCGGCAGTGCTCCGGTGAGCATCTGGTACATCAGCACCCCGAAGGCATAGATGTCCGCACGATGATCCACGTCCCGGTGCGCATTAAACTGCTCCGGCGCGGCGTACTCCGGCGTGCCCATGACCATGTGAGTTTCCGTGACCATCGACGGCGCACGCATGACGTCTTTGGCCAGACCGAAGTCGGTGATCTTTACCTCGCCCTGACGGGTGAGCATGATGTTCGCGGGCTTGATGTCACGATGGACGATGCCTTTGGAGTGCGCGTATTCGAGTCCGGCGCAGATCTGCGGCAGCAGCTGCAGCGCGAGTTCGAGTGTCATGCGCCCGGTGCGCATGATCTCACCGAGGTCGGTGCCATCGACGAACTCCATGACGAAGAACAGAAAGTCGGTGCCGATGTGGCCATAGTCATAGATGGCGACGATGTTCGGGTGGTTGAGCGTGGCCATGGCCCGCGCTTCACGGCGGAAGCGGTCTTCAAAGGCGAAATCATACCCGTCACTCACGCGCAGCACCTTGACGGCCACCGGCCGGCCCAGACTGAGCTGTGTACCACGATACACCGTGCCCATGCCGCCGATGCCCACCTGTGCCTGCACCGAGTAGCGCCCAAAGGGCATCAAAGCGGAAAGCTCCTGCGGCGAAGGTGGCGCGGAACGAGTCACTAAGGGAGCGGCGGTGCTGCTGGTAAGTCGCATCAGTCAGGTACTGTGGCACACTCATCAACGGGAGCAACAACCATAAACCTTAGGTTATATTTAGGTGGTCCGTTTCAAGCCGTGGCAGGCTTGCTCGCGGCCGCCAGTTTGCCCATGTAGATGAGCCCACCCATGGCCAGAGCCAGCATCACGATCCCCAGCAGGGGGCGGACAACGATCCAGGCGATGGCGACCACCCCATTTGACACACGAAAATACCGGAACCGGTGACAAGGCGGCAAGAAACCGCCACCGCTTCGTTTGTTAGTCTCTTCCACATGAACACGCGCCTTCTCTTTCTCCTGCTCGGCAGTTCCGCGCTTGCCGCCGATCCAAACGTCAAACCCGGCGACGTCGCCGGCAACGAGGCCGTGAGAAAGATCATGGAAACCCGCGCCGGACGTGGGGTGATGCGCGACGACACACCGCCCACGCCGCCCGAGGAGGCGGTGAAGAAATTCAAAACACGCAGCGATGTCGTCGTCGACCTCATGGCCGCTGAACCGGTGGTGGAACAGCCGCTGTATGTGAGCTGGGACTCCAAAGGCCGCATGTGGGTCACGCAGTACCGCCAGTACCAGTTCCCTGCCGGACTGAAGATCATCAGCTATGACCAGCATCTGCGCGCCAAGTTTGACAAGGTGCCGCTGCCGCCACCACGGGGTGAAAAGGGGGCGGACAAGATCACCGTCTTTGAAGACACCGATGGCGACGGCTTTTTCGACAAGCACGAGGACGTCATCACCGGCCTCAACATCGCCAGCGCCGCACTGCACGGCATGGGGCGCATCTGGGTGCTGAATCCTCCGTACCTGCTCAGCTATGCCGACGCCGACTTCGATGCAAAGCCTGACAGCGACACACCTGAGGTGGAGCTCAGCGGCTTCGGCCTGGAAGACACGCACAGCGTGGCCACGAATTTGCAATGGGGCATGGACGGCTGGCTCTACGGTGCCAACGGCAGCACCACCACCGGCAACGTCAGCAGCGCCCACACCAAGAACGTGAAGTGGGAGGGTCAGTGCATCTGGCGCTATCATCCGAAGAAGAAGACCTTCGAAATCTACGCCGAGGGCGGCGGCAACACTTTCAGCCTCGACTTCGACAGCAAGGGCCGCTTGTTCTCCGGCACCAACGGTGCCACGCGCGGCATGCACTATGAGCAGGGCAGCTACGGCATCAAAGGCTGGGGCAAGCACGGCCCGCTGACCAATCCGTATGCCTTTGGCTGGTTCGAGCACATGAAACATGAGGGCGACAACAAGCGCTTCCCGCAGGCCTTCACCGTGTACGAGGGCGGCCTGCTCGGCAGCGCCTACGAGGGCAAAATCATCGCCCCGAACGCGTTGCATAACCTCGTCTATGTCAGCGAGCGCCTCCCGGACGGCTCGACATTCCGCACGAAGGATGAGGAAAACCTCCTCAGCACCCCGGACCGCTGGTTCCGCCCCGTCTGGGCCGGCGTCGGCCCGGATGGCGGCTTCTACATGGCCGACTGGTACGACACCCGCCTCAGCCACGTGAGCCCCATCGACGACTGGCACAAAACCAGCGGCCGCATCTATCGTGTGCGACCTGCTGCTGGTGCGCCGAAGCTCAAGCCGTTTGATCTGAGCAAGGCGAGTGGGGAGGAGCTGATGGGATACCTAAGCCATCCGAACGAGTGGTTCCGGAAGCAGGCGATATTGGAGATGGGATGGCGGCAAATGTTTGATCTTGCGCCGAAACTCAAAGCAATGCCGCTAACACTCGAGACACTGTGGGCGATGGATGCGGTGACGCGCGATAAAATGTTCCAGGTTCAGGAAGGAAATGGGAGAATAGGGTACAATCTGCACTACTATGGCCTCAAAAGCGAAGACCCCTATGTGCGGCGTTGGTCGGTTAAAATGATTGGGGAGCAAGGCCGGGACACAGACGATCTGGTCCGTCTCGCCAAAACAGAGCAGCATCCCGAAGTCCGCGCCCAGATCCTCGCCTCGGCCAAAAAGCTGCCAGCCCAGGCTGCACTTCCGCTGCTGTGGGCTGGCGATGCCGAAGACATCAGCGGTCATCTGCCACTCCTCGCATGGTGGGCGCTCGAATCCAAGGCGGAGAAAGAACGCGCCGCCGTCTTCGCCTTCCTCAAGTCTGACACCGCACTTCTCAAGACCAGTCTCTTCCGCGACAACCTCGCTGAAAAGCTGGCGAAGCGCTACGCGCTGGCGGGTGGTGAAGAGAACTTCCAGTCCTGCGCGGATCTGCTCGCGCTGACGAATGATGACGCCCTGCGCGGCAAGTTCATCGCCGGCATTGCGTCTGCGTTTGAAGGTGCGGAAATGCCCAAGCTGCCGGAGTCGCTCACCAAGGCGCTCAACGATTACATGGCGAAGCAAGGCGGCGGCGATCTCACGCTGGCTCTGCGCAGTGGCAATGCTGACGCGCTCAAGAAGGCGCTGACGCTGCTGTCCGACAAAACAGCCAGCAGCACCGCCCGCATCGCCATCGCCAAGACCCTGGCCGAACTCGGCAAGCAGGAAGCAGTGATGCCGATGGTGAACATTTTGAAGACGACGAACCCGCCGGGCCTCAAGCGCGGCATCCTCCAGGCTGCGGCCAAGTTTGACGACAAACGCATCCCCGAGGCCCTGCTGCTTGGCTGGGAAGGTCAAATCGCCGGAGACAAGGCGCTGCGCGAAGATGCGCTGCGTGTCATGGCGGGCCGCAAGGAGTGGGCACAGATTCTGGTCAGCTTCGTGAACGAATGGAAGATCCCCACCAAGCACTTCACCGTGGACATCGTGCGCCAGCTCAGCCTGCACAAAGACCCGGAGATTGATGCGGCCATCGACAAGCATTGGAAGGGCCTGCTGGCCACGGGTCCCACACCGGAAAAGAAGAAGGAGTCCGAGCGCATCAAAGCCGTGCTCAAAACTGGCCTCGGCGATGCCGAGAAAGGCAAGATCCAGTTCATGGCCCGCTGCTTCATCTGCCACAAGCTCTTTGGCGAAGGCGGCCAGATCGGCCCCGATCTCACCGGCTATGACCGCAGCAATGCCGACTTCTGGCTCGACAACCTCTTCATGCCCAGCATGGAAATCCGCGAAGGCTTCGGCGCTTACATCGTGAAAACGAAGGGCGGCCAGATCCTCACCGGCCTTATGGATGCGCAGGACGCCAAGGGCATCGTCATCAAGGACATGGCCAACAACAAAACGGCGCTCAAGCAGACCGACATCGAATCCATGACCGCCTCCCCCATTTCCCTCATGCCCGAAGGCCTCACCACCGGCATGAGCGATGCGGATTTGAAGGACTTCTTTGCGTATCTGATGAAGAAGTGATCTTGCGCCTCAGGGGGCTTCAGCCCATCACTGAAGCTCAGGAACTCGCAGGCCTTCCAAAGCGGCGAGTTGGAGTGCCTTGACATCAAAGCTCCAAAATGTGTCACATCCCAGCAGCAGCGCGAAAGCTACGTGCAGGAGATCGTAGGTGCGATATCCATGTGCTGCGGTGTGACGCAGCGACAGTTCTTCGAATTTTTCTTTTAGCCGAGAATAGGGCACCAGAGCTGGGCGCAAAAACTGCCCTGCACTCAATGCATCACGAAATTCCTGCTGGGCGGCACCTGCAAATTCGGAAGTCACCCGCAGACGCCCCTCCGTTCGGGTGACGAAAACACAGCGCTGAAAGGCGTTGATCAACTCCAGCTCCGTAAGCCAGGTTACCGGCAAAGGTGCCGCTGCCTGCAACGCCGCTTCTTTTGCCCAACCTCTGGCTTTTTCAGCGCCTTCAAGCTCCAGGTAGAGGCGGGTCAAATAGTTGGTGTCCGCGTAAGGAATCATGCGGCATCTTCTTCACCGGCGAGCCAACGGTCCAGCCCTGCAGTCTGCTCAGCCGTCCACCGTGGCATGCCAAGCACATGCAGACGTTCCCAGTACGCCTCAAAATCAGGAATCTGCATTGGAGCGGAAGGCACGTGCATGGCGGCATCAAAATCCATCACGGCGTCCATGAAGCAACGCTGCTCGGCCGGGGGCAGAGCTTTGACTTGCAGCAATAGGTCACGGGCACTCACTTCAAAAAGATACCCGAGAGGTCCTGACTCACAAGCCACTTTTCCCGGCATGAGCGACGCGGATCTGAAGGACTTCTTTGCGTATTTGATGAAGAAGTGATCCTCCTCACCGATACCACACGCCAAAGCCGCGCAGCCAGGTGGCTGCGACGCCGAGCAGGAGGGCAAGGCTACCGAATTCTCCGGCGAAGGGCAGGCGCAGATCGGCAAAGACATCCAAGGTGGAGTAGAGAGCGCCCACACCGGCCAGCGCGGCGGCCACGCCATAGACGTGGCGGCCAATCCAGTGGTCATTGGTGAAGGCGGCGGCGTTGACCACGGCGGCGAAGATGCAAACCAGGGCGGCAAAGCTGCCCTCGGCCCCCAGATGCCACGCAAAGCCGAGCACGAGGCTGGAGATGGCGGCAAAGATCAGCCCGCCCACCACCACGCCCTCCCAATACTCGCGTGGGCGCAGCGCCTGCCGTGCGAAACGATCCATCACAATGAAAGCCGAGCTGAATCCGCGCGCCAGATGCGCCCACAGCACGAACACCAGCCATGCACCGATGACGACCGAGGCGAGGATGGGCGAGACGGTCTTGAGATAGCTGCTGAGGACCCTGTAGCAGATAAAACCGCCGAGCATGATGGCGGTCTGCCGGCCTTCCGTGAACTGGTTCATGAAGTGCGCAAACTTCAGCTGCAGGCGGTACGGCCATGACCGTGCACGGAAGGACTCGATGAGTCCCAGCCGCGCGTTTTCATTCATGGGGTTCAGCCGCAGAGCTTCGACGAAATGCTCGTTGGCTTTTTTGTGATCCCCCTTCATCACGGCCATCCAGCCCGCGCTGGTGTGCGCGCTGTCGTCTTCGGCATTGCGCTCCAGCTGGTATTTGATGAGGTCCTGATTGTCGCCGTCCTTCTTCTGCAGCAGCAGCGCGGCGGAGAGCACCTCGGCCGCCATGGTGTTCTCGGTGTCGAGCGAGAGCGCGGCACGGGCGGAGGCTTCCGCTTTCGGATAATCACGCAGGCGCAGGTGCAGGCGTGCGAGCACGGCATGGCTGAAATCGCTGTCGGGATCGAGATTCACCGCTTCTTCAGCATGCTGCAGCGCCGCTTTGACCGCAGCCGTCTGGCCGTCTTTGGCATTCGCGTTTAATGCGAGCGCCAGGACGCTGCGGGCGAAGGCATTTTCCGGCTCAAGCGCCACCGCACGCTGGGCCGCATCGATCGATTTCGGCGCAGTATCATCCTCGTGCATCCAGCACAGCGCGAGCATGATGTAGCTGAGCGTGTGATGCGCATCGAGCTCGAGCGCCTGCTTGTAACAGGCGATGGCGTCGTGCGTGCGGTGCTGGCTTTGCAGCAGGCGGCCACGTGCAAAGGCGGCATCTGGGGAGGGATGAAATTCGTCAGACATGCGCCGTCAGGAGTTCAGCGCTTCAAGAGGCCGAGATGCTTCAACACGTCATCGTAGAAGCCGCTTTGGTTGGAATACATCGCGTAATTTTTCGCGCTCTCGAACCAGGCCTTCGTCGTGGCCTTGTGACGGCCTGCGGCTTTGATGAGATCCTTCGTGGTCAGCGGGATGACCTTGCCGGTGCGCATGACTTCGTTCATCACGTCTTCCGTGGCGAGATCAAAGACCGCCTTGAGATCCGCGCCGGAGAAGCCCTCGGTTTTTTTGGCGAGGGCGCGTGGATCAAGTTCACCAATCGGTTTGCTCTTCGCCATGACCTCGATGATGGCCGCGCGGCCAGCCTCATCTGGCGGGGGCACAAACAAGGTGCGGTCAAAGCGGCCCGGACGTCGAAAGGCAGGGTCGATGTGCCAGGGGGCATTCGTGGCACCGAGGATGAGCACGCCATCGTTGTTGGACTCCGCGCCATCCATCTCAGAGAGGAAGGCGTTGATGAGATTGCGGCCGGCGCTTTGGCGCAGATCCCGGCGGTCTGCCGCGAGCGCATCCACTTCATCGAAGAACAGAATGCTGGGCGCGTTCTTGCGGGCGAGTTCAAAGACCTCGTGCATGTTTTTCTCCGAGCCGCCGATCCACATGTCGAGAATCTGGTGCAGGCCCAGGGCGATGAAGTTGGCATTGATCTCGCCGGCGGTGGCCTTGCTGATCAGCGTCTTGCCCACGCCGGGCGGGCCGTACAGCAGCACGCCGCCGCCGACTTTCTTGTCGTAGGCCTTGAACAGCTCCGCATGCTGCAGCGGATAAATGATCTTCATGCGGATCTCTTCCTTCAGCGCCTCCATGCCGCCGACGCCGGAGAAATTGAGCTCTGGCTTGCCAAAGTCAGCCAGCCCGAGATCGAAGGCAGCGCCGCCGCGTGGATGGCCTTCATCATCGTCTTTGTCCTCCTCCACCGACTCGATGAGAGTGCCGCTGGACGTCATGGCGCCACGCTTGCGGCCGGAGCCATCATCCCCGGAGGACTTGATGCCATGGAGGTCTTTTTCAATGCCAGGATCTGCCAGAGAGCGGTTCAAGGCGATGCCCTTGTCATACATCGCCCGGGCCTTCGGCAGATCGCCCTCGGTGATGTGAATGCGTGCGAGGAGCAGGTAGGCGGCGGCACAGGTGGGTGTGTCAGACACGATCTGCTCGGCGCGCACCGCCGCCTGCGAGGTCTTGCCTTGCAGCAAAGCGACGTGGGCGAGGCCCAGTCGGGCGTCCGCATGGGCAGGGTCGTCTTTGAGCACGCGCTGAAAGCTCTGCTCTGCCTCATCCAGCAGGCCGTCATCCAGGCAGGCGTCTGCAAAAAGCATCAGCAGCGGCGCGTTGTCGGGCGAATGTTGGAGTGCTAGACGAAGAGCGTCGAAATTTTGAGCCATGCGCCTGACTCCAGCGTGGGGTGGCTGAGGTGGCAAGGTATTTAATTTCCCAATGCACGCCGATACGCCGCGATTTTGTTGAGGAACGCCTGCCATTTTGCGCCGGGGCGGCCATGCTCCATCAGGAAATGCGGGCAGTTCTTGTGGCCGAGATTGCGGTGGTCATCGTGGCGGATCATCAGCCAGTGCTGGTGCGGAACGACGTGGCTCAGCGGAATACCATGCTCCTTCATGAGCCAGGCGGTGAGACGTGCTGTTTTGTCCAGGGTTCGAGTCCGGTTATTGCCACGGTTTTCACACATTTCGATGCCGATGGAGCTGCGATTGCCCTTCCCGTCATAGTCGGCGTGTTCGCCGCGCTCATTGGTGGGCATGCTTTGATAGATGGAGTGGTCATCCACGGTGAAATGCCAGCCAATGTAGCCGATGGCATTGTGCCGGCCTTTGATTGAGCCGGTTTTGAGCATCTGGGCATGGGCGTAGGCTCCGCTTCCCCGCGCATAGTTCTCCGTGGCGTGGATGGTGATGTAGGTGGGCCGCATGGGCCGGTGCTGCCGGCGTGCGTAGCGGCCATTCGGCACCAAATCTACGGTGACACCGGGCGGCGTGCCCTTCTGTGGAACATCGATCGCACAGGAGTTCAGGAGGAAGGCGACCAGCAGGCCATGGGTGATTTGACTGAATTTCATAGGTTCAACATGAGCAGAATACGTGACAAGACCCGCTTCCGGCCCCATGTCGTTAGCGAGTTCTAGGTATTTTTTGGTTTCCCCTGGTTTTTGGCGCTATCGGGCAAGGCTGCAAAGATTCTCAATTCCGCTCTTCACGGTCGGCATTTTGACGCGAGAAAAATTTTTTCGCCGTGGAACCCTTGAATCTACGATGTGAAACGCATTTTTGCACAATGGCTGGGAAAAAAATCTCGCCAGAACACAATATCTTGTGCATGATCCGCCTCGGCACACGCAAGATCTAGTATTTATAGTGTTAGCCGAATTCTCGTTCATTTTCGCGAAAAATCAAATAAACACCCTTCACTCTGCAACGAATTCGTCATGGAAAAGATCTACAAGATTGGCAATCGCGAGTTCCCACTCGATCAAGACAAAGCTGAAGCTGCCTTTGCAGCCAAGAAGGTGATCAATGGTCGTAAGAGCATGACCTTCAACCTCCTCCCGCTGAAATATCAGTGGGCTTATGACCTATATCGGATCATGAAGGCCAACCACTGGGAGCCGGAAGACATTCAGATGCAGAAGGATGTGGAACAATGGCGTTCCAACGATGTCTCCCAGAACGAACGCTGGATCATCATGATGGGCATCGGCTACTTCAGCGCCGCCGAAGGCATCGTGGGTGACAATGTGCAGCACGTGGTGCGCGAGCTGGTGACCGCCCCCGAACTGAAGCTCGTCCTGGGCCGCCATGCCCATGAGGAGAACATCCATGCGGATTCCCTGCTGTACATGATTTCCTCCCTGGGCATCAACCCCCATGAGTGCGAGGCGATGTTTGAGCAGATCCCGACGATCGTGAGAAAAAACGAGTTCGTCACCAAGCACTCCAACAACCTGCGCCGCGACCTCGATCTCACGCTGCTCGAGAACAAGCAGCTCCTGGCCAAGAACATCTTCGTCTTCGGCCAGTGCATGGAAGGCACGCAGTTCTACGGCCTCTTCGGCATGATCCTGAGCCTGTACCGCCAGAACAAGTTCCCCGGCATCGGCCAGATGTTCCGCTACACGCTGCGCGATGAGTCGAACCACATCGAAGTCTTCCGCAATCTGTTCATGGATCTGATCGAGGAGAACCCCGACATCTGGACCGCTGACTTCCGCGAGGAGCTGCTCAACATCATGCGCGAAGGCGTGGCGCTGGAGAAGGAATTCATCCGTGACTGCCTGCCCGTGAACGCCGTGGGCCTGAGCGCGGAAGAATTTGAGCGCTACACCGACTACATCGCTGACCGTCGTCTGGACGGCTGCGGTCTCCCGGCACTGAACCCGGGCATCACCAACCCGCTGCCATGGCTGGCGGAGCTGATGGACATCAAGAAAGAACAAAATTTCTTCGAAGGCAAGGTGACCGACTACCAGAAGTCCTCCGCGCTTGAGGCCTGTTCCGACGACGACCTTTAATTCTTCCCGACCTTTAATTCTCCATTGCTGGCCGACTTTTCGCTGGGACTGCCCGGTGGCCTTTTCATCTGCTCAATTCGTTCATTTCCGTTAATCAACTGCTCACGTTAAACTCAAAGCTTGGACCTCCCGCCATGATCACAGACCTACTCCACGAAGACAAGGCGCTTAAAAACGTCGCCCACAACACTCCTCAGGACCAAAAACCCCAGTTCAAATGGAGTGCGCTGACCGCAGGCGTGATCGGCATTCCCATGACGGGAAACACCAAGGTGCGCATCGGCAGCAGCGAGCGTGATTTCGATGTCGGTGAAATCGCCGACACCGTGGGCAATGCGATCACCGATCTGCTCATGGCACGCCAGCGTCAGAGCGAAATTTTCAATGACTCGAACCGCCAGCTGGTGCAGGTCATTTCACGTGCGGTGGCCGAGGAGGTCGCCCAGCGCACGGCGGACAATGGCGCTGAGGCCCCCATGCTGAGCACCAAGGAGATCTACCAGGTCATTGAGCAGGCGCTGGTGCGTCACAACGCCCACGACGTCGCCCGCAGTCTGGCGGAGCGCCGCAAACGCACCGGAACCCTCGCCAACTCAGACGCCAACGACGCTGGAGCCCTCCAACCCATCATGGTCACCACCAAAGTCATCCGCCGCAACGGCCAGCTCGTTCCTTGGAACCACAACAAGATCGAGATCGCCGTGCGCAAGGCCTTCCTCTCCATGGAGATGGATTCCACGCCGGCCGTGCAGATCGCCGAAGCCGTCAGCCGTGCCATCATCAATGACGGCAAGCAGTTCATGCACATCGAAGACGTGCAGAACCTCGTCGAAGAAGAACTCATGAAGCAGGGCTACTTCAAAGTCGCCCGCGCCTACATCCAGTACCGTGCGCTGCGCTCCAACATGCGCTTCGGCGACGAGCAGGCCGCCGCCATCTTGGACGAGCAGGAGTCCGACCAGCAGCAGACCCTCATCCTCGTGCGTGTTTCCCCCACGGAGACCTTCCTCTGGGACGGCCAGGACCTCAAGAAGCGCATCGACTTCGCCAGCCTCGGCCTCGACCTCTGCGTCAGCCGTGCCGAGATCGAAATGGAGCTGCGTCGCTCGATCTTCAGCGAGATCTCCGTCGAATCGCTCAAGACCACCATCATCCTCAATGCACGCACCTTGATGGAAAAGGACGCCGACTTCGCGAAGTTCGCCGGCCGCATGCTCCTTACCTACATCTATGAAGAAGTGCTCGGCTGGAGCATCGTGGATCACGGCATCGAGCAACTGCCAAACTACCACCGCCGTGGCTTCCGCAAGAACCTCGCCCGTGGCATCGAAATCGAGCGCCTGCACCCGCAGCTTCTCAAGTACGACCTCGACAAGATCGCCGACGCACTCGACCCGGCCGCTGACATGGACTTCGACTTCCTCGGCATCCAGACGCTGTATGACCGCTACCTGATCGTCGACAAGAAGACCAAGCCCTCCAAGCGCCTCGAAACCCCGCAGCTCTTCTGGATGCGCGTGGCCATGGGCCTCTGCGTGCAGGAAAAGGAAAACGCCGAGGACAAGATCATCGCGCTGTACCGCCTCTACAAAGGCCGCCGCTTCTGCTCCAGCACGCCCACGCTCTTCAACAGCGGCACGATGCACAGCCAGCTCTCCTCCTGCTACCTCTACAAGGTGGACGACAGCATCGAGTCCATCATGCAGCGCGGCATCGCCGACAACGCCTACCTCTCCAAGTGGGCGGGTGGTCTCGGCGGCTCCTGGACCGCCGTGCGCGGCACCGGCGGCTACATCAAAGGCACCAATGGCGAAAGCCAGGGCGTCATCCCCTTCCTCAAGCTGCACAACGATCAGCTCATCGCCGTCAATCAGGGTGGCAAGCGCCGTGGCTCCGGCTGCGCCTACCTCGAAGTCTGGCACAACGACATCGAAGACTTCCTCCAGCTCCGTGTGAACACCGGTGACGAACGCCGCCGCACCCACGACCTGAACACCGCCAACTGGGTGCCCGACCTCTTCATGAAACGCATGGAGAACCGCGGGCCTTGGACGCTCTTCCGCTCCAACGAAACACCTGATCTTCACGAACTCTACGGCAGCGCCTTTGAAAAACGCTACGTCGAATACGAAGAGATGGCCGCCAAGGGCCTGATCTTTGGCCGCACCATGGATGCGCTGGACCTCTGGAAGAAGATGCTCAAGTCCATCTTCGAAACCGGTCATCCCTGGATCACTTTCAAAGATCCTTGCAACGTCCGCAGCCCGCAGGACCACGTCGGCGTCATCCACAGCTCCAATCTCTGCACCGAGATCACGCTGAACACCAGCCACGAAGAAACGGCCGTCTGCAACCTCGGCTCCGTCCTCATCGACAACCACCTCGACGACAACGCCAACATCGACCACTCCAAGCTGCGCGAGACCATCCGCGTCGCCGTGCGCATGCTCGACAACGTCATCGACATCAACTACTACCCCACCGAATCCGCCAAGACCGCCAACAGCCGTCATCGCCCCATCGGTCTCGGGGTCATGGGCCTCGGCTACGCGCTCTATCGCAAAGGCCTGCCCTTCGCTTCGAAAGAAGCCGTGGAGTTCAACGACGAGTTCATGGAAGCCGTCGCCTACTACGCCTATGAGGCCAGCAGCGACATCGCCGCAGAAAAAGGCACCTACTCCACCTACAAAGGCAGCAAGTGGGACCGTGGCCTCCTTCCGCAGGACACCGTGGATCTCCTCGCCAAAGAGCGCGGCCTCGACATCGACGTCCCCCGTGGCGGCAAGATGGACTGGTCCGGCCTGCGTGCCAAGATCGCCAAGAACGGCATGCGCAACAGCAACGTCCTCGCCATCGCGCCGACAGCCACCATCTCGAACATCATGGGCTCCAGCCCCTGCATCGAGCCGCTGTTCACGAACTTTTACACCAAGAGCAACCTCTCCGGCGACTTCATGGTGCTGAATCCTTACCTCGTGAAGGACCTCAAGAAGCGCGGCCTGTGGAACTCCGAGATCCAGAACAAGATCAAGTACACCGACGGCGAACTCGAAAGCATCGAGGAAGTCCCCGTGGACCTGAAGCGCAAGTACGCCACCGCCTTCGGCATCGACTGGGCCTGGCTGCTCGACGCCGCTGCACGCCGTCAGAAGTGGATCGATCAGTCCCAGAGCGTGAACCTCTTCTGCGGCGAGAGCGCCATGCAGACCCTCTCCCACATGTACCGCGCCGCCTGGCGGAAAGGTCTCAAGACGACCTATTACCTCCGCACCCGCAGCGCCTCCAACATCGAAAAAGCCACCAGCGAAGTCGAGAAGGAAAAGCGCGGCGTCGTCGGCACCCACCACGCCGGCGTGGCCGCTGCGGCTGCTGCAGCCAAGCAGTTCACCGCTGATGAAGCCCTGGCCTGCTCCCTTGAGGCCATGCGGAATGGCGGAACGTGTGAGGCTTGCCAGTAAGCCACATTTAGTTTCTCATCTCGTTAACGGCGGACCACGTGGTCCGCCGTTATGGTGAAATTCTTCTTATGACTTCTCGCCGTTAAGTGATCCAACCGATCTGCTCCGAAGAATCACCTGAAACGAGCAGGTGAGGAGGAGACTTCTCGAAGCCGATTCTTGTTGAATCGACGAACGTGGCGACATTTTTTTGGATTATGTCTTCATTAGCCCAAGTAGACTTTTCTCAAAGGGATTCGATCTCCAATCTTGCGTTGGCAAGATCCCGAGACAAACACGCGATCTTCATTTGGATAAAGGGGAGCGCCTTTCAAGACATCTCCCAAAACCTCAAAGTCAAAGTCGGTGAATGAAGGCCTACGTTTTAAGATTGAAGGAATTTCGTTGCTG
Source organism: Prosthecobacter sp. (assembly GCA_021733925.1). Taxonomy (GTDB): domain Bacteria; phylum Verrucomicrobiota; class Verrucomicrobiia; order Verrucomicrobiales; family Verrucomicrobiaceae; genus Prosthecobacter. The sequence goes on along the minus strand of JAIPJY010000020.1, from coordinate 502 downwards.
TCCCATCTCAGGTTAACAAAAAAGCCATCTCCAACCTCATCAATAGAAGTCACTTGCGCACCAATTGTTTTTCCAGAGGAATCCATAATACACATTATGCCTCTACAATTTAATAGCAACAAATGACCTAGCGTCTTAATGTCATGAGCTTTAATTTCTTATGTATTAACCCTCGTTTAATCCCCACTGAGTCGCGGTTTCATCTTATCACCAGAATGAAATTCCTTTGGATCTTGATTTCGACAATTATTTGTTTTTCATCTGCCACACCTGCAGCTGAGAGCACCATAAACCTCGAAGTGCTTCAACGTAGTGCACAGGCAGGTGACGCCGACTCGCAATGGAAGCTTGGAATGTGTTATTAGGTTCTTCGGGGATTGTCGTGTGATTAGAGGACGGGTTTGAGGTCAAGTTTGCCGCAGAAGAACAGGATGCGACGGCGGTAGCTCGCGAAGCTGCGAAAGCCTCGTGCGGCCGCCTTGATCTGCTGGATCACGCTGTT
>JAIPJY010000019.1 GCA_021733925.1 Prosthecobacter sp. | reverse complement strand
AACCTTCCGCTGTTGGCTAAGGTGACAAACTTCTGTCGCTGCTCCGTCGTAGGGGTGTTGGTCCAAGGCATAGACCAACCCATACAGTGTAACCCATGTCCCCGGTCAGCTTGTCACCCATGTGCCCGGTCCGAACCCATGCCTTAACCACGGCCCCATAGGCAAGAATGCTTCATTCGGACAAAATGCATTCAAACAAAAGAACTGCAGTCAACAAATCCGCAGATCTATCCGTCCAGATTATGAATACATCATCCATACAAAGTATATCCTCGCAGTGCGGGCTTGCGACCTCTGGCAGCAAGCTGCGCCGTCGCCGTGCGGTGGCTCTCATCACCGTGCTCAGTGTGCTGGCTTTGACCATGGTCCTGCTCACCGCACTGCTCAGTGCCACCCGCGTTGATTACAATTCCACCGTGGCACAGGTTGAAATTGCCAAGGCTCAAATGCATGCCGACTCCGTCATCAATCTGGCCATCAGTCAGATTCAACAAGGAGCCCATCAGGACACTGCCAATTCGGGTGTCGAAATCTGGGCTTCCCAACCGGGCATGATCCGTCAGTATAAACAAGACGGCACTCTACTGCGTGGACTCAAGCTCTATTCTGACAGCAAAATGGTGGCGAAGACCGAGGCAGAGATCGCCGCAGACACGCCGCCGACGGACTGGGACAAGAAGCCCGCGCAATACGTGGACCTCAACGAGCCTGTGGCGCGCTTGAACACCACTGACCCCACCGGCGCGCCCCGGCTGCTTTTCCCGATCATCGACCCCCGGGCCTATTCACAGACTCCCAGCCGTTCTGTCGAAGGCTTCAGCTACTCCACATTCGCCAACGGTGTTTCAGGCCAGGTCTTGGACGGTGTGGTGGCTCCTACCAGCGGTGGCAGTGAATCCCTGCAGCGTGTGCCAATGCCGGTTGAGTGGCTCTACATGCTCAAAGATGGCACGCTGGGTTATCTCGATACCAGTGGAAAATTTGTGAGCAGCAGCGGTGGCGGGGAGTCCGCCACCCAGGATAACCCCATGATCGCCCGCGTGGCCTTTTGGACAGATGACGAATCCACCAAGATCAACATCAACACCGCTGGGGAAGGCACCCCTTGGGATACACCACGACTGTTTCATGAGCGCGACGCTGAGTGGGCACGCTATCAGCCCATGCAATACGAGTATCAACGCTACCCCGGTCACCCGGCCACGGTTTGCATGAGCACGGTGCTGTTTCCCGGCCAGGACATGAATCCGCTGGTCTCAGACACCGCCGCCTTCGCCAAGGCGCTCATCTACAAGGAGGCGATCTATGATCTCATGCCCAAAATCCTGCCCGGCGGCTCCAAGGCAGGCTCGGTCCTCGTGCCGGTTAATCACACATTCACCCCAACCAACTTTCAGGCGGTGCAGGACGCCCTCGGTGAGCGCTTGTTCCCCAGCGTGGACGAGTTTTTGCTGCGATCCAACCCACAAGGCAACGGCCAGCGCAACGAGATCAACCTCGGCACCAGCCAAATCTGGACGGGATTGCAGAATTATGAGGTCGTGGAGCGCCTGCGCCCGTTTTTGACCACGCGCAGCCGTGCGTCCGAGGCCAATCCGTTTGGTTATCCCAAGATCAGCATGTGGCCGGTGAATCGCACCAATTCCACCCGCACCCGCACGGTCTTCGACAACTCCCTTGTGAATTGCTCCCAGATCGCCGGAAAAGATTATTTCTTCACTCGGCAGGATCCTCGCAGCCAGTCAGAGCTGACAGGCATTCCTCGGAACAGCCAGCTCTTCACCTATCTCATGAATCTGACAGGCCAGCCCATTCCAGGCTTTGGCGCTGCCAACGCTTCCTTCCTCACCAAATACGGCGACAACCGTCAGCAGATCCTGGTCGAAATATTTGACTACATCCGCTGCACTAATTTGTACGATGACAACATCGCGGAGCGGAATGTCGGAGCCAATCCATCCATCTCCGGACTGCCGGATGCGCGGACGACGTCCAGCTCCGCCGGCATGGCAGCGGGTACCTTCACGCCGATGCGCAACTCGGGCGGAAGCAGTTTCCCGGGCCATGGCCAGGTCATGCCGACCGTGATGCCGAAGAGCAAAAGCGAGGTGTACCGCGGCATGGGTCGCTTCCTCACCATCAGCGAAGCCGGCCTGCATTTCATCGCCACCGCTCAGGGCACCACCCAGGCCGGTGGAATCAAGGCCATCAAAATCACGCCCAAATCAGCGCCCGGCTACACGCCGCCAAACTGGCGGGGAAATGGCAGCGACACCGTGCTGGGATGGGATCAGTCGAACTACTGGTACTCCAACTTCCCACCGCTGAGCACCACCAATCAGAAGCCCACCAATGGTTTCTACAAATCCAGATATCCCACCTCTCATCAGCTCGAGGGCAAAGATGGGGACAAGGTCGGCCATCCCGGCTACAACCCCTTGAACTGGAACTGGACGCTGGACACCGATACCCCGCTGGCACCCGATGTGAAGCGTGTGCAGGCCACCTTCCTGCTGGAGTGGTTCTCCCCTTCGACCGGATGGACGCTGATCAATCCTGACATCGCCATCGAGATCGACGCCAGTGCGCTGTCGATCGGTGGCAAGCGCATGTTTCCTGTCAATAACGGCAAGACGTTGGTCCGCCCGTTCAAGCACATGAGCAATGCGTGGGGGGTTTACCAGCGTGGCGGTACCATCTCGTATCGCGCGTTCCTGCAGGAGCGCAAACTGCCCGCCGTTGGCAGGGGTGTGAACGGCTACACCTCCGGCAGCATTTTTTACCCCGACACCAACATTCCTGGAAACGACAGCCAGTCGCCATACAAGGGTGGTGTTCACTACACCTACTACTCCAACCGATCGGGGGCGCTGCAGAACTGCAATCAGTACAATCTTGTCAGCGACTTCCTCGACATTCCCGGCGGGGATGCTGGAAGGATTCCATTCTCCGGGGGCAACGTGGTGGTGAAAATACTCAGCAACGACGCCACGCCCCAGGTGCTGCAGACCTTCAACTTCACTTTCCCGGGTGCGCAGTTTCCGTCTCCCATTCTGGCGACAAGAAGTGAGGACACGACCTATGGATATAATTCCGATGGCTCCGTATGGATTCGTCAGCCAGTTCCTGCCCCTTACTGGTGGGCATTTCATTCCGACGGTGCCCTGGGCCGTGACAAGACGGGCCATATCTCCAAGATCGCAGCCGTGCCCTCCACCCGCATGGGCGGCAGGTTCCGCTACATTGGCAATGAAATCGGAAATTATGGCGATCTACCCTCCAGCGGCACCTACTACCGCGGCAATCTGGTGGTTCCCGACGACACGCTGCAATCCATGGTGCTGCGCCACGGTGATCCGCGCCTGACCATGGGCCAGTATGTTGTGCCGGCCACCGAGTTCGAGCAGCACAGGTATTACGGCAAGCAGCGTCTGGCCCATAACATCGTCCTCGCCAACTGGAGCGTGGGCCCCGGCCTTGACCGTGGTGAAGACAAAAAAGGCTGGCGTCTGGTCAAAGATGCCGCTTACCACCCAGCCTTCCTGCCCGATCATGCTTACACAGCCGCCACTGGCGCCGGATTGCAGAAGTATGGCGACTTTGACCGCGGCATCGCCAACCAGACCGATGGAGCTTACATCAACAAACCGGATGAAGGCAACACTTACAGCGTGACCGCCACCAACGGCCAGCAGCTGGTGCCTTATTTCTCCAATTCATGGGTTTCCTGGCTCGGTGGCTCAACTTACTTTTCACCCAACCGTCAGGTGGCCTCACCCGGCATGTTTGGGTCCTTGCCCACCGGCGTCCAGAGCTCTGGCGGTGGAGGCGGCATGCGTCGCGAACCTTGGCGCACCCTGCTGTTCCGTCCGCAGACTTGGAGTGCTAAACAGGGGCAGCAGTTTCACATCGGCGCTCCGAGGTTTCTCAAAGGCTACGGTAAAAACGGCCTGCCCATTCAGGGCATCGATCCGCCCGACTATCTGTTCATGGACTTCTTCTGGATGCCCATGGTCGAACCCTATGTCATCAGCCAGCCAGGATCCTCGGCCGGCAAGATCAATCTCAACTACCAGATGGCGCCCTTCCGCCATATCCGCCGTGCCACCGGACTGGCGGCAATCATGAAAAGCGAAATCCTCACCGCCGTCTCCGTCAAAGATGCCTTCGACTATCTGCGGCATCCTCCCGGTGCACCGGCAACTCAGACGGAATCCTGGATGTGGAAAAGCGACACCAGTGCTCAGGGGAAAAAATACTGGCACCGCCAGATCGACATTGATGCGACTTTGAAACTGTTCGACGAGCGCTTCAATTCCGGGTTCGCCTTCATTTCTCCCGCGCAGATCTGTGAGATGTATCTCCTGCCAAAACAGGCCAACAACTCCGACACCCTCGTGCCGACCACCTGGCCGACGACCCTCAGTGCTCTGCTCAAACCCAGTGGCAACAGCATCCTGGCATTCTGGGAGAACCACGCTCTCACCGCCGACAATCTCAAGGAACGCCCTTATACCAACATGTATCCGCGTCTCACCACGCGCTCCAACACCTATCAGATCCACATGCGCGTTCAGACCATCAGAAAAGCGCGCTCTGCGGATCCCACCAAATTTGTCACCGGTGTGGACAGCATTGGGTCTGAGTACCGTGGCTCGGCAATCATCGAACGCTATCTCGACTTCAATGACCCGGCTTTGGATTCGTCCAAAAACCTCGATTACGCCAGCGGCAACCCGCTTTCCAAACCGACGTTGGATGAGTTGCACCGCTTCCGCGTCATCTCGCAAAAACGTTTCGATCCTTAAACCACCAGCCTCATCAAACTCATGAAAACCTTGGCCACTCGTCAGCGCTGTCTCCATCGCGTTCGCCGCCGGTCCGCCGCCTTCTCGCTGGTGGAGGTGACCATTGCGGTCGCCATCGCCGCTCTGGGCTTCATCACCCTGCTGGGGTTGCTGCCTTCCGGAATCAACATGGCCCGCACATCGGCGGAGATGTCCGTCGGTTCCAAAATCATGCTGAAGCTCAGTGGCGAAATGCAGTCCATGGCATGGAGCCGGATCAATTGGACGGGCTATGGGCCGCTGCGCTACTTCACCAACGAAGGCAGGGAAATGACCCCAGCTGACACCAGTCAGGATGATCTGGTCGCCTCGCTGGCTTTCGTGGCTTCGGTTTATGTGCCGCAGAAGCCGTTGGACATGTACCTCCCCACTGGCGTCAGCGGCGCCGGCACCTCCACGCCGGAGACCTACCTGCGTCGGGTGAAAATCTGCGTCACCACGTCCTCCGATCCTGCTTTCAAATTCGATTCAGCCTCTCCTCTGCGCATCAGCTCCACCTACGCTCTCATCGCCAAGATGGGGGATTGAGCCTTCATCCAGTCGCAAACCACATTCAGACATATGAAACATCTCCATGACAAACAACGGCGGCACGGCTTCACCCTGATTGAAGTGTCTCTCTCCATGGTGATCCTCTCGATCATCCTGCTGATCTCAGTTCAGGTGCTTGGCCTGACCCAGCGCGCGTGGAAGCGCGGCGTGGCACGCGTCGAGCAGTTCCGTGAGGCTCGCATGGCTTTTGACAGCATCTCCGAAAATCTCAGGCAGGCCATCTTAAACACCTACCAGGCCTATCAATACAACACTGGAAACACGCCCACCATCCCGACTTCGCAGTCCCAGTCTCCCACGAAATACATCCGCCAGTCGGAACTCCAGTTCGTCACCGGTCAGGCTCAGACATTGCTTCCCGGAGCTCAGGCAACATCGCTTGTGACCCAGGCGATGTTTTTTCAGGCACGGCTTGGCCTGAGTGACCGGTTAGGCTACGAAGGGCTCAACCGGTTGCTGTGCGGGCGGGGCTACTTCATCATGTACACTGGCAATGATGCTTTCCGCCCCCAGCATGTGAGCGCTCAGAGCATGCGTTTTCGGCTCTGGGAATACCGCCCGACTGCGGAGGAGAACACAGTTTATTCCGTCAAGCCGGGCCAGTGGTTCCTCAAGGCACCGACCAGCGTCATCACCGCCAGTGAAACCCTCACCACGCCTGCCGACACCAGGCCCATCGCAGAAAACATCATCGCCCTGATCATTTCTCCCCAGGTGACGACGGATGACGCGGCTCTTAAAAAGACCACTCCCTGGTGGATCGCGCCAAAGTATGCCTATGACTCCACCCAGCTTCTCAACGCGACTACCGACAGTCCGCAGGGCACCCAGCATATGCTGCCGCCAAGAGTGGTGGTCACACTGGTGGCGATTGATGAAGCCTCCGCCCGCAAACTGGCGGAGAAATATCCCGACACCATGCCTCAGCTGGTTCCCACGGGTGCCTTCACTCTGGCTGACAACAGGCAGAAGGATCTCAAGGATTTGGCGACGAAACTGCGCGCCGAGCAGCTCAACTACCAAGTTTTTTCCACAACCATTAACATGCGCAATTCGAAATGGGGCCTCCTCCGATGAAAACACTTTTTCCCACTCAACCTTCGTCCTGCTCCCCGCGCAGAGATTCTCATCACGCTCCAGCCGGCTTCAGCCTGGTGGAAATGGTCATCGTGGTCGCAATTGTGACCATGCTTATTGCCTTGGCCACGCCCTACACGCTGGCTGCCTTGCAGTCCGCCAATCTGACTTCAGCCGGGGATACCTTGATGCAAAAGCTTGCCATGGCGCAGCAGCGGTCTCTGACAGAGAACCGTCCTGTGGGGCTGGATTTCTACTACTACACCGAGGATGACATCAAAGGCTGCCACGCCATCCAGATGATTTCCTACAATCCTGCGACCAATCAGGCCACCCAGCTGGAACCTCCTGTTTACTTTAACAAGCAGAGTGTGGTTCTCGTTGAAGGCGCTCTCTCACCCATGTTCAGCACCAACCAAACGGCTACCAGCACCGGGCCTGCCACGTGGAATCCCTTTCAGACGCTCGGCGCAACATTTTACCGTGTCATTTTTTATCCGAATGGCACCACCAGTTTGCGCACCCCGCTGCGCACCGCCTATCTGACTCTGATTTCCACCAAGAATTTCAAGCCAGACATCTCCACCGCGCCTCCCAATTACTACACGGTGCAGCTTGATCCTGTCACCGGGCGCGGACATTCGTATCGCCCGTGATGAGTTGCATGGTGGGCTGTCGAAGCTTGTGACACGATTTGTGTGCCTAACGGCATTCCAGCTTACAAGCCGTCAGACCGGACTGGGCATCAATGACATCCATAATACAGGAGGTGCCCTCACTCCTTCATTCCCCTTCGCAAGTGCCGGAGACAGGACTCGAACCTGCACTAGTTTCCCAACCAGATCCTAAGTCTGGCGCGTCTACCAATTCCGCCACTCCGGCAGGGAGTTGCATGCGTGCATGATTCCGTGCGGACGTTCATGCTGCAAATGAATTATCGCGCACGCAGCAGGCGGGTGGCGAGCCAGCCGGTCAGCAGGACGGTGCACAGCGGCATGAGCCCAACTTTCAGGTTGGCACCGATCCATGGCAGCCAGTTGCCCGTGTAGGAAGTGAGTGCGCTGAAGTATTTCAGGCCGAAAACCCAGCCGCCATGCAGACCGATGCCGGCCCACAACGCCCCCGTTTGCATCCGCACTTTGGCCAGCACCCAGCCGACGGCGAAGAGCGTGGCAAATTCAGCGAGGAGAAAATGTACATCGCCAAAGCCGACGGCGATTTGTTTCAGCACGAGGAATCCACTGCTCCAGGTGACGGCGGCATCGCTGATCTGCCAGCCTTCCGGTGGTTTGAGGAAATGCACCAAGGCGAAGACGAAGGTGAGGGAGAGCAGGGCTTTTGTCTCCGTCATGGTCCGCAGCAGCAGGCCGAGCAGCAGGCCACGGAAGAAAAACTCCTCCACGATGCCGGCGCCCAGCGCGGCGGTGATGGGCTCCCCCAGTTTCCACCAGCGCGGGTCGGGCCGCAGCTGATACGCGCCGGTCTTCAGAAAGATGAATCCGAGCGCGAGCAGCAGACCCGCAGCCAGAAAAAAGCCCGCCGCCCACTGCTTGAGCCCGGTGTTGAACGGACGCCAGGCGGGCAGCAGCGAGCGCTCCAGCCGCACGCACCGCATGAAGGGCCAGATAAAAACGATGGCGCAAACGAGCACGGCCCGGTTGAAGTAGCGCGTAAACTGCGCCCGCTCGATTTCTGCGAGCAGCCATTTCACCAGGCCGACGTCATGCATTGATGAGGTGGAAAGCCAGCCATGGGCGGCTTTGCCGAGGTGAAACAGCGGCGCGGACAGCAGCGCCCCGCCGAGCATGACGGCGAAAAGATAGAGCAGGAGTTTCGGCAGGGCAGGGGAACTGCCTGGGCTGGCGGCTTGCATGGGAGCAATACTAGCGCATCCTGCGCACTCTCAATGACCAAAAACCAAATCCACGAATGGCACGAACGTCTCGAAGACGGCCGCAAACAATACATCCGCGCGTACTGGAACTCGCGCGAATGGCTGTTTCGATATGCCCATCCCGATGGCGATGAGTGGATGCCGCTTGAAACTCCGCCGCCAGAGCGCTGGCTGGAGCTGCGCGACCTGCTGTTCCGCAAGTATCAGCGCAAAAAGCTGCCCTGGAAGTACGTCGTCGATCTGGACAAGAAGCTCGAAGACATGGGGATCAAGCTAGAGGGCGACGAGCCGCAGACAGAGGACGACTGACGCCCCCGTCATTGGGCTCCGGCATTCGTTTTGATCTCGGACGTCACGCCGCCGCCGTAGGCTGCACCGAAGCGCGTGCCCACCTGCACCTCGGGGAAGAGAAAACGACGGTCCGCACGAGAACTGCGTCGCCGTGAAATGAACCCAAGCAAAGCAAGGACAACGGCACCTCCTGCGAGCAAAGCTGGAATGACCAGGGCGAACTGCTTTTCACCTCGTTGCAGCCAGAGCGACTGCCTCAGCCGCACGCTTTCCATGCTGCGCAGCCGGTCGATCCAGTAGCGCGTGGCCATGGCAAGCCGTTCATCGAGGGCGAGCTTGGTGTCCGCCTGAATGCGGCGTGTTTCCTGCATGATCTCCACGAGATCGGCCGCTGGGTAGCGTTCCCAAAAATCTGGGGAGAAGGACATCGCGTTGCTGTTGCTGGCACGGTCGTAGGCCATCAGTACGGCAGGCCGCGTCGCGCTCCATTCACGCCTTGTGATCTGGGCCTGTCGGCGGACTGTGAGCCCCGCAGGCATGAAACTGGTGGCTTGGATCCACGCATCGCATTTCAAATCCTGGGAAAACTGTTTGAGCTCAGCAGCCAGCATGCGGTGGGTTTCGGCTGTAATCGCCCGGGTATCGTCCTGGATACCGTCTGCAGGCGGCGCACTCTGGGCCAGCCCCCACCCGGCCACGGCCAGCCAAACCCCGGCATAAACTGGGAAAAGCAGGCGTCGTTTGAAGCATGGGGTGTGTCGCATGTCCGGGATCAGTCTGTCGCAGACCGGGCCTGAGGGCAACTTCAGGCACTATCCCTCCCAATCCTTAACCTCAAACAGGGTGTGCTGAGGGTGGATTTTGAGACGGGTTTGACCCCGCTTGTGAAATTTTTCACAAAATCGCCTTGCCGCTCTTTGGGCAGCGTAGATAGATACCCCTCACGCACGCTACCAGCCCCCTGCTTTTCATGCCCACTGTCACCCGAGAATACGAGGCCCCGGATACCGCCGCCAAAGCGGCCCGGCAGCTCGAAGCCGTGGAAGAAGCCACGACGGACATCGTCGGAGAGAAACTGGTGCTCAACATGGGGCCCAGCCATCCGGCCACCCATGGTGTGCTGCGGCTGATTCTGGAACTGGACGGTGAAATCATCACCAAATGCGATCCCGATGTCGGGTTCCTGCATCGTGGCGACGAAAAAATCGCCGAGAACATGCACTACAACCAGTTCGTGCCTTACACGGACCGGCTGGACTACCTGGCACCGCTGGCCAACAACGTGGCTTATGCCCTCGCCGTGGAAAAGCTCATGGGCTGGGAAGTGCCTGAGCGTGGCCGCGCCATCCGCGTGATCTGCTGCGAGATCGCCCGTATTTCCGCCCACATGCTCGGAGTCGGGGTGTTTGCCATGGATGTCGGTGCCATGACCGTGTTCCTCTACACCTTCACCGAGCGCGAAAAGATCTACAATCTGTGTGAGCAGCTCACCGGCGCCCGCTTTACCACCAGCTACACCCGCGTGGGTGGGCAAATCCGCGATCTGCCGGATGGCTTTGTCGGTGCTGTGAAAGCCTTCCTCGATCAGTTGGAGCCCGTGATCGATGAAATCGACAAGCTGCTCTCACGCAATCGCATCTTCATCGACCGCACGCAGGACATCGGGATCATCTCCAAAGAAGACGCCATCGGCTACGGTCTCACAGGGCCAAATCTGCGCGGCTCGGGTGTCGAACATGACCTGCGCAAGGCGCATCCTTATCTTGATTACGACAAGTACGAGTTCGACATCCCCGTCGGCACCAAAGGCGACTGCTATGATCGTTATCTCGTGCGCATGGAGGAGATGCGCCAGAGCGTGCGCATCCTCAGGCAGGTGTTCGCCACCTTGCCTACAGGTCCGATCAATGTGGCTGACGCCAAGGGGCTGCTGCCAAAGAAAGAAAAAGTGCTGATGAAGATGGAGGAACTCATCCACCACTTCATCATCTCCACTCAGGGCATTGATGCTCCTGCAGGAGAAGTTTATTTCGCCGCCGAAAATCCGAAGGGCGAGCTCGGCTTCTACATCAACAGCACCGGCGGCGGCGTCCCCCACCGCTTGAAAATCCGCGCCCCCTCCTTCCTCAATCTCAGCATCATCTCCAAGCTGATCCCCGGCCACATGCTCAGCGACATTCCTGCAGTGCTTGGCAGCCTGGACTTCGTCATGGGCGAATGTGACCGCTGATTCATCCTAACCTTTTCATCCGAGACACTCCCCGCATGGCCTTTGAAGTTCCAGCCGAATTGGAAAAACGCATGGACGAGGCGATCTCGCATTATCCCGTTTCCAAACGCAGCGCCGTCCTCCCCCTGCTGCATTTGGTGCAGGAACATTTCCGCTACATCAATGATGAGGCCGTGAACTGGGTGGCCGCCAAGCTCTCTCTGGAGCCGATTCAGGTGCTCGAAGTGGTCACCTTTTATCCGGGCTTCCGCCAAGCCGCTCCCGGCAAGTACCACATCCGTGTCTGCCGCACGCTCTCATGTGCCATGGCTGGCAGCTACGAGCTGATGGACGCGCTCTGCAAAGCCGGCAACATCGACCGTTCGCACACCGATCATCATCATCCCATCGCCGTGAGCGCCGACGGTAAGTACAGCATTGAATTTGCCGAGTGTCTTGCGAGCTGCGGTTTTGGCCCGGTCTGCATGATCGAGGATGACTTCTATGAGAAGGTGGATCCTGCCAAGGCAGGTGAACTTCTCGCGCAGCGCGTCTGATCTCGGCATAAAAAAGCGCAGCGGTTTGCCGCTGCGCCTCTAGAAATGATTGATGTCGGGTTCTTATTTGGAACGCCAGGACACAACGTCATCCGGGGTCTGGGTCATCAAGTCCTGGCCCCAGCTGTAAATGGCGACTTCCAAGGGAAGCATCTTTGGCGGAGGGCTGATGGCGTTTGCAGAAATCCTGGGATCCGAGTTGCTCAAATCTGGATTGGCCACCTGCAGATCGCCATTGGTATCAAGCAGCACCTGATAGACGGAACCCCAAAGATCGACCAGCCGGTAGGGAGGCTGGGCGTTGACCAGGCCAAACTTGCCATTCCTGGCGATGGGGAGATCGATGAACTTGATGTTCTTGGGATTGAGATTGACGGCTCCGCTGCCGCTGCCACCTGATCCTCCGCTCGAGGCCGATGTCAGCGTCGTCAGAGCGCCGACAATGCCGCTGTTCTCGTCCGTCGGCAAAGCCGGAACGTCCTGGCCGGAGGATGCGGCGCTGAGCAGGCTGGGATTCACCGGCCAGCGGTTGTAGTCGACCTGATAGCTCGTGATGGCTACGCGCAGATCTTTGAGGACGGTCTGCACCTGCAGCTTTCTCCCATCAGCCATCAGCTTGTTGGCCTGGGATATGACCAGGCTTGCAAGGACGCCAATGATGGTGATCACCACCAGCAGTTCGATGAGCGTAAAGCCCGGTCGTAGGTATGAGTTGGAACGAGGTTTGATTTTCATGAGCTTCGGTTGGGTTTGTGTTTGGCGGGTGCCAGGAACGAAGGGGTTTCAAAAAAACAGTCGTCGTTCCGCGGGAGTATTTAATCGTTTTTGCGTCGCCACGTCAATACTTGTCATGAGCAAGCACCAACTTCGACCGCTGCGGACAAGGTGAATCATGACCGTTGCGAGTCTTGATGCGCCGCATTCATCGCGGGCTTTGATTGTCAACTAATGCTTGCATCATATACTGCAACGATTTAAATCCGCGCTTCAATCCCCACTGAACACACAAACAACCACGGATCGCATCAGACGATCTGATTTATCTCATATGGCAAAGACAGCAACCAAGGTCAGCGCAGACAAAAAGAAGTACGTTTATTTTTTCGGACCAGGAAAATCAGACGGTGATGGTTCCATGAAAGCATTGTTGGGCGGCAAGGGTGCCAATCTCGCAGAGATGAGCCGCATCGGCCTTCCCGTTCCTCCCGGGTTCACCATCAGCACTGATGTCTGCACGTACTTTTACGCGAACAAGAAAACCTATCCTGCCTCTTTGCAGTCACAGATGGAAAGCGCCGTCAAAGGCATGGAGAAAATCATGGGCTACAAGTTCGGTGACGCCAAAGGCTTCCCGCTGCTCGTTGCCGTGCGTTCCGGTGCGCGTGATTCCATGCCCGGCATGATGGACACGATCCTCAACCTTGGTTTGAATGATCAAACAGTTCTCTCGCTGGTTGCCGCCACAAACAATGAACGCTTCGCCTGGGACTGCTACCGCCGTTTCGTTCAGATGTATGGTGACGTCGTTCTCGGCGTGCAGAAGCTCGAAGGCGAAGACCATGAGCCGTTTGAAATGGCCATCGAGAAGTTCAAACACGAAACCTACGGCAAGGACATCATCGACAGCGATCTGACCGCCGATGACCAGAAGGAACTGGTGAAGCGTTTCAAGGCTCTCGTCAAAGAGCGCACCGGCAGGGTGTTCCCTTCCGATCCATGGGATCAGCTGCGTGGTGCCGCCGGCGCCGTCTTCGGCAGCTGGATGAATGACCGCGCGATCGTTTATCGCCGCAAATACAACATTCCTGCCGAGTGGGGCACTGCCGTGAACGTGCAGGCCATGGTGTTCGGCAACACCGGTCCGACCTCCGGCTCCGGCGTGGCCTTTACCCGCAATCCTGCCAACGGCACCAATGAATTCTACGGTGAGTTCCTCATCAATGCCCAGGGTGAAGACGTCGTTGCCGGCGTTCGCACTCCGGAGCCGGTGATTCAGCTCAAAAAAGAAATGCCGAAGTCCTATGCGGAACTGATGCTGGTCCGTCAGAAGCTTGAGAAGCACTTCAAGGACGTGCAGGACATTGAGTTCACCATTCAGGAAGGCAAGCTGTTCATGCTGCAGACCCGCAATGGCAAGCGCACCGCCGCCGCCGCGCTGAAGTTCTCCATCGACATGGTGAAGGAAAAACTCATCGACTGGGAAACCGCCGTGCTGCGCAATCCTGCCGATCAGCTCGAGCAGCTCCTCGCTCCGATTTTCGACGTCGCAGACGTCAAGAGGGCCAAGGCCATCGCTTCCGGTCTTCCAGCCGGCCCCGGTGCCGCCTCTGGCAAGATCTACCTCAACGCCGACCGTGCCGTCATCGCCGAAGCAAAAGGCGAGAAAGTGCTCCTCGTCCGCAATGAAACCAGTCCCGAAGATCTTCGCGGCATGATCGCTGCTGAAGGCATCCTCACCGCCCGTGGCGGTGTTTCATCCCACGCCGCTCTTGTCGCCCGTCAGATGGGCAAGGTTTGCATCTGCGGCGCTGCCGCTCTGCAGATCGACTACGACAAGAAGACGGTTTCTGTCGCAGGACTGACCTTCAACGAAGGGGATTTCCTCTCCATCGACGGTACCAGCGGCATTGTTTACGGTGGCGAACTGAAGACCGCTCCTTCCGAAATCATCACCGGCATGATCAGTGGTGACAAGGCCGCGCAGGCCACCGAAAAATTCAAGAGCTTCCAGCAGCTCATGGTCTGGTGCTCCAAGGCTACGCGCATGCAGGTCCGCACAAACGCTGACAATCCAGAGCAGACGCGGAACGCCATTGCTTTCGGCGCGCAGGGCATCGGCCTCACCCGCACCGAACACATGTTCTTCGAAGGTGACCGCATTGACGCCGTGCGTGAAATGATCTTGGCTGACAACGTGGCAGACCGCAAAAAAGCGCTCGCCAAGCTGCTGCCATATCAGCGTGATGACTTCACCGGCATCTTCAAGGCTCTCAAAGGACTTCCTGCCACCATCCGTCTGCTTGATCCTCCGCTTCACGAATTCGTGCCGCATGATGAAAAAGCACAGACTGAACTCGCCAAGAAAATGGGCGTGCCGGTTGAGAAAGTCATCGCACGTATTGCTGCTCTGCATGAGTTCAATCCGATGCTCGGACATCGCGGCTGCCGTCTTGGCATCGCTTATCCTGAGATCACCGAGATGCAGGCCCGCGCAATCTTTGAAGCCGCTGCAGATGTGGCGAAGCAGAAGATCAAGGTAAAGCCTGAAGTGATGATTCCGCTGGTTGGGTTCAAGAAAGAACTCGACCTGCAGGTGGAAATCGTGCATAAGGTAGCAAAAGAAGTGATGGCTGAGAAAAAAATTAAGCTCGACTATCTTGTCGGCACCATGATTGAGGTGCCGCGTGGAGCTCTCACGGCTGATGAAATCGCCGAGACCGCTCAGTTCTTCAGCTTCGGCACCAATGACCTCACGCAGACTGCGCTTGGCATCAGCCGTGATGACATGGGCAGCTTCCTGATGCCTTACACGGAGAACGAAGTCTTCAAGAAGAACCCTTTCGCCACTCTGGATCAAACCGGCGTCGGCCAGCTCATCCATATCGCCATCGAAAAAGGCCGCAAGACCAAGCCCGACATCAAGCTGGGCATTTGCGGCGAACACGGTGGTGATCCTGAGAGTGTCAAATTCTGCCATCGTGCAGGCCTCACGTATGTGAGTTGCAGTCCTTTCCGTGTCCCAGTCGCACGCCTTGCCGCAGCGCAGGCCGCGATTGAAGAAAAGCGTGCCGCCGCTCCGGCCGCCGCAGGAAAAAGTGTCCGTGGAGGCGCCAAAAGCGCACCCGTGGCAAAACAAAGCAACAACGCAACCAACAACAAACAGAGGATAAACACCATGGCTAAGAAAGCTGCAAAGAAAGCCGCCAAAAAGGCGCCCGCAAAGAAAGCCGCCAAAGTCGCGAAAGTCGCCAAAAAGGCTCCTGCTAAGAAAGCCGCCAAAAAGGCTGCGAAAAAGAAGTAACGCATTGACCTCCTAGGGAGGTCAATGTGGCGGAGCAATCCGCCGCCAAAAGCCCTGTGGGGATCACTCCTCACAGGGCTTTATCTTTGGCTGCGAGGCCACGCTCGCGATGTCGGGCCAGAAAGGCGTCGTCGTCCTTTTAACGCCTCACATCTTGATCGTAAATGGAGCCGGGAGGCGGCGCCGAAAGGTACGTGCCACCTGCTGACATGGCATCATTGCGGATGGACTTGGATTGGTTGATCTGGTCATTGGCAGATCGCATGCTGCCCATGCCTGCGGTACCTCCCATGCCTGTAACGGCACCATAATTCTGGTATGAGGGCTGGTAAAACGAGCCCATTCCTCCAGACCCAACGGAGCCGACCACGTTGCCTCCCACCTGGCCCGAGCTCAAAGCCACCGGCTGATCCGGGGTCGGAACGCCGTCGGATTTGCGCTCTGATTCAGCAAGGTAGTGTTTGTTCCATGCCGCGTTGTTCACACTCTCGGCGACTTTGGAATCCAGCCGGTGCTTTTCCTCGGTGTAGTCTTCTTTGCTGATCGCACCGCTGGCGCGCTTTTTATCAAGTTCATCGTACATGACCTGATATCTGGCGCGGACAGTCTTTTCATACGCATTCAGTTCCGCCAGCGTCGGGATGCTGTCCATGGTTCTGCTGGCGCAGGAGGCCAGCAAACTGCAGAGCAGTGCGGCCAGCAGTGGGTTTGAGACGTTCTTCATGCCGCATTCTAAGCCCACGCGGCGGCTTTTCAAATCAAAGCACCGTTGCATCCTGTCCGTCTGCAGACCCATTTATGAGAGAAAACGCCCCTGTTTTGGACCCTATCGACGCTGCTCTGCAGGCTCCGGAGCCTCGCGGCAACTACTTGCCGTATCCAGTTTCCCGCCTGGCAGCCAAAATCATCCCGCAGGACCTCACCAGCTTCAAATCCCGCGGCGTCTCCCGTGTCGAGCGCGTGCTCCAGCAGGAAATGGTCGAAATCCAGGAGCGCTACATGGAGGTCATTGACGCTTTCAACTGGAACAAGCTCATCTACGAGAGCCGCTTCGGCTTCGAACCCGTCTGTGGCGACGTTTATCACCTCTACGAAGTCGAGGGCGGTCGCCAGCTCAGCATGATCGCGCCTGAGGAGTGGCATCAGCGCTGGCTCGGCAGTGTCCGACTAAACGCAGACGGCCGCTGGCAGATTGAAAAAGCTGCGCCAGACTTCAGCATTCGTGACTGGGTGCAGACCTCGGTCGCTTCGTGATGCAACCAACCTTCTCAGACATCGGCCAGCGCCTTGCCGGCCCCAGCGGTATCCAGGAACTCATGGATGACTGCGGAGCCGCGCTCACCACCCATCCAGACATGCGCATGCTCGGCGGCGGCCAGCCAGCCGCCATACCGGAAGTGCAGCAGCTCTGGCGTGACCGCATGCACGCCATGCTCGATGACGGCAGCATCGACCGCACGCTGCTCAACTACGATCCCCCCGGTGGCAATCCGCTCTTCCGTGAAACCTTCGCCGCCTTTCTGAAACGCGAATGCGGTTGGAACGTGACCCACGAAAACATCGCGGTCATGCCCAGTTCGCAGTCGGCGTTCTTTCTGCTCTTCAATCTTCTCGCTGGTCAGACCGGCGCCACCAAGCGCCGTATCCTTTTCCCGCTGCTGCCAGAATACATCGGCTACGCCAATCAGGCGCTCAGCGCAGGCCAGTTCACCGCCTGCCTGCCACGCATTGTCGAAACCGCCCCGCACGAGATCAAATACCACGTCGATTTCGATCAGCTGCGCATCACGCCTGACATCGCCGCGATGTGTGTCTCATGCCCCACCAATCCCACGGGCAACGTGCTCACGCAAAATGAGTTCGACAGCCTTCATGCGCTGGCGGACGCGCACGGCATCCCGCTCATGATCGACAACGCCTACGGCCATCCCTTTCCCGGCGTCATCCACAACGGCTTCCAGCCCAAATGGCAGCCGGGCATGATCTTCAGCATCAGCATGAGCAAAGTCGGCCTGCCCGGAGTGCGCACCGCCATGATCGTTGCCGATCCGCACATCGTGAAGGCGCTGTCGAACATGAACGCCATCGTCTCGCTGGCGAATGGCAATCTCGGCCAGGCGCTCCTCATGCCGCTGCTCAAAGACGACACCCTCGTCAAACTCGGCCCCTCGGTCATTCGCCCCTTCTACCGCGAACGCTCCGACTTCGCCAAATCCATTCTCGCATCAGCTCTAGGAGATCGCGTCCCGTGGGCCCTGCATGCCCAGGAGGGGGCCTTCTTCCTCTGGCTCTGGATCAATGGCCTGCCCATCAGCGCCGCAGAACTGTATCGTCGGCTCAAAGAACGCAAGGTGCTCGTCATCCCGGGGCATTACTTCGCCTACGGCCTGGAGAAAGAGTGGCGTCATCCGCATGAGTGCCTGCGCCTCACCTACTCGCAGCCACAGCACATCGTTCGCGAAGGCTTGGAAATCATCGCCGATGAAATCATCCGCAGTTTCTGAGCCCTTCTCCGCCTTCATGGCGCGTGCCCTGTTCGATCCCGAACACGGCTACTACACCCGCCATATCAAGACCGTCGGAGCACGCGGCGATTTCTCCACTTCCGCCACGCTCTCACCAGCCTTGGGGCAAGCCGTCGCAGCCTGGCTCAAGGCGGAATCGCATCTTCAGCCTCATGTGCGTCATGTCATCGAAATTGGCGCAGGTGACGGCTCTCTCTTGCACGCGGTGCGCAAATCGCTCGGCTGGTGGGCGCGTCGCCGCTTCACCTTTCACATCGTCGAAACCTCCCCGGTGCTGCAGCAGGAGCAGCAGAAGAAGCTGGGCACCAAGGTGGCGTGGCACAATGATCTCGAATCCGCACTCGCCGCTGCACAGGGCCACGCGCTCATCTATCACAACGAGCTCCTCGACGCCTTTCCCGCCACACTCGTGCAATGGAACGCTGCCGAGCAGCGCTGGCTTGAGGTCTGGGTGCCGGAGCAGCTGCATCCGCAGGCTCTAGACGCCGCCCACTACAGCGCACTGCGCCATACCACCTTCGCTGATCGCCAGCGTTGCGAGCTCCACCCCAGCGTACGCGACTGGCTGCACCAATGGACACCGCATTGGAAAAGCGGTGCCATGCTCACCATTGACTACGGCGGAGAATTCCCCCGGCTCTACCATCGGCGGCCACACGGCACGCTGCGTGCTTATCTGCTGCATCAAAGACTCACCGGAGCCGACATCTATGCCAATCCTGGCCGCCAGGACATCACCGCCGACATCAACTTCACAGATTACGCCGCCTGGCTGCTTGAACTGGGCCTCTCACAGGTCTCCCAGCAGACGCTGGCCGAATTTCTGCATTCACACGCGGCGCCAGCCTGGCTCACCGACTCCGAGGGAGCCGGAACTGCCTTCAAATGCTTCGTGCATCGCCGCCTGGAGTGCGCATCATAAAATCATCACATGAATTCTGTTAACGACCGTCCCGGCACGCTTGAAAAAGCGCTCAAGATCAATCTCGCGCACACCATTTACGGCACCTTTGCTGAAATCGGTGCAGGTCAGGAAATCGCCAACTGGTTCTTCCGTGCCGGCGGCGCATCCGGCACTGTCGCCAAAACCATGTCGGCCTATGACATGACCATCAGTGACGAGATCTACGGCAAGTGTTCCCGCTACGTCTCACGCCAGCGCATGTGCGCCATGCTGGAGCATGAGTACCCCATGCTCATCCAGCGTTTGAACACCCAGCGCGGCACCACCACCACCTTCTTCACACTGGCAGACACCGTGCGCGCCCGCTCCTATCGCGACACCAAAGAGGAATGCCACGGCTGGATCGGCATGCGTTTTCAGACAGAACCAGGCGGCCCCGCCAATGAAATCCAGATGCATGTGCGTCTCCTGGACGACTCCAATGCGCGGCAGGCAGATGCACTCGGCAAACTGGGCGTCAATTTTGTTTACGCCGCCTTCCATCTGCGGGATGACCTTTCCTCATTTCTCCAAAGCCTGCTCGACGATGTGAGCCGCAAGCGCGTCGAAATCGACATGATCGACTTCACCGGCCCCGACTTTGCTGCATCAGAGTTCCAGGACCGCCTCGTGGCATTGAAACTCGTCCGCCTCGGTCTGGCCGACGCCGCGCTGTTCGGTGCTAACGGCGAAATCTGGCAGGCTTCCGATGTGCTTTACAAAAAGCCGGTCTTCCTCAAGCGCGGCAGCTTTGATCCCATCACCAAGCTCAACCTCGACATGATCGAGCGCGGTCAGGCCGCGTTTCAGGCAGATTTCGGTGAAGCTGCCCACAACAACATCGAGATTCTCGAAATCACCATGCACAATCTCCTCGCCAGTGGTGCCGAGGTGCCGGACACCGAATTCCTCGCACGTGCTGACGTGCTGCAGGCGCTCGGCAAAAACGTGCTCATTTCGAACTATCCGGAGTTCCACCGCGTCAGCAGCTACCTCGCACGCCACACGCAGTGCCCCATCGGCATCGTGCTCGGCCTGCCCCTCTTCCAGGAGTTGTTCAACGAACGCTGGTGCACGGATTTGGAAGGCGGCCTGCTCGAAGCTTTTGGGCGTCTCTTCAAAAACCAGGTGCGTGTCTATGTCTATCCCATGGGCAATCCGATGAACGGCCAGGTTCTCGGGGTAAACGACGCCCGTGTGACTCCCGAGCAAAAACACCTGCTGCGTTACCTCATCGAAACCAAGAGCGTACGTTCTCTGGACGAACCCAATCAGACCTTCCTCTTCCACACCAGCGCCGAAGTGCGCAACATGATCCTCGCCCGCGATCTCAGCTGGCAGGCACTCGTGCCGGACATCGTTCTTAAGCAGGGGCCGTGGCGTGAGATTGGGCAGCCGGTCATGTAGCCTCGGTATACCTATTGCTTTTCTGTGCGCAGCCGCTTGAATTCGCTGCATCATGCCGGACATCAAATTCACCAGCACAGGGCCGCTCTGGCTCGCAGCCTGGGTCATTTACGTTCTGATTTATTGCGCGACTCTCGCCTACCTGCTCAATCGCAGACGCTTTGGGACCCATGAGCGCATCCTCTGGTTCCTTGTCGTCACTTTCGCACCTGTCATTGGCATCCTGCTGTTTTTCCTCATCAGCGAAGACGACAAGATTCCTGCCACGCACGCACCCAAAAGCCGCGCCCCGCTTTCCGACACTACCGGCACACCCTGGCAAAGCAATCCCGGCCACACCAAAGACTCCGCCTCATGAGCGAATTATTGCCAGACGACCTCGACCTCATCACGATCACCCAGTTGCGGCAGGTCGCGAATCAAACACCGCAGCCTTACCGTCTGCATTTGCAGGTCGAGTCACGCATCGAGAAGGCCACCAGCTCCGGCAGCCCGTTCTTTGAAGTGAAAATCGTCGATGCCGCCGATTCCTTCATCTGGCGTGTCTTTGATAACAATCCGTTGTTTCAAGACGCCGCCAAACTGGCACGCAACGCCTTCATCCAGCTCGCCGGAATGTGGGTGGAGGGCAAATACGGTCTCGAACCCCGTCAGGTGCAGATGCGCCTGCTCGCCGAAGACGAAACCAGCACGCTGCTGCTGGGAGATCCCGATCTCGCCGCTCGACAGCACGCCGATTACGCCGACATCGTCGCCTTCATTGAGTCGATGCGCGATCCGCGTCTCTTGAAGCTCTGCCGGGTCTTTCTTGAACGCTATGGCGAACGCTTCCGTCGTACCGGCGCAGCGCGCAGGCACCATCATGCCCGCCGTGGCGGTCTGGTGGAGCACGTGGCGCAGATGATGCGCTGCGCGGTCGCGCTTGCGGGCCTGTATCCGCAGTTGAACCGTGATCTGATGATCGCCGGCGTCTTGTTTCACGACTGTGGCAAACTCTGGGAGAACGCCTATGCGGAGTCCGGCTTCACCATGCCTTACAATCTCACCGCAGAAATGCTCGGCCACATTCCGCTGGGCCTGGAACTGGTGAACAAGCTGTGGCGGGATCTGCTGGACGATCCTGCGGCGGCGGAATGGACTTCGCTTGAGCCCGCTTCTGAAATCGTGCGCCTCCACCTGCTGCATCTCATCGCGGCACATCACGGCACCCATGAGTTCGGCTCTCCCGTACTCCCCAAGACTCCGGAGGCGGTGGCCCTGCATCACGTCGATAACATCGACGCCAAGCTCGAAATGTTCCGTCGCGGCTATGCCAGCAGCAAAGAACTCGGCCCCGGCATCTTTGAGAAGTTCCCCCCTTGGCCCGTGAACATCGTCGCACCGCTGCCTGCGGTGAATCTGCCGCAGACGGAGTAGTTCAATTCGCTTCCGGGGACATAATCTCCTTCATTGTAGCAGCATCGAAGACACGTAATTGCTCCCTGTCATCCCAGCCTTGCTGGATTAGCAGTCGTGAGCCGTCTGGTGAAAGATCGACACTTTTCAACGTGTCCAGGATGCGGATAGTGCCAACAGTATTGAGTTTTGGCAGGCTTAGTTTCATCACATAATGGTCGTATTGGCGGTCTAGAAAAAACGCCGTATTGTCATACACGGCATAGCAATGCTTGCTATCGGGAGACACCAGAACTTTGGAAACCTGCGCCTTGCTGGACTGAATGCCTTCCACTTTGCCGGTGAAAGAGTCACTCAGTCGAAGCATGGAGTTCCCCCAGGTCAGCAACCACTGACCATCGCGTGTGCTGCGCACACTTGGACTATCGACTTCATCATGCTTCGGCAGGTCAAAGAGCCGTTTCAGCCCAGGGAGTTCATAGACAGCGGCCAGTCCACGTGCTGGAGTGACGAGGAGGCGTTTGCCGCCAGGCAAAAACCTGCCTCCCATTCCATTCTGTGCTTCCAGGCGTTTGCCGATAGGTTCTGCCGTTTGTACGTCCCAGAGCTGGAGATGTCCTTTGGGTCCGTTCTCCCCCGGCCAGCTGCAGGTGATCGCGAACTTTCCATCGCGGGAAAGCCTGAAATCATACCAGTATTCTTCGGGGCTCGGATGTTTCATCGGTTTGCCCGCAGCTTTCCAATCGGCGGTGCTGTAGCGGATCAAAGTGCCGCTGGGGTCGAGGATGAAACAGGATTCTCCATCATCTGAAAACTGGCAGCGCATTCCGGTCTCAGAGACTTGAACAGGTTCAGACGTCTGAGCGATCTGCGCAAGATGTCTTCCGCTTTTGATATCGAACACCTGAGCTCTGCAATCCGCATCAAACGCTAACAATGTGTGGAGATCCGGCGAGCAGGACATCTGGTTCGTCCACTGGTTGATGAGCGCCATCTCCAGCAGCGGTGAAATCGCGATTGCGGAGGTTGCGTCAAAGACCCGCACACCCCCCTCTTCATAGCCAGCGGCGAATACTGTGCCTCCGGGGGCCATGAAGACATTTCCCTTCATTTGCATGGATCCTAGGTCGCCAGCAACGGCCTTGCCGGAAGCGACATCCCAAAGCCCGATCTTCCCACTTCTCATTTGTACCAGCACCTTGCTGCCATCATAGTTCAAAAAGGCGAGAAACACACCGCGCAGATTCGCGAGAGTCGTGACGTCAGTGCTTTCATCCGCCCGTCCGGATAGAGCCATCAAGGTGACGAGCAGAATAAGCAGGCGGCAATGAAACATGAGTCCGGGCAGCTTAGGTTTGTGTTCGCAGTTTCATCAACGCCGCACGCACCATGAGCGACTCGCCCACGTTTTCGGTGGTGAGCAGGCCGACGAGTCCGCCGTTGCTGGGATCAAGTACGGGTATGGCCGGGCAGTCGCTGGCGCTTAAAATTTCGAGCGCCTGCGTCAGTTCGCTCGCGGGCTCAGTCGAGGCGGGGCAGGGGCGCATCACCTCCACCACGGGTTGCCCGGGTCCTTTTTCCGCGAGTGCCGAGATCAGATCATGCCGCGTCAGCATGCCCTGCATGCTGCCATGGGTGTCGAGCACGGGAAAATCCTGCTGGCTGCCGGCAAGCAGCAGCGCCACACCATCGCGTAGCGTTGCTTCTGGCGGCAGGCTGCGAAAATCGGTGAGCATGGCATCACGCACGCGCAGATTCCGCGTGGCCTCTTGCTGGGTGACACTGGCGGCCTCCTGACCGGCGGCCATGAAAATGAAGAAGCAGATGAGCAGCAGCATGGGATGAAACGTGTGGTTCAGCAGCATGTAGATGGCCACCATCATCGCGATGCCCTGCCCGATCGCGGCCGCCCGGCGTGTCGCGACGCCGTATTCCATGAACATGGCAAATGCGGCGCGCAGGATGCGTCCGCCGTCCATGGGAAAGGCGGGTATCAAGTTGAACAAAACCATGAAGACATTCCACATCATGAGCTTTTCAAAGAAGTTGCCCGTTTTGAGGAAGTCGTAGCCGGGGTTGAAGGCGGCACTGATGCCCAAACCCAGATAAATGGCTGCGGCGATGATCACATTGACCAGCGGGCCGCTGATCGCGACCACCAGCTCCTCCGAGGGTTTTCGTGGCATGCGCTCCAGCCGCGCCACGCCGCCGATGGGCAGCAGCGTGATGTCCGGCGTGCGGATGCCGTAGCCCCGTGCGGCCAGCACATGGCCAAATTCATGCAGCACCACGCAGCCAAACATGACGGTGATGAACAGCGTCAATTCCAGCGCTGCAGGTAGACCCTGCCCGCTGAGGAAGCTCTGGCTGGCGACAAACAGGAGCAGCAGGAAGAAGGTGACATGAACACGAACCTCCGTGCCGGCAAAGGTGAAGAGACGAAAGGACCATTTCATGAGGAGGCTAGGGCTTGGGGGGATTTAGAGGGATCGTAGTAGATACGCACGTCGGCGTCCTTGATGCCCAGAATCTCCTGCGCACGTCGCAAAGCATTTCGGGTGGAAAGATTGGGATTGGACGGGCTGGCGGGGAAGAGGTTGTCCTTGGTGATCACTTCCACCATGCCGGCACCCTTCAGCACTCGGTACAGATCCTTCGACACGCCGCTGACGATGAGATCACGCCCGTCAGCACGCAGGGTGCGCACCAGTTCTTCAATCGCCATCGCGCAGGTGGCGTCGAGGTGGCGTGCGTTTTTGAGACGCAGGATGACAATCCGCAGATTGGGGTCGGTGCAGGAGCCCTGGATCTGCGTGCGGAACAGGTCGGCGGAGGCAAAAAACAGATCACCCTCCACATGCACGATGGAAATGGCCAGATGCTGTCTCCCACCCTGCCGTGCTTCAGCAAGGTTGCCTTCTTCATTGAATTCATATTCCACCAGCGAGGGATGGCTGGCCTTGTGCAGGTAGAGGATGATCGAGAGCCCCACACCGCTGAAAATCGCCACATGCAGTGGCACCATCAGCGTGGCGGCGAAGGTCGTGAGAAACACCGCCGCATCCGCCCCTGTGGCGCGCAGGGAGATGCGGATCTGCCGCTTGTTGATCAGCGCCACGGCCACACAGATCACCATCGCCGCCAGCGCGGCCTTGGGCACAAACGCCACCAGCGGGCCGATGGTCAGTGCCGCCACCAGACATGCAACGCCACTGACAATAGCGGACACCGGCGATACCGCGCCGCTCTCATACGCCGCCAGCGAACGCGTCAGCGAATGGGACGCAGGCATGCCGCTGAGATAGGAGCAGGCCAGATTTGCCACTCCGAGACTGAGCATGTCCTGGTTGGCATCAACGCTGTGTCCTGACCGGCTGGCCAGCGTGCGCGCCATCGCTGAGTTTTCCATCATGGAAACAAACGCGAGTGAAAGAGCCAGACCAAAGAGCTGGCTGAACTGCGCCGATGCCTTGCCGCTGGTGAAGTCCGGAAATGGCGGCAGCAGCGTGCGCCAGGAGAATGACAGATCTGAATAGGTGGCGACCTGCAGCCCTGCTTTGTTCATCATCACGGCGAGGAGAGACATCAGGATGAGCGTCAGCGTCAGTGCCGGGAAGCGTTTGCCAAATCGTTTGAGACCATAGTAGGAGGCAAGGGCGAGCACACAGATCAGCGCACTCGGCCAGTGAATGGCCTCCAGATTGCCCAGCACCTCATGCAGATCGGAGACCAAGGTTCGCGCCACGGGTTTGCCTGGAGGCGCCGCGATCTGCTGGCCCAGCGCCACCGGGAGCTGATGGGCAAACATCTGCAAGGCGGCACCCGTGAGATACGCCACCACCACCGCCCGGCTGATGAACCGCGCCATGTCCGCCACGCGGAAATACGCGCCAAAAATCAGCAGCGCTCCCACGAGAAACACCAGCATCGGCATCGAGGCCATTTGGTTCAGGTTGGGAAAGGCGGCGAAATAGGACGACACCATGAACGCTGTGGCATTCGTCGGTCCATAGATGGAATGCCGCGAGCTCATCAGCAGTGCGCCGACCACGCAGGCCACCGCCGAGCAGGTGATGCCATAGGCCAGCGGCAGCCCGGCCACCACGGCAAACGCCATTCCCTGCGGGATGGCCAGCAGCGCACCGTCCACCCCGCTCCGGAAGTCCGCCTTGAACATTTCCTTGTTGTAATCCTTCAGCGTCTGCCTCAGCGGAAAAGGGTCGAGCTCACTTTCGGCGGCCATGGTCTGCAACCACGTCAGACCCTGACGTGAGGAATCACGCAGTTGCTGGAACCAGGATCGTAGTTGGGAACGCAATAGAAACTCCTTGGAAACGCTTGGCCCATGCTAGACCTCCCAGCTCAGATCACAAGCGCTGTGCACAGATACGATTGTCGCTGGACTCGAGGCACCGTCGAATCACCTTCCACCATGCACGCAGATGCCGACGAACCGATCCCCGATATGGTGGAGCACCCCATTGGCCCGGAACTCGATCTGCACACCTTCCGCCCGAATGAAATCGGGAGCCTGCTGCCCGAATACTTCGCCGAATGTCGCAAGCGCGGCATCCTGCGCGTGCGCATCATTCATGGCAAAGGCAGCGGCACCCTCCGAACCGGCGTGCATCGCTTGCTCGCCACATTGCCGGAAGTTCAGCAGTTCATCTGGCCTGCCGATGAAACCAGCGGCTCCTGGGGTGCCACCTGGGTCATTTTGCAGGCCTGAGCAGGTCAGGGAGTCCAGTCCGCACTCGTCCACACCTTCGGCTTCGCGTTCTCCAGCTTCTCCAAATCCAGCGCCGTACCGTTTTTGACTTCCAGCTTCTGCCCACGGATTTCCAGCGTCAGGGGGCCGGCGAGATCCGCTTTTTCCAGCCAAAACCGCAATCGCACGTCCCCGGTGGTCTGGGCTTCGATGCTCGGCGGGCGTTCCACCGGGAGAATAAAGTGCGGCACTTCCTTGCCGGCGGCATTGACCAGCCGCACGTCTGGCGGCTGCATCGAGAGCGGGCGGGGGCTGGCATTCTTGTAGCGCACCTCCACATCCAGCCGGGCATTGCCAAAATCACGCTCCAGCGTACAGCGGCGGAGTTGCAGGGGGGAATCGGCGTTCATTTCCGCTCCGGGACCGTTTTCGGCCAGGTTTGGGGCCGGTTCAAATGACCACCAAATGGCGATTCCGCCTGCGATAAGCAGCAGCCAGACCTCAAATCTCTGAAAAATACGCATGTAGGCTTAGATCGGGGATGTCGTTCTCTGTTTGTCAAAACCGTCAAACTGTCTATCATGCGCGCCCCTCCGGCCCGGACGCGGTTCCCACCGCCCGGTTGTTGCGATGGAATAACACTTCGCCCCTAATCGCTTTCTCATGAACATCAACGTCGAACATCAGCCCAACTGCCGCGCCGTCGCCCACGTCCGCGTTCCCTCCGACCAGGTCGGCAAAGAACGTGACGGAATCATCACCTACTTCGCCGGCATGGTTCGCCTGCCCGGCTATCGCCCCGGCAAAACACCGAAGAGCATCGTCGCCAAGCGCTACGAAAACGAAGTGAAGGACGAACTCGAAAAGAAGCTCATCAGCGAAGGCCTGC
Source organism: Prosthecobacter sp. (assembly GCA_021733925.1). Taxonomy (GTDB): domain Bacteria; phylum Verrucomicrobiota; class Verrucomicrobiia; order Verrucomicrobiales; family Verrucomicrobiaceae; genus Prosthecobacter. Next base: position 88,826 of record JAIPJY010000019.1, on the reverse strand, counting down.
GTCAGGCCGTGAAGAGCGAAGGCCTCGAACTCCTCAACGTCCTCGCCGTGAACGACAAGATGTATCACGACACCGACAAGAGCTTCAGCTTCACCATTGAGATGAGCCTCGCGCCGAAGTTTGAGCTTCCCGAGTACACCGGCATCCCGGTCAAGCTCCCCCGCATCGAAGTCACCGACGCTGATGTGGACCACGATCTCCTCCACCTCCGCGAAAACCAGGCCACCTATGAAGACGTGCCACGTGTCGCCGCCGTCGGTGATGTCGTCGTGCTCAGCGTCACCGGCAGCCTTGATGGCCAGCCGCTCGCCGAAGCCATGCCGGACGCTCCCGCTCATCTCAAGGAGATGAAGGAAAACTGGTTCCTCCTCGCCGACGAAGACGATTTTCTCCCGGGCTTCTACGCAGGCCTCGTCGGCATCGCCAAAGATGACGAGCGCACGCTGAACATCACCATCGCAGACGATTTCAACTTCGAAGCCCTGCGCGGCAAGACCATCGCACTGGCCGCGAAATGCCACGGCGTGAAGAACAAGGCCGTGCCAGAACTCACCGAAGAACTCATCAAGAAGGTCGGCGGTGATGAAATGACCCTCGAAACCCTGCGCAATGAAGTGCGTGACGCCATCCGTCGCCGCCGCGAGCAGGCCCGCGATGCCGCCAAGTCCAATCAGGTCATCGCCCACCTGTTCGAAAAGGTGGAGTTCGAACTCCCTCAGGAAGTCGTGAACCGCGAAGCCCAGCGCCGCACCAACGAAATCGCCCAGCGTGCCATGCAGCAGGGCATCGGCGAAGAAGAGCTGATGAAGCAGCAGGACGAGATCCTCAACAGCGCCACCAATCAGGCCCGCCAGAACGTCAAAGTCAGCTTCATCCTTGAGCAGATCGCCAAGAAGGAAGCACTCGAAGTTCCCGGCCAGAAGATCGCCATGGCCCTCGCCCAGATCGCCGAGCGTCAGAAGATGCCCGCGAAGAAGTTCATGGCCGAAGCGCAGAAGAACGGCCTCATCGACAACGTGCGCGGCGACCTCCTCCTGCAGGAAGCCATGGAGTTCCTCAAGGACAAGGCCATCGTCGAAGAAACCGAGCCCGAAGCGGAACACTGCGACACGCACAGCAAGTGATGGCGGCGGAGCCTTGCTCCGTGACTTCCATCACAGCTCCTTGATCGAAATATTCCTGAATTGAATCAGGCTGGAGGCCGGCGAGAGTTCGCCGGTCTTCGCATTTTTGCCGCCGTGGTGCTGGAGGCCCAGGTTGCCTTTGGCGGGAACACCGGGCAGTTGCGCGTTTTCGATCACGGTCTGGCCGTTGAGCACGACGGTGAGGCGGTCGCCTTTCATCGTGATCTCAAAGGTGTTCCACTCGCCGACGGGCTTGTCCGCCTTCACTTTCGGCGTCACTCCGGCGCGTACTTCGGGTGGCATCGTTTTGTCCATCCGGTAGCCATAGACTTCGCCGGAACCGATGGGCCAGCACCAGATGTTGATCTGAGATTTGCCAACACCTCGCAGGTAGATGCCGGAGTCCGCATTCGGTGTGGGGATTTTGATCTCCTTGCCCTCTGCATCGAGCTTGTGGGTGCCATCTGGCAGCACGATCGGCATGTCATAGAGGCCGGTCGTCTGCTTGAGCCGCCAGTCGATCTTCAGCGTGAAGTCGCCGTATTCCTTCGCTGTCCACAGGTCCTTGGCCTTGTTGGCCGCCTCGCTGCATGCGTCATAGTCGATGACAGCGTCAATCACCTTCCAGTGCCCGTTGTCGCCTGCAGGCACGATCCAGTTCGTGAAGTCCTGGCCGTTGAACAGCGGGGTAAAGCCGTCCTCCGCAGCGAAAGTGGACATCGACAGGGCGAGGAGGGAGCAAAACAGCGTCTTCATGGTCGTGAGAAAACGCCGCAGGCAAGGTTTGCATTGCATGCAGAAGCCGGAATGTGCCATGAGTGCGCATGTCTCATGATCTCCACGCCGCCCTCAAACAGCACTTTGGCCACAAGGCCTTTCGTGCCGGACAGGAACAAGTGATGGAAGCCCTGCTCGCAGGAAGAAGCGCACTCGCGCTCTTCCCCACCAGCGCCGGCAAATCGCTCTGCTACCAGCTCCCGGCGTTGCTCATGGAAGGTGTCACGCTGGTCATCTCGCCGCTGATCGCGCTCATGAAGGATCAGGTGCAGGCGCTGCGGGCACGCGGCATTGCCGCAGCACGTTTGGATTCTTCGCTCTCAGCGGATGAAGCGGCGCAGGTCTTTGACGACATGCGCAACGGCACGCTCAAGCTCCTCTACATCGCCCCGGAGCGGCTCATGAATGAAAACTTCGTCGAGCGGCTCAAACGCCTGCGCATCTCGATGATGGCGGTCGATGAAGCTCACTGCATCTCCGAGTGGGGCCACAATTTCCGTCCGGAATACCTGCGTCTCGCACTGGTCGCGAAGGAGCTCGGCATCAAGCCCGTGCTCGCCCTCACCGCCACCGCCACGCCATCGGTCGCGGCGGATATTCGCAAGGCCTTTGCCATCGAGCAGGCTGATCACGTGCAGACCTCCTTCCTGCGGTCAAATCTGCACTTTCGCATCACACCCTGCACCGCACAGCAGCGCCTGCCCGTGCTCACCAAGCTGCTGCTGAAGCGCAAGGTGCCTTCCATTGTTTATGTGACGCTGCAAAACACCGCCGAGCATGTGGCCACCCATTTGCAAAAAAATGGCGTGAACGCCCTGGCCTATCACGCCGGCTTGCCGGACGAGCACCGGCACGCTGCTCAGGATGCCTTCATGAACGGCCAGACCGATGTCATCGTCGCCACCATCGCCTTCGGCATGGGCATCGACAAAGCCGACATCCGCGCCGTGTATCACTACAACCTGCCCAAAACGCTCGAAAACTACTCGCAAGAAACCGGCCGCGCAGGGCGCGATGGCAAGGTGTCGGTCTGCGAACTGCTCGCCTGTGCGGACGACTGCATCGTGCTGGAAAATTTCACCTTTGGCGATACGCCCACGCCGCAGGCCATTCGCCAGCTCCTCGATCATCTGCTGCTGCAAGGCGCAGAGTTCGATATCTCGATGTACGACCTCGCCCATGCCACGGACATCCGCCCGCTGGTCATCGAAACGGTCATCACCAATCTCGAACTCGACGGCATCCTGCGTCCGCTCGGCTCGTTTTACGCCAGCTATCAGTTCCGTTTCATCCAGCCGGAGCAGCGCATCCTTTCCGGCCACAAACCCGAGCGTCAGGCATTCTTGCGCCGATTGTTTCAATGCGGCAAACGCGGCACCAAGTGGATCACGCTGAATCCCGACGAAGCCGCCGCCGAACTCAGCGAACCGCGTGATCGGGTGCTCAAAGCACTGACCTATCTGCAGGAATCCGGCGACATCGAACTCAAGCCCAGCGGCAGCCGCCAGAAGTATCGGCTGTCCGAAGACGCGCATCGTCGCGACCCCAAAGAGATCACGAAAAAGATGCAGCAGCTCTTCGCAGACCGCGAACGTCGTGATGTCGAGCGCCTGAACGAGGTGCTAACCTTCGCCCAGCATCGCGGCTGCCTCACCCGCTGGCTCCTGCACTACTTCGGCGAAGAAATGGCCGCCGACTGCGGCACCTGCACCAGCTGCAAAGAGCGCGAAAAAGGCATCACCGACGAATCACCTCGCGAAATCCCACAGTCCGAGCCGCCGCCGATCACCGTCGAGCATGTCGCGGAGATTCGTAAATTGATTGATGAGCGTCATGCCGCGCTGCACAACTCTCGTCAGCTCGCCCGCTTCCTTTGCGGTCTCACCAGCCCCGCTACCACCCGTGCACGTCTCGGCCGTCATGAGTCCTACGGCCTCCTTGAGCGCATCCCCTTTGGCGATGTTCTCGCGCAAACGGAAACGATGCTGCGGTAGGCCCGACGTGCTTCATTGTCGCAGAACTTGGATGAGCTCACGAAGTTGTTGAAAAAGTCCGGCTTTTGGCTGCGGAGCGGCTTCCTCCAACACTACAGTCATCGGATAATGGCAATGCAACGGGTCGCGGCTCGCCACATACCACTTCGCTCCTTGGGTCGCGCTGATCCGCATGGTATCCCAGCCTTGCCCGTAAGCCCGCTCGCGGGGAATAAATACAATGCCGAGCTGATCACCAGTGAGTAGCATTGGATGATATTCATAAACAGGATCGTAGTCCAGTACCACTGACGGAGTAGGCGCGGGGGTTCCATCTGGCAGCAAAATGATGATCCGATGCTGATGCTTTATGGCCGACCACCACACAGCATAAGTCTGCCCGCCCACCAGAATCACAGCACACAGAACAGAAAAGTAACGACGGCCTTTCATGGAGAGCATGGTTGTTGGGTTGAACGTCGAATCAGCAAGCAGAAATTCCTGTGCTTCTTATATCGGAGCAAACAATTCCTTGCCAGAACACCCCTTTTTCGGAGGTATGACATTTCTCCCTTCAACCACCATGCGTATTCTCCCGCTTCTTTCCATCCTCCTCGCCGCCGTCAGCCTGCGTGCTGAATCCCTGCTGCCGCCAAACGCCCGTGTCGCCGTGATTGGTGACAGCATCACGGAGCAGAAAATTTATTCCAGATACATCGAGACCTACCTGCTCGCCTGCACAGGGCGCAGTGACATCAAGGTGTTCCAGTTCGGCTGGAGCGGCGAACGCGCCGGCGGCTTCGCAGCTCGCCTCGAAAACGACCTCGCTGTCTTCAATCCGAATGTCGCCACCACCTGCTATGGCATGAATGACGCCAGCTATCGGCCCTACGCGCCGGAGATCGGCGCTGAGTATGAGAAGAACATGCGTGCAGTGATCGACGGCATGAAAAAAGTCGGCGTGAAGGTCATGGCCATCGGTTCCCCCGGCGGAGTGGACCCGGATTACTTCAAGAAAAACGTCACCGGCCAGGACTACAATGACAACCTCGCGCATCTGCGTGACATCGCCAAAAAGCTCGCGGAAGAGAACAAGCAGCCCTTTGCCAACGTGTATGACACGATGATCAGCGCCCTCACCAAGTCGAAGGCGGCGCTGGGCAAAGAATACGGCCCCTTCGGTGGCGACGGCTTCCATCCGGCACCGGCGGGCCAGCTCTTGATGGCACAGGCCTTCTTGAAAGCACTGGGCTTTGATGGCGAGATCGGCACGATTACAGTCGATGTGAAAGGCGCCAGCACCGCAAGCAGCGGCCACGTCGTCAAAGGCGGTCAAAACGGCAGCGTGACGTTGGAAAGCACCAAGTGGCCGTTTGTATTCGACGCAGATCCCACCTCGGCGGGCAGCAATCGCAGCATCCTGCCCTTCACCAGCTTCAATCAGGACCTCAACCGCTTCACCTTGAAAGTGGTCAACCTCGGCAGCGCCAAGGCCAAAGTCACCTGGGGCAGCCAGAGCAAGGAGTTCACCCGCGAACAGCTCGAAGCAGGCATCAATCTCGCCGCCGAATTCACCAAGACACCGTTTGATGACGCCTTTGCCGCTTTGACCGCCGCCATCACGCTGAAGGAGAACTTTGAAACGCTGCTGGTCAAAAACCTCGTCACCCACATGCGCGTGATCGCTGCTGAAGCTGCCGAAGATCCCAAAGTGGCCGAGGCGCTGACGAAGCTGAAAAAGAAGCTCGCCGATGAACATGCCAAGCCGGACGCCAACGTCCGCAAGTCCATCAAACCCGTCACCCACACCATCAAGGTCGAGGAAATCCGCTGAGGCGGTTGGTTACAGCAAATCCTCCCAGGGCAGGCAGCGGTAGAACCAGCAGCTTAGTCGGCGAACCAGCGACGCCTCCGGCTCGATGCGCCGCACAGCTCTGCTGCCATTGGGCAGCTGCCCTGTCCAGAGGAGGGAGCCATTGGCTGCACGCGTGATGTGCCAGCTGTTCTCGGGCTGCAAACCCTTCAGCAAATACGATTTCAAGCGCGCGGCGAAGGCCGCGCTATGGATGATCACGCCCGTCTCTGTGTTGATGTATTTGGAGCGGGGATCCATGTTGAAGGAGCCGATGAACGACAGGCGGTCATCGATCACGAACCCTTTCGTATGCATGCCCAGCGGCGTGAGTCGGCGCACATGGATGTAGTCCTTGCGATCAGCCGCATGCGAATTGAGTTCAAAGAGACTGACCCCGCAGTCGAGCACACTTTGGCGACGGTTGATGATCCCCGCCATGGCGGCCACCCCGTCGATGGATGCCAGCGAATTGGTCAGCACCTGCACATGGACGCCGCGCGCGGTGGCCGCTCGTAGCAGCTCCAGCGTGTCGTTCTGGGGAATGAAATAAGCGGCATGCATCACCACCTCGGATCTGGCCTCACGCACGGCGCCTTCAATTTTTTTCGACACCGGTGAGGCCACCAGCCCCTGACGCATCATGCGCTCGGGTGGATCCGCTATAAACTCGTACTCAGCCCAGATCATGCGACTCACGAGTTGGTGCAAGACATCCAAAGACTCTGCCCGGCTCATTGCAAGAGGGTAGTGGTTTCCGTTTTTCGCGGCCAGTGCGCGCTTCTTGCGCATGACATGTCTGCGCAGTTCACGCAGATTTTCACGTTCATGATCGGTGATTTTTGCCTGATCCCCCATGCGCGTCAGAGGTGATCGCCAGTACAGTTCAAACGACTTGGCCGATGCATCCACCACCGGCCCGGCGGCAATGAAGTCCAGATCCCGCATATTGTGCTTACGATGGATGCCAAAATAGGTGTCTCCCAGGTTTCGCCCGCCGCCCATGACAAGGGTGCCATCCGCGATCATGACCTTGTTGTGCATGCGGCTTTGCATGCGGTCGATCTCTCCGATCACCGGGATGGGATTCCCGGCAAAAATGCCCTTCAGATCCATTAGCGGATTGAAAAAGGCCACCTGGATGTTGGGATGCGCCGCCAGCGCAGCGGAACTCACTTCCACCTGGGCTTTGTTCGTGAGATCCAGCAGCAGTCGGACTTTCACACCACGGTCAGCTGCTGCCAGCAGGCGGTCGGCGAACGTGGTGCCGACCACATCATCATCCCAGATGTAGTATTGCAGGCCCAGCGTGTGCTGCGCCGCCTCCAGCATGGCCAGTCGTGCGAGGTATGACTCACGACCATCCGGCAGCATTTCAAATCCAGCCGTGCCCCGGCGGTGGACGGTGTGCTGGCGGCAGGCGTGTGCGATGGATTCCTGACTGACAAAACCCACGACAGGGATGGCCGCAGTGTTTGGCCGGAGGGTCCCGCATGCGGCCAGCTCCAGAATGAGTGTTCCGCAAACCAGGAGACGGGGCCATAATTTCATAAGATAAGATTCCAGCGCGGAACAAAGTTGCAAGTCGATCAAAAAACGAATCGCCGACGACGTTGTAAATGGATGCTCCTGGCTGAACTCACCTGGCCCGCTGTGGCCGCTCTCGATAAAAACACCCCCGTCATCTTCCCCGTCGCAGCCTTGGAGCAGCACGGACGGCACATGCCGGTCTTCACCGACAGCATGCTGACGAACGAACTCGTCCGCCGCACTGAAGCAGCGCTGGGTGAGCGAGTTTTGATCGCACCCACGATGTGGCTCGGGAACTCGCATCATCACATGGACTTCTCCGGCACCTTGTCCGCAGAGCCCCGCTTGTATCTGGACCTGCTCAACGGGCTGATGGACAACTTCATCGCCCACGGCTTCAAGCGTCTCGTCTTCCTCAACGGCCACGGCGGCAACGACATTCCCGGCAAACAGGCCGTCTTTGAGACGCGGCAGAAATACCGTGATCGCAGCGATCTCCTGCTCCTCTTCGCCACTTACTGGAGTCTGGGCGCTGAGCCCTGGACTCGCGATCCTTCCATCCAACAGCGTGTCATGGGCCACGCTTGCGAATGGGAGACCAGCATGGTGCTGCGCCTGCGCCCCGAACTCGTCGGCGACCTGTCAAAAACGAGCGACGTCCCCTTCGGCAACCCCTTCGAACCCGCCTCCCGCGGCTGGATCATGCCCGACCGCAGCGAGCCCGGCCATGTCGGCGACCCCCGCTCCGCGACCGCAGAAAAAGGCGAAGTCTTGTTTCAGTGTTTCAGCGAGTCAGTCGTGAAACTGCTGGATCGCGTGATTGCCTGGGATGGAAGGAGCTGGGAAGGGTGAAACACATGCCCACTCCCCGCTCCTCCACCTATAAATGGTACCTCTGCGGCCTGCTGCTGCTGGCGACGACGATCAATTACATGGATCGACAGACGCTGGCGAATGCCTCGACGCGGGTGACGAAAGAGTTCAATCTCTCGCAGGAACAGTATGGCGACATGGAGCTGGCGTTTGGCTGGGCCTTTGCCGTGGGCTCGCTGGTGTTCGGATTTTTGGCGGACCGGTTTCGCGTTTACTGGCTCTATCCGGTGGTGCTCAGCGGATGGTCACTCATGGGCATTGCCTCCGCACAAACAGAAGGCTACTGGCCCCTGCTCACGTGCCGGGTGCTGCTGGGCTTCTTTGAAGCAGGGCACTGGCCCTGTGCCTTGAAGACCACCTTCGCCCTGCTGCAGCCGAAGGATCGCACGATGGGCAACAGCGTTCTGCAAAGCGGCGCGTCCATCGGCGCTGTCGTGACGCCGCCGCTGATGATCTGGCTCATGACCGATGAGCTGTCGAGCTGGCGGCTGGCGTTTGAGGCCATCGGCTACATCGGCCTGTTCTGGGTGGTACTGTGGTTCGTGTCGATGCGCAAAAGCGATCTGGATGTGGTGGTCGAGGATGATCCTTCAAAGCGCGAAAGCCTGATGGACATTCTGCTGAGCGGCCGCTTCTGGGCGCTGGCCATGTTGATCTTCGGTGCCCAGACTTGCTGGCATCTCTTCCGCGTGTGGTTGCCCAAGTTCATGCAGGAAGGGCGCGGTTACTCAGAGACAGAAGCACTGACTTTCAACTCCGCCTACTACATCGGCACAGACATCGGCTGCATCGCCGCGGGAATCATTTCACTATGGCTCGCGCGGCGGTTTGCCATCTCAGCACATGGTGCACGCCGCTGGGTGTATGCGGGCGCCTGCGTGATGACGTCGTTCAGCGTGCTGCTGCTCTGGCTGCCCAAAGGCTGGCCGCTGATGGGCGCGATCCTCGTCGTCGGTGCCGGAGCACTGGCTTTGTTCCCGTGCTACTACAGCTTTGTGCAGGAGCTTTCCGACCGGCATGTGGGACGGCTCACGGGTTTGCTCAGCACCTGGGTGTGGGCGGTGTCATCACCCATGCACAAGCTCTTTGGCCGGCTCGTGGATGAAACGAAGTCCTTCGATCTCGGCATGGCCGCCGCAGGCCTCGCCCCATGGCTCGGCGTCATCGCCATGAAGCTACTCTGGGACACGCAAAAGCCGAACAACTCAACGACCCTCGCGCGTTGATGTGAGCATGATTCGCCTGCTCATTCCCTCCCTCCTATTTGCATCCGCGCTCCACGCAGCCGATCCGTACATACTGAAGCTCGAAACGATCACCCAGGGCTACGATGGCAAAATGTGCTGGGTGCATCCGCGTGCAGGCGCGATTCCCGGCAGCCCGCCGCAGGTCGTGCTCACGATGCAGAAGCTCCTGCTCACCGGCAGCGATGTCTTTTATGCGCTGAACCACATCAGCACCTCCGATCTCGGCAAGACCTGGACGCAGCCCGTCGAGCACACGGCAACACTGGGCCGGCGCGAGGAGCCGGATGGCGTGATCGTGGCGGCCTGTGACTTCACGCCGAAGTATCATGCAAAGTCAGGCAAACTCCTCGGCATCGGCCACACCGTCCGTTATTCCGACAACAAGGTCATTCACGAACGCCCCCGCGAAACCTGCTTCTCGGTTTATGATCCGCAGCAGGCCACCTGGTCACCGTGGGTGGAGATGCCAATGCCGAAAGGCCCGAAGTTTTACAATGCGGGCTCTGGAAGCGTGCAGCGCGTGGATCTGGAAAACGGCGACATCCTCCTGCCCGTCTACTTCAAGGCCAAAGGCGACAAATACTACCGCGTCACCGTGCTGCGCTGCAGCTTTGACGGACGCACGCTGCGCTATGTCGAACAAGGCAATAATCTGGCGCTGGAATCCGGACGCGGCGTCTATGAGCCCTCATTGATCCGCTGCGCCGGGAAATTCTATCTGACCCTGCGCAACGACACCGCAGGCTATGTGTGCGTCAGCGATGACGGCCTGCACTTCAGCGAACCGAAACGCTGGGACTGGAGTGACGGCGGTGACCTGGGCAACTACAACACCCAGCAGCACTGGGTGGCGCACAAGGAGCACCTCTATCTCGTTTACACCCGCAAAGGCGCGAACAATGACCACGTCTTCCGCCATCGTGCCCCGTTGTTCATGGCAGAGGTGGACAAGCCCAGCCTCACCGTGAAACGCGAAACCGAGCGCATCCTGGTACCGGAACGCGGCGCACGGCTCGGAAACTTCGGCGTGTGCGAGGTCAGTGAAAACGAGACCTGGGTCACCGTGGCCGAGTGGATGCAGAAGAACGGTCCTGACATCATCATCAAGCCCGACAACAAATATGGCGCTGACAACAGCGTCTATGCCGCGCGTCTCCTCTGGCAGGACGGCAAGTAGCCTGCATCATTCCAGAAACTCACCGGCAATGACTTCCTCCTCGCCCTCATTGGCGTGGATGGCCCGCGAGATGACGCGTTCGGTCACCTCGTCGAGGTAGGTTTGCAAGACCTTGCTGAGTTCGAGGAACTCCGGCCACAGCGTTTCATCCACAAAACTGCGCGGCACTCGGACCATGACCGTGGTCCGTCGCTGACGCGCATAGCGGTACGGCCTGAGCGCATACCGGCGCAGCAGCGCGGTGAAGAGTTTTTTCGACCAGCCATCGCTCAGGGTGAACTTGTACTCGATGGGCCGCTCGATCTTGGCCGTCTCACCCAGCCGCCGTTTGATGCGGTCCATGGCATCGGCGGCCGCTTCTTTCTCACCGGGAGTGGCGGCGCCTGCATAGAGCCGTTCGATCTTGCTGAGCTTGTCGAGGAGGTCCTGTTCGCGCATGCAGGTTCTTTCTCAAACCAGACGCGGTTGTCAACGGATGCCCCCGAATTACGACGAACGGCGGATGCCGCGTGTGGCCAGGATGTTGCGCACGAGGCGCAGCATGTCGGCAGGCTCGTACGGTTTGGGCAGCACGGCGGCAAAGCCGTAGGAGGCGGGATTGGCCATGACAGGATCGTCCGAGTAGCCGCTGGAGACGATGGCAAAGACTTCAGGGTCGATGGCGCGGAGCTTTTCCATCGCACGCACACCGCCCATGCCATTGGGAATGCTGAGGTCGAGAATGACGAGGTCAAAGGCGCGGCCTTGGGTCACGCTTTCCTGGTACATGCGCACCGTTTCGCTGCCTTCGGAGCTCTCCGCGACATCAAAACCGTTGCCCGTGAGATTGCGGACAATCAAAGAGCGCACCAGCGGATCATCTTCCAGCACCAGGATGCGCGGATTGGCGGCGTTCAGTTCCGGTGGCGCGTCGAACACCTTGCTGAGGCCAAAGGCATCTGCTTCCTCACCATCGGAATCCAGCGGCAGGTAGAAGCGCACCGTCGTGCCCTTGCCTTGCTCTGAGCTGACGGTCAGCGAGCCGCCGTGGGCTTTGGCAATGGATTCGCACACCGTGAGGCCCAGACCGGTCGCGTTGTCGGCCTTGCGGGTGCTGAAGTAGGGCTCAAAAATATGCGGCAGGTGCTCCGTGGGGATGCCTTCGCCTTTGTCTTCGACTTCGATGGCGAGGCCGGAGGGCTGGAAGTTCGTATCGGTGACCATTTCACCCGGGAACATCTCGGCATGATCAGGCGCGAAGCAGCGCACCGTGATTTCACCGCCGTTCGGCTGCGCCTGTTCGGCGTTGCGGATGAGATTGCTCAGCAGTCGGCGGATCTGCGCGCCATCAATGGCGATCTGTGGCAGGCCCGGCTGCACTTCAATGCGGTACTCGACACGATTCGCACGCGTGTGATGCATGAAGAAAGTCTCAATGAGGTCGCCAAGGCGAATTTGCGTTTTGATTGGCGCACCACCACGGGCAAAAGTGAGCAGCTGCTGCACGAGGTTCTGCGCCTGCAGCGTGGCCTGTTTGGCCGTGTGCAGTTCAGGCAGAGTGATCGCATTGCGCAGGCGCATTTCGGCCAGCGAGATGTTGCCCAGTAGCACAGTGAGCAGATTGTTGAAATCATGCGCAAAGCCACGGGCCAGCAGGCCGAGTGATTCGAGGCGGTCGATGCGGTTGCGGCGCTCAGCCTCTTCACGCCGGGCCGTGACATCCTGTACAAGCAGCAGCAGCCCTTCACCAAAGGGATAGCCGCGCAGTTCGAGCCAGATCTGTTTTTCGTCGAGGTAAAGCTCACGGTTCACCGTCTCGCGATGCAGCATGGCATGGGCGAAAGCCTCATGGTGCTGTTCGCGGGTGGCGCTGGGCATGATGTCCCACAGCGAAAGGCCCAGCATATTCTGCAGGTTGCGGTCAAACAGGCGCAGGGCGCTCGCGTTGGCATACGTCACGCGCCATCGGGCATCGAGCGCAAAGAGCGGGTCGGAAATGCTTTCGACCACATCCACCAGCGGTGCCGTGCTGCGGTTGGCCATGGGCGGAGCTTCCGCCGGCGCTGGCACAGCAGCCGCACGAAAGAGAATGATGAGTCCAGTCAGGTGGCCCTGCGCATCACGCAGCGGTGCCGTACGGTCCTGGATCGGTACGCGTTCACCCGCCAGGGTCGTTAGATAGACGGTTCGTTCAGCGGCTTGCGTGGCAGCCTCGGCAGAGAGAATCTCCGCTGGCTCACCGGTGCTCTGATAAATGCGAAAAACTTCGTTTAAGGAGCGACCGACGGCTTCCTGAGCATTCCAGCCGGTGGCGCGGGCGGCGGAGGGGTTCATAAAGACCACGCCTCCGGACAAATCAGCAGCGATCACCCCATCGGCGAGGCTTTGAAAGGCCTCAAAGTAACTGTGCTCACGACGCTGGCGCTCGTCCTCTTCTAAATGGCGTTGCGCTGCCACTTCCACGGCAAGGCGGAGTTCGTCATGATTGAATGGCTTGAGCAGGTACCCGTGCGGGTGCGTTTGGCGGGCGCGGGCAACAGTGTCCAGATCTGCGCAGGCCGTGACATAGACGATCGCCACCCGGCTGCGGCTCTGCAACTCACGGGCAGTATCAATGCCATCAAGCTGCCCCGCCAGGTGCACATCCATCAAGACCAGATCAGGGCGGAACTCGTCCAAGCGCTCCAGTGCTTCCTCTCCGGAAGCACAGATGGCGACGACCACATAACCGAGTTTTCCGAGAGTCGTGGCCATGTCACAGCCCACGAGGCCCTCGTTTTCGACGATCAAGATGCGGATGCGATCAGAATTGGTCATTTCCCAGATGTGAAACTATTCTAACCGATATGAATTAGAAACGCCATAAGAATTCTAACCTCTTTGATCTGATTGTTGAGAATTCACCAAAATGGCCCTCGGCACCGGCCAGCCTATTTGGCGGAACTGACGGGGCCGTTCTTTCCTGAAGGGAAGAAACTGACATCAATGCCTTCCTTGCGCAGGCCCTTCTTCACATCCTCACTCAGCTGCGCGTAGCTTCGGTCGCGCAGCAGATGCTTCTTTGTGGCGGCAGCCACTGCTTCGTCGCTCTTGGCGCTTTCGACTTCGCGCAGCCAAGCGATGATATGGGCGGCATCGCCTTTATCGTCCACATGGTAGAAGTAATAGGTCAGCAGGCAGGACGAACCGTAGTTTTCGTTGGCAAAGCCGCCCTCGCCCAGCGCCGCAGACCAGCGTTCATACTCGATGGTCATCAATTCTTCCAGGTCGATCATGGTGAAGCCCTTTCCACCACCCCCACGCGCTCCGGTGAAATTTTGAAGCTGGCGGTTGAGACCGATCAGGTTGAAGCGGCCATTGCTGTTGTAATCCAGCATGCAGACATACTCCGCGCTGCCTTCCACATACCAGGTGGGCAGCATTCCCATCCAGTGGTTCATCATCTGGTGGGTGATTTCGTGGATGAGCGTGGCGTTGTCGCGGGCCGCGCTTTCTGCCAGCGACACGCGGCTGCCGACCATCTGCACCCCGAGGCTGGACAGCGGCACCATCAGGGCTTTCTCGGACGTCATGTAAACACCGGCGGACCCTTGGACACCTCCTGCTTTCAGATAGTCAGCCTTGCTGGTGAACAAACGCGCCAGGAAGATTTCACGCAGTCTTTCAGGCTGCGGTTTCAAATCCAGCGGCAGCATGCAGTTGATCAGCCAAGTGGCCTCAAACATGCGGCCAAACTCGCGCACCACATTGGCTCCGAGCTTCGAGTCGCATTGAAACTCATAGTGCGGTGAGCGGTAGATGAACTGGTGGGTTTCGGCATCTTCCTTCACCACTGTGACGGCAGGCTTTTCATCCAGCGAGACTGTTCGCGGCCAGGTTTTGCTGGCGGCGGGGGTGCCAGCCTCTGAGGCCGTGGCAGGGGTGCTGGCACTGGGGGTGCCCTGGCTTTTCGCAAAAGTCTGGTCCGCTTCTGTCAGACGCTCCAGCGGCACCGTGAAGGTGCTGCCATTGGCCATCCGGATTTTCACCCCTTCGCTCTCCATGGCGACAAAGGCCGCCTCGATCTTGCGCCCGTCCGTGCTGGTCCAGGTATGCATCCCCGGTGCGGAGGTTTGTCCTTGGAGGAGACCACATGTCAGCGCGACGGCGATGCCCAGAGGGCAATAAAACTTCATGCGGCGATTTAGAGAGGAACATCCAATAATGTCGAGCATTAAGGCGTCTGGCCTGACGTGGCTCCTGAAAAAACAGATGTCGGGCACATTTGTGCTCGCCATCCGTTGCATTTATTAATAATACTGCTGTTTAATTTACACCGTCTCTCCTATGAAAGGCCTCATCGCATTTCTCGCTGTCCTGGCTCTCAGTTTCTCGCTTGCGGCAGCTCAAACCGCCCCGCAAAAGAAAAGTCCGCCCAAGCCCTCGGCCATGGTGGAGGCCGTTGCCAAAACGATGACGCTCACACAGACGTCCCAGTTGCGGTCTCTGCTGAACGAGGGTGACCTGGCGGCTCTCATGGCGATTCCCGGTATTGGAGAGGTTCGCGCCAAGGCCATTCAAAAAATCCGTCCTCTGGCCAATGTGACTCAGGTGGTGAACGCCGAAGGCATCGGTGAGGGCACATTTGCCCAAATGGTCGCCTATGCGAAGGCAGGATTTCCCCAACCGCAGAAAAAATCACCCTCCAAAAAGTAGCCTTCGCCCAAGAAAACGGACATCAAGGGCCCAAATTAGCCTCCAGAGGGGAGCTTTGGAGCCCCCGTTGCTCCTCCAGACGATTCAAGGTCAATTTCTGCCTGATTTTGCGATTCCGGCCCGGCCTTGTGAAATTTTTCACAAATAGCGGTTGCCGCACTGCGGGACGTTCGGATAATCAAATCCGATTCTCCTGCGGTTCCCTGCTCATACATGGCCACTATCATTGTACAACGTCCCAAACTTGCCTGGCATGAACGCTGGTTCATTTCCACGCTGTTCAAAGGACTGAAAATCACGATTGGGCACGGCATCAAGACCTTCCTCCAGATCGCCGGGAGCAAGCCCAAGGTGACGATGGAATACCCGGAGCAGAAGTGGGATGAACATCTGCCTGAATATTACCGTGGTGCTCCTGCCCTCGTCACGGACGAGCAGGATCGCGAGCGCTGCGTCAGCTGCCAGCTCTGCGAGTTCATCTGCCCGCCCAAGGCCATCAAAATCATCCCTGCTGAGATCCCCAGCGACGATCCGTGGGCCAAGGTCGAGAAGCGGCCCAAGGAATTCGACATCGACATGATTCGCTGCATTTACTGCGGCATGTGCGAGGAGGTCTGCCCGGAGCAGGCCATTTTCCTGCGCAAGGATTACGCCATCACCGGTCTCTCACGCCAGGAGATGGTGCACAACAAAAAGCGCCTCTATGAAATAGGCGGCCAGCGCGTGGGGCTGGTGAACAAGTGGAACGAGCTCAAGTAATGCCCCCGCTTCTGTTCTATCTCTTTGCTTTGATCACCCTGGGCTTCGGCTTCCTGGTCGTCACCGGGCGCAATCCAGTCACCTGCGCTCTCGCCCTCGCGGCCAGCTTCGTCGGCCTCGCGGCGCTGTTCCTCAGCCTTGACGCCTACTTTATCGGGGTGATCCAGATCCTCGTCTATGCCGGCGCGGTGATGGTCCTGTTCCTCTTCATCATCATGCTGCTGGACATCAAGACGGAGGAGGGCAAGAAACTGAATCTGCCCGCCATCGTGTCCGGCGTGCTGCTCGCGGTGTTGCTGACCCTCCAAATCGCCGCTGTTGTCGGCAGCACGGAACTCGCCAGGAAAACCTCGCAGGACACCCCGCTGGCGCTGACTGAAGCCGCAACGAAGATCGGCAAGGCAGCGGCGCTCCCCACGATCACGAATGATCTCAAGGCAGGAACGCTGCCGGATGCCAAGCTCATCGGCTTCACCCTTTTTGATCAATACGGCTTTCACCTTCAAGTGATCGGCCTGCTGCTGCTGGTCGGAACCATCGGTGTTGTCGTTCTCAGCAAACGTGAAAGGAGCGCCCCATGATCACCCTCGGCCACTATCTCGTTGTCAGCGGCATGCTGTTCTCTCTGGGTCTCGCTGGCGTCATTGCCAGGAGAAACATCATCATTGTCTACATGTGTCTGGAAATGATGCTCAGCGCCGCAAATCTCGCGCTCGTCGGCTTCTCCCGCTTTCATCTCGTCAACGGCCTGCCGGATTACACCGCGCAGTCGCTCGTGTTCTTCACCATCACCGTGGCTGCTGCTGAAGTGGCCGTGGGCCTCGCCATCATCGTGGCTCTCTTCCGCTCCAAGCAGAGCGTGGATGTGGAGTCCGTCACCAAACTTCAAGGATAACGCGCCGACATGCACGCCAGCATCATCCTACTGCTGCCATTCTTTTCGGCGCTCGTCATCCTCCTGGGGCACCGTCAGCTCAAAGGTGCCGCCGTGCTCATTTCGGTGGGTTCTTCGATCATCTCCTTCATTGCCTGCCTGGCTCTCCTGGCGGCGGCGGACGATAAAGAAAATACCAAGCTTCTCCTGCCCTTTCTCGATATCGGCTATCTTCATGCGAACATTGACGTCCTGATCGACAAGCAGAGCCGGGGCATGATGTTCATCGTCAGCTTCATCGGCATGCTGGTGCACATCTTCTCGCTCGGCTACATGAAGGACGACGATGCGAAGCCGCGCTTCTTCGGGTCGCTCTCCCTCTTCATGTTCTCCATGACCGGCATCGTGCTGGCCGGAAACCTGATCATGATGTTCATCTTCTGGGAGCTCGTCGGTCTCAGCTCCTACCTGCTGATCGGACACTGGTATCAAAAGGCCAGCGCTGCTGAAGCCTGTAAAAAAGCCTTCCTCACCAACCGCATCGGTGACTTCGGCTTCATGATCGGCATCCTGCTGCTCTTTGGCGCGAATGGCGGCAGTGTGAATATCGAAGACCTCACCACGGCTTTTGGGCCCGGCGGCACTCTGGGCATTCATGCTCCCGGTCACAGCGCTGGTTTCACCACCGCAGCAGCCTTGTGCATCTTCCTCGGCGCGGTGGGTAAATCCGCCCAGTTCCCGCTCCATGTCTGGCTGCCGGACGCCATGGAAGGCCCCACGCCGGTCTCCGCACTCATCCACGCGGCCACCATGGTCGCCGCAGGTGTTTACATGCTGGTGCGTGTGAGATTCCTCATTGAGGCTTCGCCGCTCGCGGCGGAAATCATCGCTGGCATCGGCGCCGTCACCGCTCTGATGGCCGCCTTGATGGCCACACAGCAGAATGACATCAAGCGCATTCTTGCCTACTCCACCCTCTCCCAGCTCGGTTACATGGTCATGGCCGTAGGTGCCGTGGCGATGTCTGTCCAGCACGGCCACGAGCTTCACGGTCCGAATCCCGGCCATCCGGCCATGTTCCATCTTTACACACACGCCTTCTTCAAGGCCATGCTCTTCCTCGGCTCCGGTGCCATCATCTATGCCTGCCACCATGAGCAGGACATCTGGAAGATGGGCGGTCTGCGCAAGCACATGCCCGTCACATTCTATACTTTCCTCATCGGCACCTTGGCTTTGATGGGCCTTCCATGGATCACCAGCGGATTCTATAGCAAGGAAGCCATTCTGGGCGCGGCATATGACAGCGGTTGCAGCATTCTCTTCCATTCCGCCTCACTCACCGCCCTGCTGACCTCGTTCTACATGATGCGGTTGGTCATCGTTGCCTTCTTCGGCAAATCACGCACCGACTCAGCCCGTCATGCCAAGGAGGTGGAGGTGATCATGCTGCTGCCGTTGGTCATTTTGGCGGTCTTTTCGGTCTTCTCGGCTTGGAAAACATTTGCCGACACCCTGCAGGCCTACAAACCTGCCCATGAAGAACCTCATGCTACGGTGTTGTTTGCCTCCATCGCTGCATTCCTCATCGGGACCGGCGGCGCGATCTACCTGTATCGCGGCAAGGACAAGGACCCCATCAACATCAAGCTCTTCGCCAACAAGTTCTACTTCGACGAAATCTACGCCGTCATCGTCCGCGTCTGCCAGGATCGTCTGGCCTGGATCGTCACCGCCTTGGAACGTGTGCTGGTGGATGGCCTCGTCGCCCGCCTTCCTACGGCGATCGTCGCCCGTCTCGGTGCCGCCACCCGCATGCTGCAGGGCGGCCATCTGCAAGGCTACACCTTCCTGCTCGGCGGTGGTGTCATTGCCGTGATTTATCTTGTCGTGTTTGTGCTGCCCCGTCTGGGCCATTGATGGAGAAATTGAATGAGCGTTCTTGAACTAATCATCGCACTCCCGCTGCTCGCCGCTTTGGCGATCTGGCTCGGTGCGCCTGCCCGCGCTGCATCCCTCGCTGCCACCTCCATCAATCTGATCCTCGTGCTCTACACGGCGGTGCAATACTGGGGGAAAACCGGCCTCGCCTTCACCTATTCGCGGCCCATCCTCGAAAATCCATCCCTCAGCTTCGCCGTCGGTGCGGATGGCATCTCGATCATCCTCGCCCTGCTCACCACACTGGTGATGCTGGCCGCCATCTGGCAGATCCATGATCGCCCCGACATCTTCTACGTTTCCTCGCTGCTCATCGGCGGCGGTGCGCTGGGGGCCTTCCTCACCACGGATATCTTCTTCATCTACGCCTTCCACGAGCTTGCGTTGATCCCCACCTTCCTCATGATCGCCCTTCATGGGCGTGCCGAACCCGCCTATCGCAAGGCCGTTGCATGGAAGGCCACCATCTATCTCGGAGTCGGCAGTCTCGTGCTGCTCGCTGGCTTGGTCTGGCTCGTGCTCGAATTCAGTGGCGGCTCCAAGCTCACCTTCGATCTCGAAGCCCTCCGCAGTCAGGCCAGGCTCAATCCTCTGCCTGATGCAAAGCAGGCGCAGATCTTCTTTGTGCTCCTTCTTGGATTTGGCTCTCTCGTCAGCCTTTTCCCTTTCCATAGCTGGGCCGCACCCGCTTACGCCACCGCACCCACTCCGGTAGCCATGCTGCACTCCGGCGTGCTGAAAAAATTCGGTCTCTACGGTCTCATCCGCATTGCCCTGCCGCTGCTGCCGCACGGCGCACATGTGGAATGGGTGCAGAACGCTCTGCTGCTGATGCTTCTGGGCAACATCCTCATCATGGGCCTCGTCACCATCCATGCGAAACGCCTCGACGACACGCTCGCCAACTCCAGCGTCATGCACATGGGCTACATCTTCCTCGGCATTGCCGCAGGCACTGAAATCGCTCTCAAAGGCGCGGTGATCCTCATGTTCGCCCATGGCATCTCCATTGCGCTGCTCTTCGGCCTCCTCGGTCGCATGCGCAATCAGCTTGGTACACTGGAGTACAACAAGCTCGGCGGCCTCGCCTCCCATGCCCCGGCCTTCACCGTGCTGTTCGCCTTTGGCACCTTCGCTTCCATCGGCCTCCCAGGCCTCACCAACTTCGCGGGCGAAGTCTTGATCTTCCTCGGCAACTTCACCGATTTCAAAGCAGGTGTGATGACCAATCTGCAATGGACTGTCATTCTGGCCCTCTGGGGCGTGGTGATGTCCGCTGTTTACATGCTGCGCGCCTATCGCAGCATCTTTCACGGCAGCCCTGCCACCGGCCTGTTCATGATCGATCCTGCGCTCTCACAGCGCGTGCCGTTCATCATGCTCGCCGCCACGCTGCTTGTCACCGGCTGCTGCCCTTGGCTGCTGCTTAACCTCATGAAATCCGCGCTGTAGTCCTGCCATGAGCGTTTTCACCATCGAAGCCGGCCTCGCCCTCCTCGGACTCGCACTGCTGCTGCTCGAGGCCTTCAAGCCCGACATCTCCCGCCGCACCCTCGGACTCACCGCCATCGCAGGCACCACGCTCGCGCTCGTTCTGTTCATCTTTGCACCGCACGACACCGCCAGCCTGCCCGGCTTCATCCAGCCCTGGCATCAGCTCGACAGCCTCGCCATCTTCTACAAAGGCTTCGCGCTCGTCATCACCATCCTCGTGCTCTGGCTCACGCTCGAATGCGCACCTTATCTCACCCGCTTCACGGTTGATGGCAAACTGGCCGAAATGTTCAGCCTGCCGCTCATTGTTTGCGCCGGCATGATGTGGATGGCCTCGGCCCGCGATCTCGTCACCGTCTTCGTCTCGCTCGAACTCGTCACCGTCTCCTTCTACGTTCTCGTCGCCTTCGCACGCAAAAGCGCCTTCAGCCTTGAAGCCGGCGTCAAATACCTCATCCTCGGCGCTCTTTCGACCGGCGTCCTCGTCTATGGCATCGCCTGGATCTACGGCGCCACCGGCACGATGAGCTTCGACGGCATTGCCAAGGCGCTCGCCAATCCTGCCACCAGCAAAACCACCGCTCTCTTCGGTGCCGCCGTGCTGCTCTGCGGCCTCGGTTTCAAAGTCGCCGCCGCCCCCTTCCACATGTGGGTTCCTGATGTCTATCAGGGTGCGCCCACTCCCGTGACCGCCTTCCTGTCCGTCGGCTCCAAAGCCGCAGGCTTCGTCGTCCTCACCCGCGCGTTGGACGCCTTCATGGTCGAAGGCTCCATCATCGGCAGCGAAATTCAGGCCCTCCTGCTCGTCATCGGTTCGCTCACCGCCCTGCTCGGCAGCCTGCCCGCGATGTTCCAGGCCAGCGTCAAGCGCCTGCTCGCCTACTCCAGCATCTCCCACGCAGGCTATCTGCTCCTCGCACTTGCCTGCCGCGAAAGCGCCCGCTTCGATCTCTCCTCCGGTGGCGTCGTCGCCTTCTACCTCGCCACCTACCTGCCCATGACCGTCCTCGGCTTCCTCGGTCTCGGCCTCATGCGCGCCAACGGCCTTGGCGAAGACATCAAGGACTTCACCGGCCTCGCCAAACGCAACCCGCTGCTCGCGTTGCTGATGACCATCTCCTTCGCCTCCCTCGCCGGTCTGCCGCTCACCGCTGGCTTCCTCGGCAAGCTCTTCGTCTTCCTCGGCCTCGCCGACCACGGCTACTGGGGAGCCCTGAGCTGCGCCGTCATTGCCGCCGCCGCCGGTTTCTACTACTACTTCAAGACCATCCTCGCGATGTACACCACCGAAGGCACCGACGTCCCCGCGCTGACCTTCTCGGTTCCCGCCAAAGCCGTCGCCGGTGCCCTGGCTCTCGTCATCCTGATCCTCGGCGTCTACCCCAAGCCCTTGCAGAAGGTGCTGACATCAGATCGGCCCGCTGTTGTGGCCAAGTGATGGGAAGAAAGATTTGTAGGCAGTGTGATGACTTGGCCTGTCAGTAAACATTGACAGGTTTAGGCCAAACCAGATACATAAGCCGCATGAAATTTCGGCTGCTCCTCGGTTCGGTTTTGCTCGCGTGGCTGAACTTTTATTCTGCCGCCAATGCGCAGACCAAGTCTTCCGGTCCTTCCATCGATGATTTGATCGATTGGGCTGATCCTCTGGCTCTGACACAGCAAAAGCTGATCAGCTTTTTAGACGCGAACAGTAAAGACCGACGCAAGCCTTCATACACCATCGTGACAGATGAATCGGAGAGCCGAGTGACTTTTTATCCTGGGAATTCGGCCCAAGGTAGCATGTTGGAAGACACCATGTTTGGCGGCCTCTTTGAGGTTACGCACGTTGCCGTAAGCTGCTACCGCACGAGCTCTTCGTTCGACATAACACTCAACAATAAGAACGTGACGAAGAAAAAGCTGGCCGCGCTGGAGATCCTTCTCGCGCAAAAAACCGGCGATTCCCATCCCAAAGAGGTCCCGGTTGGGTCGTCGGGTCAAACGGCGCTGTGGTGGGTAAATCCAAAATATAGGGTTGGTATTACTTCGAATGGTTATTATTTGAACTTTTCCATCTCAGGCGTGCCCCCCACGTCTCAGCCTTCTCAACGACAGGCTGCAAGCGAGCCTGACAAACAGCAGACATTGTCCGCTAACCTCGACGCCCTGCTGAACTTCGCTGGCTTGTGGCTGTGGACACCGGCTGATCTTGAAAAGAACTACACGCTGAAAATCGAAGATCAGGAAAAGCAGCAGAAGCCGCCGCAGTTTGAATGGGTCAGCGCCAGCAAAGACCGTGCGCGTTTCTCCCGTCACATGTTCAGCAACGCGGAGACCAATCTCACCATGTTTGGAGGTTCCATCAAAGTGGAGGAAGCCATTCTGGAATTCGTGAACGGCAAAGCAGCACGCGCCACGATCTCCTTCTTCAATCGCGGCGACTCGGGCGATATCACCACAGCAGAATTCGACCGCATTTTCAAACTGATCGGTCAAAACCTCGGCCAGGTGATGAAGGTCGCTCCCAAGCGCCAGATATTGTCCTCCAATGCCGCGCTGCCCGTCACCGGCTGGAATTGGACAGCCCCCGTCGGCATCGCCCTGCTCGAATACAACGACTACAACACTCCCGGCAAAGCTACCAAGCCCGAGTTCCTGCGGCTCAAACTCGCCGCACCCAATCAGGCAGACTGGAGCATGGGCAAGATGGCCACCGGCGTGCAGCGCATGGAGTTGCTTCAGCGCATCAAAAAGACGGCCGAAGGCGATGTTTACATATCAGGTGTTCCCATGGTGGATCAGGGCCAGAAAGGCTACTGCGTCGCCGCGAGTTGCCAGCGTTTGTTTGAGTACATGCGCATTCCCTGTGATCAGCACGAGATGGCAAAGCTCGTCAGCATTGATGCCGAAGGCGGTGCAGACATCATCACCATGCAGAAGAGCCTCGCCAAGATCGACGGAGCTTTCAATGTCACCTTCAAGCCCTTGATCAATCCCGAGCAGTACTACACCAATGGCCGCAAGCGCCGTGTGTCCGAAAAAGCATTCTTTTCGATCGTCAAAGAATACGCAGACAAAGGCGTTCCATTGCTCTGGGGCTTATTTCTGGGCCAGAAGCCCGAGGAACCACCGCTGCCGGGTGGCGGACAAGTCAGCGGCGGCCACATGCGCATGATTATTGGCTACAACCTCGCCAAAAACCAGATCCTCTTCACCGACTCCTGGGGTGCCGGCCATGAACTCAAGCGCATGGCCATGCTGGACGCCTACGATGTCACTCTCGGCCTCTACTCCATGGCTCCGCGCGGATTCTGATCGCACCGCTTAATGCGGTGGTAAAGAATTGACAGTAGCGCGGTAAATCGAATAAACACCGCTCATGAAATTACACGTGCTTTCGGTTTTAATTGCATGGATGACCCTTCATTTTCCTGCAAGGTGCAGGCTAGGACTTCCATTGATGATATGATCAATTGGTCTGATCCCACGGCAATGCCTCAGCAAAAGTTTGTCGGCATTCTGGATGCAAACACCAAAGATCCCGGCAAGCCGCTTTACGTCATCACCCAAAATGCACGTTCAACCTCTGTCTCGTTTCAAGTATTGAAGGATGACAGAAACAACATGCTCGATGGCCGGTTGTTTGGGGGTGCCTTCAAGGTTCAAAAAATAGAAGTCTGGTATTCTCTGCCCTCCTTGCCCGGTGGCGAGGCCTATCATCTGAACCTTGAGCTCAGCAACGAGAACCTGACGAAGAAAAAAATTGGCGACTTGAAGGCTTTTCTGGCGCAAAAAACCGGAGATGCCCATCCCAAAGAAGTTCAATCCGGGCGAAGTGGCCCGACCGGGCTGCAATGGGCGCATCCCAAATACAAGGTGATACTCTTTGAGTATCGGACATCGCTGACAGTGTCGATTGATTCCTTGACCCCTTTACCATCGGCTCAACCCTGAGCATCAATGAAGTCACAAAGCCCTGGCCCGCCAGCCCCGCAGTACGCAGGTGTCCATGGCCCTCTCGGGTTCGGATCAGGGCGCACGGCCTTCTTCGACATCCATCACGTCAAAGAACGTCACCAGATCTTCGCGATGCCCCAGCCCGGCCTCTGCGCGCTGCTGCACCAGTCCGGCGGAGGCCGCATCGCGCCAGCCGCGTTTGTGCATGAAGCCGTTCCAAATTTCGATCTGCTCCACCGTGGGCCGATTGCCGTTCTGGCAGCACCATTCCAGGATTTCCTCGTCGGTTCCACCTGCCAGCGTGCGCTCAGAGAGCTCACTGAAATCCACCCCGAGAAACTTGCACACACGCTCATCAAAGGTGCGGCTCCCCGTCAGGTAGCCCAGATGATAGCCTTCAGGCAGTTTGCCTTCCTTGGCGTTGAGACGGATTTTATCGAGGATGCGGCCAAACACAGCGATGCCGCCGACCAGGTCACGAGGGGAACGAATGGGAAATGCCATGCGCCTTTTTAACGAGGACGCATGGCAAAGTCAATTCACCGCCCTTACTCCGCCTTCTTCTTTCCCTTCGGTGCGCCTTTGGCCGCTGGCTTGCCTGCAGCAGCCACCTTTTCGCCGGGCTTCGGCAGGGTGGCCTTCACCTCTTCCCAGGCAGGATTCAGCGTGGCCTCGTACATCGAAAAGTTACGGAAGTCCACCGACTGACCGCCGACGGTAAAGCCGGGGCTGGCCTTCTCGGTCATGAAAAGATCATTGGCGCCCCAGGCGACGAGGTCGTCCACCTTGCCCAGCATCTTGTCTCCCACCATTTCCAGGCGGACCTTGTGCCAGCCGTCGGAGAGTTCCGTGGGAAAGCGGGCAAAAACGACCGCCTTGTCCGGGCCCGTATGGTCGTTGTCATCGCGTTGGATGGTCACCGACTTCGGTGTGATGTTGATGCGTGCCATGTGGTCCTTGATGGCGTTGATCGAAAGGCTCGTGGTCCTGGCCCCTGCAAACTTGAACTCATACTCAATGACGAAATCCGTCAGCTTGTTCGGCAGGCGGGATACGGCACCATGCTTGTCAGCCTCAAGTTCGGAGCCGCGCAGCACGCCGTCCACCGCCTCCCACTTGCCCTTGGCAGCCTTCCACGGCGCACCAGCACCGGAGCTGAGATTGTTTTCATAGATGACCTTGCCAGGAATGGCGAGCAGCGGCTTGTCCTCGGCACGTGCAGCAAAGGCGGCAAGAGCGAGCGTCAGGGTGAGCAGGGAAGTGTGTTTCATGGGGCGTTGTGAACGAAACCGCTGCGTCCATGTTGCGTAAAAATTCCCAACCTGATAGAACCGGCACATGCGTACGACCGCTGTCTGCCTCATCACCCTCTTACTCACGCACATGCACGCCGCTGAACCCAATGCCGTCGCCGATGCCTGGCTGGCAAAAGCCAAGATCGCCCCACCCTTGCAGGTGCCAGCTTCCCTCGACGCATGGCAGCAGCAGCGGACTCAGATCCGCACGAAGTTGAACCAACTCCTCGGCGACCTCCCTCCGCGCCCACCCACCTCAGCATTCCAAGTCATCAGCCGCGAAGACAAAGGCAGCTACACCCTGGAGACCCTCCAGTTTGATAACGGCGCAGGCGAAATCGTCAAAGGCTACGTCTTTGTGCCGAAACAAGCGACAGCACAGAGCAAGGCTCCCGCCATCCTCTACTGCCACTGGCATGGCGGGCAGTATGACGTCGGCAAACAGGAGCTGCTGCAGACGAATGCGACCCCCGTCGCCGCAGGTCCCGCACTGGCCGCTGCCGGTTATGTCGTGCTCGGCATCGACGCACCCTGCTTTGGCGAACGCAACGGCCACGGCCCCGACGGCCCCCAGCAGAAAGGCGGCAATGGCGAGATGACCGCCGCCAAATTCAATCTCTGGGTCGGCCGCACCCTCTGGGGCATGATGCTGCGGGATGATCTCACCGCGCTCGATTACCTCTGCTCACGCCCCGAGGTCGATGCACAGCGCATCGGCGTCTCCGGCATCAGCATGGGCTCCACCCGCAGCTGGTGGATCATGGCTCTCGATGACCGCCCCCGTGCCGCCGTATGCGTCGGCTGCATGACACGCTACGAAGAACTGATCCGCGCCAGCATGCTCAAAGCCCACGGCATTTACTACTTCGTCCCCGGCATGCTCAAACACTTCGACACCGAAGCCGTGATCGCTCTCGGCGCACCACGCCCCATGCTCTTCATGACCGGAGACCAGGACAGCGGCTCACCCACCGACGGCGTGCGACACATCGGCGACATCGTGAGCCAGGTGTATGCCCTGCATGGCCAGGATGCCCCATCCCATTTCGAAAACACCATCTATCCTGGCGTCGGCCATGTCTACCTCCCCGACATGTGGGAGAAGACCGTGAAATGGATGGATCAATGGGTAAAGAATTGAAGTCCCTCTAGGCAGGTCAAGTGGGCACTCTGGCCCACCTTGACCATTTATCGGCTACCACGAACTCAAATCATCATGCAGCCGCTCCATCTCACGCGAGAAGGCCGCACGTTCCGGCATGTCAGGCTCGCCATAAGGCACAATCTCAATGACGTTCTTCCGCAGCGCAGTGATGCCACTGCCGCCGTCGGCCTGCATAATGCTGGTCCAGGCACGATCCGCAAAACGTGCGGCAAGGATGCAGTCCTCCGGCGTCGTATGTCCGCCGCGCTGCAAATGGCCCAGCACCGAAGGACGCACTTCAAGATCAGGGAAGGGGGCCCCGGCACGCTGGAAGTACTGCTGGAACGCATCCATCAGCACATAGGCACGGTTGCGCTTCTGGGGCGGGTCAAACTCCACGCCTTCTGCCACCAGCACAATGGCGTGGCCGCGTCCGCGCGTCATCGCGCCTTCGATCTTGGCTGCGAGTTTCTTCATGGCCTCCTCGTTCAGCGGGCCACCTTCAGGGGTGACGATCATCTCCGCGCCCGAGGCCAGGCCGGCCATGCGGGCCAGGTCGCCGCTCGCGCGTCCCATCGTTTCCAGCACCATCACGCGGCGGTGGCTGCGCGCGGTGTCGATGAAGTGATCCACCGCCCAGACGAGCGTGTTCACCGCAGTATCCACTCCCAGCGCCATGTCGGTAAACTGAAGATCGTTATCAATGGTGGCCGGAATGCCGATGACGCGCAGGTCGCTTTCCTCCGCCAGCAGCCGGGCACCCGTGAGCGAGCCATCCCCGCCAACGACGACCAGCGCGCGCACGTTCAGGCTCTTCAGAAGTTTGATGACGCTGTCACGCACCTTCTTCTCGTGAAATTCCAAGCAGCGTGCGGACCCGAGGATGGTGCCCCCCTTGCCCATGATGCCGCTCACGCTGGCGTGGTCCATCTGGATCACGTGCAACTGCTCGGAGATCAGTCCCGCACGACCCGTGTGGGTGGCGATGTCTTGCTTCAGGCGAATCAGGGCTTCCGCGTCGTCATTGACGGCACGTGCCGTGCGGACCAGGCCGCGGTAGCCGTCTCGAATTCCGAGCACGGCGATTTTTTCACGGTTCAGGCCCAGGCGCACGATGGCGCGCAGGAAGGCATTCATGCCAGGTGAGTCACCACCGCTGAAAAGGACGGCGACGGATTGTTCGGGGAAAGTGGCGTTCATGGAAAATAAAAATTGGGGGATCGTCTGCTTAGCGAGCACTCTGCGCGTGGCAAGCGACTGCTGCTGAGGACAATACTCCTCGGGCTTGCTACCCTGCGCCCGCGTGTTAATGGCGCGGGTGTCCCCCGCCTTTGCCACCACGCTTTTCCCGCTCATTGCCGCCCTTCTGTATGCCTTTGGGGCCCTCGTGCTAAAGCGCTCCAGCGACCTCGGCGTCGGCCTGTGGCGCACCACGTTTGTCGCAAATTTGATCGTCGCAGGACTCTTCTCCTTCCTCTGGCTGCTCGGCGGTCCTCCGGTGGAAATAATAGATCTCTGGCAGCCCGGCGTCATCGCCATGTGCCTCTTCGTCGGTCAGATTTCGCAGTTTTTGGCCTTGGAAAAAGGCGATGTCTCCGTCGCCGTGCCAGTCTTTGGGCTCAAGGTCATTCTCGTCGCCTTCTTCACCCCGCTGCTGATTGGAGAACCCGTGGGGGTGAAGCTCTGGATCGCCGCCTTTCTGAGCGTGCTTGGCATCACCTTCATGAATCGCAAAGATGTCGGCCAGCCACCGCGCAATCTTCTCATCACCTTCGTCGCCGGTGGCATCGGCGCAGTGGCCTTCGCCATCTTTGATGTGCTGGTGCAAAAGTGGGGCCCGTATTGGGGAGTCGGCCGCCTGCTGCCCTGCATTTTCTGGATCAATGCGCTGCTCTCTTTTGGCCTCATCTTTCGCTTTTCCGCACCCCTGAGCGCCATCCGGGTTCAGGCATGGCCCTGGCTCGTTGGCGGGGCTGCCTTGCTCGGCACCCAGAGCATCATTTTCGTCAGCACCCTCGCCGTCTTTGGCAAGGCCACCTCCGCCAACATCGTCTATTCCTCACGCGGCCTCCTGAGCGTCGTGCTCGTCTGGATGATCGGCCACTGGTTCATGAACGCCGAACAGCACCTCGGCCCCAAAGTCATGCGCTGGCGCCTGGCCGGTGCCCTGCTCATGATGAGCGCCATCGTTCTGGTAGTGGTGTGAATAGTCGCGACAGCGTCCTCGGAGTGCGGCGCTTCAGCGCCGCTTTCGAACGTCCCCGCATCTGCGCAAAACTCCAGGGCTAGAATTATTCCAAACTCCCCCCTCGCATTTGGAAGCCCTCCACCTCTGCGAACGTTGGAGTCCCCATGAAAACGTCGCTCCTGCTCTGCCTGTGCTTTGCCTTTGTTCATCTCAGCCACGCCGCCCCCCTCGAACCCCAGCCCTTCTTCACCGCCACCCAGCGACTTATCGACGCGACAGCCTTTCTCGGCTCGCCCTTCTCCACAGCTGAACTCACCACTCTGCGTGCTTGCATCAAGGCCCACGACGCAGCTTCCGTGGCCAAGGCGCAAACCGTGCTCGATTCGCACGCTCTCTTCCTCGTCACCATCACTCCCGAACAGCGCGTGAAAGTCGAGCGCGGCGCGGCCAAAGCCGTGCTCGATGAATCTGGCTGGCGGCAGTACCTCGTGCGTGTGGAGAATGAAGCCGGCGTCACCGCCAAGCTCGCCGCCAGCAGTCCACAGGGGAAAGAAGTCTATGTGAAAGGCTCCCCACCCGTGGCTCCGCATGCTCAGCCCCGCGATCCCGGGCTTCCGCCGCTCTCCGCACGCTGGCTCGAACTGCAGATGCACGAAGCACCGCCACAGCAGCCCACACTCAGCGGGCTCGGCGTCGAATATCGCATCATCCAGCTCTACGCCAGCGAAGCCGGCAAACGCGAAGCCGTCTTCAGTTTCGACACCGGCCAGGGCACTCAGGATCTCGGTTTCCGCGCCGAAACCAGCGTCCTCTTTGACTGCCAGCCCGCACGCGACGTGGCGCTGAACATCCTTGATGAAAACGGCAAGCCCTGCATCGCCGAATTGCTCATCAAGGACCACGCCGGACGCATCTACCCGAGTCAGATCAAGCGCATCGCGCCAGACTTCTTCTTCCACCCGCAGATCTATCGCGGCGATGGCGAAATACTAAAACTCCCCGATGGCGACTATGACATCACCTTCCGTCGCGGCCCAGAATCCATACCGGAGCAGCGCAAACTGAAGATCGCAGGCAAGAACACACCGCTGAAATTTCAAGTGCAGCGCTGGATCGATCCCAGCAAACTCGGCTGGTGGAGCGGCGATCACCACATCCACGCCGCCGGCTGTGCCCACTACTCTGTGCCGACCATGGGCGTGCATGCGCCCGACATGGCTCGGCATTGCATGGGCGAAGATTTAAAAATCGGCGCCAACCTCACCTGGGGCCCCTGCTTCGATTACCAAAAACAGTTCTTCACCGGTACCGAGGACAAGGAATCCAAGTTCCCCTTTCTCCTTCGCTACGATGTCGAAGTCAGCGGCTTCGGCAGCCACAAAAGCGGCCACCTCTGCCTGCTCAAGCTCAAGGAGCAGATGTACCCCGGCGGCGACAGCACCGCCCACTGGCCCACCCTTTGCCTGAATACCCTCAAGTGGGCCAAAAAACAGGGTGCCCTCTGCGGCCCCGCCCACAGCGGCTGGGGCCTGCAACCACTCGCGGAGAACGATCCCGCACGAAAGCAGAACTACAAACTTGGCATCCCCAGCGCCACCGACGAACTGCCGAACTACATCATCCCGCCCTTCAACGGCATCGGTGCCAATGAATACATCGTCGATGTCACGCACAACGTGGAAGGGCCGGATGGTAAACCGGTGCCCGCTGTCGATTTCCTCTCCATGGTGGACACCCCGCACACCTGGGAGCTGAACATCTGGTATCACACCCTCAATGCCGGCTTCCGCACCCGCATCAGCGGCGAGACCGACTTCCCCTGCATCTACGGCGAGCGCGTCGGCCTCGGCCGCGCCTACGTGAAGCTCGACGGCCGCCTCAGCTACGATGCCTGGTGCGAAGGCATCCGCGCCGGTCGCGCCTACGTCAGCGATGGCAAGAGTCACCTCATGGAGTTCAAAGCCAGACAGAAAATCATTCCTGAGGGACCTGGGGCAACACCCCACAACGCAGATCGAGGCCCGAGAGAAATCGTGATGGAGCCAACTGAAGTGGGCACCAAAGATAGCGAGATCAGGCTTCAGACGCCAGGAACGCTGAGACTCTCCGCCAAAGTCGCCGCTCGGCTCGATGACAAGCTGCACCCCGAAATTCAATCCGCGCCCGTGGATCACAAACCCTTCTGGGATCTCGAACGCGCCCGCCGCGGTGCCTCACACAATGTCCCTGTCGAAGTCATTGTGAACGGCGTCTCCGTCGCCCAGAAAAACATCACCGCCGATGGCGTCACCCGCGAGATGAGCTTCGACGTGCCCGTCACCAAGAGCTGCTGGGTCGCCCTGCGCATCCGCGCCAGCTCGCACACAAACCCCATCTTCGTCATCGTCGCCGGCAAACCCATCCGCGAAAAGCGCAGCCTCGAATGGTGCCTCAAAAGCGTCGATCAATGCTGGTCTCAGAAAGAAGCACTCATCGATCCCAAGGAGCATTCAGATGCCGTCGCCGCCTATGAGCACGCACGTCAGGTCTATCGCGAGCGGCTGGCAGAATAATAAACCTGATGCGCACGTGCATGCTGCATGGCGCGCGGTGAAGAGCGCAGCGTCCAAGGAGCGCGGAATTTATTCCGTCCTGGCCTTCGTAGCCTTGGTGAAGAAGGCAGTACTCCGCAAGCAGCAGTCGCTCCGCTTTTGCCGACACCATTTCGAAAAACGTCATGCGCATCCGGATTTTGTCACGATCCCGGAGGGATCACAGCCGGTAGCCAGGGGTAAGCGAGGCACGAGCGCCACCCCTGGACCACGCTCACTCACCCTGCCACCCGCTCAAGGTCGCATGCCGTAGGTATGCCAGCGCTGCACGCAGGACACGCGAACCTACTCCTCCTGCACAATTACAAATGTTCGCGCACTAAGGCCGCTCGCCTCATCCCTCACCTCAATCTCATGCCTCCCCGGTTTGAGAATCGCAAACGTATGCACACCCTCCGTGCTGAGCTCAAGCGTCTTGCAACTCCACCGCGCCTGACTGGACCCCGCAGCCTGCAGCAACAGCTGGCTGCCATGGTTGCGAATGTCGGGATCAAGTATGACCACCGTCCCAGGAATCGGATTCGTGATGCGCAGCACCGGTCTGTCCTCGGTCTCCGCAGTCGTGACCAAATCACCGAGCCAGTTGGCACCACTCGCAATCCAGCCAGCATACTCACGCGGCAAAATCGCCCGGCCACGTCCATCATAATCACCCGCCTGCGCCACAGACGGCAGCTTGCCGCCAATGAAAAACTCCTCACGGCTCACCCGCGCAGGCGGTGTCTGCGGCGTGAGACGCTTACCAGTGCGCGGATCAATGCGTGCACGCGTGATGTCCTTGGGCGTCGCAAACCAGGTGGCAGGATGTTTCTCATGCAGGTGCAGCATCACATCACGGAAGATCGGACCTGCGCCCGTGACTCCGCTGACATCCTGCATCGGTGTGTTGTCGAAATTCCCCACCCAGACGCCGACGGTAAACTCAGGCGTGTAGCCCAGCGTCCAGTTGTCGCGAAAGGTGGAGCTGGTGCCCGTCTTGACCGCACACTTAAACGGCAGCCGCAGCACCGACCAGCTCCCAAACGCCATCTCACGCGCCTGATTGTCACTCAGAATATCAGCGATCAGCCAGCTCTCATTCTCTCCCAGAAGCCGTCGTTCCCCTGCAGCACGATCATCCTGCAACAGCGTCCACGGCTTGAACTGGCCCAGCCGTGCGAGGCACGCATAGGCGTTCGCAAGTTCAATGAGACGCACCGAGGCGTTGCCAATGGTCAATCCGAGTCCGTAGTGCGCAGCGTCTTCAGTCAGCGTGTTCATGCCGAGATCCCGCAGCTTTGGCAGCAGCGTCTCGGCTCCACCAATGGAATCCAGCACACGCACCGCAGAGATGTTGAGCGAATTACCCAAAGCATAGCGATACGTCATCGGCCCATAGCTCCGCAGAGAAAAATTCTCCGGCCGATAAGTCCCTGAAGTCGTCGCAAACTCAATCGGCAGATCCGCAACAAGACTCGCTGGCGTGGCCCCACGCTCAAAGGCGAGCAGATACGTAAACGGCTTCATCGCCGACCCCGGCGAATGCGACGCCCAGGCCCCATTGAGCTGCCCGCCATCCTGCGCAAAAAAATCGCGCGAACCCGCCAGCGCCAGCACAGCCCCCGTCGCATTCTCAATCACCACCACCGCTGCATGCGCCACATGGCGGCCTTTCAGCGCTTCCAATCGCTGCGAGACAATCGTCTCAACCTGCTGCTGCAGTGTGGCATTCAGCGTGGTGCGGATCGTGCCGCCGTGCTCTGCCCCACGCAGCATCTCCACCGCATGCGGCGCTTCAAACCCGCCGCTGAAACGCTGCAGCACGATCTTCTGGTCCAAGGCCACACGAAGCTGCTCATCATCCAGCCAGCGCAGTTCATGCATCTTGTTCAGAATGCGCCGCTGCCGTGGCAGCACTCCCACCAGATGACGAAATGGATTCAGCCGCGCCGGAGACTGCGGCAGCGCCGCCAGCAGCGCACACTCCGCAGGCGTGAGGTCACCCAGCGGCTTGTGAAAGTAGCCCGATGCCGCAGTCGCGATCCCCGTCATGAGATTGCCAAAAGAAACCCGGTTCACATACGCCGCCAGCACCTCTTCGCGGCTCCAGGACATCGCCAGCCGTCGTGCCCTCAGCGCCTCAACGATCTTGACCCAAAGCGTGCGCCTGCCCGCTTGCGGCGTGGTGTTCTTGATAAGCTGCTGATGAATCGTCGAAGCACCGGAAATGATGTGTCCGCTGCGAGCATTGCCCCATCCCGCACGCACCACGGCGATCAAATCAATGCCCCCATGCGAGAAGAAGCGTTTGTCCTCCGCAGCCAGCAGCGCATGCACCAGAGTCGGCGGAATCTCCGCATAGGACACCGGCGGTGCAGAGCGCGTGCCATCCTCATTCAGCAGATGCCGCAGCGGCGTGCCATCGCGGGCAAGATAAAGCGTGGAGGATGGCGGCGGCTGCAAAAGAGCCTCCGGCAAAGGCATCATCCACGGCACCCCCCACCAGCCGCCTGCCGCCAGCACAAGCAGGGTGATGAGAATGGTTTTCCAGCGGCGGCGCATGCGCCAATCAACGCGAGGTCGCGCTGAAATAAAGTAGCCATCTCGCTCCGCGAGATGAGCCCAGCGCTCACGTCATGCCCCATGCCTTCCCGCAGTCCGCACCCCGCTTTCACCGCTCCCTGCTTCACCCAAACTCACGCCCAAGGCATGCAAACACCGCCTGGGTCGTTTGGATAAGCACGACTCAGCTTGACCATGCGCATCCTCCACCGCAGCATGCACCGCCCGCATGACTCCACCGCCAACCATCGCCTGCCTCGGCCCCGAGGGCAGTTTTTCGCATCTCATCACGCAGATGCGTTTCCCCGGCGTCGCGGTCAGTCTCCGCGACAACGTGGGCGATGTGTTTGATTTCCTCGTCACGAATCCGACCGCACTCGGCATCGTGCCCATCGAAAATTCCTCCGGAGGCTTCATCATCGACACCGTGGACCGCCTCGTGGACACACGCAGCACGCTCTACATCATCGAAGAACTCACGCTGGATGTGAAACTCGCCCTCCTCGGCAGGGCAGGGGAGTC
This sequence comes from Prosthecobacter sp., assembly GCA_021733925.1. Lineage (GTDB taxonomy): Bacteria > Verrucomicrobiota > Verrucomicrobiia > Verrucomicrobiales > Verrucomicrobiaceae > Prosthecobacter. The sequence goes on along the minus strand of JAIPJY010000019.1, from coordinate 54,308 downwards.
CATCACCTCCATCCATTCCCATGCGATGCCCTTCTATCATGGCGATGACTGGCTCAAAGCCCATTACCCCGACGTGAAGCGTGTGGTGGAGCCGAGCACGGCGAAAGCCGCCGAAAAAGCCGTCGCCACACCCGGAGCCGCCGCAATCGGTCCGCGTCAAAACGCCGAACTGCATGGCCTGCAGGTGCTGCATTTCCCGATTGCAGGCGAGGTGCCAAACATCACGCAGTTCTATCTCATCGGGCACGCGGCAAACACACCGGCGCTCGAACACAACCGCACCGCGCTCGTCGTCGAACTGCCCGACCGCTCCGGCAGCCTCTGTCGTTTTCTCACGCCGCTGAGCGAGAACGACATCAACATGAAGCGTCTCGAATCTCGCCCGATCCGCGGCCAGCCCAACAAATACCGCTTCTACATCGAGATCGAAGGCTCCACCGCTGATCCCCGCGTGCAGAAAGCCCTCAATCAAACCCGTGCCGATGGCGCGACGCTCCGCAGCGTGGGGTCGTATTCGGCGGGGCTGCGGTTTGAGTCGTGAGGGAATTTCAGAGAATCGAGATAGGAATCTAAATAGACATCTTCAATGAGCGCGGCTTCCTGTATATTGTCTAGGTGCTCAGAGCTCAGAAAATACTCCACCGTGTCCATGCGCTACGAAACTGTGACGCAGAGAATCACAAGCGAATACGGCAGGATATATCCTGGACAGGATTTCAGCGAAAGTTTGACCCGTGACTCCGAAATCATGGAAAAAGACGGGCAGGTGAAATGGATGCTCAATGCAAAGCATGCAGTTGTGGTGGGCAAGGCTGATGTGGTTGAACTGGAGCGTTTTGTGAATGCGGATTTGCCGCTTTGTTTGCAAGATTTTTACGCTCAGATCGCAGAGTGCCTGTTGCTGCTGCGTTACCCAGTGCGAATTTACAGCCCACTAACCTTGGTTAATGTTGAAAATGAAATCCGTGCAGCGGAAAAGATTGCTGGATGCCCGGTGCCAGATTCGGTCACATTATTGCGGTTGGTTGAAATACCCGGATTCTCAGCCAGTTTCGGATTGCGAAAATTTATGTCCGATGGGAGATGGCGCATGGTCCACTGCGGTGATGAAACGACTGCGGAACTTCAGGACAGCGATGATCTTTGGCGGCCGGTCGATTGCGAAGAATTTGATGACTGGATTCGAAGGATAATCGAAACAGATGCCGACCCGCTGGTTTTGGATAATCCATATATGTTTCGCAGCCCATGGGTAGAGCGAATACATTGATGTAAACCATCAGATGCCGCAAAATCGCATTCACGTTTTTATTTTTATGAAACACCTCCTCACCTGCCTGCTGGCCTTGTCCGTCGGTCTCAATGCCGCACCCACCATCTCAAAACGCGCCAGCGAAATCGACCCGCGTGCCAAGGAGCATCCGGAAATCGACTTCGTCTTCACCGACAAGAAGGGCAAGCCGCAGGACCTTCAAAACGCGAGCGTCGATCCAAGCGTGAAGTCCCAGGGCAAGCTGGTGATCTGGCTCATGGGCTACAGCGCACCCTTGTTCGAGCGCCTCAACAGCTACGGCCTGCACGCCATCCAGCCGCACTACGCTAACAAATGGTTCGGTCTCATCCCTCCGGCCCGGCTTAATGATGGCAAAACTCTCGGCGACATCCGCCTCGAAGCCTCGACCGGTGAAGATCACAGCGACCTCGTCAGCATTCCGCAGCCGGACGGCATGATGGAGCGCTCGTTTCAGTTCGTCCAATGGCTCGCCAAGGAGCATCCCGAGGGCAAGTGGGGCCAGTTCATCACTGAAGACGGCAAAGGCCTGCGCTGGGACAAGGTGATCGTCTCGGGTGCCTCGCACGGCGCCACGACTTCCGCCCGCTTCGCGAAGCATCAGAAGGTGGATCGCGTGGTCTGCTTTTGCGGCCCGCGCGACAACTACGAAAGCTGGCAGTCGCTGCCCTCCGCCACGCCGGGGAATCGCATCTTTGGTTTCAGTCATGTCCTTGATGGCGGCTGGTCCGGCGATCACTACTGCCGCTCCTGGGAGATGATGGGCTTGAATCAATTCGGCCCCATTGTGGACGTCGATATCAGCGCACCACCCTTTCAAAACACCCGCCGCCTCATCACCAATGCCGATGTGAAAGGCGACGACAAACGTGCGCATAGCTCGGTGATGCCCGGTGGTGCGGCGGTGAAGGACAAGGATGGCAAATACATCCACGAAGCCGTCTGGCAGTATCTGTTCAATCATCCGGTCGATCAAACCGGCTCGCCAACCCCTGCCGATTCAGACTGCGTGAAGGATCAGCAAAAGAAACCCCGTTAATCCCCACCCACAGCCTCTTAGTATTGTAGTCCCGGCTTTAGCCGGTCCGGAAAGCCCCGCAAACCCACACCGCATCTTCAAGTCACCAAACCTCCCCGTACGTAGTTCGGGCTTCAGCCCGTCCGGCGTCTTCCCCTCCCTCCAATTCTCCATCACCCTGTCCTTCCCAGCTTTGGCGAAGAAGGATGCAGCACTCCACCACTCCATGTTCCCCTCCATTCGCCCCCTCACCATCGCCGCCGTGTTCAGTCTCGGCACTCTTCTGAATGCTGCTGACAATCCTTTCATCGGCCGCTGGGCGCTCACCATTCCTGGCGGTGGCGCAGGTTGGCTGGGCGTGGAGTCCAAAGACGGTGCTCTCAGCTCCAGCGTCCTCTGGGGCGGCGGCAGCGTGGTGCCAACCACCAGCACCAAGCTCGATGGCGACACCCTGATCGTGACTCGCGAGCAGAAGAACAAGGAAGGCAAACTGGCCACCATCGAAACAATCACCGCGAAAACCGAAGGCGAATTTTTGAAGCTCACCGCCTCCAAGAAAAATGCAGCAGGCAAGGACATGGGCCAGCCCCAGGAGTTCGCCGGCAAACGCATCGCTGATGTGCCTCCAGCACCCGATCTCGCAAAAGTGAAGTTCGGCGATCCCATTCAGCTCTTGAACGGCAAGGACCTCACCGGCTGGCGCTTGCTGAAGGAAGGCGCGGACAACGGCTGGAGCGTCGTCGATGGCGTGCTGGAAAACCGCGTGGTGAAGGCCAAGGACAAGCACTTTGGCAATCTGCGCACGGAGGCTGAATTCGTAGACTTCAACCTGAAAACCGAAGTGCGTACTCAGGAAGGCAGCAACAGCGGCATCTACCTCCGTGGCATCTATGAAGTGCAGGTCATGGAAAGCTTCGGCCAGCCCCTCGACTCCCACCACATGGGCGCGCTCTACAGCCGCATCACCCCCAGCGTCGCCGCCGAGAAAGCGATTGGCGAATGGCAGACCCTCGACATCACCCTGGTGGATCGCCACATCACCGTGATCCTCAATGGCAAGACCATCATCGACAACGCCCCCGTGCTCGGCTGCACCGGCGGCGCCATGAGCAGCGACGAATTCAAGCCCGGCCCGATCTACCTGCAAGGCGACCACACCAACGTCGACTACCGCAACATGGTCCTGACCCCGGTGGTGAAGTAACACGCTAGCTCGCGTTCATGGGTGTGAGACGAATCAACGGATTCGTTTCACTCCCCCAGGCGCTCTTTCACGGTCTTGATGGCCTTGTGCCGGTTGTCCACCGCGAGCTTTTTAAAGATGTGCTCGTTGTGCCGGTTCACCGTGTGCAGCGTGACATCAAGAATTTGCGCGATCTCAGGGTTGTTCTTCCCCTCGCACACCCAGTGCATGACTTCCGCCTCACGTTCGGTGAGGCCGAGGCTCTGCAGTCTTTCGATGGAAACCTGCAAGGATTCCACGCGGACCAGCAGATAGTACCGGTTATCCCTGCAACGGGCCAGTGAGAGCACGATGCGATGCCCTTCCTGCTCCATTTCCAGCGGAGGAAAGATGTTCTCACTTTCGACGGCAAGCTGCTGCAGCCATTGGCGGACCGTTGGCGGCAGAAAATAATGCGGGGCACCAGGCGCACGCTCCAAAGATTTGCCAAAGAACCAGTGGGCGGCTTTGTCACCTTCGAGAATCTCTCCCTGCTCCGTGACGATGAGGAGTTCACATGCAGCCGAAGAGAGTGGCGCATCGCTCATGGTCTGATGCGCAAGCTCCGTGATCTTGCCCATGATGGAACTGTGGTGCGGAGCGGGCTGCGTCGTATTGCAGAAGATGAGCCGTTGATTCGCGATGCGAATTTCATCGCCGTTCCGCAGGCGGCGCGCACTGTTAAGACGCAGGCCATTGATGAAGACGCCGTTGCGGCTGCCCAGGTCATTGACCCACCAGTCGTCGTTCAAATGCATCAGCACCGCGTGGCGTCGTGAAGCCTGGACATTGTTGATGGGAAGGTCGTTGTCCGAACGACGGCCAATGAAACAGGGACCAGCGAGCGTGTGCACACCTCCGCTCCACTTCAAAAAGGCTGGTTGGTCCTTCGTCCCGGCATTCACTGGCATGAGGGATTCTGCGCAGGAGTATGAGATGTGCAACGCGGGGAAAAAAGTTCTCGGATTGGCAGGTCTGCCAATAGCGCGTTTTTCGGTTCCGTTCGATGCGTGTGCTCGTTCATCCCCGCACTCATGAAAACTGATGTTTTGGAACCCATCCAGGCACGCTCGTCGAGAGCGTGTTCTGTATCAAACAGTGCTGTCAAAAGACTTCCCTGCGCTTCCGGCGTGACAAGCACACAGCGTCCGTTCTGCATGCTCTGCGTTCATTGTCCCAAGTGTCTGGAGAATCCTCACACGGTCAGTTGTGATCTGTGCGCCGGGTGTCGGGCATGCTCCATGCATGGCCGGGCAGGGTAGGGTTTGGAGAGTTTGTGCCAGAATGCAGGTGCTCGGTTCGTATTAGATGGTAGCAACTATCCAACCCATGAACACGATCCCTGTACCTCAACGAGGGCAGGCGGCCTCGTTTCAACAAGCCGCCAGTGCCCACGACGCCGAAGCGCGTTTCGTCACCCGCAATCTCCACCGCGTCTGGCAGTTCCGACGCATGAAGGCCACCTTCCTTCGGCCCTTCCGTCAGGCCTTGCGCCCCCTGCTTGTCTGGCTGCGCCAGGAGCACGTCTTTGTCAAAAGCGGCCAGCGCGGCACGCCTCCCGTCGGACTTAAACTGAAGCAGTTCGGCTGGGAGACCATCGCGCTCAGCCTCGTCCTCGGCCCGCTCGCCTTCATCATGCTCCTGCCTCTGCTGATCCTCATCTTTCCCGCCGCAGTGCTCATTGGTCTGGTCGCCGTCGTGGCCGCTGCGCTGCAGACCGACTCGGAGGATGCGGAACATCACACGCTCACCTGGCACGCCATGCATTGAGCCCGCTGCTTCAGCCGTTCTTCTGCTTCTTCATCACCCGATACACCAGCCACGCGGCGATGTTGATCACCGCCATGGCCGCTAGCAGTTGCGTAAACGTCGTCGCGAGATGGCCTTTGCCCAACCCGCTGCCCACAAGGCTGAACGCCACGTTCAGTGGCAGGTAACCCAGCAGCGTGCCAAGCAGAAAGCGCGTGTGCTTCACCGGTGTCATGCCCAGCAGGACATTTAGCACCAGCCCGGGCACCATCAGCTGCCGCACCCAGAACACTCGCAACACCGAAGGCTTTTTCAGCAATTTTTTGAGCCACGGCCATTTATCCGCCCGTGACTCCACAGCGCGTCTAAACCCATGTCGTGATAGGATAAAAGCTCCATAAGATCCAAGCGTTGACGCGATCAGCGACAGCGCCAGACCTTCACCAAAGCCAAAGATCAGGCCGGCGGCGGCACACAGTGGCAGGCGCGGCACCCCCAGCATCACCGTCCCCGCACACGCGACCATGAAGATCGCATGCGCACCCCAGCCAAATTGGCGCACCATCTCTTTCCATATTTGCACATTCGTGATCCACGCCTTCAACCCCGTGAATTGAGCCAGCGCCATAAACGCCGCCACCAGCAGCACCGCAAACAGCACCTGGCGCGTTTCCTTCCCCAGCGCACGCGAGGTCTCCTGCTCCACCTCGCTTGTGATGGAGGCATCCAGCTCTTCAGGCTCCTCTGCGGACTCGTCGGTGGTCGCCATTATTGCAGCTTCCACAGTTTCGCGTCACTGCGCACATAGATCGCTCCACCAGAAATCGCAGGCGTCGTGAGCACCGTCTCCTTCAGCTCAATCTCCTTCAGCACCTTGCCCTCAGGCGCTTCGGGATCGATCACCTGAAAAATTCCACGCTCATTCACGATGTAGATGCGCTTCCCCGCCGCCACAGGCGATCCGCTGAATGGGCCCTTCATGCGCATCTTCCACGCCTCGTCACCATTCTTGAGGCTCGCTTTGATCAGCACGCCCGCGCCATTCACCACATAGAGCGAATCACCCAGCACCAGCGGACTCGCCGTGCCTGAGTTCAGCTTCTCATTGCGCCACAGCTGCGTCACCGAGCCCTTCTCCGGCGCCAGCGCCGTGATCCCGTGCGATGCCGCATAAAGAATATCACCAGCGCCAGCGCTCGACGGGATCGTGCTCGCCCCGTCGCTGTAATCCCACACCGTCTTGCCCGTCGCCGGCTCCACCGCCAGGATGCCCTTGCTCGACTGCAGGGCCACCGTGTTTTTCCACACCGTCGCGCTCGACCAGTTCGCCGCCTTCGGACGCTCCAGCTTCCACTTGTTGCGACCCGTGGCCACATCCAGGCCCGCCACAAAGGACTCGCTGTCATTCTCGCTCTGCACCACCAGCGTGCCATCCATCACCACCGGGCTCTGCGACATGCCCAGGCTGTTGCTCGCATTCGGGTAGTCAAACGTCAGCCCGCGCAGCCACAGCAGATTCCCGTCGAGATCAAAGGCAAACAAATCATTCGAAGAGAACAGCGCAAACACCCGCTCCCCGTCGCTGCATGGCGTGTTCGCCGCCACGCACGTCTTGTTGTGCGTCATCGTCCGGCCGGTCGAACGCATCGCACGCTCCCAGCGCTTCGTGCCATCCGCCGCATTAAAGCAAAACACATGCAGCGTCTCCTGCCCAGGCCCGCTGGAGCACGTCACAAACACCCGGTCCCCCACCACAATCGGTGCCGAAAGCCCACGCCCAGGCAGATCCGCAGTCCACGCAATTTTCAGATTATCCCCCGGCACCTTCGCCTCCGTCGAAACCGCCGAGGCATTCGGCCCGCGAAACTGCAGCCAGTCGGCACGCACCACGCCCGTTGCCAGGCACATCATCAAACACATCGAAATCGTTTTCATATTCGTCATCAGCTTAAAGGTTACTTCGCTGCCAGGATCGCCGTCCCCGTCGCATCGCACACGCGCAGCTGGAACTCCCACTCCACCGTCCACTGCTCCGTCTGCTCGTTCTGGCAGCACTTCACCAGGATCGTGTTCTTCCCCTTCTTGAGCTGGCACGGCAGCTTGTACTGATCCAGCTTCGCGCCGCGGTGATACTCATCACGCGCAAACAGCAGCTCTCCGTTCAGCCACACCTTCCAGCCGTCCTTGCAGCCGATGCGGATCTCCGCCGGCCGGTCCTCCGTGCTGAAAAAATCCGTCGCCGCGTAGCCCACCACGCTCTTCTCCATGCCAAAGGGCTTGTTAAAGTCGATCTTGCCGTACTCCTCCGTGCTCGTGAAGTCCACCCACTTCGCCTCCTTCGTCTTGCCTTCATAGACCGCATCAAACTTCAGCTCCTTCTCCGGCGGATACACCGTGTCGAACCCGGCGCGATCCGCATTACTGAACGGTGCGATCATCTTCCAGCTCATCAAAAATCCGAAATGCTTCGGCAGGTCCACTTTTTGGTCCAGGGCGCGCAGTTTCTTCGCCAGTTCCTTGATCTGGTCCTCATCCCGCGCCCCACCCAAACCCTTGCCATAGGCCACGATCGCCGCATCCTTGTCCTTCTTCTCCAGCGCCGCGTCACCCGCCTCGATCAGCTTCGCCACCGGATGCCGCCGCAGGTCCGAACTCGGATCCTCCAGCAGTGTCGGCGTCAATTCCTCCGCCAGCTTCTCGTCCGCCCGATGGATCAGATCAAATGCCACCACCCGCGCTCCGGGGCTGTTTTGGGTGTTCTTCAAAAACGTCACCAGCGCCGCCACCGGCAGCTTCTTCGCCTTCAGTGCTTCATCGGCGATCACCCCCACCGCCGCCCGCAGCCAGTTTTCCGCCAGCGGATTCGCCCCGTTCATGCCCTTCAGCACCTCCGGCAGCGTCGCCGCATCCGCCTTCACAATCTCCTGCCACGCCTGCGCCGCCGCCTCATTACCCTCGCCCTCCTTCTGCACCGCACGCAGTGCTTCGATGGGTTTCGACAAATCCGCCGCCGCCTGCAAAGACACAGCGGCAAGGGCAAACAAACAGACGAGACTCGATTTCATAGGGCAGGCAAGCTTTCACAAAGAACGCCCCTCGCCAAGCCGGAGTTTCGTTCACAATGTCAAAGAGTCGGCTGCTTAGCCCTCAAATGTGCTGAGTGCCTCCGACTTTTCGGATACAAATCTGGACATGCCTACGCCCTCGACACTGGGCAATTCAACGCCACAGTGCACGCCCCCTTTCCCTCATGCTCTCCGTTTCCAATGTCAGCAAAACCTACGCCGGCCGCACTCTGTTCAGCCAGGTGTCGTTTCACATCAACCGTGGCGAAAAAATCGGCCTGATCGGCCCCAATGGCGCCGGCAAATCCACGCTCTTCTCCCTGCTGCTGCGCGACACCGTCCCGGACGACGGCCAGGTGGTCATGGAGCGTGGCATCACCTTCGGCTTCCTGCCGCAGGAAAGCGCCCCCATTGAAGATGTGACCGTGCTGGAGCTCGCCACCGGCCACATCGATGAAAACAGCCGCTGGGAGGTCGAACCCAAGGCCAAGCGCATCCTCAGCGGCCTCGCGTTTCGTGAGTCTGACTTCGAGCGCAATGCCCGCACCCTCAGCGGCGGCTGGGTCATGCGCGCCCACCTCGCCCGCCTTCTCGTCCAGGAGCCCGATCTCCTCCTTCTCGACGAACCGACGAACCATCTCGACCTCGAATCCCTCATCTGGTTCCAAAATTACCTCCAGAGCTACCCGGGTGCCATCCTCATGATTTCGCATGACCGCGAATTCCTCAATGCCTTGTGTGACAGCATCCTCGAAGTCGCCCACAGCAAGATCACCCGCTACACCGGCAACTTCGACGATTACACCCGCGAAAAAGCCGCACGCATGGAGCAGCTCCAGGGCGCCTATGACAATCAGCAGCGCGAACTCGCCAAGATGCAGGCCTGGGTGGACAAGTTCAAAGCCAAGGCCAACTTCGCCTCCCGTGCGCAGGACAAGGCCAAGATGATCGACCGCATCGAAAAAGTCGATGCACCTGTGGCCGACGCCAAAACCGTCAAGTTCCGCTTCCCCCAGCCACCCCGCAGCGGCCAGCGCGTCATCCGCGTCAAGGACGTCGATTTCGCCTACGGCGCACAGCCCGTTTACACCGGTCTCGATCTCGAAATCGAACGCGGCCAGTGCACCGTCCTCGTCGGGCCCAACGGCGCCGGTAAATCCACCCTGCTCAAACTGCTCGCCGGCGCACTCACCCCTCAGGCCGGTGTCTGCGAACTCGGCCACAACGTCAAACTCGGCTACTTCGCCCAGTATCGTGGCGATGTGCTCAACATGAAGCACACCGTCCTCCAGTCCGCCATGGACCTCCCCAGCCGCCCTGGTGAAAACATGTGCCGCACCCTCCTCGGCTCCTTCCTCTTTCACGGCGACGACGTCTTCAAGCCCGTCGGCGTCCTCAGCGGCGGTGAGAAATCCCGCCTCGTGCTCGTGCGCCTCCTGCTCGATCCGCCGAACTTCCTCCTCATGGACGAGCCCACCACCCATCTCGACATGGGCAGCATCGACGCCCTCATCGGCGCGCTCGCTCAATACGAAGGCACCCTCGTCTTCATCAGCCATGACGTGCACTTCATCCGTCAGATGGCCAAGCACGTCCTCCACGTCAGCGCCGGCGTCATCACCCCCTACGCCGGCGACTACCAGTACTACCTCGACAAGTCCAAGGCCGGCTCCGCCCGCGAGGCCCTCACCGCCACCCTCCACAACGCCCAGCCCACCAACTTCAGCGCCCCCTCAGCGAAAGAGCCGCCCAAGAGCAAGCAGCAGCGCCGCGCCGAGGCAGATGCCCGCAATGCCTACAGCAAAGCCAAGAAAGAGCTCGATCTCCGCATCTTCAAAATCGAGCAGGAGCTCACCGCCCTCGACAAGCGCAAACACGAGATCGTCAATCTCCTTCAGGAAGAGGCCACCTATGCCGATGCCGCCCAGTTCCGCGTCCTCAGCGCCGAATTGGAAGCCGTCGAGACCAAGATCCCCAAATTCACCTCCGACTGGGAAAAAGCGACCGAGGAACTGGAAAAACTGACACCAGTAGACGCAAAGTAGCCCAGCAGAGCATTCGGCCCATTGAAAACGGTTGCGTGCAGAGTGGGGCTGTGTTTACCCGGCTGAGTGAATTTTTCATCCCATGAACTTGGTTTGCGTCGTGGTGTTGCGCGCGGCCTGCTGCTTTTGGTGTCGGTCAGCCTGATGGCCTGCTCACAGGAAGTAGAAGTCCGCCATCCGATTCCCGGCACAGGTGCCTTCTGGATTGAAAAAGTCCCAGTGTACAAGCGGCCACGTGCCTCCCGGGCACAGAAGACACCGCGATCACAAACCCCCACGTATGACGAAGGCGAATGGCATGGCGACTCCATGACAGGCTCTCCCCGCATGCTGATCCGTCTAGGGGAGCAGAAAATCTACTTTTACAAAGGCGGCCAGCTGGCCGGTGTCTCGCCGATTTCCTCGGGCCGGGAGGGCATGGCCACTAGGGCTGGCAGTTTCTTAGTCATTGAGAAGGATGTGGATCATTCCTCCTCCTTGTTCGGAGACTACGTCAGCAGGGACGGCACAGTCCTAAAGCGCGAGATCGATGTGCGCAAAGATTCGCGACCGCCCGGCGCGTTGTTTGACGCAGCCATCATGCCCTATTTCATGCGCATCACCGGTGCGATCGGCATGCACGAAGGCTATCTCCCCGGCTACCCCGCCTCCCACGGCTGCATCCGCCTCCCCCACCGCATGGCCGAGATTTTCTACCGCGAGTCCTCCGTGGGCACGCCGGTGAAGGTTGTACCTTGAGGCCCCTCGTAATGCTGCGTTGATCCCTCTGCGAGTCTCACAAAGTCCACTTGATGCGTCTGAGCTTCCACATTTCTCCGCATCACCTCCAGCCCCGCTTTAAACGAGTCATCCAAGGTCGTCACATTCAGAGTCCGGTGGTAGTGGATGTAGATCACCGCCTCTCGCAGCAGGAAAAAATGCTTGAGCTGGAGTGCCTCAATCGTCGGCAGCGGACCTGTCCTTGAGTACCCCTTCCACAGCCCCGCCCACAGCGGCGCGATGCGGTCATTCAGCCCCTCATCAGCAAACTGGTTGAGAACCCTGCAGTAGATCGAATCGTACAAGATCGTCGCAAAATCCTGCACAAAGTGCCCGTGCTCGCAGTTGTCGAAGTCGAAGATCCACAGTTGGCCGCCATCCAAAAAACAGTTTCCTAGGCAGGCGTCAGCGTGAATGAGGCCAAAGGAGCCGGGAGCCGCCGGCAGTTTCCGCAGCTTCTGCATCAGATCCTTGAGGCTCTTCAGAAATCCCGGTGAAACGCGCCCCCGCAGGTCTGCCACATCCTCATTCAGCAGGCGTGACTCATGCCATTGCGCTCTCGTTTCTGCGGCAGGGCCTTCAGGCAGCTTCAGTGCATGAGAATGCAGCTGGGCCAGCAGTCCGCCGAGCTTCTCATAGATCGGCGGTGCGATGTCAGACGGCATGATCTTGCGTCCTGGAGCATGCTCAAAGCACGTCACGATATAAACTGTGCCCTCGGCGTTCAGAGTCACACAGGTTTCGCCATTCAGTGCCGGGATCGGCCTGCACACGGTGACTCCCTGCGCCGCGAGAAATTCGATCCAGGCCAGTTCGGCCTCCACTTGGGCGCAGCTCCGGTGCCTTCCGGTGGAGATGCGCAGAATGCACCTTTCTTCCTTGCGTCGGCACATGTACACATAGTTCTGGTTGCTGCGAACAAACTTCAGGTCGCATGATGCCAGTCCAAAGGGCTTGCAGAGCAGCGTCAGATGATCTTCCCGAATCATGACGCGGAAAGTAGATCTGCCTGCCTGTCCTCAGTCTGTCCCAGCGCAGAGGCTCCCTCCGTGATCACCGCTTCAATCCGATACCCATCCGGATCCATCACAAACGCAGCAAAGTAACCCTCCCCATATTCCGGGTGCAGTCCCGCGCCGCCGTTATCCCTGCCGCCATGCACCAGCGCAGCCTCGTAAAACGCACTCACTGCCTCCCGCGTTGGCGCGGCAAAGGCCACATGAAATCCATCCCCCGGCACGCCCGCATTCTCAGGCCTCAGCTTCAGCGCAAACACATCTTTGCCAGCCTCTGAACCATAGCCCACAAAGGTCTCATCCTCCCACACCCGCCCATACCCCAGCGGTGCCAGCACGGCATCATAGAAGGCCCCTGAGCGTGCGATGTCCGTGACGGCGAAGGAGAGATGATGAAGCATGGCTTTTCGTGATGCAGTTCGCTGACCACAGGAATGCGCACACTACGCCACCGTGCAGATCTGCACCCCCTGCTTCAGAGAGGCCAGCTTGTCCGCCCGCTTCGGAATAAACTCCTGTCCCAGAAATCCCGTATACCCCGTCTCCTGAATCGCCTTGATGATCGCCGGATAATTCAGCTCCTGCGTCTCATCAATCTCCGCGCGTCCCGGCACCCCACCCGTGTGATAATGCGCAAAGTACTCATGGTCCCGCCGGATCGTCGCGATCACATCCCCCTCCATGATCTGCATGTGGTAGATGTCATAGAGCAGCTTGAAGTGCGGCGAGCCGATCTTCTGGCACAAAGCCACGCCCCACGCGCTGTGGTCGCACATGTAGTCCGGGTGGTTCACCTTGCTGTTCAGCAACTCCATCACCAGCGTCACCCCCAGCTTTTCACACAGCGGCATCAGACGCTGCAGCCCCTTCGCGCAGTTCTCCAGTCCCTGCTCGTCATTCATGCCGTCACGATTCCCGCTGAAGCAGATCACCTGCTTAAATCCCGCCTCGGCGCTCGTCTGCAGCAGCGGCTCATACGCCTGCACCAGCAGATCATGATGCTCCACCCGGTTCCATCCCTTCGGGATCGGCCCCAGCTTCACACCACCCGGAGCTTCAATCGTCGGATAGCTCACCATCGCGCAGTGCAGCCCATGCTTCTTCACCGTCGCAAAATCCTCCGGATTCAGCAGCTCCACCGATTCCAGTCCGATCTCCTTCGCCGCAAGACAAAAATCCTCCAGCGGGATATCCTTGTAGCACCACTTGCACACCGAATGCCGCACCTTCCCTCCAGCCGCCTTGTCCGCCGCTTCAATCTGCGTCCGCAGCATCGCCGCGATGGCACTGACACTGGCAAGAGTTCCGAACTGGCGGCGGGAGAGCGTGGATGGATTCATAGGCGCAGCCTACACGGACACTCCGCAAGATTCCAAGCACAGAATCAGAGTACGTAGTTCGGGCTTTAGCCCGTTCTGGACTTCCCACCCCTCGCCCCCTTTGCTTCCAAGGTAAAAAGGACATTTCCACAAAGCGTAAGCGCCCACCCAGCTTACGTATTGTAGTACCGGCTTCAGCCGGAATCCGGAAGCGTATGAGGCCGCAAATGCGCACGCCCTGCGGCCTCTTCATCGCCCGCCGACACGACGTTCAAGTTCCTTCAATGAAATTCGGTTCACCTTCCCATCGCGATAATCGCTCCACCGCTGCTCAAGCCCCGCCCTCCTACAGCCTCACCGGCACCCCACGCGCCCCCAGATACTTCTTCACATCTCCCACGGTGTACTCACCAAAGTGGAAAATGCTCGCCGCCAGCACCGCATCGGCCTTCCCGTCTCTCAAGACATCCACCATGTGGTCAATGTTCCCTGCGCCACCGCTGGCGATCACCGGAATCGTCACCGCCTCGCTCACGGCCTTCGTCAGTGCGATGTCATAGCCCGCCTTCGTGCCATCCGAGTCCATGCTCGTCAGCAAAATCTCACCCGCACCGCGTCGGCACACCTCAGCCGCCCACTCCACCGCATCCAGCTCCGTCGCATTGCGGCCGCCATGCGTATAAACCGTCCATGAACCATTCGCATTCCTCTTCGCATCGATCGCCACCACCAGGCACTGGCAGCCAAACGCATTGGCCGCCTCGTCAATGACGTGCGGGGTATTCACGGCGGCCGTGTTGATGCCCACCTTGTCCGCTCCGGCCAGCAGCATCTCGCGCATGTCAGCCACGGTACGGATGCCACCTCCCACGGTCAGCGGCATGAAGCAGCTCGCCGCCGTGCGTGCGACCACATCCACCATCGTTTTGCGCTCCTCATGGCTCGCCGTGATGTCCAGAAAGACCAGCTCGTCCGCCCCTTGCGCATTATACACCTGCGCGCACTCCACCGGATCGCCGGCATCACGCAGTTGCAGGAACTTCGTGCCTTTCACGACACGACCTTCCTTCACGTCGAGACAGGGGATGATGCGTTTGGTAAGCATGAAAAACAGTCAAGTAGGGGTCAAGAAGTCAACGCTTCGCCAAGGGAGTCAAGACGCTACGATCTTGACCTCTTGACGACTCACCGACCTTTCTTCGACGCTTTCGGGTTTCAGCCCAAAGCTGCCGCCACCATTGTTTCCAGCTTCACGATGTCTTTCGCAAAGTTACGAATGCCTTCAGCGGTCTTTTCAGTCGCCATGGCGTCTTCGTTGAACAACCAGCGGAAGGTCTTCTCATCGCTGCCGATCTTCTCGATCTTCTGGGACTTCGCGTTTTCAGCGTTGAGCTTCTGCGTGAGAGGCTCTTCGCTTGCAGCGAGTTCACCCAGCAGGCCGGGGCTGATGGTCAGCAGGTCGCAGCCGGTGAGTTCAGTGATCTCGCCTTTGTTGCGGAAGCTGGCACCCATGACCTCGGTCGTGTAGCCGAAGTGCTTGTAGTAGTTGTAGATCTGCGTCACGGAGATCACGCCTGGATCTTCCGTCGGTGCGAAATCCTTGCCCGTGCTCTTCTTGTGCCAGTCGAGGATGCGGCCCACGAACGGGGAGATCAGTTTGATGCCGCCTTCGGCGCAAACCACCGCCTGCGCGAGACTGAAAAGCAGCGTCAGGTTGCAGTTGATGCCTTCCTTCTGCAGCACTTCAGCGGCTTTGATGCCTTCCCAAGTGGAAGCGATCTTGATGAGGATGCGCTCGCGGCCAATGCCAGCCTTTTCATACATGCCGATCAGCTGGCGTGCCTTGTCGATGTTCGCCTGCGTGTCGAAGGACAGGCGCGCATCCACTTCCGTCGAAACACGACCCGGGACGATCTTGAGAATTTCGAGGCCAAAGGCCACCACGAGATTGTCCATGACAGCGCTCACGCCGCCGGATTTGCCATCGGCCACAGCCTTGTCGAACAGCGTCTTGTACTCAGCCTTCTGCGAAGCCTGGAGGATGAGGGAAGGATTGGTCGTGGCGTCCTGAGGCTTGTAGGCCTTCATGGCTTCGAAGTCGCCGGTGTCGGCGACCACCACGGTGTGCTGCTTGAGCTGGTCTAGCTGGGTCATAGTCTATGGTTTTTTGGGGGGAAAGAGAGTAAAGGCTGTGGCGGGTTAATCAAGCGCGAGGAACCGCACGCAGATGCTGCCCGGAACGTTCACCTTGGTGCCGGTGAAAGTCAGCTTGCCGCTGTCCTGATCCACCTTGAAAAGCGCCGCCGTCGCGCTGTCCTGATGCGCCGCGATCAGCCACTTGCCCGTCGGGTCCAGGCAGATGTTGCGGGGGATCTTGCCTTCGACTGGCACGTTTTCCAGCAGGGTCAGCTTCCCGGTGGCAGGGTCACACGCAAAGACAGCGATCGTGTCATGCGTGCGGTTGGAAACATAGACCACACGGCCGTTCGGATGCGCCACCGATTCAGCCGTGCTGAGGCCCTTCTTGCCTCGGTCCGCTTCCGGCAGCGTGGACACCGTTTCCACCTCGGTCAGCGCACCTTTGTCCGCATCATAGGCAAACACCGTCTCGGACATGCCCATCTCGTTGTTCACAAACAGAAATTTCCCGCTCGGATGAAACGCCAGGTGGCGCGGTCCGCCGCCTGCGGGT
This sequence comes from Prosthecobacter sp., assembly GCA_021733925.1. Taxonomy (GTDB): domain Bacteria; phylum Verrucomicrobiota; class Verrucomicrobiia; order Verrucomicrobiales; family Verrucomicrobiaceae; genus Prosthecobacter. The sequence goes on along the minus strand of JAIPJY010000019.1, from coordinate 38,132 downwards.
GTTTTGGCAAAGGGCGGGTCATTCGGCGTCAGCTTGCCCGTGGCGGGGTCGGCCTTGTAGATCAGCACCTTGTCCAGACCCAGGTCACAGGCGAAGGCAAAGCGGTTGTCCGGGCTGAAGTTCACCGAATGCGCATGCGGTCCTGCCTGGCGCTTCGGGTCAGCGCCTGAGCCCTCATGCTGGAAGAAGCTCACTTCCGGAGAGACCGAGCCGTCCTCCTGGATCGCAAAAGAACCAATGCTCCCGCTGCCGTAGTTCGCGATCGTCGCCATCTTTCCCGTCTTGTCCACGCTCACATGGCAGGGGCCCGCTCCCGCCGTCGCAGCCTGATTGATCAGCGTCAGCTTGCCGCTTCCCTTCTCAATCCCAAACGCGCTGATCCCCCCTGCCTTCTTGCCGTCGGCCTTTGTCACATCCCCGCAGGCATACAGAAATTTCTTCGACGGATGGATCGCCAGAAAGCCCGGGTTGCCAGCCTCCACGGCCAGCTGCGGCTCAGTCAGTTCGCCCGTGGCGGTGTTGAAACGTGCCACGTAAACCCCCTTGCTGCCATTCTTCGCATTGGTGCTCGTACCGAAGTACACGAGGAAATTTTCCCCGGCGATGGCGGTGGTGGTGAGGGCTGCAAAGGCAAAGGCGAGGGATGTGCGGATCATGGTGCCCCGATGCTGATGGCGTGTGGCTGCCCGGTCAAGCCCGCACTGCAGGGGCTGCATGAACGGATTTCATCCCGTTGATTTGTTAGCTTGCTCCTTGAAAAGGACGACGCATCTTCCGCCCCATGAAACCTTCCCTGTTTCTTCTTGCCGCCCTTCTCTTGATGCTCCCTGGCTGCAGTGGCTTCCAGCCCATCAAGCTGGAACACGATATGGATAAAGAGAAGCCTCTCGACTACCGCGAAGGCGACTGGATCCCGAAGAACACCTAAAGTAGCCATCTCGCTCCGCGAGATGAGCTCAGCGCTACCTCCCCTGCGGATGGCGCCCAATAAACCCATGAAGGTGTGCCTGCGCCAGCCATGCTCCGCTGTGCCCCCCCATCGTCAGCTCAAAATCAATGTGATGCGCGCATTTGACCGCGCCCGCCCTGCTCGCCACGGTATGCCCATCTATGCATCCCGCCTGGTTCCACATCGAAAACGAAGCTGACATCCCATCGCCCGCGCTCTTGTTTTACCGCAAGCGCATTGAGCACAATCTGGCCCTCATGCTCCAGATTGCCGGCGATCCCAAACGCCTGCGTCCCCATGTGAAGACGCACAAGACCGCCGAGATCATGGCCATGCAGATTCGGCTCGGCATCACGAGGTTCAAGACCTCCACCATCGCCGAGGCCGAGATGTGCGCTGCCGTCGGTGCCACCGATGTCCTTCTCGCCATGCCCTGCGTCGGCATCAATGCGCATCGTCTGGCCGATCTCGCCGCGAAGTTCCCGGAAACACAGTTCTCCAGCATCGTCGATGCCGAGGAGACCATCGCCTTCCTCGCCTCCGCCGCTCAGCAGCACAAGGTCACCCTCGGTGTCTATCTTGACATTGACTGCGGCATGGCCCGCACCGGCATCGTGCCCGGAGATGAGGCGGCGCTTCTCGCGCATGTCCTCAAGGACATGCCTCGTCTCCAGTTCTGCGGCATCCACGCCTACGACGGCCATATCCATGATGATAGCCTCGACGTGCGCCGCGAGCGCTGTGACGCCGCCTTCGCCCCCATCCTCCAGTTCCGCTGCCGCCTGCAGGGCGAAGGCATCATCGTCAAAGAACTCGTCGCCGGTGGCTCCCCCACCTTCGGCATTCACGCGACGCATGCGGACCGCACCCTCAGCCCCGGCACCACCGTCCTGTGGGACTTCGGCTATGGCGACAAATACCCCGCCGACCTCCCCTTCCAGCCCGCCGCCGTCCTGCTCGCTCGCGTCATCAGCAAGCCCGGCAAAAACCGCATCACCCTCGACCTCGGCCACAAATCCGTCGCCCCCGAGAATCCGCATCCCCGCGTCCGCTTCGAAGAACTGCCCGACGCCACCGTCATCATGCAAAGCGAGGAGCACCTCGTCCTCGAAACCGAGCGCGCCCACGAGTTCACCATCGGCCAGGCCCTCCACGGCATCCCCCGCCACGTCTGCCCCACCGTCTCCATGCACGGCGAAGCCTACGTCATCGACGGCGCCAAAACCACCGAACGCTGGCCCATCACCGCCCGCAACCGGCTGATCACCGTGTAAGCCATGGGACAGCTGTTCGTTCGTGGGATGGGTGTGGCAACAGCCCGCCCGTCTCTGAGCGCGTGATAAACACACGCCCACTCCAGGAGTCCGACATCATGAATGGTATCGTCATTTTAGACACCTTCACATCGCGAACCCAGCGCGAAGTGGTCCGCACATTCCATGTGCGGTTCGGCACCCTTCAGCAAACGGCGCCATCGATCCACTGACCAGGCCCCATTGACAGGACCATCTCGAACTTGCCTTTCCCTTTCCGCACCTTCCGTGTATTCCGTAGGCCATCCTCATGCACCACTGGCTCCTCAAATCCGAACCCGACGTCTTCTCCTTCGACCACCTGAAGCAGCGCCCGAAGAAGACCGAGCCCTGGAACGGCGTGCGCAATTACCAGGTCCGCAACATGATGCGCGACCAGATGTCCATGGGAGACCTGGGCTTCTTCTACCACTCCAGCTGCGACGTCCCTGGCATCGCCGGCATCGTGAAGATCGTCAAAGAGGCCTACCCCGACCACACCCAGTTTGACCCCTCCTCCGAATACTTCGATCAAGGCAGCAAACGCGAAGACCCCCGCTGGCTCATGGTCGACGTGAAATGGGAGGCCGACTTCAAAACCTTCGTCACACTCGACATGCTCCGCGCCGATCCCAAGCTCGCAGACATGCTCATCCTCCGCCGCGGCAACCGCCTCTCCATCACCCCCGTGGAAGAAAAGCACTGGGACCGCATCTGCAAACTCGGCGGCCTGTAGTCTCCAACGTGAAGTGGTCCGCACATTCCATGTGCGGCATCTGGGGCAGTCATGCACGCTGGTTATGCACGAAGGCTGTGCGTCATACTTCCTGCGCCAGACCACCGCTACTTCTCCACCACCAGCTCCTTCACACTCACCGTCCCATAGCTAAACCCCACACTCAGATTCGTCTTCGCATGCGCAAGCGACGCATGCTCATAAGTCTTTGTAAAATCACCCACCTTCACCGTCGCCTTCGTACCCCGCAGCTCCACGCTCACATTCGTCCATTCCCCCACCTTCAGTTTCGCCGCCTTTTCATTCCCCAGCGAGATCGACGTGTGCTCCTTCTCCTCCGGCGGAAAAGCCCGCACACCCATCCCTGCCTGGCTGAAAACCAAACGAAACACATGCCCTTCCGCGCCATTCGCCGTAAACACGACCCCCTTGTTCGCGGCATCCGGTTTCACGGCAAAACGAATGACCGCATCCGTGTAAGCGAGATCATAAAAAATGATCGGCCCGTGGTCCTTATGTTTCTTGTACAGTTCGTCGTCCTGCGTGCAGGTGGCTGCATTGTCGGCAAATTTCCACTCACCGCGTGAGGCGCGACGCGTTTCCATTTTCGGCGCGGAAAAGTCATCCTTCAGCAGCGGTACATCCACAGCCATCGCAGCTGAGGCGAGAATAAGAAACAGAGCAGATCTCATGGCAGTGTTTTGGCGATCTTGTTGTAGCCGGCGCGCACCGTGCCGTCAGCACTGATCAGCGGCTGCGGATGCTCCACGCGTCCCATCTCACGCACGCCGGGTGACTCCTTCGTCTTGTCACCGAGATCCAACTTCATTATATCCGCGAGCGCCTGGAGCTTGGCGACTTCGTCCGCGTGTTCAGCCGCGACGTTCGTGGCTTCACCGATGTCAGAGTCCAGGTTGTAGAGTTCGTTTTTCGCCAGGTGCAGTTTCCACGGGCCGGAACGAACGGCTTCCAAGTTATAGCCACGGTAGTAATGAAACACATCATGACCGGCGGCATTGGTCTGGCCGAGCAGGATGGGGGAGATGTCCTTGCCATCCAGCTTGAGTTCACCGGGGCTTTTGCAATGCGCCAGCGCCCCAAACGTGGGCAGCCAGTCCATATGCGCGGTGATCTCGTCGGTTTTCGTTCCCGCCGCGATCTTGCCCGGCCACCAGGCGATGGTGCAGACGCGTATGCCGCCCTCCAGCGTGCTGCCTTTGCCGCCACGCAGCGGTGTGTTGTCCGCTCCATGGTTCAGCGGGCCGCCGTTGTCGCTGGTGAAGATAACGAGCGTGTTGGCTTCCAGCTTCAATTCACGCAACGTGTCCAGCACCTGGCCCACGGACCAGTCAACCTCAATGGCCCAGTCCTTCTGCAGGCCGATGCCCGATTTGCCGATGAAATCCTTGTGCGGGTACAGCGGGAAATGGACGGCATTGTGCGGTAGGTAGAGAAAGAATGGCCCCTTCTGGTTCTCGCGAATGTACTTCACCGCACGCTCGGTGTAGCGCCGGGTGAAGGTGTGCTGCTGCTCGGCTTTGACGCGTTCGACGACGTTGTGATCATCCACCAGCGGCAGCGGCGGCTGCGCATTGCCTTTGATGCCGGTTTCAGGATCCGCATCACCCTTGCCAGCTCCCGCTTTGCCTTTGGCAGGACCTTTGGGCAGCGGTTGGCCAGGATTGCTTTTGGAACCCTCGGCCACAGTGCCCATGTCATTCGAGTAGGGGATGCCAAAGTAGTGGTCAAATCCTTGGCTTGTCGGCAGAAACTCCGGCTGGTCCCCCAGATGCCATTTGCCGATGCAGGCGGTGGCGTACCCCGCTCCCTTCAGCACTTCAGCCACGGTGGTGGCATTCGGATTCAAACCCACGGCCGCAGCCGGAAACAGCACGCTGGGAATCGGCAGCACGCGCTTGGGATAGCACCCGGTCATCATCGCCGCACGTGAGGGCGAGCACACCGGTGCGGCGTAATGACTCATGAGCTTCATCCCCTCTTTGGCCATGAGGTCAAGATTCGGCGTGGGGATTTTGGCGCCAAAGGGACCGACGTCGGCATAACCAAGGTCATCAATGTTAATGAGTACGATGTTCGGCGTGGCCGAAAAAGACGAATGCAGCGCAATGAACGATGAAAGGAGCAGCAGTAGGGATTTCATGGGAGAGATCGGAAAAAGGAAATTGTAGGGAAATCGGGAGAAGGGGCAATGGACTCAAGCATGCGATGATGGATCGCCTTGACGATCCTTAACTTCTTTGAAGAAGCCGCCTCCTCAGGGATCCACCAGCTCGGGAGTATACATGTTATTACCCTTGGCAATCTCCGGCGTCTTCCCATCAGGCGGAAACGTCGTCTTCACGATGTCGTGGAGTTGCTCGGAGAGCTTCGCCTGCACTTCAGCCTGTGCAGGTTTGTTAGCCAGATTGGTCAGCTCTTTGGGGTCGGTTTCGTGGTCGTAGAGCTCCTTGCCGGCCTTGCCTTCATCCCACTCAATATAGCGCCAGCGGTCCGTGCGCAGTGCGTAGCCAAAGAAGCGTGTGCCGTTGTCGCCTTTGGCAGGACTGGCCCCCATGCGCTTGAAGCCCCCACCGCGCACGACCTGGCTCAGCACCCACCCGCGCCCTTTGACCTCGGGGTCTTTCAGCATCGCCACGAGGCTCTGCCCCTGGAGATTGTCCGGTGCCTTGACGCCGCAGAGTTCAGTCAGGGTTGGGTAAAGATCGATCAGGCCTACGGGAGAGTTGGCCACCACGCCCTTCTTGGCTCCAGGACCCACGATGATCAGCGGCACACGCGCGCTCTCCTCAAAGATGCTCTGTTTCTGCCACAATCCGTGCTCGCCCAGGTGGTAGCCATGATCGCTGGTAAAGACCACGATCGTGTTTTCAGCCAGGCCCAGGCGGTCCAGCGCATCCAGCACCTTCCCAGCCTGGGCATCCATGAAACTCACGGCAGAATAGTACGCCTGCACAGCCTCACGGCGCAGGTCATCGGTGAGTTTGTCCTGCTCCTTTTTGTAGCTGCCGAGAGCGGGCACAGGCAGGTCGGCCTGGTCTTCTTTGACCCCTTGCACCACCGGCATCTCCGCTTCGGGGTAGCCTTTGAACCACTTCTCCGGCGCGACATACGGCGTATGCGGCCGGAAGAAACCCAGACCGAGGAAAAACGGGCGCTCCTTGTCTTTCGCGCAGCGCTCCAGGATCCACTCCGCATCCTTCGCCTGCAGGCCGTCCGTGTGCTTCTCGTCGGGCCTTGGCGAGGCATACCAGCTCAGCGTGCCACCGTAGCTCCCAGGGATGAGGGAAAAGATGTCAGGATGCTCCAGCAGTCGGTCACAACCAGCGGGATTGAGCTCAAGTTCCCAGGAGGCCGGGTCATCGTGGCCATTCGTGCCTATAGAGTTTGGCACCCCAAAGTGGTAAAGTTTTCCGATGCGCGCGGCGAAGTATCCATCCCGCCTGAAAGCCTGAGGCAGGCTGATGGCGTTCGGGATGGTCTGGCGGAAAAGCTGCGAGTTGCTAAGGATGCCATTGGTGTTCGGATAAAGACCCGTGAGCACCGAGTTCCGGCTCGGGCCGCAGAGCGGAAACTGGCAGTTGGCATTCTGAAAACGCACCCCCCGTGCCGCCAGTTTGTCCAGATTCGGCGTTTTGACCAGCGGATGCCCGTAGCAGCCTAGGCTGTTGTTGAGGTCGTCCGCCATCATGAGGAGGACGTTCGGACGCTGGGCGGCGTGCACCTGAGAAAAGACGACAAGTACGGCGGTGGCGAGAAAGGTTGGGAGTCTCATGCGGCCCCCGGAAACGCCGGGAAAGGCCACATCTTGCTAAACACCGCCAAAGCCGCTCCTCCAGCTCAATGATTGAAGCCAAACGAAGGGAGGGAAGAATAGCATTTAGCGATAAAACTAACGAAATCTTTAGTCTATATAAGAACAATTGCTTGCTCGTGACCATCCGAATCATTTACCATCACAATTCGCCAATCAATTTTCAATATGAGTTACTTACGCGCCTTTCGCCGTTCCTTGAGCACCCTGATGGTCGTGCTGTTGCTCATGTGGCAGATAGGGCAGCCATTGCAGGCCGCGACATTCTATTGGAACCAGTCGGCTGCCGGGTCCTACAGCTGGAATGATGGCAGCAATTGGTTGCCGGCCGGTGATTACCCCAATGCCCTGGATGACATCGCTAATTTGACCGCGAGCCTCAGTGGCCCGCAGACGGTCAATCTGAATCAGCAAACCACTCTCGGCACGCTGAACATCGGTGACAGCAGTGGTTCAGGCAATGCGATCACCGTGGGAACTGGCACACTTTTATTCGCTGTGAGCTCCGGCTCTGCCTCAATCACCAAAACGGGCGGCGGGCTGGATGTCATTTCTGCCACCTCGGTTTTCAGTGACACACTGGCGATCACCAACAATGACACCACCGGCACACTCACCATTACCGGCACGCTACGTTCGACGCTGTCCGATCTCACGCTCAACGGAACGGGTGCGGTTGCGACAGGCTCGATTGATATCTCAGGCGTCATTGGCACAGCCGGTGGCGTGATCAAGAATGACTCAGGTACGGCCCGTCTCTCAGGTGCCAACACGTATGCGGGTGCGACGTCAATCAATGGTGGCACACTGATCTTGAATGGAACGACCGCGCTTCCGGTGCGCAGCACGGTGACCATTGCCAGCGGCGCTAAACTCGATGTGCAGCAAACCCTGACCATGGGTTCGTTGAGCGGTGCAGGCGCTTTGGACAATTCTTCGGCTGCCAGTAAAGTCATCACCATTGGTCGTGATGATACGAGCACGACTTTTTCGGGCACCATCTCACCTGCCACCACCGCCCGGATTGCCATCACCAAGATCGGTGCTGGTACCTTGACCCTGCAGCCGGCAAACGGTGTCGCAGGATCAACTTACACGGGCAACACCATCATCAATGGTGGCGCACTCGTTTTAGACACTTCGGCCAGCGCGCTCACGAGTGGTTTTCTGGGTTCGACACCCTTGCAAATCATCGGCGGTAATTTCCAGATGATCGGCCGTTCTGGAGCGTCCGTCTCACAAACTGTGGGAGTCTTGACCTTGGGGGCCACAGGCGGTTCGATCACCTTGACTCCAAATGACGGGACAAGCACCAGCCTTACCACAGGCACCTTGACCGCCACCGCTTCCGGCGGTGCTCTCCTGATCGTTGCTCCAGCCAGCACTACATTTAAAATCGGTACTGCGATTGCTTCAACTGCGATCAATGGTCGGCTGATCTTCAACGACGGCACGGCCAATACCTTCAACTGGGCTTTCAATAACAACTCGGCTGCAACTGCGATGTCGGGTTTTGTACCTTCCACAGCCCTTCTCGTGGCTGGTGGTGGTGCAGCCGGCACCGCCTATATTTTGACGGCCAGCCAAACCCAAACCACGGCCTCCTCAACCATCGGCACGCTGAAGCTCAGCTCCAGCGCCGGAACGGTACAGACGCTGGATCTTGGCACGGGCGCGTTGAACATGACCTTGGGCGGGGCAAGCACCTCGACGCCGGGTGCCATCCTCATTGACGGCACCGATGGCTGGAACATCAACGCCTCAGGCACGGGTGTTCTGGGACAGGCCACCACAGCAGGCGGAGATCTCATTTTTCAGCAATACAACACCACCAATGGCGTGACGGTGAATGCAGGTATCAGCAACGGCGCTGGCACCCTGAATCTTGTCAAGGCCGGTCCGGGTCTGCTCACGCTCGCTGGCACCAACACCTTCACGGGAACGATTTTCGTGGACGGTGGCACCCTCAGTTTCAGCAACGTGACTGCTGGCGGTGCGGGCAGCCTCGGCAGCGGCTCAACAACGGCCGTGACACTCCGCGATGGTGCCACTCTGCAGTACACAGGTTCCACTGGCACCATCAGTGGCACCGCTTCCACAGCAGGGGCTCACACTTTCGCGCTGCAGGGTGGCAATGCCACAATTGATGTCACGCAAACCACCACCATCCTCACACTGGCGGGCGTCGTCTCAGGCGCAGGGGGCTTCACCAAGATCGGCAACGGCACCCTGATGCTCAATGGCGCGACCAACACCTTCACCGGACCTTTGTTCATCAACAACGGAGTGGTGCAGGGCGGTGCTTCCAACTTCATCACTGACTCCGTTCCGGTCACCATTGGAGCCTTGGGCAGTCTCGACATCAATGCGACGGCGGCCAGCCAGACGGAGACGGTGGGTTCGATTTCGGGCTCCGGCACCGTCTTCAATTCGTCCACCACGGCCAAGACACTCGCGGTGGGTGCTGACAACACCTCGACCACCTTCTCCGGCACCTTTGCCACGTCAGGTTCAGTTGGAGGCGCGGCATTCACGGGAGCAACTGCCAACGTTTTGACCAAGCAGGGCACAGGTATTTTGACTCTTTCTGGCACCGATAACTGGACAGGTGGCACCAACATCCAGGGCGGAACAGTTCGCTTTGGAGTGAATCAGGCGCTGAATGCGACAGGTACCGTGAGCATAGCGGTAGGAACCGGATTGCCTGCGTTGCTGGATTTGAACGGCTATAATTTTTCTTCAGCCGCCCTGACCTTTGGCGGCACCAGCACCACCGCGACGGCTCAAGGTACGATCAATCTGAGTACAGGCACGCTCACCCTCGGCGGCACTGTGACTTACTCCGCCACTGGCAATCCCTTGGGCGCTGTCATCACTGGCGCCGGCGCGGGCAATATCACACTGAGTGCAGCTCGTAGTTTCACCATCGGTGACAGCATCAATGTTGCGGCAGTGGGCGATTATGAACTTTCGGTGTTTGCCCCTATCAACGGAGCTTTCGCTCTGACCAAATCGGGTGCCGGCAATCTGCTCCTTGCCGGTGACAACACCTTCTCCGGACTCATCGTTCAGAGCACCACTGCGGGCGGGACACTCGCGCTCACAGGAGACAACTCGGGGCTTACAGGCACGACCACGCTCAACAGTGGCATTCTCCTGCTGGATTACACCAGTTCCACGGCCACTAAAATCAACGCCGCCGGGGCGCTGTCACTGCTAGGCGGCACCCTGATGTTGAATGGCAATGCTTCTGCCGATATTTCACAGTCCGTCGCCAGCACCACCTTGGCCGCCGGCGCACAATCGAACATCACTTTGAACCCAAGTGCAGGCCAGGGCCTCGTGCTGAATCTGGCGGCCATTACTCGCGCCGCGAGCGGGGGTGTGCTGCGCATCAATCTCGCCTCGGGCGCTCAAAGCGCGACCAATGGCGTCATCACTTCCACCACCAACGATGCCACCACCGGCCTGCTCGGCACCGGTGGCGGCTGGCTGACCGTCACGATTGACGGTGTGACTTCCTTTGGCACGGTGTCGGGTGGCAATATCGTTGCAGCCACCTCCACCATTCAGAACGTGGTGACCAACTGGCTGCCTGGGCAAAACATCACCGACTCCACCGGTTTCACAGGCACGCTGGACACAGCGACCAGCATCAACAGCCTTCGCTTCAATTCATCCAGCGCTTCCAATATCGCCATCACTGCCGGCGGCCTGCTGCGCATCGACAGCGGCGGCATTCTCCAAACTTCCGGCACGGGTGTCACCACCATCAGCGGTGGCCGCTTGGCCGGCAACATTGGCAACGAGGTCATCTTCACCACCGACAGCCTCACCCAATCCCTCGCGGTTTCGTCAACCATCACAGGCGCGACCCTGATCACCAAGGGCGGCGCAGGCATTCTGGCGCTGAGCGGATTTAACAATGCGACCGGCGCCTTCAATCTGCTCGGTGGCACCGTGATCGCTTCCGGCGGCTTTGCCGTCGGCGACACGCAGGCGCTGATCCTTGCGGCGGTGGGCGCTCCCGTCGTCTTCAGCCTGGCTGCTGGCACCGTTGAGACAGTTGGCAGTCTCAGTGGCGGTAACAACGGTACGAATGGTGGGTCGACGGTGGCGATTGGGACGGGCAGCACTCTCATCATCAATCAAACAGCAGCGGGCACCTATTCAGGTCTTTTTTCAGGTGATGCGACGACCACGTTGGTGAAAACCGGTTCCTCGACACTGACCTACTCGGCCAGCGGTGGCAGCGGCTTTTTGGGCACCCTTCAGATCAATCAGGGCATCTTGCTCTTCAATGGCAACGTCACCCAGTTCTCAACGGCGCTGAACTCCATCGTGTTAAATGGACCTGGCAGCTCGCTTCAATTGAACAATGACCAGACCGCCAGCATCAATCGCATTCCAGACGCGACTCAGATCACCTTGAGCAACACAGCAGGTGGACTTGGTTTTTACGTGACTCGCAATGGTGGTTCCACGACCGGTTTGGAAACCGTGAGTGTTCTCACACTGAACGCCGGTCAGAACACGATCACCGCAGACGGCACTTCCACCTCTCGAATCGGAGGTCCTAAATTCACCAATGCGGCTCCTCTGGTGCGCAACAACTTCTCCACCGCGCTGCTACTGGCCCGCAGCTTTGACACCGTCGCCACCCAGGGCGGCAGAATCGTTTTCAGCGTCGATCCTGGCGGGGCCATTGGCGGTGGTCTCGCCGGCTCGGGAACGGGTGCCACCACCTACAGCATCTATCCCTTCTTCATTGGCGAAAGCACGGCTGTCGCACCGGTCGCTGCCACCAACGTTGGCAACTCCTTCGTCACCTTCGTCGATGGCACGCTTGGACTGCGCACGCTGAACACTGCCACGGAATACATTCAGGAAGCCGCAGGTTTCAATGCGATTACCAGCGTGACGACGAACAACGTCCGCTTCACCACGGGAGCGACGCTCGCTGGTACAACCACCACGATCAACTCTCTGCTGATTGATGCTGCAACCGGGATCACCCTCACCGGCCCTTCACGTGCGCTGCAAATCACCAGCGGTGCCATCCTTTCCGCCAATGCCGTGTCCAACGTCATCGGCGGCTTCACCGCACTGACCACCGGCGGCACACCTTACTACGCCTATGTCACAAATGCCTCAGGATCGCTCACGCTGAACTCCGCTCTCACCACCACCACGGCACTCGTCAAATCGGGCGCGGGTACCCTCGTGCTTGGCAGCGCCGGAAACACCTTCACCGATCTCTATTTCAATCTGGGCCTCGTTCAGGCCGACGCGCTCGACAAGCTGGGCACCGGCAGTCTGAACTTCTTTGGCGGCGGCCTGCAGTTCAACGGAGTTTTCGATGCCTCCACCAAGACCATCACCGTCAGCACGGGTGGCGCGACCTTCGACACCAATGGCAACGACATCTCTTTCGCCAACGCCATTGGCAACGGCGGAGCAGGAAGCCTCACCAAGATCGGCACGGGCTCGCTCACGTTGAATGCAGTCTCCACCTACACCGGCGGCACCATCATCAACGCCGGTCGCTTGATTCTCGACGGCGGTGCCAATCGCCTGTCCACCACCGCCAGCCTGACATTGGGCAGCACCGGGGTGTTACAACTGGGCGGCACGACCGTGGCAGATCAAACCATCACAGATTTGAGCGCCATTGCCGGGGCCTCCCTCGTCGGTGGAAACAGCTCCGTCTCGACTCTCACCATCAATCAAAACACCAACACTTCTTATTTAGGTTTGATCGGCGGAGCAGGAACCAACGAGAACAACATCGCCATCGTCAAGATGGGCCTCGGCACGCTGACCCTCGGTGCCACCGCCAGCACCTTCACCGGCGGCATCACCATCAAGGCCGGCACACTCGTCAGCGGCAGCAATGCCAACACCTTCGGCGCCAGCACCAACGTGATCACCCTGGGTGACACCTCCGGCAGCTCCGATGCCAGCATCAACTTCTTCAATACCGCCACCTATGCCAACCCTGTTGTCGTGGCATCAGGCAGCACGGGCGCTGCCACCATTTTTCTCGGCGGCTCCACGGGCAGCCCGACTCTCACCGGTGGCATCACCCTGAATAAAGATGTGATCATTGCCAAGGAGGGCACCACCGGCACCGGCACCATCTCCGGCGGCATCACCGGCACCGGCAATGTGATCATCAGCAACAACGTGACATCGACTGGAGTCATCACCATCAGCACCGTCTCCATCAATAACTCGGGCACCATCACCAACAGCGGTCTCGCCACCGGCACCACCACCATCAGCGCCGTCATCGGCACCAATGTGACCGGAGTCATCCAAAACAGCCTCACCTCCAGCCTCACACTTGGTGCGACCGCCCACCTTTGGAGCACCGGCCTCACCATCAAAGCGGGCACCGTCATCGGCGGCAACAATGCCAACACCTTCGGTGACAATGCCAACATGATCACCATCGGTGATTCATCGGGCGCAGCCAATGCCACCTTGCAGGTGACCAACTCGCTCACCTATCAACAGTCGATCACGGTTGCCTCTGGAAACACGGGCATTGCCACCCTGACTCTGGGCTCGGGTACCGCCAGTGTGATCTGGAACGGTGCCGTCACCCTCAACAGCCATGATCTGACCATCGGCAAAATTGGCACCACCGGCATCGCCCAGTTCAATGGCGGCATCACAGGTACGGGCAATGTGATCATCAACAACACGGCGACGACGACGGCCACCATGACCTTCGGCACCAATGCCCTCAACAACATCGGCACCATCACCAATTCCGGCTCCGCGACCGGCACGACGACCATCAGCGCAGACATCGGCTCCAATGTGACCAATGTGATCCAGAACAGCGCCACCTCGGCGTTGACCTTGAGTTCGGCAAACTTGAACTTCAGCGCTGCGACCGTGAGCGCAGGCACCTTGGACATCACGGGCTCTGCTGCCGCGGCTCCTTCCATGACGAGCCTCAGCGTGGCCGCCGGTGCCAGTTTCAACACCATCAACACTCTGGGCCAGACCCTCAGCCTGACAAGTTTGAACCTTGGCGCTGGCACAGGCACTGCCTTTCTCGGCATGGAGCTTGGCTCCATGGGCAATTACGACTCCCTGTCACTGACTGGCGCGGCGACGACTGCCAACACGGTGGATTTCCGCCTCACAGGCATCACTGGTTTCGGGGCCGGCGTTTATAATCTGATTTCGGCCACCAGCGGCTTGAGTGGCGCCACCTATGGTCTCAGTTCCGTCTCATCTTTGGTGACAGGCTACAGTTTCTCGATCACCAGCACAGACAGCCTCGTCCAGCTCACCGCGGCGGCCTCCACCGGCGACTTTTACTGGAAAGGAGCGGCCAATACTAGCTGGTCTGGCTTCACTGGCACCACTTCAAACTTCACCTCAGATCTTGCGGGCACGTTGAACATCCTAGGTACTCCCGGAGTGAACGACAGCGTGATCTTCAGTGCGAATGGCCTGACGATCACCTCCCTGAGCACAACGCTTGATGCCGCGTTCATCATCAAAGACCTCACCTTCAACAGCAACGTGGGCACCGGACCTTTGAGTGCGATCTCGATTGCCGCCGGCACCGGCGGTTCGCTGACACTCACGCCGACGGATTCGACCAACGGCATCAATCTCCAGGCGGGTGCTCCGGCAGCTGTCACCATTTCCGCTCCTGTGGTTCTCGCCGCCGCCCAGAGCTGGACCATTGCAGACGCAACGACGGTGCTGAATGTGTCAGGCGGCGTCACTGGCAACGGCTTCAATCTGACCAAGCTTGGCAACGGCATTCTGCAGCTCACCACGGCCAATGCCTCCACCTACAACGGCATCACCACGATCAATGGCGGCATTTTGCGCGCAGGTTCCGCCACGGCCTTCAGCGCAAACTCCGCTGTGGTCATCGGTGCCGCCGGCAAGCTTCAGCTCAACGGCTTCAACAACACCATCGCCTCACTCGCCGGTGTTGCCGGTGCCGTCGTTGAGAATGGCAGTGCCGCGACAGGCATCACCCTCACCGTGGGTGCCGACAATACCTCCACCACCTTTGCCGGCGTGCTGCAAAATGGCGGTGTCGCCAATCTGGCGCTTGTCAAAAATGGCACTGGGGCGCTCACTCTGAGCGGAGCAAACACCTATGTCGGCAACACCACCGTCAACAACGGCATCCTCAACGTCACCGGTTCCATCACAGGCAACACGACCACAGCGACGCTGATCTATGGCGCCACGGCAAACAATACGATTGTCAACGTTAGCGGCGACATGACGCTGTTCGCCATCACCGGCGGCAACGTTGCCGGAGGGGCGGCGGTTTACAATCAAACCGGCGGCACGGTCACCATTGCGCCCGGGATAGGCAATACTCAATACGTCGCCAAAGCGGCGGGCTCCTATGGGTACTTCAACCTGACGGGAGGCACTTTCCGAGCCGGCAACCGGTTTGACGTCAACGGATCATCCAGTCTCGGGAATGCTCTGAACCCAGCCACTTCCTCGGCGGGTGTGGTCTATGTGGGTGGCACCGGTTTTCTCGATCACACCAATGCGGAGTGGTTCATCAATGGCTACAGCCTGGGACAGATCACCGTCGCAGACAGCGGCGTCATTGATCACACAGGCTCCACGGCTTCATTCGCCATCTTCATGGACAGCACGACGGTCGGCGGCACCTACGGCGTTCTCAATCTGGCGGGCGGCACTGTCATCACCGGCGCACAGCCCATTCGTTTCGGCAACAGCACCACCAATGACAGCGGCAACTCTGGCTTCGTCAATCTGGCCGCCGGCACTCTCAGTGTGGGCACCGCCATCGTTTCGAGCGTGAATGCCGCAGGCGCCAACAATGCCTACCTGAATTTTGCCGGGGGCACCTTGAAGACGACCGCAGCAATTGCCAACTGGGTGCCGGTTTCTTCTGCTGGCATCACTTTCACCTCCACCTTCTTTGGCGCCATCGACAACAGCACCGTCTCAGGTGCTCCCTCCTTCAATGGCGGGCTCGTCTTTGACAGCAACGGCTTCAACAGCTCCCTCAATCAGCCCCTCACCGCCGCCACCGGCGTCGGCGTCACGCAGGCGGACATGGCGGTCGTCGGCGGCAGTGGCTACATCGGCGCACCCGCAGTCGTCTTCAGCAGTGCGGGTCTTGTGGCCGGCGGTACCCCAGCCGCAGGCTACGCGCTGATCAGCGGCGGAGTTGTCACCGGCATCGTCATCACTTCCCCGGGCACCTATGTCAGCGGTACCACACCCACGGTGACTTTGACCGGCGGCGGCGGCACCGGCGCGTCCATCTCCCTGGGGGCTCTCGCCACGGCAAACACCTCCGGCGGTTTGACCAAGATTGGCGCTGGCACGCTGACGCTGTTTGCCGCCAACACCTACACCGGCGGCACCACCGTCTCTGGCGGCACGCTGGCTCTTGGCGCAACCAACACCCTTGCTAGCACAGGAAATGTGACGGTGAACGGCGGCACGCTGGATCTGCTGACCTTCATCAATTCCGTCGGCACCGTCAGTCTGCAGGGCGGCCTCATCACCGGCACCACAGGCGTGCTCACCTCCACCTCAGATTTCGATCTGCGCAACGGCACCGTCAACGCCATCCTCTCAGGCAGCGTCGGCGTGACCAAAACGACCGTGGACACCGTCACCCTCAATGCCGCCAACACCTTCAGCGGTGCCGTCAATGTCAATGGCGGCAGGCTGTCCTTTGCCACCAGTGGCAGCTTGGGCGATGCCTCCGCCACCAACACCATCGGCATCAGCGGCGGCACGCTCGCCTACTCCGGTTCGGGCTCCTTGGATCTCACCTCCACGCGCGTGCTCACCCTTGGCTCCTCCGGTGGCACTATCGAAACCACGAGCGCCACTGGCACTCTCACCATTTCCGGTGGCATCAGCAGCACCAGTACCGGCAACCTCACCAAGACCGGCACAGGCACGGTCATCATCTCGGGCACCAGCAGCTGGAACAGCGGCGCGAATGCAGTCATCGTGAGCGACGGCACCTTGCGCGCCAGTTTTGGCACGGGTGGCATCACTGCGCTCACCGTCGCTTCCACCGGTGTGATGAGCTTCCAAAACAACCTCGCTGAGGCGCTCACCCTCACCTCGGATGCTCTTCAAGTGGCTGGCGGAGCCCATCTCGGCTTCGAACTCGGAGCCTCAGGCGCCAGCGACAAAATCATCAGCTCCGTGGCTGCGGTGGTCAGCGGCACCATCACGCTCGATTTCTTCAGCCTCTCAGGCTTTGGCAGTGGCACCTACAATCTGATCTCCGCTGCTAGCGGACTCGATCTCGCGACCTTTGCCCTGGGCAACACGCCTGTCGGTTACAACTACACCCTCAACACCAGCGCGACTCTGATCAGTCTCGATGTGGTCTCCTATGTCCCTGTTTACTGGACGGGCAGCCAGGCCACCACCTCCTGGGCCACCACCAACGCCGGCCCCTTGACCAACTGGGCCACCAACGATGCAGGCACCACCAACTACACCACCACGCCGACCACGACCGACACCGTGATCTTCAGCGCCACCAATGCCACCGGCACCTCCATCACCACCACACTCGATGGCAGCTACACCATCGATGGCCTTCAATTCATTGCGGCCCCCGCAGGCATCACAGCGGTGACCATCAATCAGGGCACCACCGGCATCCTCACCCTCGCGCCCAGCAGCACCTCCGGCGGCATTCTCGTCGGCCCGAATGCTGGAAACATCACCATCACCGCTCCCGTGGTGGCCTCCAGCGCCAATGTGGCCAGTCAGACATGGAATGTGGACGGCACAGGTGCCTCCCTTCTTGTCAGCGGCCCTGTCACCATCAATGCCCTGATCAACAAATCGGGTGCTGGCGCACTCACCCTCAGCAGCACCACCAATACGGGGGCCGGTGGCTTCACACTCTCCGGCGGCACGCTGAACATCAACGCCAATAATGGTCTGGGCACCGGCACCTTCACCATCAGTGCTCTCACCACCATCAACAACACCTCGGGTGCGGCGGTCAGCCTGACGACCGCCAACAACCCGATGAACTGGAATGGCAGCTTTACCTTCACCGGCTCCAACGCGCTCAACCTTGGCTCCGGCAGTGTGACGCTCGGAGCCAACACGATCCTCACCACCACCGCCAGCACGCTGACTGTCGGCGGTTCCATCAGCGATGCTGCAAACAATCGCTCGCTGACCAAGGCAGGCGCCGGAACCCTCGCAGTGGGCGGCAATGTCAGCATCGGTGGCAGTCTCTCGGTCACAGCAGGCACCGCGACCTTCGGCGGCGCCACGAACACCATCGGCGCAGGTGTCAGCATCTCTTCCGGCACCGCGACCATCAATGGCAACAGCGCCATCACCGGCTCGGTGGACATTACGGGCGGCATCCTGAATTTGGGTGGAACCAATTCCATCAGCAGCGGTGTCACTCTCACCGCCGGCACCTTGAACATCGGCAAGGCTGCTGCCATCGGGGTCAATGCCTTCACCATCAACGGCGGCTCGTTCGACAACATCTTTGGCGCTGCCATGACCTTGAACAACAATCCGCTCAAGTTGAACGGCAGCTTCATCTTCATCGGATCCAACGACTTGGACACCGGCACCGGTGCCGTGACTCTGCTGAGCTCTTCCACCATCAGCGTCACCGCGAAAACACTGACGGTGGCCGGCGTGATCGATGACGCAGGAGCCCTCTACGGCATCACCAAATCCGGCGCGGGCACCCTCCGCCTGTCAGGTCTCAATCTCTACACGGGCAGCACCGTCATCAATCAGGGCACGCTGATTTTTGACACCGCGCAGAATCTCAATTCGGCCACCAACACCCTGGTGTTTGGCACCTCCAGCTCCATCACCACGGTCGGCACTTTGGATTTGTCCACCGTCAGCGCCACCTTTGGCGGCGGCTTGATCTCGCAAACCAATGCCGCCACGGCCAATCTCATCAAGCTCGGTTCGGGCATGACCCTCACGACGAGCAACGATGTCTCCATCGGTGCGTCCACCACCTCGGGTACGACCACTTCACTGCTGACTGTCACCGGTGTGACGGCAGGCGTGGGTGCTTGGGATGCCTCATCGTCAGGGGCGACTTTCCGCGTGGGCGGTGGCAGCACCGTCGCCAGCACCACCACGCTGGACATGACAGGTCTCGGCACTTTCACCGCCAATCTCGGCGGCGGTGCCTTCCGCATCGGCAGTTCGGACACTGGCAGTGTCGCGGATACCGTTAAAATTTTGCTCGCCCCCACCAGCACCATCACCGCTTCGGTGGTGGATGTCGGGGCTTCCACCGCTCACGCTGGCACTGCCACCCTCACTCTGGGAACCGGCCTCACGACCCTCAATGCGGACATCCTCAACATCGGCGGCGTATCCACCAGCACGACCGCCGTTCGCAGCAATGGGGTCGTCAATTTCGCTGTGGGTTCGGGCACCTTGAAAATTCGGGCTGCCAACGGAACGGGAGCCACCGCGATCAATCTGATCAACACCACTGGCAGCACCAACTCCGTCCTCACGGCATCCGCACTCTTTGCTGGGAACAGCGTGGACATCCTTGCCAGCACCCTCATCATCGCTTCGCGTGCTCCCACGGCCTCGTCCACTACAGCCGCCACCACGGGAACATTCACCTTCGACACCGGCACGCTGGCTGCCACAACAGTGACTCTCGCCAGCCGTGCTGGTTCCAGCCTGACGACCGCCAGCGTGACTGGCAACCTGACCATCGGCGGCACCACCTCTGGAACCACGGCGACATTCACGACCGTGAACATGAGCGTCAATTCCACCTCCACCGCAACATCCTCGGGGAATGCGATTTCCACCCTGGACATCAGCGGCCAGGGCACCGTCGCAGTGACGACTTTGAGCATGGGAGCTCTCAGTGTCGCTGGTGCCACCTCCTCCAGTGGCACGCAGGCCACGCTCAACATCGCAGGAACAGGTGCGGTGAACATCACCACCTTGAACATGGGCGTCAGCACGCTCAGCGGCTCCGCCGCCACCGGCGGCACATCGGCCATCATGAACATCAATGGTTCCACCACGACCATCGGCACCCTGAACATGGCGGTCAACAATGCCACCATCGCCGCCACCATGCCCACCACAGGCACCGCCACCATCAATCTCAACAGCGGCACCCTGCGCATCACGGGCAACCTCACCATGGGCAACACCACCGTCAATGCCCTCAATGCCGTGACCAACTCCATCATCATCAACGGCGGCATCCTGACGGTGGACGGCAACATCGCCGCCACCAATGGCCTCGGAACTGAAACCTCCACCCTCACGCTCAATGGCGGCATCCTCGACATGACCGCTGGCACCATCGGAGCCTCCGGCAATCTCGTCACCAACTTCAATCTCCAGCAGGGCACCCTCAAAAACCTCGCCGACTTCAATGCCGGCGCAGCCTTGGTCAAATCCACCAGCGGCACGCTCATCCTGGACGGCACCAACGCCTACGCCGGTGACACGACCTTCGCAGTCGGCGGCGGCACCATCCAGCTCGGCTCCAGCAATGTCCTCCCAGACGGCACCGGCAAAGGCAACTTCGTGACCACCAACGGCCTCCTGAACATGAATGGCTTCAGCGACACCGTGAACGGCCTCAGTGGCACTGGCACGGTGGACAATCTCGCTGCCAGCACGACAAGCACGCTGACCGTGGGCGGCAACAACGCCTCCAGCACCTTCAGCGGCGTCCTTCAAAACACGGGCATCAGCGCAGTGCTGGCACTCGCAAAAACCGGCACAGGAACTCTCATCCTGAACGCCGCCAGCACCTTCACCGGCGGCACAACTCTCAGCAATGGCATCATTCAAATCGACAACGCCAGTGCACTGGGCAGCGGCAGCATCACCCTCAATTCCACCAGTGTTCGTCTCGTCGTAGGCACCGGTCTCAACTTCTCCAATGCCATCATCATCGGGGCCAACAACGGCACCAGCGGCAGAGGCCTCATTGAGGCTGGAACCACGGCTGGAACCACGACCCTTTCCGGCCCGATCACCATCAGCAGCAATCCAGCGGCTGGCGGTCACTTCGCTGCACCCACGGCCGCAACGATTTTGAACGTGACTGGCGTCATCACTTCATCGGTGGCCGTGACCGCTCGCATCGGCACCGTGATTTTTTCGGGTGGCGGAACGGGTTACACCAGCTTCATCAACCACCAGGATACCACCGCCATCGGTGTCAATAACGGCCTTGCCACCACCGCCACGCTGACCATTGCACAGACGGCAGCGGGGTCCTTCGATCTCGCAGGCTTCAATCAATCCTTGGTCGGCATCGTCAAGGGTGCCAGTACCGCCACACTCGGCAACAGTTCCACCACGTCCGACTCCACCCTCACCCTCACCGGCACATCCTCCTATGCGGGCATCATTCAGAACGCTCTTGGCAGCGGCACACAGAAAGTAAACCTCGCCATCAATGGCGGTGCGCTGACCCTGACAGGCGTCAACACTTACTCCGGCACGACAACCATCGGCACCGGCACCCTCGCGCTCAGCACTGCTGGCACCGCGACTTTGACGGCAATCACGGTGACTGGCGCAGGCGGCATCTTTGACATCAGCGGCGTCACCCCCACATCCGCCACCATCGCCTCTCTCGCCGGCGGTGCCGGAGCCAGTGTGACCTTGGGCGCAAAGGCCCTCAATGCGGGCAGTGACAACAGCTCCACCACCTTCGGTGGCGTCATCAGCAGCACCACCGGGGGATTGACCAAGCAGGGCAGCGGCATCATGACCCTCACTGGCGTCAACACTTACTCCGGTGCCACCACCATCAGCGCTGGCACATTGCAGCTGGGAGATGGCACCAGCGGCAACGAGGGCACGATCAGCAACAGCCTGAGCATCATCAACAACTCAGCCTTGGTGTACAACCGTTTCGGCAGCTTCTCCTATGGTGGTGCCATCAGTGGCGGCGGCACAGTGACCAAGGCAGGCGTGGGCACGCAGATTCTCAGCGGCACCAACACCTACTCCGGTGTGACGACGGTCAGCGCCGGCACACTTGCGTTCGCCAAACAGACATCCTTCTACAACAACACAGCTGCCAGCTGGACCGACACGAATCTGGTTGTCATCAGCGGTGCCACCGCCGCCTTCAACGTCGGTGGTACTGGAGAGTTCACCGCATCTGACATCGCCACCATCCAGCCTCTCGGCACCGCCTCAGGCGGCTTTGAGGACGGCTCGAAAATCGGACTGGACACATCCAATGCCACCGGCGGCCGGTTCACCTATTCCAATGTCATCGCAGACACCAATTCAGGCTCCAATTCGGTCGGTCTTGCCAAGCTGGGAACCGGCACTCTCGCCCTTGATCAGGCCAGCACCTACACCGGTGGCACCACCGTTTACGGTGGCACGTTGGAGGTCGACAACACCACTGGATCAGGCACCGGTACAGGCAGTGTGACCGTCAGCAATGCTGGCAGCAAGCTCTCGGGCTCCGGCAGCATCGCTGGCAGCACGACTCTCAACAGCGGCACCGTTCTCGCTCCGGGCACCGGCAATACGGACACCAGCAATCAAACGCTCACCTTCACCGCAGTCACCAGCACTCTGACGGTGGATGATGGTGCCAGGATCGAGCTTGGAATCACCGCCCCCACCACTCAGGCTTCAGGCGTTTACTACGATGGGCTCTATCACGATGGCCTGGGCGGCACTGCGTCCAATGCCTTGACCTATCTTCAAGGAATTGGCTCCTCAAGTCTGGCCGCTTGGAACAGCGCCACTCCTGACAGCCATGATTTCATCAATCTGGGCGCGGGATCATTGGTGCTGGGTACCGGAGCGGGAACCATCACCCTGCTCGACAACGGCTACACCACACAGGGGCCTCAGTTGGGAGATGTGTTCAACCTCATCGACTGGGCCAGCTACAGCGGCAGCTTCAATGCCAGCACCGATTTCAGTCTTCCCAGCCTCTCTGCCTCCGGTTTGTCTTGGGACACGTCTGCTTTCACCACCTACGGGCTCATTGTCGTTGTTCCTGAGCCCTCACGGGCGCTCTTCCTGATGCTTGGCCTTCTCGGACTGTTCGTTCGCCGTCGCCGCTCATCTCTCTGATCTGCTTCGTCTCAGTGCCTATGCGATTGCTGCCAGAGATGCATTGAACATAAGTGCAGGTATAGCTGAAGTAATAGCCACCTGCCCTAAGGGCGCTGGTAATAGATTATATTCGAATTAATGGCGCGATCAGGGACTGGTTGATTGCCATCATCGCATTAAAAAGCAGCGATAAATGATGCGGCAGTGGGTAAAAATAAAGAAAAGGGCTAGCATTTAGTAAAGATAAAAATCTTGAAGCATAAGACATAGGCCGATCGGCGGCCTAAGGCTCAGTTTGGGCTTGTTCCAAAGAATGCAGTTCATTCAAACTGATCAGTCTACCCCAACCTGTCTGATCATATGTGCGGCACAACCTGCCGTGCATTGAATGCCCCAACCCAACTATTTCATTACGTGCATGAAGGCCTCTCGTAAGCTGTTCAGCGTCCCCGCATGCTGCGGTCTCTTGGTTTTTACCACGCTGCTCTGTCAGTTGGAGTCCGCGAAAGCAGCCACTTTCTACTGGGACTCGGACACCAGCACGGCTGGCAACAACGTGAATGGCACCGGCCTCGGCGGCACGGGCGCTTGGGATCTGACCACCTCCAATTGGTGGGATGGCGCAGCGCTCGGCCTGTGGCCCAACTCCAGCGCGGACACTGCCCTCTTCAGCGCACCCATCGCACTCCTGCCCACACTCAGCACGGTGACACTCAGCTCCGGCATTACCGCCAATCAACTGTCCTTCCTCCGCACCGGGTTCACACTCACCGGCGGCGATCTCACCCTCGCGGGAAGCACCCCCACCTTGAGCGCAGCCCTGGGTGAGAGTGCCACGATCAACAGCCAGATTCTCGGAACGTCAGGCCTCACCATGCTGGGCGGAGGCACCATTCGCCTCGGCAACAATTCCAACCTCTACACCGGCACCACCACCCTCAGCAATGGCTCGCTTATAATCACAAATCAAAGCGCGCTGGGTGCCGACTCTTCGGCGATTGTTGTCACAGGCTTCAACCCCGTGATCGCCTCCACCAATTTGCGCGGCTTTGGCGGCGGTTCGCTGGTCCTGGACGGCACCGGCGGCGGCATCACCATCTCACGCGATCTCTTGCTTCAGGGGCAGGGGCCCATCTCCGACCGTAGCGGCGCGCTGATAAGCACCGGCGTGAACACGCTCTCTGGCACCGTTACGATGGGCGCGCCCTATGTTGCCACCAATCTCAGCACCCGTATGATCGCTGCGGATGGCACGCTCAACATCACCGGCACTTTAAACGTGCTCGGCACTGCGGCGACGACCATCAGCTCCCTCGGCGCCACCAATCAGGCTGGCGCCAGTTTTTACAACATCACCGGCGTCCTCGCCGGCACCGGCACGCTTGAAGGCAGCGGCGGCGGCACTCTCTTCCTCAATCCCACCGATTCATCCGGCTTTTCCGGCACCATCCGCGTCAGCGGCAGTGCCGCCAGCGGCCAGAGCGTGGTGCGCATTGACTCGGCCGGTGTCTTGGGCAGCCGCACTGCGGGCACCACCAGCGCTGTGCTGGACTTGAATGGCGGTATCCTCGCCGTGCTCATGGATGCTCCTGATGTCAAAGTCTCGAACGGTTCAAACGCCAACGTCTATTTTCGTGCTTCCAGCACCATTTATGCGGACCATACACCGAGCAGTTCGGTCAAGGATCAGACCGTCGCTTTCGGCAATCTGTCGTATGAGGACGGCATCACGCTGACGTTCAACAGCCGCAATGGCTACGGCATGAGTTTCACCACCGCACCCGTCAACGGTGGCAACGGGGATACCACCATGACTAACAATCTCCAAGGGGGGGCTCTGCTCACCTTCACTGGAAATTTCTGGAGCAATTCGGAAAACACGGGCACCAGAACCATAACCATCGCCGGCAATGGCAACACCCTGATCAACGGCAACGTCATTGGCACCTCCGCCGGTTTTGCACACAACCTGACCAAGTCCGGCACGGGAACACTCACCATCACCGGCACGGCATCGACCCTGAACGGCACCGTAAGCGTGAGCGGTGGCACGCTGGCCGTCAACGACTGGCGTGCCATCAACAACAACACTGGCACCATCAACATCGGCACCAGCAGCACCTCAGCGATCCTGAGCGTCGTCGGCAACAATGCCCTCCAAGCCAATTTGACGACCAGCAAGGTCATCAATCTCGCCGGCACCACCGGCGGTGCGACCATCCTCGCCAATCAGACCGGCACCAGCCCCGGCCTGATTTTCAATGCGGACTTTACAGCCACCGGGGGCGCATCGACCAATGCCAAGACATTGACCCTTGGCGGCACAAATACTGCTGAGAACACCATCAATGGCGTCATCCCCAACAACGCGG
Organism: Prosthecobacter sp.; assembly: GCA_021733925.1. Taxonomy (GTDB): domain Bacteria; phylum Verrucomicrobiota; class Verrucomicrobiia; order Verrucomicrobiales; family Verrucomicrobiaceae; genus Prosthecobacter. The sequence continues at coordinate 12,856 of JAIPJY010000019.1, read as the reverse complement.
CAGGCGGACTCGTCAATCTCGCCAAAGTGGACACTGGCACCTGGGTTCTCACAGGCGAGAACATTTACACCGGCACCACCACCATCACCAACGGCATCTTGAAACTCAAGGCCAACGCGGCTGTTTCGACGATCGTGTCCGACTCCTCGGCGATTGTCTTCAACCAGGTCAACCAATACGCCGGCGGCACCTTGGAGTTTGTCGGTCAGGCCAGTGCCAGCAACGTCGAGACTCTCGGTGTGCTCACCCCCACCCTCGGTTCAGGCACCATCAAACTCACTCCCGGCAGCGGTGGCACCGCATCGCTGGTCTTTGCCTCTCTCGGCACAGTGGGCGGCGGCGGCACCGTGAACATCGAGGCACCCACCAGCAGCAACACCGTTTCGTTTGCCACCACCAGCATCGTGAACAACATCGCCAATGCCGGACTTTATTACAACGGTTCGGACTTCGCCTTCGTCCCCGGTGCCGGTCTGGCCTTGCGTGCACCCGATTACACCACCGATGCGGATTTCGCGACCAGTGCCACGGCACTCACCTCGGCCAAAAGCAATGAAATCACCGGCAGCTTCAGCAATGCAGCCGTCACCATTGACTCTCTGAAGATCAACGGCGCCCAGGATCTCACCATGACCGGCCTGCTCACCATCCGCACCGCTGGCACCTCAAACGCTTCCGGCGGCATCATCCTGACCGGTGGCTCTGGCTCCATCTCAGGCACAGGTGTCAGCACCGGCGGCAGCGGAGCGCTGGTCATCAACGTGGATGGCGGCGCGAACACTCTGACGCTCAATGCGCCGATGACCAGCACCACGACAGGTGGCTTCACCAAGGTCGGCGAAGGCACTCTGATCCTCGCTGCAGCGAATGCGCAGACCGGCACGGTCAGCATCAATGATGGCACCGTGCAGCTCAGCGGCGTCGGACGTCTGGCGGCAAGCAATGTCAGCGTCACGGTGCGTCAGGGGGGCACGATTGACCTCAACGGTGTCACACCTAGCGGCAGCACCAATTCCTGGAACAACAATGGCACACTGACGAATTCCAGTTCCATCGCAGTCACCTTCAATGTCGGCGGGAGCAACGGCACCGGAACCTCCCTCGGTTCATTCACCGAAACCAATGGCGTCATCAACATTCTCAAAACGGGCACCGGTGCGCAAAGCTGGCTGGGCTTGAGCAACTACACCGGCGTCACCACCATCGCCTCGACCGGCATCGTGACCGTGAACAATGTGGCAGATGGCGGTTTCGCCAGCGGCTTCGGCGCGGCCACCAGTGACGCGGGAAATCTCGTCTTCACCGGCACCAGCACCACCCAGGCCTACGGCGGTCTCAGTTTCGCCGGCACCACCAATGATTTCACCGACCATCTCTTCACCTTTAACGGTGCTGCCAACGGTGGCGCACGCATCCAGGCCAATGGCGTGAACGGGGCGACTCTCAGCTTTACCAACACCGGGGCTCTGGCTTTCGGCTCTGCCGCCACCGGCAATGCCCAGGGGCTCGTTCTTGGCGGGGCATCGAATGGCGACAACCGCTTTTTCCCCATCATCAACGACAACGGTGCTGCGGTGACCTCGGTTTACAAAGCGGATGCGGGTGTCTGGTATTTGGAGGCCACCAACGGGTACTCCGGCGTTACCGAACTGCGCGGCGGTGTCCTCTACGCGCAGAACGGCATCTCGCTCCCCACCGCTTCCAATCTGGTGTTCAATGGCGGCATCTTTGCCTCCACGGGATCTCTTTCACGGACCATTGGCAGTGGGGCGGACCAGTTGAGATTCGCGGCGCCTGCGGCCAATACAGCCGCCTTCAGGGGTGGATTTGCGGCCGGCGGCTCCCAGCTCATCGTTGACTGGGGCTCCACACCGACTTGGGGCGTCACCACAGATTTCCTCAACAACCGGGATGGTCTTATCTTTGGCGCTGCCGTCGGGCAGACTTCCGTTGCCAAAGCGGATGTGATGCTTGCCAGCGGGTTTTCGCTCGGCACCGCGGCCGGCACTGCTTTGGGGCCCGGCTTGAGTTACACCCTCGCTCAGAACAGTTCCACGGTCACCGTTGCTTCAACGGCCGGGCTGGCCGTAGGCCAGTCTGTCACCGGCACCAATATCCCTTCAGGGGCTTACATCGTCAGCATCAACAGCGCGACCACCTTCTCCATCAGTGCCAACACCGCCAACTCCAGCACGGTCGTCGGCTCGTACACTGACGGCCAGATTAGTGGCGGCTCCCTCCGTGCGATTCGCGTGGATGACAACACCCTCATCGGTGCGGATTTTGCAACCATCAGCGGCGTCATTTCCGGAGATGCCGGCACAGGCATCCGCAAACTCGGCACCGGCATCCTCATTCTCAGCGGTGACAACACCTACGACGGTGAAACCAATGTCAACCAAGGCACCCTCGTCGTCCATTCACTCGGACTCAGCACAGGCACGGGCACCACCAGTGTCGGCACCGAAGTGAATGCCAATCTGGACTCCAACGCCATCACCCTCGGCAACGGCGGCACGGGCGCCGCGATCCTTGAATACGTCGGCCTCGGTGAAACCAGCGACCGCAAGATCCGCCTCAACAGCACCACCGGCAGCACTCAAATCCATGCCGACGGCGTCGGCGCTCTGATTCTCACCAACGTCGCCAATGACATGATGGGTGGCAACAAAACTCTCTTCCTGCGTGGCGTCAATGCCTCCGGCAACATGATCACCAGCCAGCTCTCCAACAACGGCGGCACCCTCGGCATCACGGTGGACAGCTCCGCCATGTGGATCCTCACCAACAGCGCGAACGACTACACCGGCACCACCACCTTCACCGCTGGCTCCCTTGGCATTGGAGATGACCACGCCCTCGGCACCGGCAATCTGGACTGGAGCAACGGCACCCTGTTCGCCTACGGTGCAGACCGCACCATCGCGAACCCCGTACGTCTGGTCAACAACACGGTCACCGCCTTCACCGGTGACTACAGCCTGACCACCGGTGTCTTCCAGTTGCTCAACTCCGCTAACAACAGCGGCCTGAACAACAACGTCGTCAGCGGCAAGACGCTGAGCTTTGCCGGCGCCACCGCCAACGCCCTGACCGCCAACCGCATTTTTACCGTTGACGGCTCGGGCATGACGATCATCGACGGCGATTTCACCACCTCCACCGCCTTCGGCATCGTGCTCACCAAGACTGGTGACGGCGTCCTGCAGCTCAACGGCAGCAGCTCGAACTACAACAACAACAGCGCCAGCACCGATATCGACCGAGGCACCCTGCGCATGGGGGCGAACAATGCCATCGCGTCCGGCGCTGGATTTGGCAGCGTCCTTCTAAGCCCGGAACTCGCCAATGGCGACACCGCCACGCTCGATCTCAACGGCACCTCCCAGACCATCAATGGTCTCACCGCCACAACTGACGGCACTGCGGTCATTGACAACACCTCCTCCTCCGCAGCCTCCCTGACCTTCGGTTCTGCCGACTCAGCAGTCAGTTACGGCGGCGGTATCGGCACCTACGCCATCCAGAACAGCGGCGGCGGCGCCCTCTCCGTCACCAAGACCGGTGCTGCCGATGCAACCATTTCCAGCGGAGTCGCTCTCACCTACACCGGCACGACCAATGTGAACGGCGGCACATTCACCATCGGCTCCTCTCTCGATGGCACCTCCGGTCTCAGTGTCACCAACGGCTCCACGCTCGCTCTCACCGCTGGCATCACCGCACCTGCGGCGGTCAAAAGTGTCGTCGTTGACAGCGGTTCCACCCTCAACCTCCTCAATGGCGCAGGGGATCAGCTCAACCAGTTGACCCTCCTCACTCTCGGCTCCGGCGGCGGCACCATGACCACCCTCCGGTTCAATGTGGGTGACGGCAGCACCACGGGGGACAATGCCGCCACCGACCTGCTCGGTTTGCTCTCAGGCGGCGCCTTGAATCTCTTCGCCGGCAATCAGATCACGCTCAATCTCAGCGACACAGGCCTGAACGCATTGCAGACCTACAACCTCATCTCCTCCGCAGACGGCGGTCTCACCACCGGGCCGCTGGGAGCCAGCGACTGGATCCTCGGTACCACCCCGGGCGGTTTCAGTTCCATCATCATCAATCAGTCGGACAACCTCATCTCCATCACCACCGGCACCCTCATCACCGGCACTTCCTACTGGCGCGGATTGACGGACAACACCTGGAACGGGAACGTCAACAACTGGTCGCAGGATAAAGCAGGCACCATCGTGGCGCTCTCCACTCCGGGCCAGGGCACGGACGTCATCTTCCAATGGGATGCCGCCAGCAATGCCGCAGTCTCCACCACCTTGGAGCAAAGCTTCAAAATCAACTCCCTCACCTTCGAGGCCGCCACCATCGGCGCAAACACACCCTCCTCCGTCACCATCGGTTCGGGCGTGGATCCCTCCTACCGCCTCAGCATCGCACCCCAGGTCGCCACCGATGGCATCAAGATCACCGCCGGCGGGCCCGCCTCAGTGACCATCAGCGCTCCCCTCCGCATCGTTTCGGACCAGACTTGGAGTGTGGCGGACGTAGGCTCCGTTCTCTCCCTTGGACCGTTGTTTGGCGAGGCCGATGTCATCAAGAGCGGCGCGGGCAGGGTGACTCTCACCACCGCTGCCGATCTGACCTTCAACAGCACGCTCACCTCGGACTTCACCATCAACGCGGGCACTTTGGAAATCCTCGATGCCAACGCCTTGGGCAGCAAGATCAACAACAACCTCGCCACCGTCACCGTCGGCAGCGGCGCTGCCTTCTACTACAATGGAGCCGTCAATGCGGCATCGACTGGCGTGGCCAATAACCTGACGCTGTCCGGCGGCACTCTTTCCGTCGGCGGCAATGCCGGCAACAATTACTACACCGGCACGGTCAATGTCAGCGCTGACTCCTTCATCAACATGCGCGGGTCCAATTCAGCCGTGCTCACCGCCACTCAAGGCAATGTGGTTCTCAGCGGCGTCGTGAGCGGTGCTGGCAGCCTCACCGTCGACAGCATCACCACCCTCTCCGCTGGCAACCAGCTGACCGGCACCCTCTACTTCCAGGCGGACAACAGCACTTGGTCCGGAGGCATCAATCTCATCCGCGGCAACATTCAAACCCAGACCGTCACCGGCCTCGGCACGGGAAACATCACCGCCAGCATGGGCCGGATTCAGTTCGTGACCCCTGGCGGCACCACCTACAACCTCGGCCAGAACATCACCGTGGATGCCGTCGGCGGTATTCTCGAACTGAGCGCAGACGCCTCGGGCACGCCCGTGGCCGACATGACGGTGAATCTCACCGGCATCATCACCATCGGCAGCGCCGCCAACGCGAACAACGCTCTCCGCATCAGCCAGGCCTCGGACAACTTCAGCATCATCAACATCAGCAACTCCATCGTCCTCGGCAACAACGCCAGCCTCAGCTACCAGGGCTCCTCCGCCCGCCAGTTGATCATTTCCGCCGTCATCTCAGATGGCGGTTCGGGTTACGACCTTGCCATCAATGACGAACTTGGTGCTTGGGCTGTCACCAGTCAGACCGTTCGCCTCACCGGGGCCAATACCTTCAGCGGTGACATTTCGCTCAAGGAAGGAACTCTCGAATACAACACCGTCACCAACATCGGCGGTGCCGCCAGCAGCCTCGGCATGGGTTCCTCCATCAATATCATCGGCGCCTCCACACTCCGTTTCATGGGCGACACCAGTCAGTCCACCGACAGGGCCCTCACCTCCACTGCCAGCTTCACCTTGGACGCCAGCGGCACCTCAGGTGCCATCATCACCTATGCCGGTGCCATCACTCAGGCTGTTGACAACAGCCTCACACTCACTGGCACTGGCGAAGGCATCATCAGCGGCGGCATCACCCAGCCCACCGGGACCTCCGCGGCCGATCTCAACGTGAATTCCGGCATCTGGACCCTCCGCGACGCCACGGTCACCATCGCCGATGATGTCATCGTGACAGGAGTCGGCACCGTGCTGAACCTGAACACCACCGGCGTGCTCGCCGCCGCCAATCCTGCAGGAACCAGCAGCGGCCTCTACTCCCGCACCGGAGCAGTCATCAATCTCAACGCGGATGATGTGAACGGCGTCGGCAACAGCGGCGGTCTGGAATACATCATTCTGGGGGACTCGGGCGGACCTCAGACAGGCACCCTCAACACCAACACTTTCACCATCTCCACCCCGCGTCTCGATGTCGGCCAGCGCGCTGCCAGCCTGACCGGCCAGATCGACGGCACCGGCACGGTGACAGTGACCGGCGGCGACATCAATCTCTACGACGGCATCGTCAACGCCGGCCTCGGCAGCACCGGTTCAACCGCGTTAGAAAAATTCGGCATCGGCACCGTCACTCTCAGGGGGGACAACAGCGGCCTCGCCTCCACCGGCAGCAGCATCCTTTATGAAGGCTCCCTCGTCCTCGATTACACCGTCAGCAACACCACCAAGCTCCGCGCCGCCTCCGCCCTCGAAATTCTCGGCGGCAATCTCGTCCTCACCGGCAATGCCTCTGCCGCCACCAGCCAGACCGTGGCCAGCACCACTCTGGACGGCAGCTCATCGACCGACAATAGCAGCTCCAGCACCATCACGCTCAATCCAGGAGCCGGGCAGGAAATTGTCCTGAACCTGGGGGCCATCACCCGCACATCCGCCAACCGGGATGGCACCATCCGCTTCGTCCTGCCTTCCGGCACACAAAGCGCCACCAACGGCTTCACCACCTCCACGCTCAACGGCGCTCAGGGCCTGCTCGGCACCAGCGGTTTCGCCACGGTGGATGATGGCACCGGCATCTGGTTCGCCACCAACGCCACCAACCTCGCCGGCGGCAACATCGTGGCCCTCCTCTCCACCGTTAAAAACGACGTCTCCACCTGGGCCGTCGGCGATCACGTCACCGACGACACCACCGGCTTCACCGGCACCCTCCAAGGCCTGAACATCAACAGCCTGCGCTTCAATGCCGTCGCGGGTTCAGATTTGGTCATCGCTCCGGACGGCGTCCTCAGCATCGCCAGCGGCGGCATCCTCATCACCAGCAGCGTCGGCGGTACACCCAGCATTCAGGGCGGCACCCTCGCTTCGGGCGTTGTCGAACTCATCATCACCCAGGACAGCGCCCAGACCTTCACCATCGGTTCGGACATCCGCATCAACCACGCTGTGACCAAGTCCGGCACGGGCACCCTGCTCCTCACCGGCAACAACTATTACACCGATGAAACAGAAATCCTGCAAGGCACGCTCCAGGTCTTCGGCGGCAATGCCATTGGTGACAACTCCATCGTCTCCCTCAATGCCTATCAAAACACCACCTTGGAGCTGCTCGATGACGAGACCATCGGCCGGCTCTCCGGTGGCCAGCGCGCCACCAATTCCGACAACGGCACCGTCGCCGTCGGAACCCACACCCTCACCATCAACGAAGTCTCCAGCACCACTTATGCCGGCTTCTTCACCGGCACCGGCAAAATCGTCAAGCTGAGCTCGGGCAATCTCAATCTAAACAACATCAGCACGGGGTTTACCGGCATCTTCACCGTCTCCGAAGGCACTCTCCAGCTCAGCGGCATCGGTCAGATCAACGCCTCCATCATCCGCGTGAACAAGGGCGGAACCCTCCTGATCGACAACAACGGCACCACCCGCTCCGGCACACGCATTCTCGACACCACGACGATCACTCTCAACTCCGCAGACGGCAACTTCAGCGGTCAGACCATCGTTCGCGGGCTCGCCATCCGCACCGATCAGGATGGAACTCTCGATGAGACGGTGGGTGAGGTGACCGCCGCTTCCGGCGCCAGCTATGTCGGCATGGAAGCCACGACTACCAGTGATGATTCAGACATCATTGCCAGCGACATCACACGGCTGAACAACGCCACCCTCAACATCCGTGGCACCAACTTGGGCACCACCAACGTTCGCAGCAATCAGTTCCGCATTGTCACCGCTAACGACGCCACCTTTATCTCCACCAACCTCGTCGGTGGCGGCGGTCTCGCAGGCACCAAGAACATCAGCATCGTGCCTTGGGCTGTCGGTGAAGACATCGGTTCCAATGCATTGGCCGCCACGAACATGGGCAACTCTCTCGTCACCTATGTCAGCGGCGCGGGTTTCCGCCCCCTCGATTTTACGTCCGAATACAACACTCTCTCTGCTGCAGCCGCGACCGACAACGCCCGTGAGTCCCTTACCGCTGATCTAACCGGCCTTGCTGCCACCACGGTCAATGCACTCGTCCTCAACAACAACAGCGTCGCCGCTGCAGCATGGAACGTGACCGGTGCGTCCGGCACCCTCGCCGTGACCAGCGGCGCGATGTTGTTTACCCTCAACCCTGCGGCGGCGGTCGGTGACTATGGGCTCATCCTCGGCGGCTTCACCGACATCACGGTGGGTGCCACCAACGAATACGTGTTTCAGGTCGTGAATCCGGATGCCGGCACTCCCACCAAAGCGCTGTCAGCCACCATCTCCTCCAATCTGAGTTCGACAGCGGATATCACCAAATCCGGCCGCGGCACTCTCGTCCTCAGCGGCACCAACACCGCCGGCGGCGGCACCATGAAGACCACCATCAACGAAGGTACGCTCGAAATTTCCGGCCTCTCCAACATCGGCGGCAGCACCGGCGGCCTTGTCTTCGTCGGCGGCACGCTGCGCCTGTCCTCGACCTATGGCGGCGATGATTTTTCCTCCCGCACCATCACCTTCCTGCAGGGCGGTGCCACGGTTGACACCAATGGCATCGACCTCTCACTCGCAGGCAGCGTGGGCTCAGGGCAGGGCGGTTTGACCAAATCCGGCCTTGGCAATCTGACGCTGAATGCTGCCGCCACTTACATCGGCGCCACCACGGTTTCCGGCGGCACGCTGACCATCGGCGCGAACAACGCCACCGGCGTCGGCGGTGATCTCATCATCGGCGCCGGCGCCACGCTGGACGTTGGCACCTTCAGCCTCACCGCTGGACTGGTGACCACCACTGGCGCAAGCCCGGTCATTCTCGGCTCCGGTACCATTGCCGCCAGCACCGGCTTCTTCTTTGGCAACACCGGTGACATCAGTGTGAATACCGTGCTGGCAGGCTCTGGCGGCCTGCTGAAAACGCAGACCAACATTCTCACTCTCTCCGGGCTGAACACCTTCTCCGGTCCTGTCGAAATCCAGGCCGGTACTGTGAGCTTCAATTCCATCTCCAACATCGGGGGCGGAGCCAGCGCGCTGGGCAGCGCAGCCACGGCTCAGGATGGCGTCATTCACATGGGCCTTACCACCGTGGCCACCACGCTCATCTACACCGGCAGCGGCAGCAGCAGTAACCGCACCATCGGCATGCAGGGCACCACCGGCGGCGTCACCTTGGACTCTTCAGGCACCGGCGCGCTCGTCCTTGGCGGCGTTCATTTCGAAACCGCAGGTGCCAAAACACTCACCCTGAGAGGATCGTCCGACCCGCTTCTGGCCAATACTCTGGGTGGCCTCAATGAATACGGCCTTGGCGCCCTCACCTTGATCAAGTTGGACACGAACACCTGGGTCATCAGCGGCGCCAGTTCTTACTCTGGCGCCACCAGCATCAACGACGGCATCCTGCGCTTCACCGCAGACCAAATCAGCGGAGGCGCGCTGAACTTCGGCACTGCCAATTCCATCGCCACCGCAGGCACGCTCGATCTCTCCACCGCCAGCGCCACCTTCGCCGGAAACCTGCTCGTGCAGACGAACACGGCGGTTGAAACCAATGAACTCATCATCGGTGCTGGGAAGACCCTCACGGTTGGCGGTACAGTGACTTTGGGCAGTGGCGCGGCTTCTTCCACGACCCTGTTCACCGCCTCAGGTTTGGGCGCCCTCAGTGTCATCAACACGACTGGCACGGGAGTGACCTTCCTTGTCGGCAACTCGAACACCAACATCTCCACCGCAGACTTCAGTGCGCTGTCCACCATGGATGTCTCCCTGAACACCACCAGCGGCATTCTTCAGATCGGCAGCACCTCGGGAACCAACAGCTCCGGATTCGGCACTCTGATCCTGGCACAGAACACGACCATTACGGCCAGCGCGCTGACCGTAGGCGGCGGCGGCTCTTACAATGGCAACGCCGGACAGATCAACTCGCTCAAACTCGGCACCTCGACCAATGTCCTCAACGTTGACGCGGTTAATATTGGCACGGGCGCACGCGATTTGGGTTCCATCACCTTCCTCAATGCCAGTGGCACGGTCACCATCCGCGCTGCCGATGGTGTGTCCGCTGCCGCTTTTAACATGGCTTCCATCAACGGCGTCACTGGAGTGGGGCTGCCTGCGGGCAATCGGAACACCTTCGATGTCACTGGACATACGGCGGATCTTCTCTTCGGTGCGATGACCATCGGCACTCAGGCCACGAGAACCGGACCCATGGAAAATCTCTTTGCCTTCGACACGGGCACCTTGACCACCGGCAATCTCACCATGGGTTCAAAGACCGCCGCTGGAAACAGCACCAACGTCATCAATCTCGGCGGCGGCATCGTCACCATCGGCTCCGGCACGGGCACCGCCGCCACCCTCGCCAGCAACTCCAACACCGGGGCGGTGAGTTCCATCATCAATGTCACAGCCGGCACCGTCACCATCGGCTCCGGCAGCGGCCAGGCCCTCATCATGGGCAACAGCAACACCAACGCCACCGGTTCCACCACCACCGCCCTCAATGTCTCCGGGGGTGACGTCACTCTGGCCACCACCGGCACCACCGCCGTCACCATGGCCAATGCCACGACCGGCACTGCAAACGCCTCCATCAGCATCACCGGCGGCACTCTGACCGTTCAGGGAGACATCCTCAGCGGCACGGGCGGCGGAACCCGCATTGCCAGCATCACTCTCGATGGCGGTCTGCTGGACATGACCGGCAAATCCATCGGCGCTTCCACCAATGCCATCGCCTTCAATGCTCAGTCCGGCACATTAAAAAATCTCGCTGAACTCAATGGCGGCACCGCCTTCAACAAGACCACCTCCGGCACCCTTTACATGGGCGGCGTGAACTCCTACACCGGCACCACCACGGTCACCTCCGGCACCCTGCAGTTCCTCCTGGAGACTGCCCTTTATAACAACACCCCCGCAAGCTGGACGGACACAAACCTCGTCGTCAGCACCGGTGCCACCGCCGCCTTCAACGTCGGCGGCACCGGCGAATTCACCGCTTCGGATGTGGGCATCCTCAAGTCCCTCGGCACCCCCACCGGCGGCTTCACAGACGGCTCCTTCATCGGACTCGACACCTCCAACGCCACCGGCGGCAGCTTCACCTATGACGGCGATATCTCCGACACCAACAGCGGCGCAAACAGCGTGGGCCTCAAGAAACTGGGCACCAACATCCTCGTGCTCAACCAGACCAACACCTACACCGGCACCACCACCGTGGCCGCAGGCACCCTGCAGGTCGGAGACGGCACCAGCGGCGCTCTCGCCGGATCCGGCGCCGTCTCCGTCAGTGCCACAGCCACACTCTCCGGCTCCGCCAGCATCGCCGGTGCCACCGTCATCAGCAGCGGTGCCGTCCTCGCTCCAGGCGTGGGAGCCACAGACACCAGCAATCAAACCCTGACCTTCACCGCCGCCGGCACAGCCGTGGACGTCCAGAATGGCGGCCAGATTCAGCTCGGCCTCACCTCCAGTTCACAAGTCGATGCCGCCTTCGACCTCTCAGGCGACGCCCTCACCTATTTGAACACCCACGGCGGTGCCGCTGGCACCGCCTACACCACCATCTGGGACCAGTCCGGTGATTACGACAGCATCAGGCTCACCAACGGCACCTTCAATCTCGGTTCCACCGCAGGCGGCACCGTCAAGGTGCTCGACAACAGCGCCACTCTGACCTCCGGCAGCATCTTCAAGCTCCTCGACTGGAGCACCGTCGGAGTGCTCGACTCGCTCGCCGGAACCGGCAGCTTCACCACGGCGAATTTGGACCTCTCAGCCTTCTCTCTCGGTTCCGGCCTCTCATGGGACACCAGCGCCTTCACCACCTACGGCGTCATTGTCGTCGTCCCCGAGCCCTCCCGCGTCCTCCTTCTCCTCCTCGGCCTCTCCGGCCTCCTTCTCCGCCGCCGCCGCAAGTGATCTAAAAGTACTCCCGAGCTTCAGCTCGTTCTGAAAAAGCCCGGAGCTTCCAAAACTGGTTTTCGAAAAGCATGCGTGGCGACAGCGCAGGTAGCGCGGCTTGTCCTCAAGCCGCCGCCGGAGCCCACGACACCTCCTCGCTGCCTCGCCCCATGACCATTCCCAGTGAATTCATCTGAGGGAACCGCCATGCGCAAATCCCCAGACTTCACCCCTCCGCTCCCGCTCCCCCCAGCGCCGTTCTGTACTCCCGGCTAATCTGAGTACGTAGTTCGGGGTTCGCTTCGCGGCTACGCAGCAGCCCGTTCTGGAAGCCCCGTATCACCCCAGATCTGAATATAACCAGCGCACGTTGTGTAGTACCGGCTTTAGCCGGAATCTGGAATCTTATACCACGAACAATTGAAAACTGGTCTGTCCCCGGATCGAATCAGCTGCTCTAACGGGGATCATTTCACCTGCGGAGCCGCTCTCCTGTCTTGAAGGCCAACGGCCTTCCGCATCACAGCGAAGGGATGCCGAGCCTCGGCGAGGCTTCCCTGGTACTGGCCGCCACCCTCCGGGCAGCAAACCCAGCGCGCCCTTCGCACGCCGCGTCCGCCAGCAGCGCCTGCCCGCCATTCCGCCGCACGCAGGCAGTGCTCCCGCAAGCCCCCATGTCTGCTCTCGATGCCTCCACCCAGTTCATGGGG
>JAIPJY010000076.1 GCA_021733925.1 Prosthecobacter sp. | reverse complement strand
AAGGGATGCCGAGCCTCGGCGAGGCTTCCCTGGTACGGGCCGACACCCTCCGGGCAGCAAACCCAGCGCGCCCTTCGCACGCCGCGTCCGCCAGCAGCGCCTGCCCGCCATTCCGCCGCACGCAGGCAGTGCTCCCGCATGCCCCCTTGTCTGCTCTCGATGCCTCCAGGCGGCAGGCATCGACTACATGCTTACAGGGTCGGTGGCCCTGAACAGCTATGCCCAACCGCGCATGACACGCGACATTGATCTGGTGGTGGCGTTTGTGATGCGGGATGCAGGGCGAATTGCCGAAGTGCTGGGGCCGGAATACTACGTCTCCGAAGATGCGGCGCGCGAGGCGGTGCTGCATCAGAACAGCTTCAATGCGATCCACCAGCAGACGCTGATCAAGGTGGACTTCATGATCCGCAAGCAGGATGACTACCGGCTGCATGAGTTCACCCGGCGTGTCCGGCTGCGTGTCACTGACTTCGATCTCTGGGTGGTAAGCAAGGAAGACCTGATCCTTTCCAAACTTCACTGGGCGCAGGAATCGCTGTCCGAACGGCAGCTTGCCGATGTCGAAAACTTGATTGCGACAGGCTGCGACACCGCGTATTTACGCCAATGGTCAGCCGCATTGAACCTGACAGATATGCTGACACGGGTTTTGCCGTGAAAGACACCGCGCCGGAGATCAATGAGATGATCTTTACCGCCATGATGCGCAAGACTCCGGAGGAGCGGCTGCTGATGGGCTTGGACATGATGGCCACCGCACGTGAGCTCGCCTGGAGCAATCTGCCGAACGCCACCACCGAAACGGAACGACGCCGCGCCTTTTTCCTCCGCTTTCAGGGGCAGGAGCTTCCACTTTAGCATTCAAGGGCAGCCAAAGTACTCCAGAGCTTTAGCTCGTTCTGGAGTTCTGGAAGTTACGCCGCACCCAGAATGAGCTAAAGCTCATGAGTACTTGATGCTACGCCAGTTCAAACTGCACGTGGTTGTAGTCCAGCACCTCAGAACACCCCGCCTCAAAAGAAAACGGACGTGCGGCAGTGATCGCAACAACATCGCTGCCAGCGCGGCGGCCTGCTTCGATGCCGGCAGGGGCGTCTTCAAAGACCAGGCATTGATCAGCCGTCGTACCAAGGAGTCCGGCGCCCTTGTTGTAGCCTTCGGGATCAGGCTTGCCGTGGGTGACCTGCTCGGCGTTGATCATGAACGCGGGAATGGGCAGACAGGCGGCGGTGAGACGGCGCGTGGCGAGGGCACGGCTGGCGGAGGTCACGATGACCCAGCGATCACTTGGAAGGCGCGCGAGTAGCTCCGCAGCACCAGCAATAGCAACGATGCCATCAGTGTCGGCGATCTCCAAAGCTTCGATCTTCAGGACTTCCGCTTCCACATCCAGGCCGGGGATGTCGAAGGCACGCACGGTGTCGATGGTGCGTCGCCCGTGGGACACTTTCATGATAGGGGCAGAATCACGCCCGTAGGCGGCGGCCCAGTCCCGCCAGACACGCTCCACAGCGACGTGGGAGTCCAGCAAGGTGCCGTCCATGTCGAAGAGGATGGCCTTGTACGGGCGGTCGAGGCGAAGAATGGGAGATGAGGGAGAAGACATCAGGTGCTGGCGGTTTTGGTGATAACAGCCTGCTTCAAGCCGCAGGATTCCATACCTTCTCAAACCCAAAGCCCATGAAATGCTTCACATTCGCCGTGGCGAAGTGAGTGACGCCATGATGGCGGAGAGTCAAAGCGAGCCGGGCATCGATGATGTGACGAAAGCCTGTCGTCGTCTTGGAAGCCCAGTTCCACAGGGACTTGGACACTTCGGGTTCGTAGTCACCAAACTCCCATGCGGGATTGCTGCGGAGAACATCGCAAAAAGCTGTGGCTTCCCTGGCAGTCTTGGGCTTTTTGAAGACGGCAGGATTGCGCAGTTGCATGTAGTGCTCCACCAGAACGAGGCCGCATAGGAGAAAGCGCTCCTTGCCGGAAGCCTGCTCCGCAAAGAAACGCTGGGCGCTCTCATGCTGCGGCGCAGCAGGATTCGCCGCATACAGGAAAAGGTTGGTGTCAGCAGCAACAATCATGCGGCAGTGCGTGCGCGTATGGCATCGGCCTCAGGATGGGTCTGCTTCGGATCCGTGAGAAAATCACCGCCGCAGTCCAGGGTGGGAAAGCGCCAGACATTCTGCGGCTTGGGATCTTCTGGAAAACGCGTGATGAAATGCTCGGCCGCTTTCCTCATGACCTCAGAGAGCGACCAATCCTGGCGCTCGGCGATTTCTTTGAGCCTTTGATACAGCGGATCTGGGAACTGTATTTGAGTCCGTGTCATGATGCGTTTTATACATCACTTCAGCTCCGCAGTCAATCAGGCGTCTATATCCCTCCAGCCAAAGCAAGCTCGTTCAAGAAGCAGCATCCTCCTTCCCAGAACTCCAGAGCGAGCTAAAGCTCGCGAGTACTTTATCCATGCCTCACATCGTCGCCGTCGCAGCAGCCACTTCGGCGCGCTTGTCTTTGCTGAAACGGATGTCTTCGGCGAGTTCGATGAAGATGGTGTCTTCGCAGATGTTCTTGGCGTGGTCACCGACGCGTTCGAGGAAGCGCGCCACGAAGATGAGGTGAATGTAGCCTTCCAGTTCCGAGTGGTGCGACTCCATCACGGAGATGATTTCGCGATCCAATGATTTCTCAGCGGCATCGAGTTCCTTGTCCAGCAGACGGGCGGCGGCGGCGGCATCAGGGTCGGCATTCAGGAAAGCCTGCAGGCTCAGGTCCAGATTGCGGTCGCACAGCGAGTACACGGGCTGGATGAGTTTGACCTCGGGAAACTCGGGCAGGTTGTTGATGATGCGGGCGCGCTTGGCGATGCTCGATGCCTGGTCGGCGATGCGCTCGAGATTGTTCGCCACGCGGATGGTGCCCATCACCTGCCGCAGGTCGTGCGCGGTGGGCTGAAACTTCACCAGGATCTGCATGCCGTGCTTGTCCACGCTCTTCTCCAGTTCGTTCACGTCCTGGTCTGCGGCGATGGCCGAGTTGCACAGGTCGGTGTCACGCTCCAGCAGACCCCGCATCGCACTGGCGAGGTTCTTGCGCGCCATGCTGGCCATGGCAAGGACGTCGCCACGCAGCTTGTCGAGCGAATGGTTGAAGCTGGAGAGAATGTGTTCGTTCATGGTTTAAAATGACCCAATGTGACAGTATTGCTACATTGGAATTGCAGAAGATTCCGCCTGCAGAGGCGATTCTTCCTCCGCCTCGGCCACCGCTCCCTTCGGATCACGGTGAGTGCGCTCGCAGAATTCGGGGTAGGTGATGATCTCGAAGGTGCCGTCAAGATTTTCCACGATGGCGGTCATGGACTCCACCCAGTCACCGGAATTGAGGTAATGCGTGGTGCCGACCATCTTGTTGTCGGCCTTGTGGATGTGGCCGCACATGATGCCGATGCAGCCGCGCTGCTTGGCGAGATTTTGCAGCTGATCCTCATACTTGCCCACCGCACCGATGGTGGACTTCACCTTCTGCTTCACCCAGGCGCTGAAGGAGAAGGGCTCCTTGCCGCGCAGACCGCGATACGCGTTGTAGAAACGATTGATGCGCAGCAGAAAATTGTACCCCAGCCCCCCGAGCTGCGCCAGCCACGCGTGGTTTGAGCTGATGGCATCAAAGCCGTCTCCATGCACCACAAGGTAGTCGCCCTTTGGCGTGTGGTGGATGTGCTCATCGGTGATGATGAAGTGCTCAAACTGGATCGGGATGAAGCGGTCCAGCACGTCATCGTGATTGCCACGCAGGTAAATGATCTCCGTGCTCTCCTTCTCCATCTTGCGCAGCACGGTGCGGATGAAGTTCGTGTGCCCCTTGTTCCAGCCGCCCATGCGGCGAAGATGCCAGGCGTCGATGATGTCGCCATTGAGCACCAGTTTGTCGCACAGGCAGTGGCGCAGGAAGTGGGAGGCCTGCGCCGCCTTGCTGTCCGGCATGCCCAGATGCACGTCGGAAATGAAGATGGTCTTGAAACGCAGCTTCGACTTGCCGGTGGCGGGATTCAGAACTGGATCTTCAGCGGACATCACATCAAAACGTTCATCTTATGCATCACTGTTGCCAGCTCGTGTTCAAATTGCTCAATCACCCGCTCCCAGCCCAGATCAAAGGCCGACTGCCGGGCGGCAAAACGCAGCGTCTCCTGCTGCCAGGCGGCGGCGGCCAGACGTGTCTGCGTGAGGAAGGCAGCCTCTTCATTGAACGGCGCTAGCCAGCCGTTTTCTCCTGAACGGATCAGCAGGCGTGGCGCGGCATAATCATACGCCACCACCCCCAGTCCGGACGACATGGCCTCCAGCACCACATTGCCAAAAGTCTCCGTGATGCTGGGAAAGAGAAACACATCCCCCGAAGCATAATGCGCGGCCAGATCCTCCCCTGTGCGTGGGCCCGCATAGTGAAACTCCGGACGCTCCTCCTTGAGCGACTCCAGGCGCGGCCCATTGCCCACGATGACCATGCGAGCCGTGGGCTGCACCTCCTTGAAGACATCAAAGGAGCGCACGACCAGCTCCAGATTTTTCTCCGCCGCCACGCGGCCCACGTAGATCACCACCGGGGTGCTTTCATCCGCCCCCCAGCTTTGCCGCAGCGCCGCATCACGGCGGATCGGGTCAAACAGCTCCGTGTCCACCCCTCGCCCCAGCACCCCCACATTTTGAATGCCCCACCGCTCCAGCATCGCCGCAGTATCCGCAGAAGGCGTCAGCGTCCGTGCCGTCTGGTTGTGGATCGTCCGCAGCACCCCCTGCGCCACGGTTTCCAGCCCCGGCAGATGATAATCCTCCAGGTAGTTTTGAAAATTCGTGTGAAAGCCGGACACCACCGGGATGTCCCGCTTTCCCGCCGCACGGATGGCGGAGATGCCCATCAGCGTCTCCGTGGCCACGTAGAGCACATCCGGCCGGAAAGAGTCAAAGAGCTCCAGCATCTGCCGCGTGGACGCAAAGCCAAAGCGCAGCCCCGGATAGCCGGGCAGCGGCATCGAGTGCATCACATGGCGCTGCAGACCTTCCTCCGACTCCACCGTGGTCACCACCTCCACCACATGGCCCCGCCGCACCAGCCCCACCCCGAGGGTGTGCAGCGTACGTGCCACGCCATTGATGTCTGGCGGATACGTGTCGGTGACGATGAGAACCCTCATGATGGGAGATATTTAACGAGTGCTGGATGAAGCGCATCCGGTAAAGCAGTCCAACTTTGTCACCGTGACGAATCCGTCACGCTTGTTTTATGGGAACAAAGCAAGACTGTTGCCATGTGACACCTTCGTTGCCATCATGGTTTTGTCGATGGCAACGCAACGTCATAAAGCCACTCCATGAGCAAGATACTAATCGTCGAGGATGAATCGGACATCGCAGA
Source organism: Prosthecobacter sp. (assembly GCA_021733925.1). Taxonomy (GTDB): domain Bacteria; phylum Verrucomicrobiota; class Verrucomicrobiia; order Verrucomicrobiales; family Verrucomicrobiaceae; genus Prosthecobacter. Next base: position 22,089 of record JAIPJY010000076.1, on the reverse strand, counting down.
ACTCATTTCCCTGCATCTCAGCCGTGAGGGCCATGAGGCGATCTGCATCGGCAATGGCCTGCAGGTCATGCCAGCCGTGCTTGCACAGCAGCCGGACATCATTGTGCTGGATCTGATGCTGCCCGGCCTGGACGGCATGCAGATCTTCAAGCGCCTCCGCGCAGACACCCGCACAGCCACCATCCCCGTCATCATCCTAACTGCCAAAGGCCAGGTCACCGACAAGATCGCCGGACTGGAACTCGGCGCAGATGACTACCTCACCAAGCCCTTCAGCCCGCGCGAGCTCTACCTGCGCATCACCGCCGTGCTGCGCCGCGTGAAGAAAGTCACCCACGTTTCGGAAATCCAGCGCGGCCGCTTCATGCTGGACCGCAAAAACATGAAGCTCTTTCTCGACGGCACGGCCCTGGACCTCACCACCATCGAGTTCAAGCTGCTGACCACCCTCATGGAAAACGACACCGCCATCCACAGCCGCGCCGATCTCCTGCGCGATGTCTGGGGCTACAACAGCGACGTCGCCACCCGCACCCTCGACACGCATATCAAGCGCCTGCGTGAAAAACTCGGTGCAGCCGGCGAACATATCGTCACCATTCGCGGCACCGGCTTCCAGTTCCAGACGGAGCTCGCCGCCACCCAGCCTGCATGACCTCCCTCTCCTTCTTCCTCGCCCTGATGCTTGGCATCTGCCTCTTTGCCTGGGCTCGGCGTGAGAAGTACTGGACGAAGCGTTGGGAAAAAGTGTCCAAAACCCTCGGTCTCAGGACACGTGATGCCGCCATGCTGCAGGACCATGCCGCTGCGGTCTTCCTCTCCCGCCAGCATGCCGAGCAGCAGGCGGAGCAGCGGCGCGTGTTTGAATCCCTGCTCGATGAAATCAGCCAGGGCCTCGTGCTGGTGGATGACCATCTGCGCATCCGCTACGCCAATGCCCCGTTGATAAAACTGCTCCAGCGCAAGGAGATCCACGTCGGTCGCCCCCTCATCGAAGAGGTGCGCGACCACCAGATCTCCGACCTCGTGCAGGAGTCCATCGCCGAAAAACGCCACACCACCCGCCGCATCCAGATGCTGCCCTCGGACGTGGGCGCCGGGTCCAATCTGGGCGGGCGTTATTTCATCATCGAAGCCGCCCCCCTGGCCGCAGACGTGGGCGGTGGCGCCTGGCTCATGATCCAGGATGTGACCGAGTCCGCCATCACCGAGCAGATTCGCCGGGATTTCGTCGCCAATGCCTCGCATGAACTGCGCACCCCCCTCACCCTCATCAACGGCTACATCGAAATGCTGCAGGACGACGCCGCCAAGGTGGCGCCGGGCATGAAACGCAGCCTCGACGTGATGGAAAAGCACGGCAAGCGCATCGCCCGCATTATCGAGGACATGCTGGTCATTTCGCGCTTAGAGGACGCCAGCAGCACCCTGAACAAAGAACCCTTCGATGTCGGTGCCTGCGCCCAGGACGCCGCCGACCACCTCGCCCCCATGCTCGAAGGCCGCGATGCCCGCATCGAGGTGGATTTCCCCAAAGAAGGCGGCCTGCTCACCGGCGACCGCTTTTACTGGGACCAGGTCTTCACCAACCTCATCGAAAACTCCATCAAGGAGAACACCAAGCCCGGCCTCGTCATCCGCGTCTCCGGCGAGTGGCAGGCCGACACCTGCATCCTCAAGATCAGCGACAACGGCATCGGCATTCCCGCGCACGACCTGCCCTTCGTCTTCAAACGCTTCTACCGTGGCAACAAGCACCATTCCTCCCAGATCAAAGGCACCGGCCTCGGCCTCTCCATCGTCCGCCGCGCCGTGGAGGCCCACGGCGGCACCATCGAACTGACCAGCTCCCCCGGCATCGAGACCACCTTCACCATGCGTCTGCCCTTGCAGCCCGCGTAGGCAACGTTGCTGCTCCTGTCATTGGACAAATGACGAGCCGAGCGCAGCGAGACAGACGACTGAAAGGAGCCCGAAGGGTGAGCAAAGCGAATCAATGACTGAAAAATGACGAATCACCAATGTCGAAGTTCGAGCTTTGACATTCGAGATTATTTCGTCATTCGGATTTATACCACGATCAATTGAAAACAGGTCTGTCCCCGGATCGAATCAGCTGCTCTAACTGGGATCATTTCACCTGCGGAGCCGCTCTCCAGTCTCTCTCCAGTCTCTCTCCTGTCTTGAAGGCCAACGGCCTTCCGTATCATAGCGAAGGGATGCCGAGCCTCGGCGAGGCTTCCCTGGTACTCCCGCATGCCCCCATGTCTGCTCTCGATGCCTCCACCCACTTCATGGGGGATCACTCGATCGCACAAATCTCGTCAGTTGGCTGAATGACAGACCCGTTTTCAATCCAGTGTGGTATAAGCCCTAATGACTAAAAAATGACGAATCACCAATGTCGAAGTTCGAGCTTCGGCATTCGGGATTATTTCGTCATTCGGATTTACTCATTCGTCATTTAAGCGGAGTGCAGCGGGAGCAGGGAATCCGCCCCACAACCCCCGTCCAATATTTTGACTTCATACCAAAGCTTGAGCACGGGCGTACTCTGTGGTTAGAACCCCCCTGTGGAAGACCTTTTCGGCCATCGCATCTCCTACCTGCGCGTTTCCGTCACCGACCGGTGCAACGAACGCTGCAGGTACTGCATGCCCGAGGAGGAGCAGGCCTGGTTCGCCAAGGACGAAACCCTCAGCTATGACGAACTCCTGCGCACCGTCCGCGTCGGCGCCACCCTCGGCATCAAAAAAATCCGCGTCACCGGCGGCGAGCCCCTCACCCGCCCCGGCGTGGCCGGTTTCTGCGCCGATCTCGCCCAGATCCCCGGCATCGAAGACATCGGCATCTCCACCAACGGCACCCTCCTCGCCAAATTGGAAGACGGCGTCACCATGGCCGAGCGCCTCGTCAAAGCCGGCGTCCGCACCGCCAACATCTCCCTCGATTCACTCGACCGCGAGGTTTACCAGCGCACCACCAGCCGCGACCTCCTCCCCCGCGTCCTCGAAGGCATCGACGCCGCCATTGCCGCCGGCTTTCAGTCCATCAAGTTCAACTGCGTCCTCATGAAAGGCCAGACCGAGAACGAGCTCCCCGCCCTCATCAATTTCGCCCGCGAAAAAAACGCCCTCCTCCGCTTCATCGAGCTCATGCCCGTCAGCACCCAGGACGTCCTGAGCGAAGACAACTTCCTGCCCATCGCCACCGCCAAGCAGCTCGTCGAGCAGACCACCGGCCCCCTCACTCCCCTGCCCGAGTTTCGCACCAACGGCCCCGCCGCCTACCATCTCATCCCCGCCACCGGCCAGAAGATCGGCTTCATCGGCGCGATGACCAATCTGCACTTCTGCGAGAACTGCGACAAGCTCCGCCTCACCTGCGACGGCAAACTCCGCCCCTGCCTCGGCAGCTACCTCGAATTCGACCTCCGCACCGTCCTCCGCGCCGGCTGCACCGACGCCGAACTCGCCGCCTTCTTCCAGAACGTCGTCTCCCGCAAACCCAAGGAGCACGACTTCCGGCATAACTATCAGCCCAACCGGCGGATGATCGCGATTGGGGGCTAGGTCTGACAATTTTTTGGAGTACGGTCGGAGAGACACAAGCCGCAAGCCTGCATCGACAAGACCGCTGATAGCCACATTAACGTCCAAGCTCGAATCTGGACAGGATTAACACAATGGCAGGATTAACAAAATTCCCGGAATCAGCTAAATCACTCTCGCTTTCAGACCGCGCCCTCAAATCACAACGCCCTAATCCTGCATAATTCTGTGATCCTGTTAATCCTGTCTAAATCAACCCTCTTCGCAGCAACACGTCACCTACCGTGGTCAAAGTTTCTGCGATGCCGTTCCTGCCAGACATCTGTTCAATCACACCAACTAGGCTTTCGAACAAAGCGGGCCGAATCGTGATGGTCAGCAGACCGTCACGATTCAATGAAGTCGATCCTATGGCCGCAAGAATCAGCTGTCCCGAGGCTCATTCGGATAGGCCAATCGCATCACGAACGGCGCACCACGCAAAAACCACCAAGCAAGGATGAAGGGCCAGACGATTCCGACAATCGTTTGAAGAAGTGCCCACAGACTCAATGTCACGAGACGATCCACCATTTTGAAAAGGCTGCCAGGAAGGCCGGACAAGGCATAATAGAGGAAGATCAACCCCGTCAGGCGGAGTGCGAGACCAAATATCTGCGGTGCTTTCATAGGAGTGGAAGATTGAACAGGTGAATCAAAACGCATGAACTGATTATTAGCAACGTGAGTTCTGCAAGAAAGAGAGGCAGCTTCCCATGCTTAGCGACAGCATGGAGCCCCGACCGTCTTCGAATGCCTGACGCGGAAAAATTCCGCTTTAACTGACGAAGCGCATCCCTAGCATCCCCTTCCCATGCGCCCCCTCACCCACCTCAACCGCAAAGGCGAAGCCGCCATGGTCGATGTCTCCGCCAAGCCCCCGCTCCGTCGTGAAGCCGTCGCCGAGGGCCGCATCCTGCTCCAGCCCGCCACGCTCGATCTCATCCGCAAAAACCAGGTCAAAAAAGGCGACGTCCTCAGCATCGCCCGCATCGCCGGCATCCAGGCCGCCAAACAGACCCAGTACCTCATCCCCCTCTGCCACCAGATCCCCCTCAGCAAAGTGCAGGTCGATTTCGAACTGCGCCCCAAAGCCATCCACATCACCGCCACCGCCATCACCGTCGCCCCCACCGGCGTCGAAATGGAAGCCCTCACCGCCGTAAGCATGGCGGCGCTGACGATCTATGACATGTGCAAGGCTGCGGACAAGAAGATGCGCATCGAGGGAGTGAAGCTGGTGAAGAAGACGAAGGGCACTGCTGAAACCTGAAGAGAGCCTACGGAATACACGGAACACACGGAACCTGAAATCAAACTCTGGTTTCTGTGTGTTCCGTGTATTCCGTAGGCGGTCCATTCTGGGGGATGTCCGAACTGCGCCCCGCCAACGCAAAACACGCGATGCCTTGCGGCATCGCGTGCTTGAAACACACACTGAATTCCCCGCTTACGCGAAGAGGTTCGTGATCGGCTGCCCCTTGTCGGCAATCGTAAACGGACGCTTGCTCGGGCTGTAGATCACCTGGTCCAGCGGCAGACCCAGCGCATAGGCGATGGAGGCGTTGAAGTCCATGATCTTGACCTTGTCCTCGACGACCTCGCGGCCTTCCTTGTCAGTCTTGCCGTAGGTATAGCCGCCTTTGACGCCACCGCCAAACATGACGCCGGAGAACGCTTTCGGATAGTGGTCACGACCAGCGTTCTGGTTGATGTCAGGCGTGCGGCCGAATTCCGAGGTCAGCACGATGAGAGTCTCTTCCAGCAGACCGCGATTGTGCAGATCCGCGACGAGCGTGGCGAGGCCTTTGTCGAGGGTTTCGCAACGGTCTGGCACGGCGACGAAGTTGGCGTTGTGCGTGTCCCAGCCGCCGAGGGAAACTTCCACGTACCGGACACCGCGCTCCACCAGACGGCGGGCCAGCAGGCAGCCCTGGCCGAAAGCTTCCTTGCCGTAGGCGGCACGGAGTTCGCCGGGCTCTTCGCTGAGGTCAAAGGCCTTGAGGTCTTCGGACTTCATCATGGCCATGGCATCGTCATACATGTCGGCGTAGGCCTTCACATTGCGGTGTGGGAAGGTGGTGCGGAAGTCCTTGTCGAGTTCGTCCGCCAGCTTCATGCGGGCTTGGAATTTATCCTCAGGACTGCCGTTCTTGATGTTCTTGAGGCCGTTCTCCGGATTGCTGACAAACAGCGGGGCCTGCGCGGCGGGGAAGAAGCCCGCGCCGGGATGGCGGCTGTCGTTGCCGATGAAAACGAAGTTTGGCAGCGTGCTGTTGCCACCGCCCTGAAACACATTGAGCCAGGCGCCCATGGCGGGATGGCGGATCGTCCCGCGCATCTCGTAGCTGGTGTGCATCATGTAGTTCCCCTGTTCATGCGCACCCTGGGTGGAGGAGAGGGAGTTGATCACCGTGCCGTGGTGCATCTGCTTCGCGGTGAGCGGCAGGTATTCGGAAATACGCACGCCGTCAGCGCTGGTCTTGATGGGCTTGGTCGGGCCGGCGGTTTCCACGCCTTCCTTCGGATCCCAGGTGTCCATGTGGGACTGACCACCGCTCATGTAGAGATAGATGACATTCTTCGCCGTGGCAGCCTGCCTCAGCTTCGAGGAACCCTCAAAGGCGGCGAACGATTTGCTGGTGAGCGACTGGCCAAGCAGGCCGACTCCGAGGAGGGAGCTGGCGGTCTTGGCAGCGAAATCACGCCGGGTGATTTCGCCCGTGCGGACGAGTTTGGAGGCAAGTTCCTGTTTCATGGGCGGTGCGCGTGTGGTGTTGGGTTGAGCGTGTCTTACTGAATGAAAATGAACTGCTGGGTGTTCAGCAGGGAGAAGACGAGGTCCTCCATGCTGGTGAGGCCGCTGTCCTGCGCCTTGAGCCAGACCGCCTTCTCATCAGCCGTAGGCTTGCGGGAGAGGAGGGTCATGTAGATGGCGTCCACCTTGTCATCTGGATAAGGGGCCTTGTTCACGGTCAGCATGAGCTGGCTGTACCGGCTGGCGATCTGCGGCAGGAGGCTGCCGTTCATCATGGCCAGCGCCTGCGGCACGCTGGCGTCATTGTTCGCGTTTTCGATGATCTCACGGTCGCTCTGGCCGAACTCGCGCAGGTAGTGGCCGCGCGGAGCTGGGCTTTCGAGTTCAGCGGAACGCAGCGTGTTGCGGCTGATCTGCTCACGGGTGCTGATGTAGTTGCGACGTTCCTTTTCGTTGGTGATGCCAAAGAAGTCCGCCTCTTCGGCGTAGGCAGCACGCGCTTTCTCAGCGACGGCCTTCTGCTCTTCCTTGCTGAGCTCCTTGCGGTCATAGCCGGGGATGGTGACCTTTTCCGCCTTGGCGCCGTTGGCCATCATCATCATTTCGCCACCACCGCTCATCATGGCGGGAGAGGAGTCGCCACCGCTGCTCTTGGTCATGGAGATGGTCTGGTAAGGTTTGCCGGTGACTTTTTCGAAGAGCTTCTTTTCACCGGGGACGATGACTTCAGCAAAGGTCACGCGGCGGCCTTCATTCTGGATGCGGTTGACCTCGGTGCGAATGGCGTCGGACTTCTTCTTCAGTTCATCCACTTTCGCCATGGCGGCGACTTTGGCGGGGCCATCAGGCAGGGCTTCCGCTTCGTCGCGCGCTTCCTTGTGGGCGGTTCGTGCTTCGGTGTAAAGCTTCTGCTGCACATCGGTGCGCTCACGGTTCTTGCTGTAGATGTCCGCAGCTTTCTTGAGGCCCGCCAGCGCCTCGTCAGCCGAAAGCGCCTCCACGCCGTCGGCGATCTTCTTCGCCTGCAGAATGCGCTGCTCCACGACATCGCGGCTGGTCTGGTTGATCATGTCCGGGCTGGGATTGATCAGTGTGACAAAGGAGTCCCACATCTGTTCGGCGCTCATGCGGCGCAGCAGCGGACCGGTGAAGTGGTACACATTGCCGGGGGCATGCTCTTCACGCGTCACCTGGGCCTGGTAGGCCTTGGTGTTGTAGAGGACGCGCAGGACGTCTTTCATGTCATACTTCATGTCCACCACCAGTTTCTCCAGATGCTTCTCCATTTCAGGAATCATCGGCACGGTGCCGTCCATCAGTTCATCCAGCGGCTCAATGAGGGCGAGGCCAAACACGCGCTTCCAGAGGCGGTTGGCGATGACGGTGGTGAAGCGGGGATTCTCCGGGCTCGTCATCCAGCGTGCATAGGCCTGCAGGGGAGTCTCACCCGGCTGGGTGATGCACTCATGCCCCATCATCGTGCCGGGATCGACGGCAGATTTGGGTTTGGCGTCGGTGTACTGATAGTCATGCGGCAGGGTCGGCTTGCGCTCGCGGAGGCTGACGTTGGTGTAGCGCATGGTGTCGCGCACATCGTTCATGGCCTCTTGGTAGCCGCGCTGTTCTTTGCGAAACTCCTGACGGGCTTCCTCGCGCTTCTTGTTCACTTCCTTCATCTGCGCTTCGTAACTCTTATAGTCGCTGGTGTATTTTTTCTCCAGAGCGGCTCGTTCCTCCTTCGGCAGCTTGCCGTAGTTGGGGCGTTGCGGGCGCTGGGGCTCTTTGATGGCGGCACGAATGGCATTTTCCTTTTCGCGCAACAGATCAGTCACACCGCTCATGGTGTCACCGCCGTAGTCCTGCGTCTGCACGCCAAAGGTGAAGGCGGCCATCTTGAAAAACTGCATCTGCGTCCACTTGTCGAAGGGATGATTGTGGCATTGCGCACACTCGATGCGGGTGCCGAGGAAGACGCGCACGGTGCTGGCCATGTTGTCCAGAGGCATGCCGCGGTCACGCATGTAATAACCAATGGCGCCGTTGTCCCAGGCCTTGCCCTGGGCTGCCACCATTTCGCGCACAAACTGATCGTAGGGCTGGTTCTTCCGCAGGCTTTCTTTGACGAAGTTCGCATACGCCGCGCCCGTGATGGGCCCGGTCTGGTTGCCGCTGGAGGTGACGCGCAGCACATCCGCCCAGTAGTTGAAGAAATGCTGCACGTAGGCTTCGGAGGCCAGCAGCTTGTCGATGAGCTTCGCGCGCTTGTTCGCATCCTTTGAGTTCAGATACTCCTCCGTTTCACGGGTGGTCGGGATGCGCCCGATGACATCCAGATAAATCCGACGCACAAAGGTGTTTTCGTCGGTTTTCGGGTTGCCTTGGAGCTTGTTGGCCGCCCAGTCTTTGGCCAGAACGGCGTCAATCTGCCTGGCAGCAGCCGCGGTGTCCATCTGGCCCGCTGCCTTGGCAGAAGACAGCGAAACGAGCGCTAGGAGGGGGAGGGCGAAGAGTTTCTTCATGTGCGAACAAACGTGCCAATTGCACAAGTTTTTCACAATCATGCACAATCCATGCATAAATGCCTGTGGGTTGCTCTTGCATTCCCCCAGTGGCTAAGTGCTGCTAATTGCTTTTCAAATGATCCTGCAACCACCTGAACTGCCATCAGAACTGGAATTTGCGGCCCTTGTCCGTGGCCGCTTGGTGGAGTCTATCGACAAGATGCCTGAGGACTCCCGGGCCACGATAACCGGCCTGTATTTTCTGCTCTATGACTGTGTCGGGAATGGCATCCCGGCGTTTTATGGAGAATGGCAGATCAACACCTTGGCGAACATCGAACACAACCAGAAGGCCTCCAGCAGAGCAGCGGCCAGATGGGACCAGTACTACTTTCTCCGCGATGACACATGGTCTCCGGTGTTCGGGAATATGTTTTCCGGAGACAAAGATCTGCTGCTCAGGGTGGAAGCAGATTACGCGGCACACGGCGTCTCTGAAGATGAGCGCGGAGCCCGCTTCTGGGGACTTTTTTCCTGGCTGCTCAAAGAATTTAAATCGTCTTTTCCGCTAAAGGAGCGGCTGCCGCACTGTGAAATGATTTTTATCGATAACTCAGTGGGCTATGGTTATGAGTTCACCGAACTGATCTGTGACGGCGTGTTTCCTGAGGACTTCTGGCAGGGGGCGGGATGATATAGAACGAAGAAGGTGTGGGTCATTTGACGCACAAGGCTCCGAACTCCAGTTCGTTGCACTCGACTCACTCACTCCCCCTTCTCACTTTCCGCCCGTCTCTTCACCGTGATCTGATGAATCCCTTTGCGCAGCGTGCCGACGTTGAAGTTGACGATCAGTCCAGCGCTGAAGTGTCCCAGCCTGACCTTCGCCTCCAGCTCCTGGTGCTGCAGCCGGGTGATCTCTTCCTGGGACCGCACCAGCAGCAGCAGGGAATCCCCCACCACAAAGTCCAGACGCGTCGCGGTCTGCACTCTGCGCCCATGGTACTCAAACTCCAATGGCACGGCGCGTTTGAAATCAAACTCCGTCTCACGCAGCTCAATGGCCAGACACTCCTCATAGGCGTCCTGCGTCAGACCGGGACCGAGGGCGCGATGCACGTTCATGCATGCGCCGATGACGAGATGCGGCAGATCAGCGGCGTTCATGGTGCAGTGGGTTGCAGTGAGTCTTCTCCCAGGATGCCGTAGATCTCGGCCGTGGTGCTCTGCTTGTGCGTGGTCAGCCACTGGTCCATGGCCGCGGACAGACGCGCCTTCACTTCCGGATAGCGCGCCTTCACATCACGCTCGCAGTGCGGGTCTTCACGCACATCAAACAGGCGCTCGATGGAATGCTGCGCGCCGGGAGTGCGGATGTACTTGAAGCGCTCCGTGCGCACGCAGTGCTCCTTGGTTTGCAGCACGGCGTCCTGAAACTTGTCCTTGAGCACAAAGTGAAAGTCGAAGTCCGGATCGATGAAGGTGGTCTCATCCATCGGCGGGATGAAGAGCGGCTCTTCTCCCGGAATGGTGCGGCGGAAAAAGAGGTAGCTGGTCTCACCGAAGTAGGCCAGTCCGAGGCTCTGCTTTTCACCACGAATCAGCGGTGCCAGGCTCGTGCCTTCAAAGCGCGGTTGAGCAGGCCCACCAACGAGATCCAGCAGCGTCGGCGCAAAGTCCAGCGTGCGCGCCAGCTGCGCATGCCGCTGCGGCTTGTCCAGCCCGGGGACATGGAAGATTGCGGGGACGTGATTGGCCTGATCTCCGCCATTGAAGGTGGTGCCATGACCAAAGGTGCAGTTCGGCTCAAAGAGATCATCCCCATGATCGCCGGTGATCAGGATGATCGTGTCATCCAGCAGCCCCTGCTTTTCCAGCTCCGCCACCACCCGACCCACCGAGTCATCAAACATGCGCACGCAGCCGTCATACAGCGCGGTGATCTGCTCCACCTCCTTGCGCGGCAGCTTGCTCCACTTTTCATTGATGTCCGTGCCGCCGATGAACTCGTCCACGTTCAGCGCCAGCTCATGCTTGTGCGGGCCGTCGTACTTCGGGTCCGTCCACAGCTTTGCGTAATGCGTGGGCGTCTTGTAAGGCAGATGCGTGCAGGAGAAATAACCCAGAAGCAGGAACGGCTTCCGATCTTCTGCACGCTGCTTGATCCGGTCGATCACCTGATCTGTGACCACCTCCGGCGTCATGTAATTGGCGAACGACTTGAGCTTTGGAAACAGCATGTGCCCCACACGATTGTCGAAAAACAACGGCAGGATCTGATGATGCAGAAAGACCACCTCGCTCATGTACACGCGGAAGTTGTCGAAGTCGGAGACGATGATCTTGTCAAAGCCCATCGGCAGTTCATTGAATCCACACGCGCACCAGTCGCCGATCACCGCCGTGTCGTAGTCCAAACGCTTCAACTCCGCGCCGAGCGAAGGCGCTTCCAGATTGGCACGGTCCACCATCGCGCGACTCGGGAACATGTGCCGCACCCCGTGCGTATGCGGATACTGCGAGGAAAACATGCTCGTGAGCGATTCCAGCGTCGAGGCGATCGGCGTCAGGCAGCGCTCAAAGTTCACCCCCTTCGCCGCGATGCGGTCGATGTTCGGTGACGTCAGCCTGTGATACCCATTGCAGGAGAGATGATCCGCACGCAACGAGTCTGACCCGAGGATGACAATATTTTTGGGCCGCTTCTTGCCACCTGCCAGCTCCCCCATATCAGGCGCACGGTTCACCCCGTAGCCACTCACAGCAAACAGCGCCAGCAAGCCCGCCACCGCCGAAAAGCTAAACAGCAGCGGCCGCGCGGCGCGGGTGAACCAGCTGCGCAGTTCAAAGAGATAAAAACCCGCCGCACACACCATGGCCGTCAGCGGAAACACCTGGGTGATCAGTGCATGCACCCCATCCTGCACTCCCGTGCCGCACACACGCCCCAGCGCATCATACCAGCCCAGCAGATAGCTGTAGTCACCGAAGTACGGCTTCTCCAGCATCAGCTTGAAGATGAAAAAACCGTAGAGCAGGCACGCAAACAGCAGTGTGCGCCACACCACGCCCCAGCGCTCAAAGGCCCGCACCTTTCCCCACAGCCTCACCAGCGGATAGATCAGCAGCACATACCCGGCCGCCACCAGCAGGTAGCCCTTCAGCACCACCAGATTGCTCCACACCAGAAACCACCAGTGGTGCTGGATCGCCACCTCCGAGAAGCGGTTGTTAAAGCCGTAGGAGTTGCCCGCAAAGCTCAGGATCGCGCTCAAATACCACGCCAGCAGCGTGCCGAACACGGTCAGCACGACGATTTTCAGGATGTGACGACGTTGCAAGGAAGGAGGCGGCATTTCGGAGGGAGCACAAGACTACACCGCAACATACGCTGCTCCACCGGTATCTCTCAACCCCTCACATCACTCAAGACAGCGTTGCAGAGATCCCCCGCGCCGCATCCAGCCTGCCCTTCGAAGCTTTAGCGAAGAACGGGCCCCCAGCCTTCAAGGCGGCAGCTGATCCGGCGGCGGCAGTTTCCCCTCCACCACATCCACTCGCGTGCCCACCTTCACCCAATGGCTCAGCTTGATGATGTCTGCGGATGCCATGCGGATGCAGCCATACGAAGCCGGCGTCGTCAGCTTGGACTCCTCCGGCGTGCCGTGGATGTAAATCGCCCGCTCCAGCGTGTGGGAATTTTTCCGCTCCATCCCGCGCAGGCGCAGCACCCGAGTCACGATCGCATCACGTCCCAAAGCGTTCACCTGCACAATCTCACCCGTTTCCTCCCGGGCCTTCAGCCTCGCGCCCACCGGCAGCCCCTGCCCCACGATCTCCACCACCTCCAGCCGCCCCAGTGGCGTCAGGTAGGTTCCCCGTTTGTCGCCTGTCCCAAAGCGGGAGGTGCTCACTCGATAGAGCCGCCGGGGCTTGCCCCCTTCAATTGTCACCATCATCTGATCCGTCACACTGACCACCAGCCGCCGTGCCGTCGGGTCCACCGTCGGCACCACCTCACCTGCGGCCTGTTGCTTCGCATGCCCGCACGCCGCCAGTCCCAGCGCCAGCCATATCAGCTGCAAGACCGCCGCGATGCTCCTTGTATTCGCATTCATGCAGTCCATTCAATCAGCCTTCGGCAGCCGCATTCCAGTGGTTCGTTCATGCGGATAATAACGTTCACGGTGCGAGCGTGTATGCCCCAGAGGATCAATCGTGCGCCAGAAATCATCCATCTTCGTCTGGGTTTCAGGAGCACACCCCGTCAGCAGGCAGCCTCCCAGCAGGATCATCCAACAGCGAATCACATTCATTCCGTATCACTCTGAGGTAGCCCCCACCGAGGTTCAAGCTCTGCTTGGGCAGCCCCAGATTTTATCCAGCCTCCCCCCAAGATCCGGCGCAAACCAACGCGTCCTCCGCATCCATCATCCGAAAACCGCCCCGCTTGTGCTTCGAACCAAACCGCTCCCATATCTTCGAACCTCATCCCTCCTCATGCTCCGACTTCGCTCCTCCTTCCTCCTCCCCTGCCTGCTGCTGGCGGCTTGTTCGGGAATTTCTCCCACGCTGGATTTCAGCCGGGTGCAGACTGAGTTCGAAAATGCTTTCAGCAGTGATCTCCTGTTTACCGGCCGCATTTCGGCGGCTCCTGCTGACTATCATCGGGTCATGCATTCGCTTTCGACGGCGGGCATCAGCAAGCTCGATGCCACGCAGCGCCCCCGCGCGTGGATGATGCGTGCCGTAGCTGAGTGGCGCACAGGCAGTTTAAGCAATGCCACCGCAAGCTCAGCCAGCGGCCTCGCCGCCAGCCCGCCACCCCATTCGCGTGAGCAAGTCCTGCTGACCATGATCCCTGCCCTCGTCACGGACTCCCAGATCATCACCGCCTGGAAAGCGGCCGGCATGGCTTACACGACGGAGCAGTATGCTCCCGTGGAAAGTGCCTACTTGGGTGCCATGAAGTCGCTGGCTGCCGCACAAGCCGCCATGGACAGCTCCACTCCAGCATCCGTCCGGAGTTTTCATGCTTATCACCTTTGGCGTGTGCTCTTCAACTGGGAGACCATCATCGACAATCTCAAGGGTGGCAGTTCTGTCGCGGATCAGGTCATTCGCAACATCCGCCCCCACTTCGACGGCCGTGATTTGCTCGACATGGCCGATGCTGCCCGCCAGTCCGTTCCGTTGGGTGATCCCCTGCGCGTGATCATGGATGCCGAAATGGGCAGCCATCTTTAATTCTACTTTGGCAAGTTCTGGACGGCATCTTAAAAGCTCTCTCCTACCAGCGCCTCAAACACCCCAGGCAGGATGGTTTTGTGGAAGCACGTGTCATTATGCTTCCATTTTTCCAGAATCTAACCACGCATCCCGCATTTGCATTCCGACCTCTAAAAATTCATCGGAATCTGCGAAGCTTCGACTGAAAGCGCTGGCGGGATGACACGGCGGAAGTCGTCGAGTGACACGGGCTTGGTCAGGAACGCATTCATGCCACACTCGCGACACTCCTCTTTGACACCGGTGAGGGCATGGCCCGTCATGGCGATGATGGCGGGCTGATGTTTGAGCTGGAAGTTCCCACGAATGCGCCGGGTGGCTTCGACCCCGCCCATGACCGGCATCTGCAGGTCCATGAAGACGATGTCATACCCTCCTTGCGCAACCATGTTGAAGGCCTCCTCCCCGTTGTTGGCGATGTCCATCCGCACATAGCCCAGACGCTGCAGCAGCATCGTGGCGATTTTCTGATTCAAGGGCTGATCCTCGACAAGGAGGATTTGCGCCGGGTACTGGCTGGCAAAGTTGTCAGACTCCGCTTTGGCAGCTTTGGCGATGGCACGGTTCGTGGCGTGGGAGACCTGGATGTCATGTCCGCCGGCGGCGGCACGTGCAGAACCTTGATTTGATATCGACGGAGGCGCGGGCGTCTCCAGTACCGAGGGGGAATCAAACGTGGCCACCATGGGTTGCAACATGGGTTGCCCCATCGGCTGCAACATGGGTTGCTCCATCGGCTGAACCATCTGGGGCTGGTAGTAGGGAGGCGGCTGCTGCTGTTGCACGGGCGTGGTGATCGGGCGCAGTGAGGGCGCTGGCACGGGAACAGGTACCGTGGCGGGCCTGTCGGCTGGCGCTGCCGAAGTGACGATGGGAGTCAGGATCACTCGGCGCGGCATGCGGTAAAGTTCGGCCATGGTGCGCAGAAGTTCACGGCGTTTGATCGGCTTGGACAGCCGCATATGTCGGCTGCCAGCGGGCGGGCTGAAGCGTTCACGGTCCAGCTTCGCACAGGTGATGGACATGATGGTGATGATCGCAGTGCCACGCATGGCGGCGGTATTCAGCATGAGCACAGCCTCTTCATGCCGGAGGCCGGTGACATCGAGAATAAAAAGACCCGCTTCTTCGATCACCGCATCGAGTTCGACAAGTGAGCGGTCCTTCAGCAGCCTCACCGTCATGCCCCATTGCATGAGCGACTGGTTCAGCACCTGCATGGTCGTGGGATGCGCACTGTACACAGCAACCGGCCGCGCCTTGACCACATCGAGCCAGACCAGCTCTTCTTCGCGCGATTCATCATCAGGGGCGACAATGAGCGGCAGCTCAAAGAAGAAGTCAGACCCCTTCCCCTCCTCGCTCACGACGCTGATCTCCCCCTGCATCATCTTGATGAGCTTCTTGGAAATGGCGAGCCCCAGGCCTGTGCCGCCGTATTTGCGCGTGGTGGAGCTGTCAGCCTGATTGAAGGCCTGGAAGAGCTGGCCGATTTTTTCCGGTGGAATGCCGATGCCGGTGTCGCGTACGGAGAAATGCAAAAGGGTCTTGTCCCCCTGCGGCGTCTGGCGCGAAACCTGGCGCACCAGCATCAGGATCTCCCCCTTTTCGGTGAACTTGATCGCGTTGCCCACGAGGTTGACGAGGATTTGTTTGATGCGCTGGAAGTCGCCGAGCACCTTGCGTGGCAGCGCCGCATCAATGTGAACATTGAGCTCGATGTTTTTCTCCGCCGCCTTGTGGGAGAAGACGTCCGTGGTTTCGCCGAGCAGCTTCTCGATGTCCACCGGGAGCTTTTCCATGTCCATTTTGGCGGACTCGAGCTTGGAGAAATCGAGGATGTCATTGATGACGTGGAGCAGTGATTCACCGCTGGAGCGGATCATGCGGACCAGTTCCTCCTGCTCGGGATCGAGCCCCATCTCAATGAGCAGACTGGTGGTGCCGATGATGCCATTCATCGGCGTACGAATCTCATGGCTCATGTTCGCGAGGAAGCTGCCCTTCGCGGCGGTGGCGGTTTCCGCCTGCCGTTTGGCGGCTTCGTATTCGACAAGCAGCGTATGCTTGCGCTGGTCATCCTCCTGCACGTGGGAGATCATCGTGTTGAACTCCTCCTGCACGAGATCCAGATCATCATTGCCATTGGCCGGAACGCGGACATTCAGATTCCCCGCACGCATGGCGCGGAAGGCGTCGATGAGCGCATGGGTCTTCTTCGTGATGCGCCTGCCGATGATGTAGAAGCTGAACACTGCCAGGGCCAGACCGGCGCAGGCGCCGAGAATGGGCACCGTGAGACGCTGGGCATTGAAGAGGTGCCGCAGCTGCACCAGCGGCTGGCGTGCGATGAAGGCACCCGCCACATGCCCGCTGCGCGAGTACAAAGGCGCGGCGCTGATGAGCCAGTGATCCCCTCCGTTGACTTCAAAATCACGGTTGTCACTGGTGTCATCCATCACCAGGGTGCTGCCCGCCATCACGCGGTAGATGAGGTTGTTCATGTGTGTCGGAGGGGGCTCCTCAATGACACAATTCTGGCAGCCGGGAAGGATCACGATGGGCGGCGACTTCGCCACCGGCGGGCCACCAGCACCTTCCGATTGGCGTGGTGCCACCACCTCGACCTGCAGGCCGAGATTTTGCAGAGCTGGCGGGATGTCCACCGTCTGCAGGCGCATCCGCAGGCGGGTTTCGTTCTCCCAGTTCAGCGGGGCCACTCCGGCCATCTCATTCTCACTGAGCGCCTGGCGGTTCAGCTCCATCTGACCTGCCAGAGCCACCGCACCGAGGTAGGAGCTCTGCACAAAGCGCAGAGTGATAAACTCCTGCCAGATGAAGCCCGTGGCAGTCGCCCCCGCACCCACCAGCACGGCAAACATGCCGAGCAGTGTGAAGCGGTTGGCGATCTGAAAGTGAAACCTCATGAGATAGCGCCAGGTTTGAAGGATGAGAAACCCGACTCCGTCGTCTCCGATTCCTGGACCATGGCACGCCGCACAGCCAGACAGAGGCTTTCGAGATTGAAGGGCTTGTGCAGAACATCCACAAATCCAATCGCCTGGCAAAGATCCTTCACATCCTCCTGGAAGTACCCGCTGCAGGCGATGACGGGCAGCCGCGGATCACACGCACGCAGCCATTCGAGCACCTCAAAGCCGGAAGCCCCGCCTGGCATCGTGAGATCCAGAATGGCGGCGGTGAATCGCTGCCCCTCCTCCATGCCCACGCGCACGAGTTCGAGCGCCTCCTCTCCGCTGCGTGAGACCACGGCTTCAAAACCGTGGGCCTCCAGCACGGCCTTTCCTACGGCCAGCACATGAGGTTCGTCATCTATGATCAACACTCGCGCTATGGCACGCGCGGCAAATTCACGAGGCAGGAGCTGACTGGTCTGGGACATGGTGGTCAAGAGTTGAGTGGTTAAAAAAAATTCACCGCATTACATGGCGGTGTAGCTGAGGCATTTGATCTCATCGAGTGATGTGTGCCCGCCGATGACCTGCTGCAGGCCTTCCTGATAGAGCGAGCGGAATCCATTTTTGAAGGCGGCCGCGCGCATCGCGCTCAGCGGAGCTCCCTCCTCCACAAGGTCGCGCAGCTCATTGTTCACCTCGCACAGCTCCATCAGCGCCACGCGTCCGGCATAGCCGGTGCCATGGCACTCATCACACCCGCGGGCGGTGTAGATGGGCGTGGTGAGCGGCGCTGTGATCACGGCCTGCTTGGCCATCAGATCCTGCACATCTTGCGGTGCCTGCATGGGCTGTTTGCAGTAGGTGCACAGGCGGCGCGACAGACGCTGCGCCTGGCTGAGGGCCAGTGAATCTGCCAGCAGGTATTTTTCCACCCCCATTGACAGCAGTCGTGACACCGCACGCAGCGAGTCATTCGCATGCAGCGTGGTGAGCACCAGATGCCCCGTGAGCGAGGCGTTCACCGCAGCACCCGCCGTTTCCGCATCGCGTGACTCACCGATCAGGATGATGTCAGGGTCGGCACGCAGCAGGGAGCGCAGACCGTTCGCAAAGTCGAGTCCCCGCGCATTGTTCGTCTGCGTCTGATTGATCCCTTCAATTTCGTATTCGATCGGGTCTTCAATCGTCTGAATGTTGACGCTCTCATCATTCACACTGTTGAGCAGCGCATACAACGTGGTCGTTTTACCGGAACCGGTGGGGCCCGTCACCAGCACCAGCCCCTGGTCGCGCTGCATCGTGCGCGTGAGGATGTCGATCTGGCGCTGCGAGAGATTGAAATCCGACAGACGCTTCACCCCGTCCTGCTTGTCGAGGAAACGCATGATCACCTTCTGAAACTCACGCCGCGTCGGCACCGCAGCTACACGAACATCCACGCGGCGACGGCCGATGGAGAGCGCCATGCGTCCGTCCTGGCACTCCTGCCGGTTCTGGCTCATGCCCGCGTAGTTCTTCAGCAGCGCCACGTAGCGGTTCAGCTGGCTCTCCGGCGCGGTCATGATGGTTTTCATCGTGCCGTCCATGCGCGCACGGAACCGCGTGAAGCTGTAAAATTTCTCCAGATGCAAGTCGGAGGCACGGCAGCGGATGGCGGTGAACAGCGCCCACTGCACCAGCTGCTCGGGTTCGTGGTTCGGATTCTGCGGATTGATCCGCGCCATGTCTTCGGGGGAAATCTCGACCACGCTGGCATCATCAGCCACGGAGAGTGTCGTCCCATCCATCGATGCCACCGCACTCGGATCAAAAGTGGCGCCCGCACGGTTGATCGCCTCGCGAATGCTCGCCAGATCTGCCAGCACCGGCACAATCTTCACCGCCGGATTGCCCATCGACAGCCATTCATCCTCAAAGGCATAGCAGTCACTGCTCTCACTGAGCAGAAAGACGACCTGCTTGCCGATGTAGAGCGGATACACATTGTGCCGCTCCAGCAGCGGGATCGGGAAGAAAGTCTGACGCTGCGCCTCGGTGGCGCTGTACACCAGGGTGCGGCAGCCGCTGACCAGATGCTGCAGGGCGATGCCCATGTTGCGCTGCACCACATTGAAATGCGTGACTCCCAGCGTCTCCGCCTTGCCCGTCTGCGCCTCGTAGAAGCCTTTCAGCTTGGTGATTTCAGCCGGCTCGTACGGATAGTGCTCCAGCAGCCATTTGAAGGTGCCATCCAGCCCGAGATCGGAAAACACCGGCGGCTGCAGCTGCTCCATCGCGTTCGACTGTGAGATCGGCATCTGCCCAAAGCGCTGCACCAGATCCTTGCGCGTGTTTTGATACTGATCCAGCGTGACCAGCACCCGGATCGTGAGAAAGTGCGGCACGCCCCACAAATCTCCCGCCCGAGGATTGTGATGCGCCATGACCAGCAGCGGGCCGATGGTGCTCACCGGCAGCCAGGGATCCGCCACATACGGCACCCGGCCGAGCTTGCGGATCAGCCTCTCCGCATCGGGAGAGCAGCTCTCACGCAGCAGCGTCACCGGCAGCATCCCATGCTGCAGGGCCAGGCCTTCGATGGATTGAATGGCCAGGATCGCCGTCTGTCTCGCCTCAACTATCGTGTTTGGCGGATTACTCGCAGCACCAAAGGATTTTGGTGCGGGCGGGTTCGTTGGGATCTGGAGAATGGCAGACATGAGTTGTAGCGTGGCAGGATCAGCGTCCTGCCATTTGAAAGTTCGGCGGGAAAACAAATGCCGTGGTGAAGTCTGTGCCTTCGAAATTCATCAGGATTCCGGTGCCGCTCTGCCCCGGTTTGAGCAGTTCAAACAGTTTTCCCGTCCAGCGCAGACGATGCACGGAGTCATCGCTGGAGGAGATCGGGTTGTACCGTGGGTCCACGTAGGGTGAGCCCGGCTGCGCGCGGTTGATGTTCGGATCGCGGTATTGCAGCGTGCGCAAAACGACCAGCTCATCCGCCACAGAATGACCCATGACATCAAACCGCAGCTCGTAGTTCTGCTGGGCGAAACGAGACAGCGACTGATTGAGCGTCTCCTGCCGTGACATGGCCAGCGCATCTTTGGAACCGCCTAAAAATTGACCAAACGACTGTACCGCGATGCCCGACAGCACCGCGAGAATGCAAATCACCACGACCATCTCCGACATGGAAAACCCACGCTCTCTGCCGGCAGGCAGGAAGGTGGTGCGAATTCCTCGATGTAGGGAGTGGGTCATGCCGGAGTGCGTCAGTAATAAATGGTCCCGGTCGGGCTGCTGAGCGCGACCTTCGTCATGGACGTGATGGAAGGAGGAAAGGTCACCGAGTACCCAGACGGCATGTAGGCGCTCAGCGTTGTCTCGGCAAAACTCAGGTAAGGGCGAAGCAGGGTGTACTTGGAGGCGGAGGATGAGGCCGCGGCCCAGTCCAGCGCCGCCTGCGTCCGGCCACGCACCTGGATGTAGCTCGCCTGGGCCAGGTTCAGCGACTCCGCGCGGGCGATCGCCAGATTGCGTTCACTGTCACCCCGCATGCGGGTGACGGAAGGGATCGCCATGAAGGCGATGATGCCGATGATCGACACACAGGCCATCATCTCCACCAGCGAAAAACCGCGAATGAATGAGCGAGATGCTGAAGAGGAAGTGTGCATGATGAATTTCAGAGCGAGACCGAATTATTGATTAACCAGGTCCACATGGGGAAAATCGCCCGTCTGCCAGTCAGGCAGCGACAGGTACTGCTGGGCATTGTACAAAGCGGAGGATTGCAGTTGATTGGCATTGCTCGTGTATTCCGCAAAGTGATCCGCTGGCTTGATGTTTTTCATAGTGTGTTGTCTGTGTGTGTTTGGCTGTTGGTATTGCTTCGAGGTGTTCAGCTTTGTGGAGTTGCTCAGCCTCGAATTATTAAAATTGTAGTTTATCCTGAAATTACATTCAATGATTTTTTTCATATATTTTACAAATAGAACGATTTACCACGTGTAAACGACCCATTTTCGACTCTCTCGGAGCTCTTTTTTCGCTTTAAAAAGATCTATTCTGTATGGTTTAAATGGTTTTTATCCCATTTTTCACAGCAACTCTGAGGATAAAATGAAACCCTCACACTTCAGGACGGAATCACCCCTTCCCTCGTATTTCGCTAGTACTCAGCAGGTTTCACGCATACCCGGCGGTCCCCTCCGGTCATGCAAAGCAGTTGACTGGGGGAATCTCATTGGGCCGTTCGTCGGAAAATCCAAGGAATCGGTCGATGGAACAGGGGTCCGATGATCAATTCAGTTCACCCGGCCTTATATTATGATTTTTATAGATTATAAAACCCATTAAAGGACCGACCACTCGATGGGATCGTTCGAGGTTACCGTGTCTGGATTTGAGTCTTGCCCGCTCTCCATCTGATCCATCTGCCGAATCCAATGACCGGCCCATGGATGAGTTCTGCTCGCCAACTCGCCACAAAGAGGCACATTTCCTCACTTCATGAATTCCCTCCTCATGCCAGCGCTCCTGCTCTTCGGACTCTGCACGGCTGCCTTTGCAGCTGAGCCCCCCGGCAGCCCGTTGCTACCACCCGCAGTGGTTGTTCCACCAGAAGTTCACGAGATTGCCCCGGAACAGGTCGTGCGCCAGCTCGTCGACCACCCGGACACGGTGATCATCGACGTCCGGACCGAGGACGAGCGCCACACCCGTGGCTACATCCTCAATTCATTGAACTACGACTACTTCCACGGCCAGAAGACCCTCGATGCCCTGGCCAGGCTCGACAAGACCAAGCCCTGCATCGTCCACTGCGCCATCGGCGGTCGCGCCCAGTTCATCGCCGTCCAGATGCATAAGCTCGGCTTCAAAGACCTCCTCCTCCTCAAAGGCGGCTTCAACGCCTGGGCCGCCAGCGGTCAGGCCATCGCCAAGTGATCGCCACGGAGGATAGGCCTCCGGCCTGTCTCTGGTTCAAGTGATCGCCACGGAGGATAGGCCTCCGGCCTGTCTCTGGTTCAAGTGATCGCCACGGAGGA